>JAVLCA010000081.1:0-3312 GCA_031581025.1 Salibaculum sp. | reverse complement strand
GCGGGGGCTCGGCTAGGCGATGCCGGACGCAAAGCGCAAAGGACCAGACACGATGACCACGCCCTCTCTGCTTATCCTTGCCGGTGACGGCATCGGCCCTGAAGTCATGACCGAGGTGAAGAAGATCATCGGTTGGTATGGCGACAAGCGCGCCATGGCCTTCGACGTGCAAGAGGATCTTGTCGGCGGCGCCGCCTATGACGCGCATGGCACACCCCTGCATGACGACACCATGGCCCGCGCCCAGGACGTCGATGCGGTGCTGCTGGGCGCCGTGGGCGGCCCTAAGTACGACGATCTGGATTTCAGCGTGAAACCTGAACGCGGGTTGCTGCGCCTGCGCAAGGAAATGGATCTTTTCGCCAACCTGCGTCCGGCCCAGTGCTTTGACGCGCTGGCCGATTTCAGCAGTCTCAAGAAGGACGTGGTGGCTGGCCTCGACATCATGATCGTGCGCGAACTAACCAGCGGCATCTATTTCGGCGAGCCGCGCGGAATCTTCGAGCAAGGCAATGAACGTGTGGGCATCAACACCCAGCGCTACACCGAAAGCGAGATCGAGCGCGTGGCGCGCTCGGCCTTCGAGCTGGCCCGGAAACGGGGCAACACGGTCTGTTCCATGGAGAAGGCAAACGTGATGGAGTCCGGCATCCTCTGGCGCGAGGTCGTCCAGAGGGTCCATGACGCGGACTACCCGGACGTCGCGCTGTCGCACATGTATGCAGACGCTGGCGCGATGCAGCTTTGCCGCTGGCCCAAGCAGTTCGATGTGATTGTCACCGACAACCTGTTTGGGGATCTTCTGTCGGATGCGGCCGCCATGCTGACCGGAAGCCTCGGCATGCTGCCGTCGGCCTCGCTCGGCGCACCCATGGCGAACGGCCGGCCCAAGGCGCTTTATGAACCTGTGCATGGCTCGGCCCCCGACATCGCCGGCCAGGGCAAGGCCAACCCAATCGCCTGCATCCTCAGTTTCGCCATGGCCCTGCGCTACAGTTTCGACCTCGGGACGGAAGCGGACCGCCTGGAAAAGGCGGTGGAACAGGTGCTGGCCGAGGGCAAGCGCACCGCTGATCTTCTGGGCGAAGAGGGCGTCCAGCCCGTCACGACCAGCGAGATGGGCGACGCGGTCGTCGCGGCACTGAACGCCAGTCTTTGAGACGATTGCCGGCCGATGGGGCGGCGCTTCGGGGCCGCCCCTTTTTCGTGCCGCGACGTTAGTGCTAACATCCTTTGAAACCAGAGGATCGGCCCCATGTCCGCAAACCTGCGTGGCGCCCTGTTCGCCTTGATGGCCTTCGGGATATTCGCCACCCATGATGTCTTCGTCAAAACGCTAGGGACGAGTTACTCGCCCGTTCAGATCCTCTTTTTCTCGGTTTTGCTGAGCTTTCCGCTCGCCACGCTGATGCTGATGCGGGATTCCTCGCCGGGCACGCTGGTGCCCGTGCATCCATGGTGGATGGCGCTGCGGACCATCGCCACCGTGCTGACCGCGCTGGGGGCCTTCTTCGCCTTCTCGGTGCTGCCTCTGGCGCAGACCTATGCGATCCTGTTCGCGGCTCCTCTGCTTATCACCGTTCTGGCGATCCCGATGCTGGGCGAGACCGTGCGCCTGCGCCGCTGGATGGCGGTGATCATCGGGCTGGGCGGTGTCATGGTGGTATTGCGGCCCGGGACGACCGAGATCGGTGCGGGCCATCTTGCTGCGCTCACGGCTGCGGTGGGCGGTGCCTTCAATTCGGTCATCGTCCGAAAGATCGGCGCGGATGAACGCCCCGTCGTCATGATGCTCTATCCCATGGTGGCGAATTTCGGCCTTCTGGGGGTGGCCCTCTATTTCTTTTACGAGCCCATGCCGATCGAGGATCTGGGTCTTCTGGCGCTGATCGCGATCTTCGCCTTCGCCGCCGGGCGGCTGGTCATCGCCGCCTACCAGGCGGGCGAGGCGGCCATCATCGCGCCGATGCAGTATTCCCAGATCATCTGGGCGTCTTTCTACGGCTACCAGTTTTTCGGCGAGACCATCGACCGCCCGACCCTGATCGGCAGTGCGCTGATCATTGCTTCGGGGCTCTATATCGTGCTGCGCGAAAGCAGCGGCACCCATTCCCGGACCACGCCAGTATTGCGGACCCGGTCGCGCCCCGATACCGGAACCTACCTGCGCGTGGGCCCGTTCCTGCGCTTTATCGGCAAGCATCCCGACAGCAGAATCGGTCTTGCAAAACCCGACCGGCAAGAGTAACCCGCGAGCCACGGTCGGAGTGTAGCTCAGCCTGGTAGAGCACTGTCTTCGGGAGGCAGGGGTCGTAGGTTCGAATCCTGCCACTCCGACCAAAAAAACAAGGCCCCTCAGAAATCACCGTCGAACGGCCGCAATGAAATCCGCAAGGTTTCAGGCGGTTCCTGTTGGTGTTTCGTTCTTCAAGAACCAAAAACCGGAGCCACGAGTCGCCCTTCGGATTTCGGTTTCGCTGAAGGTCTGACATCGGGCCTAGATCGTGCGGTCCATGATCTCCACCGCCTCACGCTGGGCATCGGGGTGATACGACCGGTAGACGTTCTCCAAGGTCTCTCGCGAGGTGGCGAAGAAGTCCACGGCCATCTCCAAACTCATCCCCTTCATGAATGCCCAGGTCACCGCCGTGTGCTTGAGCGTGTGAGGGGTTACATCTTCCAACCCGGCTCGCTCCACGGCCCGCCGGAACGCCTTGTCGATCCGATGGATAGGCTGACCCGCGAAGGAGATGACATTCTCGTTGTCTTGCTTGTCTTACGCTGAACCCGGCTCCTGGGATATAAAGGAGCCGCTGCCCGGCACCTCAAACATGCCGTGCAGCGGCGGCGGCGGGATCGTAACGTGTTTGGTCGTGAAGGACCGTTTGGGAGTATGATCAGCCGCCGTCTTCACCAAAGGGCCTGAACGGATACGCGTGTGACAAATCACGCATGACAAGCATAGGACATGGCGAAGATGACAGATCATACCATTGGCGTGGACATTTCGAAATCCCATCTGGATGCCTTCCGGCTGGAAGATGGCGCGGCACAGCGCTTCGAGAACTCGGCGGCAGGATTTCGGGCCCTGAGCAAGTGGCTTGGCAAGGCACCGGTGGCACGGATCGTGTTCGAGCCGACGGGGCCGTATCACAAGGCCTTCGAGGCGGCGCTTGGCAAGACGTTTCCCCTGGTCAAGGTGAACCCGCTTCAAGCGCGTCGGTTCGCCGAGGCGCATGGCACAAGGGCCAAGACCGATGCGGTGGACGCGCAGATGCTGGCGCGCATGGGCGCGGCGTTCGACCTTGCACC
>JAVLCA010000007.1:0-85958 GCA_031581025.1 Salibaculum sp. | reverse complement strand
TGCACCGTTACCCCAAGTTAGGAACAATCCCTAACATTGCAAGGAAAGTCTTGTGTTGCATGGAAATTTTTTGCCGCGATAGTTTTGCAGTGTTAGGCACTGTTTGACGCCAAATTTTGATTTGTAATCAGTGGGTCGGGAGTTCGAGTCTCTCTGGGGGCACCACGCAAACCGGTTTGGTCGCAGCGCGGCATCCGTCGTTCTCGGTCCCATTGAAGATGCATCGCGCCCCGGCCCGGATTCGGACTGGCATTGTGCGGCACAGTCGATAGTTTCGCCGCACAGCAGCAATGAGGAGCCGCACCATGCCCTATACCGTCTCGCTTGCGGGCAAGACCGCCATCATCACCGGCTCGACCTCGGGCATCGGGCTCGGGATTGCCCGGGAACTGGCCGGGGCCGGGGCCGATATCGTGCTCAATTCCTATACCGATGACCAGGCAGACCATGCCCTGGCCGAAGAGATCGCCCGGGACCACGGCGTTACCGCCCGCTACATTCAGGCCGACATGGCTGATGCCGACCAGTGCCGCGCCCTGATCGACAAGGCAGGGGTCTGCGATATCCTGGTCAACAATGCGGGCATTCAGCATGTCGCGCCGGTGGATCAGTTCCCGACTGCCAAATGGGACGCGATCATCGCCATCAACATGTCCTCGGTTTTTCACACCACGGCCGCCGCCCTGCCGATGATGCGCGAGGCGGGCTGGGGGCGCATCGTCAATGTCGCCTCGGCCCACGGGCTGACCGCCTCGCCCTTCAAATCCGCCTATGTGACCGCCAAGCATGGCGTCATGGGCCTGACCAAGACCGTGGCCCTGGAAACCGCCCAAGAGCCGATCACCGCCAATGCCATCTGCCCGGGCTACGTGCTGACCCCGCTGGTCGAGGCACAGATCCCCGACACCATGAAGGAATACGACATGGACCGCGAGACGGTGATCCGCGAGGTCATGCTCAAGCGCCAGCCGTCGAAGGATTTCGCCACGGTCGAACAGATGGGCGGCACCGCGATCTTCCTGTGCTCCGACGCCGCCGCGCAGATCACCGGGACCTCGATCTCGGTTGATGGCGGCTGGACCGCGCTGTGAGGGGCCGGGCGTGACGCTGCGTATCAACCTCGCCCTGCAGGGCGGCGGTGCCCACGGGGCCTTTACCTGGGGCGTTCTCGATCGGCTGCTGGAAGAGGATGACCTGGAGATCGCCGCGATCTCGGGCACCTCGGCCGGGGCCATGAACGGGGCGGCGCTGAAATCCGGGTTCCTTGCGGGCGGGCACGCGGGCGCGCGCGAGACGCTGGACTGGCTGTGGCAGAAGATCGGCGCGACCGGGGCCGATGGCATCAGCGACTGGATGCAGGCCTGGCTGCCCGACCCGGGCTATGTCAGCCGCGCGCTGGAATACGCGCCGGGCTTTGTCTGGAGCGACATGCTGGGTCGGATGATGTCGCCCTACGGCTGGGGGCCGCTCTACCGCAATCCACTGACCCCTATTGTCGAGAAATTCGATTTCGGCCGGGTCTGCGCCCAGGACGGGCCGGCCCTTTTCGTCTGCGCCACCCAGGTGCGCGACGGCAAGATCCGGGTCTTCTCGGGCGAGCGGATCACGACGCAGGCCATCGTGGCCTCGGCCTGCCTGCCGACGCTGTTCCAGGCGGTCGAGGTCGAGGACCCCGAGACCGGCAACACCGAGGCCTTCTGGGATGGCGGCTATACCGGCAACCCGGCCCTGTTCCCGCTGTTCGAACCCGAGCTGCCGCAGGATATCGTGGTGGTCAACATCAACCCGCTGCACCGCGACCAGCTGCCGCGCACGCCGACCGAGATCCAGAACCGCATCAACGAGATCAGCTTCAATTCCTCGCTGCTGCGCGAGTTGCGGGCCATCGATTTCGTGCAGCGGCTGCTGGACGAGGGCAAGATGGAAGAGGGCGTGATGAAACGCCCGCTGATCCACATGATCGCCGACGACGGGTTGATGAATGACCTTTCGGTCGCAACCAAGACGGTCGCCGTGCCCTCGGTCATCGCCCAGCTCAAGGCATCGGGGCGCCGGGCCGCCGGGGCTTTTCTGCGCGACCACAAGGCGCAGATCGGGGTGACGCAGAGCGCCAACCTGCGCACCATGTTCGAATAACCGGGGTTTGCCCGGGGGCTTTGGCACAGCTATCATAGGGGGTCTCTATCGAAAGGGCGTCCCATGATCGACAAACTGGAAATGTTCATCGCGTTGGCGCGGGAAGAGCATTTCGGCAAGGCGGCGGTGGCCATGGGCGTGACCCAGCCGACCCTGTCTGCCGGGATCAAGCAGCTCGAGGACCAGCTGGGAGTGATGCTGGTCTGGCGCGGGTCGCGATTTCGCGGGCTGACACCCGAGGGCCAGCGCACCCTGGACTGGGCGCGGCGCATCGTTGCCGACAGCCGGGCTCTGCGCGACGAGATGCGCGTGGCCCGCGAGGGGCTGTCGGGCAACCTCGCGATCGCCGTCATTCCCACTGCGCTGACTCTGGTTGCGGACCTGACCGAGGGCTTTGCGCGCACCCATCCCAATGTGCGCTTTACGGTGCTGTCCCGCACCTCGGCGGAGATACTCGAACTGGTCGAGAACCTGCAGGTCGATGCCGGGCTGACCTACCTGGACAACGAGCCGTTGGGCCGTGTGGCGACCCAGCCGATTTACGCCGAACGCTACGTGCTGGTGGCACGCCCGGGGCACCCGTTGCTGCGCGACGGGCTGGGCTGGGCCGATCTGGATGGGGTGCCGCTGTGCCTGCTGACACCGGACATGCAGAACCGGCGCATCATAACCCAGCATCTGTCCGAGGCGGGTGTGACGGTCGATCCACGGGTCGAATCCTCCTCGACCATCGTGCTTGTCAGCCATGTCCTGCGCGGCGACTCGGTTACGATTCTGCCCCGCAAGGCCGCCGAAATATTCCTCAAGGCCGGCGATCTGGCGGCCGTGCCCATCGTCAACCCGGACGCGGCGCATATGGTGGGGCTGGTGGCGCCCCATCGCGAGCCCATGACGCCGGTGCTCAGGGCGCTTCTGGGCGCGGCACGGTCGCTTTCGGACAAGGGTGTCGATTGATAGGCAGGCCCTATCACATGACGGAATGTCGATATTGCTTTGCCTGTCAACTTGGCGCATCACGCGGGGGAAGGTTAAAGAAAGGCGCCCGTCATGAGCGATGCCCCCCTGCCGGAAACCATGGCCGAGATTTTTGCCCGCCATCGCGGGCAAGAGGGGCCGATGCTGCCGATCCTGCATTCGGTGATGGAGGCCTTCGGCCATATTCCCGAAGGCGCCGTGCCGCTGATCGCGCAGGAACTGAACCTTGGCCGCGCCGAGGTGCATGGCGTGATCAGTTTCTACCATGATTTCCGCAAGGCCCCGGCCGGGCATCACCTGCTCAAGATCTGTCGCGCCGAGGCCTGTCAGGCGGTGGGCGGCGCGGCCCTGTCGCAGGCGGTGCTGGACAAGCTGGGGTTGGACTGGGGCGGCACCACGCCCGATGGCCGCGTCACGGTCGAGCCGGTCTATTGCCTTGGGCTGTGTTCCTGCGGCCCCGCGGCCATGGTCGGCGACCGCCTGATCGGGCGCGCCGACGCGGCCAAGATCGAGGAGGCGCTGGCATGAAGATCTACGTCCCCCGCGACAGCGCGGCCAAGGCGCTGGACGCCGACGCGGTGGCCGCTGCCATCGCCACCGAGGCCGCGGCCCGCGGCGTCGATGTCACCGTCATTCGCAACGGCACCCGCGGCATGATCTGGCTGGAACCTCTGGTCGAGATCGAGGAGGGCGGCACGCGCCGCGCCTTTGGCCCTGTCACCCCCGCCGATGTGCCCGCCCTTCTGGACGGCAGGCTGGATAGCCTGGGCCCGGTCGAGGAGATCCCCTTCTTTGCCCGCCAGACCCGGCTGACCTTCGCCCGCTGCGGCCTGATCGACCCGCTGGACCTTGACGCCTATGCGGCCCATGGCGGGCTGGCGGGCCTGCGCCGAGCCATCGCCATGACCGGCCAAGAGATCGTCGACGAGGTCAAGGACAGCGGGTTGCGCGGGCGCGGCGGGGCCGGGTTTCCCACCGGCATCAAGTGGCAGACCGTCCACGACGCGCCGGCCGCCCAGAAATACATCGTCTGCAATGCCGACGAGGGCGACAGCGGCACCTTCGCCGACCGCATGATCATGGAGGGCGATCCCTTCACCCTGATCGAGGGCATGGCGATTGCCGGGCTCGCCGTGGGCGCGACCAAGGGCTATGTCTACCTGCGCTCGGAATACCGCGAGGCCATCGCGGTCATGCAAGAGGCACTCCGCATCGGCCGGGCGCGGGGCCTTCTTGGGGCAGACGTGCTGGGATCGGGCCGGGCCTTCGACATGGAAATCCGTGTCGGGGCCGGGGCTTACGTTTGTGGCGAGGAGACCTCGCTGCTCAATTCGCTGGAAGGCAAGCGCGGCATCGTGCGCGCCAAGCCGCCGCTGCCCGCGCTGGAGGGGTTTCTGGGCAAGCCCACCGTGGTCAACAACGTGATTTCACTGGCCACCGTGCCGGTGATCTTCGAGAAGGGCGCGCAGCATTACGCCGATTTCGGGCTGGGCCGATCCAAGGGGACCATGCCCGTCCAGATCGCGGGCAACGTGAGATACGGCGGGCTGTTCGAGACCGCCTTCGGCCTGCCGCTGGGCGAGCTGGTGGGTGACGTGGCCGGGGGCACCGCCAGCGGGCGGCCCGTGAAGGCGGTGCAGGTGGGCGGGCCGTTGGGCGCCTACATGCCGCCCGAGAAATTCGACACGCCCTTCGCCTACGAGGAGTTCGACGGGCAGGGCGGCCTGATCGGCCATGCCGGGGTGGTGGTCTTCGACGATACGGCGGACATGCTGCAGATGGCGCGCTTTGCCATGGAATTCTGCGCGGTCGAAAGCTGTGGCAAGTGCACGCCCTGCCGCATCGGCGCGGTGCGCGGGGTCGAGACCATCGACCGGATCGCTGAAGGCGACACGGAGGCGAAGGGCCTGCTGGTGGATTTGTGCGAGACCATGACCGACGGCTCGCTCTGCGCGCTGGGCGGGCTGACGCCCTATCCGGTGCTTTCGGCGCTTGAGAACTATCCCGACGATTTCGCGACCCGCAAGGAGGCCGCAGAATGATGTTTCGAATTTGCTGCGCAAATCCGACCGATGGGGGGCCAGCCCCCCGTCGCCGCCAAGGCGGCGACTCCCCCCGGAGTTTACAGGCCAAGATGAAGACGGGAGCGATGCGATGAAGGATTTTGTCATTCCCCACGACGAGATGGACATGGGCACGCCCGCGTCGCAGTCCGGCAAGACCGTCACGCTGAGCATCGACGGCTTCGAGGTGCAGGTGCCCGAGGGGACATCCGTGATGCGCGCCAGCGCCGAGGCGGGCATCCAGGTGCCCAAGCTCTGCGCCACCGACAGCCTGGAGGCCTTCGGCTCCTGCCGGCTTTGCGTGGTGGAAATCGAGGGACGGCGCGGCACGCCCGCCTCTTGCACGACGCCGGTGGCCGAGGGCATGGTTGTGCATACCCAATCGCCCAAGGTGCGCAAGACGCGCAAGGGGGTGATGGAATTGTACATTTCCGATCATCCCTTGGATTGCCTGACCTGCGCGGCCAATGGCGACTGCGAGTTGCAGGACATGGCCGGCGCCGTGGGCCTGCGCGATGTGCGCTACGAGAAGCCCGAGGCAGGCGGCTTCGTCAACCACTTCGAGGCGCGCGATACGGGCGGGGACGCGAACCCGCAGTATATGCCCAAGGACGAGTCCAACCCCTATTTCACCTATGATCCCTCCAAATGCATTGTTTGCAGCCGCTGCGTGCGGGCCTGCGAGGAAGTGCAGGGAACCTTTGCCCTGACCATAGAGGGCCGCGGCTTTGACAGCCGGGTGTCGGCCGGCGGCGCGCTGGACGATTTCCTGACCTCGGATTGCGTCAGCTGCGGGGCCTGTGTGCAGGCCTGCCCGACCGCGACCCTGCAGGAGAAATCCGTGATCGAGCTGGGCACGCCGGAACGCTCGGTCGTGACGACCTGTGCCTACTGCGGGGTGGGCTGTTCCTTCAAGGCCGAGTTGCAGGGCGACGAGCTGGTGCGCATGGTGCCCTACAAGCACGGCAAGGCGAACCGGGGGCATTCCTGCGTCAAGGGCCGCTTTGCCTATGGCTATGCCAGCCATTCCGACCGTATTCTGAACCCCATGATCCGGGATCGGATCGATGAGCCCTGGCGCGAGGTCAGCTGGGACGAGGCGATCGGCTTTGCCGCGCGGAAGATGCGCGGGTTGCAGGAGACCCATGGCCAGAAGTCCATCGGCGTTATCACCTCGTCGCGCTGCACCAACGAGGAAACCTTCCTGGTGCAGAAGATGGCGCGCGCGGTCTTCGGCAACAACAACACCGACACCTGCGCCCGGGTCTGCCATTCGCCCACGGGCTATGGCCTGGGCCAGACCTATGGCACCAGTGCGGGGACGCAGGACTTCGATTCCGTCGAGGAAACCGATGTCGCCATCGTCATCGGCGCCAACCCTACCGATGGCCACCCGGTCTTTGCGAGCCGGTTGAAAAAGCGCCTGCGCCAGGGCGCCAAGCTGATCGTGATCGACCCGCGCCGCATCGACCTGGTCCGGTCCAGCCACGTCGAGGCGGCGCATCACCTGCCGCTGCGCCCGGGCACCAATGTGGCCGTGGTCACGGCGCTGGCCCATGTGATCGTCACCGAGGGCCTTCATGATGAGGCCTATATCCGCGACCGCTGCGACTGGGAGGAGTTCCAGCACTACGTCGAGTTCGTCAGCGACCCGCGCCATGGCCCCGAGGCCACCGAGATGCTGACCGGCGTGCCGGCGGAGGATCTGCGCGCGGCGGCGCGCACCTATGCCACCGGCGGGCGCGGCTCGATCTACTACGGCCTCGGTGTGACCGAGCACAGCCAGGGGTCGACCACCGTGATGGCCATCGCCAACCTCGCGATGCTGACCGGCAATGTCGGCGGCAACGGCATGGGGGTGAACCCGTTGCGCGGGCAGAACAACGTGCAGGGGTCCTGCGACATGGGGTCTTTCCCGCACGAGCTGCCGGGGTATCGCCACGTCAAGAATTCGGAGGTCCGCGACATCTTCAAGCAGGCCTGGGGCGTCGAGATCGACGCCGAACCCGGACTGCGCATTCCCAACATGCTGGATGCGGCCGTCGAGGGCACCTTCAAGGGGCTGTATTGCCAGGGCGAGGACATCCTGCAATCGGACCCGGACACGAAACACGTCGCCGCAGGGCTGGCGGCCATGGACTGCGTCATCGTGCATGACCTCTTCCTTAACGAGACGGCGAATTACGCCCATGTCTTCCTGCCCGGCTCGACCTTCCTGGAAAAAGAGGGCACCTTCACCAATGCCGAACGCCGCATCAACCGCGTGCGCGAGGTGATGAAGCCGCGCAACGGCTATGCCGACTGGGAGGTCACGCAGCTTCTGGCCAATGCCATGTTGCAACAGGCCGGGCGCCCGGGCTGGACCTATACCCACCCCAGCCAGATCATGGACGAGATTTCGGCCACCACCCCGTCTTTTTCGGGTGTTTCCTACGAGGTGCTGGATCAAAAGGGCAGCGTCCAGTGGCCCTGCGACGAGGCGCATCCCGAGGGCACGCCGCTGATGCATGTCGACGGGTTCGTGCGCGGCAAGGGCCGCTTCATGATCACCGAATACGTGGCCACGGATGAAAAGACCGGCCCGCGCTTTCCGCTGTTGCTGACGACGGGGCGCATCCTGTCGCAATACAACGTGGGCGCCCAGACGCGCCGGACGGCCAATGTCGTCTGGCACGAGGAAGACCTGCTGGAAATCCATCCCCATGACGCCGAAGTGCGCGGTGTGACCGAGGGCGATTTCGTCAAGCTGGCCAGCCGCTCGGGCGAAACCACCCTGCGCGCGACGCTCACCGACCGGGTCAGCCCGGGGGTTGTCTATACCACCTTCCACCATCCGGGCACGCAGGCCAATGTGATCACCTCGGACTATTCCGACTGGGCGACGAACTGCCCGGAATACAAGGTGACGGCGGTGCAGGTCAGCCCCTCGAACGGGCCGACCGAGTGGCAGGAGGACTACGAGGCCCAGGCCGCGCAATCGCGGCGGATCCTTCCGGCGGCGGAATGACGGGCGCGGGCGCGGCCAGCACGCGGGTGATGCAGGCGGGGCGCGCGGTTGCCGGCACCCGGGCGCTGCCCGAGGAGGTGCCGGTCGCGCTGGTCTACAACGGCACCACCCAGGCGGTGATGATGGCCACGCCCGCCGATCTGGCGGACTTCGGGCGCGGCTTCACGGTGACCGAGGGGCTGGCCAAGAGCGACGAGATCGAGGAGGCCCCCGAGGTCGTGACCCATGCCACCGGTATCGAGGTGCGCATGTGGCTGCCCGAAGATCGTGCCGCCGCGCTGATGGCCCGTCGCCGGGCGATGACGGGGCCGGTGGGCTGCGGGCTCTGCGGTGTGGACAGCCTCGACCAGGTGGTGCGCGCCTTGCCGGTGGTCCGCGAGGGGGTGCGCGTCGCGGCCCCGGACGTGACCCGCGCCATGGCCGCGCTGCGGGCGGGCCAGGCCCTGCACGACCGCACCCGCGCGGTGCACGGGGCCGGGCTCTATCGGCCCGGTGAGGGGATCGTGGCAGTGCGCGAGGACGTGGGCCGGCACAATGCGCTGGACAAGCTGATCGGTGCCATGGGCGATTGCAGCGCGGGGATGGTGGTGCTGACCAGCCGTGTCTCGGTCGAGATGGTCCAGAAGGCCGCGATGGCCGGAGCGAGCGTGATCGCCGCCGTCTCGGCACCGACCACGCTGGCGGTGCGCACCGCCGAGGCCGCGGGGCTGACCCTGATCGCGCTGGCGCGGGACGAGACATTCGAGATATTCACCCATGCCGAGCGGGTGACAGAGGAGGATGACGATGTCGCCTGAGAAGATGGTCCGGATGGCGAACCAGATCGCCACGTTCTTCGAAAGCCAGCCCGAGGCGGACAAGGCAGGGCGCGTGGCCGCGCACCTTGGCGATTTCTGGGAGCCGCGGATGCTGGAGCAGCTGCGCGCGCATCTCGAGGCCGGCGGCGAGGGGCTGACCCCGCTGGCCCGGGCGGGCGCCGAACGCGTGCTGGCCGAGAAGGAAAAGGCCTGAGGGGCGCTGCCCCTCTTGGCCTGCGGCCAATTCACCCCGGGATATTTCCGGGTCCGAAGAAACGCGGCCTGGGTGCCGGTATCGCGCCCGGGCCGGGCGGGTGCTGGCGCTAGTGAAAGTCGCGACTCTTGGGGATGATCTGCGCGTTTCGCGGATGGGACGCGCCGGGCCCGGGCAGGGGGCGCGTGACCTCGTCAGCGCGCGACAGCTGCGGCGTCAGCCCGTCGGGCGCGAGCCGCTGCAGCGCATCCGTTCGATCTTCCAGATGCTGGGCCACCACGTGGATGATGTCCACGTCGCGCTGGACATACCCGTGCACCACCAGCAGCCGCGCCTGCATCACCACCTTGCGATACCGCGCCAGCACCTTTGGCCAGACCACCAGGTTGGCGGTGCCGGTCTCGTCCTCCAGCGTGATGAAGCAGACCCCCTTGGCCGAGCCGGGCCGCTGGCGGATCAGCACCAGCCCGGCCAGCCGCACCGCCTGCCCGTTGCCGCTGTCGGCCAGGTCGGCGCAGGCCGCGTAGCCCTGCCGGGCCAGCGCGGCGCGCAAAAAGGACAGCGGGTGCGCCTTCAGCGACAGGCGCAATGTCTGGTAATCGGCCACGACCTGTTCGGTCACGGGCATGTCGGGCAGGGGCACCGGCGGCTCGGCGCCCTCGTCCGCCGCGCCGTTGAACAGCGGCAGATCGGGGGCGTCCTTCAGCGCCTTGGCCTCCCACAAGGCCTGGCGGCGATCCAGAAACAGCGAACGCAGCGCATCCGCCTCGGCCAGCTTGCGGATCTCGGCGCCGCGCAGCCCGGCGCGGGTCTGCAACGCCCCGAGGTCGGCGTAAGGCGCGTCGCGCGCGGCCAGCAGCCGCGCCGCCGCCCCGGCGCGCAGCCCGCTGATCTGGCGCAGGCCCAGGCGCAGGGCCATGCCGTCAGCATCGGGTTCCAGGGTATTGTCCCATTGGGAAAAATTCGCATCCGGGGGGCGCACGGTCACGCCATGGTCGCGGGCATCGCGCACGATCTGGGCCGGGGCGTAGAAGCCCATGGGCTGGGAATTGAGCAGCGCGGCGGCAAAGGCCGCCGGGTAATGGCATTTCAGCCAGCTCGAGACATAGACCAGCAGGGCGAAGCTGGCCGCGTGGCTTTCGGGAAAGCCGTATTCGCCGAAGCCCTTGATCTGGTCGAAGCAGCGCCGGGCGAAATCCTCTTCGTAGCCGCGCGCGACCATGCGCCCGATCATCTTGTCCTGCAGGGTGTCGATGCTGCCGCGCGCGCGGAAGGTCGCCAGGGCCTTGCGCAGCTCGTTCGCCTCGGCGGGCGAGAACTCCGCCGCCTCGATCGCGATCTTCATGGCCTGTTCCTGGAAGATCGGCACGCCCAGGGTGCGGCCCAGGATATGCTTGAGTTCCGCCGGGTCATGGGGCGCGCCGGGGGCGGGATAACTGACCTCTTCCTCGCCGTTGCGGCGCCGCAGGTAGGGGTGGACCATGTCGCCCTGGATCGGGCCGGGGCGGACGATGGCAACCTCGATCACCAGGTCGTAGAATACGCGCGGGCGCAGGCGCGGCAGCATGTTCATCTGCGCCCGGCTTTCCACCTGGAAGACGCCGATGGAATCGCCGCGGCACAGCATGTCATAGACGCGCGGGTCGTCCTGCGGCACATCCGCAAGGGTGAAGTCCTGCCCGTAGTGCGCTGAAATCAGGTCGAAACACTTGCGGATGCAGGTCAGCATCCCCAGGGCCAGGATATCCACCTTGAGGATTCCCAGCGCGTCGATATCGTCCTTGTCCCACTCGATGAAGGAGCGGTCCGCCATGGCGCCGTTGCCGATGGGCACGGTCTCCACCAGCGGCCCGTCGGTCAGCACGAAGCCGCCCACGTGCTGGGACAGGTGGCGCGGCATGCCCACCAGCTGCTGCGCCAGCAGAACCGTGCGCCGGATCAGCGGGTCGGCAGGGTCCAGCCCGGCCTCGGCCAGGTGATCGGCGCCCACGTCCTTGCCCCAGCTGCCCCAGATCGTCTTGGCCAGGGCGGCGGTGATATCCTCGGACAGGCCCATGACCTTGCCCACCTCGCGCACGGCCGAGCGCGGGCGGTAATGGATCACGGTCGCACAGAGCCCGGCGCGGTCGCGGCCATACTTGTCATAGATGTGCTGGATCACCTCCTCGCGGCGCTCGTGTTCGAAATCCACGTCGATATCGGGCGGCTCCTTGCGTTCTTCCGAGATGAAGCGTTCGAACAGAAGCTGGTGCCGGGCCGGGTCCACCGCCGTGATGCCCAGCACATAGCAGACAGCGGAATTCGCGGCCGATCCGCGACCCTGGCAAAGAATTGGCTTTTCAACGCCTTGGCGTGCGAAGTTGATAATGTCATGGATGGTCAGGAAATAGCGCGCGATGTCCAGCTTGCCGATCAGCGCCAGTTCCTTTTCCAGGGTGGCGCGGGTCGCCACCGGCACCCCGTCCGGATAGCGTCGCGCCGCGCCCGCCCAGGTCAGGTCTTCGAGATAGGCCTGGGGCGTCGTCTCGGCGGGGATGACCTCGCGCGGATACTCATAGGCCAGCTGGCCCAGATCGAAGGAAATCGCATCGGCCACGGCGCGGGTGGCGGCGATGGCATGGGGCCATTCGCGGAACAGGCGTGCCATCTCGGCGGGGGATTTCAGGTGCCGTTCGGCATTGGGATGCAGCAGCGCCCCGGCACGGGCCAGCGTGGTCTTTTCGCGGATGCAGGTCATGACGTCCTGCAGCGGGCGGCGATTGGCTGCGTGGTAGTGCACGTCGTTGGTGGCCAGCAGGCGCAGCCCGTGCTGCCCCGCGATCCGGTCCAGCCGGTTTATCCGCGCCCGGTCGTCGCCGCGATACAGGTAAGAGGCCGCCAGGTAGGCCAGCCCCGGCAGCCGCCGTTTCAGGCCCGGCAGGGCGCGGGCAAACCCGTCGAGGTTCTCGGGCGGCACGGCGATCAGGATCACGCCGTCGCAATGCGCGGCAAGGTCGGCCAGGGTGATGTCGCAGGCGCCCTTGGCCTGCCAGCGGCCCTCGGTGTCCTGCATCTTGCCCTTCGACAGCAACCGCGACAGGCGGCCATAGGCGGCACGGTCCGTCGGATAGGCCAGGAAGGCCTCGCCGCTGACCAGTGCCAGCCGCACCCCGATCAGCGGGCGCAGCCGGGCCTTTTTCGCCTCTACGTGCAGCCGCACCACCCCGGCGAAGGTGTTCAGGTCCGTGACCCCCAGCGCATGATGCCCCTGTGCCCGGGCCTCCTGCACCAGATCCACCGCGTCGGACGCCCCGCGCAGGAAGGAAAAGCAGCTGGCCACCCCCAGTTCGACAAAGGGCGCGGGCGGGGTCTCGGTGAAATTGCCCCCCTCGGGCAGGGTGCGGCGCTTATGTTGATGATCGTTTTCAGGCATCCCGCGCGCCCCGTTTCTTTGGGTAGAAAATACCGCGGGGGAGTCGGCCTATGGCCGACGGGGGCAGAGCCCCCGATATGGCGCGGCATCTCATGCGAAGACCCCATGCAGGAACCAGCGCGGCGCACCGCCACGGCCATCGTCCGCCAGTCCCTCGCGGAACAGCCAGTAGCGGCGCCCGTGCTGGGTCTCGATCCGGTAGTAATCGCGCAGCCGGGCGGTGGGGCGATCGGCCCACCACTCCGGCGCGATCCGTTCCGGCCCGGCAAACCGCGTGATCTTGTGGGTCAGCCGCCGCCAGACGAATTGCACGGGCGGGCCGTCCGGCACGGCATAGAGCACGCGGATTTCCTCGGGCGGGTCCAGCAGGCGCAGCGGGCGCGGGCTGCGCGGGGGCGCCAGCGCTTCGGCGGCGGGCACCATGGCCGATTGCCAGCGCTCGCGGCGCTCGGGGATAAGGCTGTCCTTGGGGGCGGGGCGGGTGATGCGCTCGGCGCCGAAGCGCGCCGAGAGCCGGTCGATCAGCCGCGCCAGTTCGGTGTCCTGGTCGACATGGCCGTCGATGCGGGTCTGGACCATGTCCAGCTGCTCGACCACGCTGGCCTCCAGGGTGACCAGATCGAAGCCGAAGCCGGGGTCGAGCCGCTCCAGCCGCCCCTCGAAAAGCCGCAGCAGGTGGTCGGCCGCGCGGCTGGCCCGCGCGGTGGTCACGGACAGGGCCGCGACCTCGCCATCAGTGCGATAGAGCGTCAGGGTGACGCGGCGCGCGCCCATGCCCTCGGCGGCCAGCCCGGCGCAGAGTTCGCGGGCCAGCTCCGGCAGCAGCGGTTCGGGGTCCACCACCGGCTCGGGCAGGCGCGACTGCACGGCGAACCGTGGCGGGTCGTCGGGGCTTTGCACCGGCTCGGCCAGCCGCCCCATCATCTGGTCCAGCCGCATCAGCGGGTTCTGCGGCAGAGCGGCCCGCGCAAAGCGCCGCGCCAGCGCCCGGCGCGGCACCGCGGCCAGATCGCCCACGGTCTTCAGCCCCAGCCGCTGCAACAGGAGCACCGTATCCGGCGTCAGCCGCAGGGCAGCGACGGGCAGGGGCGCCATGCGCTGCGCCAGCTCGGGCCCCTGGCAGGTCTCGCGCAGCCCGCCGTGACGCGACAGCGCCCAGGCCGCGCCATGGGTCGGCGCGATGGCCAGGTCGCAGGACAGGCCCATGAGCGAGAATTTCTCTTCGATGTCGCGCAGCATCGCCGCCTCGCCGCCCCAGAGGTGATCCGAGCCGGTGGTGTCCATGACCAGCCCGGTGTCGCCGTCCAGGGCCGTCCAGGGGCACCAGCGGCGGCACCAGAGCATGAGCCGCGCCAGCATCGCCCGGTCGCCGGCAGTATCGGCGAACTCGACCTGCAACTCGGGGCAGAGCGCGCGCATGTCCACGACCCGTTCGCCCAGGCGCATCCCCGCCAGCCGCGCGGCGCGGTTGGTGGCATGCAGCACGGGGCCGTGTGGGCCGTCCACGGCCAGCGCCAGGGGCAGATCCTGGGGCACCGGCGCGCCCGTCCGGTCGCAGTGGCGCAGGTAGCGATCCATGGCCAGCGTCGGCAGGTGCAGCGCGGCGATACGCCGGGCCAGCGGATCGCGCGGCGTCTCCTCCGCGGGCGGGGCGACTGCGCCTGCGGCGACACACGCCTGCCCACGGCCCTGCTGGCGCGTGGCCTCGACCCCGGTTCCGGCCCGCCAGGCGGGGGCCACGGGCTGGGCCGCATTCCGGTGCGGCGCGCTTTGAACTGTCTGCAAGAGGACGGGCAGCTTGTCCTCGTGTCTCATGGGCGCCTCCGGTCAGTGTTCGGCGGCGCGGGACGGGGCGGCGTCGGCCTCGACCCGGTGATCCAGGTGCAAGCCGCCCTGGGCTGTGGCACGCGCAACCCAGTCGCCGGGGCGGCCCCAGCGGCTGCGGAACAGCTCGGCCCGCCAGAGTGGGGCGCCGGGGGCGCGGTGATCGTCTGGGTCGGGCAGGGCGGCCAGCGAGGCCAGGCGCCAGCGCTTGCGCGCCGCCGAGAGGTTCGGATGCGCCGCGCGCCGGATCAGCCAAGCGGCGACGCCATGCGCCTCGGCCCGCAGCGCCAGCCGCTTGGTGGCGGTGAAATCCAGCTGCGGCGGGTCGCCCCAGACCTCGCCCACCACGGCGCCCAGCACGCCGCAGCCCAGCCCCTGTTCCATGGCCCAGAGCACATCGATGGGGCGGTTCACATCCACTGCGATCACCTCCAGCGGGCGGGGCAGCCCGGCGATGCAGAGCCGCCCGGCCTCGTGCCGCGACAGCCGGTCGCTGATCCACAGGACCGGGCCGTCCTCGGGGGCAATCTGGGTGAGCATGAAGCCCAGTGGGCCACCGTCGCTGGCGGTGTCGGCGAAGATCTCGGTCAGGGTGGGGGAGTCGGGGGATTCACCCGTGCCCCGGGTGCGGTCGGACAGCAGCTCGGCGGCGGTTCTGGCGGGGGGCGGGGCGCAGCGCATGGGGAATCCTTGGCAAGTGTTCTTTCTTTGTTCTAATTCGCGCACCGGCCCGCGTCAAATCCCGGGCGGGCTGTTCGGCGGGCTTTCCCGGCTTGTCTGTCGCATCAAGGTTGCATAACGTGCCTTTCGATAGGGGAAGGGCGGAACGCCAAAATGACGGGACCAGTGCCGCGGGAGGGGCCCCGCCGTGACATGCTGTGCAGGCCGGCGTGCCAAGGTGTGCGCCGATGATCGCCCGGGCGGTTCTTGAGGCCTGTGTGGTCCGCGCCGGGCTGTCTCCGAGCGCCCACAACACCCAGCCTGCACGCTGGGCGCTGGGGGCCACGGGAGCGACGCTTTTTTGCGACACGCGCCATGTCTTGCCGGCCAGCGATCCCGAGGGCCGCGCCACGGCGCTGGGCTGCGGGGCCGCATTGGAGGCCATGGTGCTGGCGCTCTCGGCCCACGGCATCGGGGCCGAGGTGGACCTGGCCCAGTCCCCGCGGTTCCACCGAGGCCGGGGGCTGGAAACCGTGGCGCATCTGCACTTTGTCGAAGGGGCCGCCGAGTATCCGCTGCACCGTCAGCTTGAGCATCGCTTCACCTGGCGCGGGTCGTTCGATGCGGCCCCGATGGAGCTTTACGGCTGGTCGCGTTCCGATGCGCGGCTGGTGCTGGATGACAAGGGCCGGTCCTGGCTGGCCGAGCGCAACGACTGGGCCAGCCTGCAGGGGCTGCGCGACGCGGGCCTGCGCCGCGAGTTGGTGAACTGGATGCGCCTGTCGCCCCGTCACCCCCGCGCCCGCCTGGACGGGATGGACCGGGCGGCGCTGAACCTGACCCGGGTACGGGCGGCGGCGCTGCCGCTGGTGTTCGGCCCGCTCTGGCGGGGGCTGGAGGCCGTCGGGCTGACCCCGCGGCTGACGGCCGAGGCCGCGGCCACCCGCAGCGCCCCGGTGATCGCGCTGTTCCATCGCCCGCGCAGCGAACCCACAGTGGAGAGCGGCCGCGCCTACCTGCGCCTGTGCCTGGAGGCGGCGCAGCTTGGCATGGCGGGCTGGCCCATGGCGGCGCTGGCGGACCATCCTGCGACCAACGGCGAGATATGCACGCGCTTCGGCCTGGCCCCGGACCGGCGGTTGATCCAGGCGGTGCGCTTCGGCAAGCCGTCCGGCCCCGCGCCGCCACGGGCGCGCCGGCCGCTGGCCGAGGTGCTAGTCAACGGGTAACCCGCTGGGCACGCTGTCAGGCACGCCAAGGGGGCGGTCGGCGGCCGTTTCGCCGGTCAGGGCTTCCAGGAAGGCGGCGATCTCGGCGATCTCGGCCTCGGTCAGCGCCACGGGGCGGATGTCCAGCCGGGCCTTTTGCCGCTGCATCTCCAGGCGGTCCTGACGGATCGCGAAATCCGCCGGGGCCAGCCAGGGGACATCCGGCAGCCGGGCCTGCCGGGGCTGCCATGCCGCGCGGCTTTGCTTGGGGTCGGCGTGGTGGCGGATCATCGCCTCGAGCGTGGCAAAGGCGCCGTTGTGGCCATAGGGCGCGGTCAGGGCGACATTGCGCAGGGGCGGCGTGCGGAACCGGTAGGCGTCTTCCAGCAGGTCGGTTGCGCTCATCCGGCCCAGGTCGCGCGAGACCTGGTCGAAAAGCCTTGTCCGCCCCGGCCCGAAGGCGGGCAGGGACAGGGCGTGGAAATCCTGATCGGTGAACAGCGGCCCGGAATGGCAGGTCGCGCAGCGGGCCGAGCCGAAAAACAGCTGCCGCCCGCGCTCGGCATCCGCGGGCAGGGGCGTGCCCTCGGCCAGCCAGGCGTCATAGGGGCTGTCGATACTGATCCATTCCGAGGCGACGAAGGCACCAATGGCATTGCCGATCTCGACGATCGTCACCTCGCTGGGATGGTCGATATGCGCGAAGGCATCGACGAACATCTCGCCATATTCGGGGATCGTGCGCACGCGCTTGGCCAGGATCGGCCAACCCAGGTCGATGCGGTCGCGCACCGCGCCGATGACCTGGTTCTCGCCCACGTTGCCGGCCATCTCGAATTCCGAGGTCATGGGCAAAAGCGCCTGCGCGGCCAGGATATGGTCCAGGCCCGCGGGGAACCATTCCTCGGCCGGGGTGTCGAAGCCGTTGCCGAACTGGTCGGAGACTTCCAGCCGGCCATCGTGGAACAGCACCTCGACGGAGCGGTGCCCGAGGTTCCACAGGGCGGAGGCATTGCGGGGGATGCGTTTGCGGATGCGGTCTGCGCCGGTGCCGGGGGTGCGCTCGGGGCCCAGTCCCGAGCCGCCCTCGCCGATGCCCAGGCTGAGGCCGTCGCCGCCGGCGTGGTCGTGATGGTGGCAGGTCCCGCAAGAGATATTGCGGTTGCCCGACAAGATGGGGTCGTAGAACAGCAACTGCCCGATCCGGGCTTGCGCCGGGTCCGTGTCCACGAAATCATCCAGCGTCAGCGGGTCGGCCCGGGCCGCGCCCGCCAGGGCCAGAAGACCGGAGAGGACAAGATGGAACAGCTTTGGAAAGCCTGGGGAACACCGCACCTGCATGTCCTGATAGTGGCATGTTTCGCGATGCTCTCAACCCCTGTTTCCGCCGCCGATCTCGAAGAGGCGCGCGACCTGATGGAGGCGAATGAGTTCGAGGCCGCCATGGACCAGTTCCGCGTGCTGGCGCGCTCGGGCAATGCCGATGCCGAAGAGCTGATCGGGGTGATGTATGCCCTGGGGCTGGGGGTCGACCGGGACGACGAACGCGCCTTCGAGTGGTATCTGCGCGCCTCGCTCAAGGGGCATCCCGGCGCGCAGTCGGGACTGGGCTGGTACTACGAGGTGGGCCGGGGCATCCCCGAACCCGACCTGGTGCGCGCCTACCTGTGGTACGGGCTGTCGGCCATCGGCGGCGACCCCGACGCGGTGATCTCCATAGAGGAACTGACCCCGCGCATGACCGAGGATCAGCGCGCCCGCGCCGAGGTGCTGATCGACGACTACAAGCCCTGGATGTACCCGTTCCGGTAGGGGGCTGCGTGGTCGGACGGAACTGTTCCGCAAGCGCACCACTGGCCGCAGCCAGCCCCGGAACTGCCGTTGCCATCGGCCCCTCGCGAGACCGCGGGATGGCGATCGGAGGGCTGTTCCGAAGCACTTTATGGCAGCCGAATCCGAAAGAGACCTGATCGAAGCACCCAGCTTTACCAATCGCCAGCCCGTGCGGGCGGTCTGGCGAGGGGCCGGGCACCTGCGGTGCCATTCCGGCCCCGGGCGACAGGTCAACGCGTGCAGAGAATTTTGAGCGCCCTATCTATGTCAACTCTGCAAACCCAAAAAGCTGTGCAAAGCTGCCTTCCGCCCCTCACACCGGCGCCACCTCGGCCAGAATCGGCAGGTGGTCCGAGGGATGCGGCCCCCTGGCCCGTGCCGGGATCTCCAGCGGGGTGACGCGCAGGTGATCGCAATGGGCGATGCGGTCCAGCGCGGCCACGGGCAGCCGGGCAGGAAAGGTGCGGCCCGGGGTCAGCACCGTGTAGTGCCGCGCCAGGCGGCCCAGCCCGGTCTTGCGGCTCCATTCGTTGAAATCCCCAAGGATCACCGTTGGCAGGGGCGGCAGCGCCTCCAGCGCCTCGCGGAGGTGGTCCAGCTGCTGGCGCCGGTTGCGCCGCAGCAGGCCCAGGTGCACGCCGACCACGCGCAGGCCCGGCAGGTCGGCGGCGATGGCGCCGCGCGGCTCCAGCCCGGGCAGCGGGACGCGGTGGATCGCCCGCGCGTCCAGCCCCGGGCGGGCCAGCAGGGCGATGCCGTGCCAGCCCAGGCTTGCGGCGCTCTCGGCCACGGGCCAGGGGCGCAGCCCGGTTTGCGCCTCGATCGCGTCGAGGGGTAGGGCGGCGGGGCGGCGGCCCATCCGGTGGTCGGCCTCCTGCAGGGCGACGATATCCGCCTTGAGCGCGGCGATGGCCGACAGCACGCGCAGCGGGTCGCGCCGCAGATCGCTGCCCAGCCCGGCGCGGATGTTGTAACTGCCCAGTCTGAGGGGTTCGGTTCCTGTCATGCCTCCTATATAGGGCAGGTCAGACCTGTTTCGGAGGCCCCATGATGCGCCCGCGCGGCCCGCTGCTGGTCCTGGTGATCCAGGGCGTCCTGATCGTCGAGATCCTGACCGGCCTGGCCACCGGCCAGTGGATGCCGGTCTTCGTGGCCGCCTCGACCCTGGTGCTGACACTCGCCCCGGCCCGCTTTGCCCGGTTCTTTGGCCTGGAACTGCCGGGCTCGATCCTCTCGGCCATCGCGATCTTCCTCTTCGCCACGCTCTTTCTGGGCGAGGTCGCGGATTTCTACGAGCGGTTCTGGTGGTGGGACGTGGTGCTGCATTTCCTCTCGGCGCTGGCCATCGCGGCGATGGCCTTCCTGATGATCTTCATGCTCTTCGAGGGGGACCGCTACGCCGCACCGCCCTGGGCGCTGGCGGTGCTCTCGGCGGCGGTGGCCCTGTCCATCGGGGCACTGTGGGAGATCTTCGAATACGCCATGGACCAGGTTTTCGGCATGAACATGCAGAAGTCCGGGCTGGACGATACCATGACCGACCTTATGATCGACACCCTGGGCGCGGCATTGGGGGGCTTTTCGGGATTTCTGTTCCTGAAGGGGCGCCAGTCCGGCGGGGTCGGATCGGCGATGTCGGAGTTCATCGCGCTGAACCGGCGGCTCTATCGCAAGCTGCGCGACAGGGCGGAATAGGCCGGGGCGGGCCTCTGGCCTGTCGGCCACCCGGGTCGTGGTTGGCCGCGACGCGCCCGCGAACGAAAAAGGGCCGCCCCAGGGGCGGCCCTTTCGCGAAACCTGACGGGTCCTACTCGAGGTCTTCGTCGTAGACTTCGGCCAGTTCGGCCTCGGCCTGGTCCACGGATTCCAGCATGGAATCGAGGATCCGGTCACCGCCATCGACGTTCTCGCGGAACCAGTCCTGCACCGGCGCGGCGGCCTCGGCGAACATGGCCTTTTCCTCCGGCGTGGGCACGTAGAGATCACCGCCGCCCTCGACAAAGGCGTTGTAGGCCTCGATCGACTTGCGTTTGGGCGAAGCGAAGGTCGCCTGCTGCAGGGCGTAGAAGCCATCCATCACGACGCGGCGGTTGGTCTCGTCCATGTCCATGAACGTCTCGTTGTTCATCCACCACAGCGCACCCATGTAGGCGTGGCCGTCGAGGGTGAGGTATTGCAGCCCCGCATCTGGGAACTTCATGCCCATGATGTCGGTGATGCCGTTCTTGGAGCCGTCGACAACGCCGGTCTGGAAGCTGGTGAACAGCTCGGGCCAGGGGATCGGCGTGGGCGAGGCGCCCAGGGCCTTGACCAGTTCCTGCGGCAGGTCGGCGACCACCGTGCGGATCTTCAGGCCTTCCATGTCCTCGGGCGTCTGGATGCGGCGCTGGGTGTTGGCGAAGTTGCGCCAGCCGCCGGTGTTGCCGATGGTCATCAGGCGGATGGTGTCGCCGGAATCTTCCAGCGCCATGTCACGCATGGTGCGCACGAAATCCGAGCGCAGCACGCGCTCGGCCACGCGGTCGTTGGCCATGAGGTAGGGCAGGTCGAGCACCTGCACATAAGGGAAGATCCCCGCCGCGCCGCCAGAGGTCGAGATGTAGATGTCGATGGACCCTTCGGAGAC
This sequence comes from Salibaculum sp., assembly GCA_031581025.1. Lineage (GTDB taxonomy): Bacteria > Pseudomonadota > Alphaproteobacteria > Rhodobacterales > Rhodobacteraceae > Salibaculum. Next base: position 65,203 of record JAVLCA010000007.1, on the reverse strand, counting down.
GCCCTCAAGGCATTCCGCCCCGGTCGAACACAGCTGCGTGCCGATGAAGAGCTCGACCTCGATGGCGCCGTTCGAGGCGGCCTCGACATAGTCCTTGAAGACGATGAGGCCGTCATAGTCCTCGTCGTTCTCGTTGGAATTGGCGGTGGCCCGCAGGGTGATCGTCTCATCCTGCGCGGCGGCCGGCAGGGCCGCGACCGAGGCCGCCGTGATCGTGGCGGCGGTGACGAGATGTTTCAGCATTTGGTTTTCCTCCCGTTTTGCTGGTCGTGTCAGTTGATCTGTGGCTCTGGGCTTATGCAAGCCATGTAGCCGATCTCGGGCGGGCATCCGAGGAAGCCCGTGAGATATGGAACCGTCATCGAAATTTGTGGAATGTAGGTGATCAGGAAGATCACCGCGATTTCCACCGCCAGGAAGGGCAGGATTGCCTTGGCGATGGTCTCGACCTTTTCGCGACTGACCGTCGAGGCCACGAAAAGCACGAGCCCCATGGGCGGCGTGGCCAGCCCCACGGTCAGGTTGATCGACATGATGATGGCGAAATGGACCGGGTGCACCCCCAGTTCCACGAAGATCGGCCCCAGGATCGGGCCCAGGATGATGATCGCCGGCCCCGCGTCGAGGAACATGCCCACCACGAAAAGCAGGATGTTGATGAGGAACAGCAGGATTAATGGATTTTCACTCAGGCCAAGGATGATGTCCGTCAATATCTGCGGCGCGTATGACAGCGACACGACAGTCTTGAAGGCCACCGCCGCCCCCACCAGAAGCAGCACGGCCGAGGTCGCCAGCGCCGAGCGTTGCAGCACCGCGATCAGGTCGCGGATCGACATCGAGCGCAGCACGAAAAAGCTGACGACGAGGGCGTAGAAGACGGCGATGGCGCTGGCCTCGGTCGGCGTCATGACCCCCACGAGGATGCCGCCCAGGATGATGATCGGGGTCTGAAGCGGGGCCACGGCCTTCTTGCAGACCAAGCGGAAGTCATGGCCGACCTTGCCGCGGTAGTACATCAGGAGGCCGTGCGCGAAGACCAGCATGACGGCGAAGACGATCCAGAGGTTGACCGCATGGATCTTGTCGCCGTTGGCATCCAGCGTGGCCAGCCCGAGCCGCACCGACAGGCCCGAGTAGATCGCCATCAGCAGCCCGGCGATGTTGATCCGCAGCAGCGCGAAGCTGACCCAGTGTTCGGTGGGGCTCATCGACAGGTCCGAGCGCACGATGCGTTCGGCCTTGGGCAGGTCATAGCGGTCGGCCAGCAGCCGCACCACGAGCATCAGCCCGACCCCCACGAGCACACCCGGCACGATCCCGGCCAGGAACAGCGCGGCGACGCTTTCGCCCATGACATAGGCATAGATGATCATGATCCCCGACGGAGGGATGATCGGCCCGATCACGGAACTGGCGGCGGTGATGGCGGCGGCGAACTTGCGGGTATAGCCGTTCTTTTCCATCGCCGGAACGAGGGTCGAGCCCAGCGCCGAGGTATCGGCCACGGCCGAGCCCGACAGCCCGGCAAAGAGAATAGAGGACAGGATGTTCACATGGGCCAGCCCGCCGCGCAGGTGCCCCATGATCGCCTGCGAGAATTCCACCAGGCGGATGGTGATGCCGCCACGGTTCATGATCTCGCCGGCCAGCATGAAAAAGGGCAGCGCCATCAGCGGGAAGCTGTCCATCCCGTTGTAGAGGTTGCGATAAAGCACCGAAAGCTGGCGCGCCTGATCGTCGACCACCAGCAGGCCGAAGGGCGCGGCCAGCAGGGCGAAGGCCACCGGCAGGCCGATCATGATCAGGATCAGGAAGAGCGGAAGAAACCAGATCAGCATCAGTCGGCCCCCGCCATCTTGTCACTGCTCAGATCGCTCAGCCGATCCTCGCCGCCCAGAAGCGTGATGATGCCGCGCAGGATCAGCTCGAGATTGACCAGGATCAACAGGTTCACCCCGACCCAGAGCCCGGCATATTGATAACTGTTGGCGAACTTGTCGCCACATTTGCCAATCTCGATCGCGAAGGGCCAGCGCAGCGAGGACGAGCAGCCCCGCCCCGACAGGCTGTCGACGTGATTGTTCAGGCCCTTGTCCCAGGCGATCACCAGCACCCAGAGCGCGATGAACAGCAGCCCCAGCCCCAGCAGCGTGGCCAGGGTCCGGGTCAGGGCGCGTTCAAGCATGTCGATGGCCACGAACCCGCCCTGGCGATAGGCGATCGGGGCCATCAGGCCGGTCATCCAGATCATGCCGAACCGCGCGCCTTCCTCGGTCCAGTTGGGCGCCTCGTTCAGGGCGTAGCGGAAGAAGACCTGTCCCAGGATCAGGCAGACCATGACGGCCAGCGCGATTACCGCGATCACCCGACCCAGGGCCAGGATACCGGTGTTGAGCCGTTCGAGCGGCCAGAGCACCCCTAACAAAACCGCCATGGCGGTCCCTCCTCCCTGTTGTCGGGGCCGGGATGGCCCCTTTTTCGGGCCGGACATTCTTGTGGTCCGGTCCCTGCGGCGCGGCCCCCCTCCCCGGGGCCCGCGCCACGGGTCAGGTCAGCCCTCGGTGCCGACGAAGCGCCCCCCCTGGAACAGAAGTGGCTGGCCGTCGCGGAAGAACGCGTGATTCACGCGGCCCACGATGATCACATGGTCGCCCGCATCATGCGCCGCGTCCAGAGTGCATTCAAAGCGCGCAAGGCAGCCGTGGATATTCGGCACGCCGTTGTCGCCTGTGATCCAGTCCAGCCCGTCGAAGGCATGCTTGTCCCGGGTAAAGCCGTCGCAGACCGCGCGCTGGTGATTGTCCAGAACATGGATTGCGAAATGCGGGGCCTGGTGGAAATAGGCGAACCGCTTGGAGGCCTTGGCCGGCGACCAGAGCACCAGCGGCGGCTCCAGCGAGACGCTGGCAAAGCTGTTGGCGGTGATCCCCACCGGCCCGTCGGCGCTGGGCACGGTGACCACAGTCACGCCGGTGGCGAAACTGCCGAGGGCATCGCGGTAGGCGCGCGGGTTCTCGTCCGGGGCGAAACCGTTCATGTCATGTTCCCAATTGCCATCCATGTCACGGCACCTCGTCGCCGAGTGCTGCGGTGTAAAGTTCGAACCAGGTCTCGCGTGTCATGTCCACGTCAAGCGCGTCCGAGAAGCGCTTGATGCGGCTGATATTGTTCGTGCCCATGACCGGCATGATGCGCGCGGGATGCGCCAGCAGCCAGGCCACGGCCACGGCGGCGCGGTCCACGCCCTGCGCGGTGGCGACCCGGTCCATGGCGCGGCCCAGCGCGTCATCGGCCGTCATCAGGGCGCCGCCGCCCAGCGGCGACCAGGCCATGGGCGGGATGGCGCGTTCCTGCAGATAGGCCATGTCGCCGTTGCTGAAGGCCTGGTGGGCGCCCAGGCTCAGCTCGATCTGGTTGGTGACCAGTTTTGTCGTCATGGCCGATTGCAGCAGCGTCCAGTCGTGCAGCTTGAAGTTCGACACGCCCACGGCGCGCACCTTGCCGCTGGCCACGACCTCGTCCAGGGCCGCGCCGGTCTCGTGATGGTCCATCAGCGGATCGGGACGGTGGATCAGCAGCAGATCGATCTTGTCCAGCCCCATCAGGCGCAGGGAATGGTCGACCGAGGCCAGGATATGCGCGCGGCTGGTGTCGTAGTGTTTCACCGATGCATCGGCATAGCGGCCCATGGGTGCGACGATATCACACTTGGTAACGACCTCGATCCGGTCCTTGAGCGCGGGTGTCAGGCCCGCCCCCAGGACCTCTTCGGCCATGTAGCCGCCGTAGATATCGGCCTGGTCCATGGTTGTGATGCCCTGGTCCAGGCAGGCCTCGATCTTGGCCTGCACATGGGCGGGGCTGGTGTCGCTGTCGTCGCCCAGCCGCCACATGCCGTAGACGATGCGGGACAGGGACAGATCGGGTTGCAGCTCGATACGGTCCATCATTTGCGGCTCTTTCCCGAAAGGGGGGTGTCTGGGGTTTCGCGGGGCACGCGCCCGTATTCCTGGGGCAGCGAGCTTGTCTCGAGGTGTGGCATGACCAGCCGGCCGAAATGCTCACATTCGTCGATATGAGGGTATCCCGAGAAAATGAAAGCGCGAATGCCCATTTTCTTGTAGTCCTCGATCTCGCTGAGCACCTGGTCGGCCGAGCCGACGATGGCCGCGCCGCAGCCCGAACGCGCCCGGCCGATGCCGGTCCAGAGATGACGCTCGACATAGCCGTATTTGTCGGCCAGTTCACGGGCGCGGGCCTGGTGGCTGACCCCGAGCGAGCCGGAGTCATGCGCGCGTTCGCGGATCAGCTGCCCGTATTCGTCGTCGAGTTTCGACACAAGGCTTTCGGCGTAGTCGCGGGCCTCGGCCTCGGTGTCGCGGACGACGACATGCACGCGCAGGCCATAATCCAGCGTCCGGCCATAGCGTTCGGCCACCGCGTTCACGTCCTTCATGCGCTGGGCGATCTGTTCCTTGGGCTCGGGCCACATCAGGTAGGTGTCGCAGTGCTGGCCACACAGTTCCAGCGCGGCCGGCGAATAGCCCCCGAAATACAGAAGCGGGCCGCCGTTCTGCTGATAGGGCCGGGCCGGGTCCGTGGGCAGGCCCTTGAAATTGTAGATTTCGCCCTCGTAGTCGATCTCGTCGCGGGTCCAGCACTGCTTGAGGATCTCGACCACCTCGCGCGACCGCTGGTAGCGATAGTTGCTTTCGGCCGTTTCGCCGGGAAAGTCCGACGAGATGATGTTCAGCGTCAGCTTGCCCTTGGCCATGTGATCGAGCGTAGCCACGGTGCGCGCCAGCATGATCGGATGCATCTCGCCGCAGCGGATCGCAGCCAGCATGTTCATGCGCTCCAATTCGGGCAGCATCCCGGCCACGAAGGACAGCGTGTCCTGCCCGACCTGGTAGGACGAGGGGGCCAGGATGTTGCGGAACCCCTGTTTCTCGGCTTCCAGCGTGATGTTGCGGCAGTGTTCCCAGGTGGGGGCCAGCGCGCTGTCTGGCACGCCCATGTAACGGTAGTCATCCCCGCAGAGCGCCGAGAACCAGCTGACCTCCGGCGCGTCGAGGTCGGGCGACGTGATGGGCACGACGGTCATTTCGGCCTTCCTCCTTGTTCGCCCCGGATTCGGCGGGGCATTTGCCCTTGCGTAGCACTCGGGGATTGATGCATCAATAGTGTATCAATTTCACGGCCCCCGGGATCGACGGGGCAGGGAGGACACGGGAATGGCCCGCGACGGTTCGGGGGAGCCCGCCGAAGGTGGACCCTCGGCGGCGCTGCCAAAATACGTTCAGATCAGCGAAATGCTGATCCGCGACATCGCTGCGGGGCGGCTGGGCGACGGCACCCGCCTGCCGCCCGAGCGCGAGATGGCCGAGGCCATGGGCATTGCTGTCGGAACGCTGCGCAAAGCCTTGGGTGTCTTGTCAAAAAAGGGCCTGATCGAGCGCGTTCACGGGTCGGGAAACTACGTGCGGGCACGGGCGACGGTTTCTTCGGTCTATGCCATGCTGCGGCTGGAACGGATCGGCGGCGGGGGTCTGCCTACGGCGGCGCTGCTCTCGGTCGAGCGGCACCCGAAACCCGGCGCCGCGCCCGCCTTCGGCCCCTCGGATCAGGGGTGGCGGTTCCGGCGGCTGCGTTTTCTCGACGACCGGCCCGCCGCGCTCGAGGAAATCTGGCTGGACGGCGCCTGTGCGACGCATATAAGCCCGGCGGATGTCTCGGAATCGCTCTATCTCTTCTACCGCGAGCATCTGGGGCTGGTCATCATGAGCGCGACCGACAAGGTTAGCCTCGCGCCCGTGCCCGACTGGGGCGCGGCGCGCTTTCCGATGCCCGCGGGCGCACTGGCGGGCTACGTCGAACGCATCGGCCGCGACCCGGGCGGGCAGGCCGTCGAATTCTCCCGGACGTGGTTCGACCCGTCCGAGGTCATCTACATCAGCAGGCTGGGCAAGGGATAACAGGCATGATCAACTATGGCATCATCGGCTGCGGCATGATGGGGCGCGAGCACATTGACAACATCGGTCTGCTGCCCGAGGGGCGCGTGGCGGCGGTCTATGACCCGGTGCCCGATCTTGCGGCCAGCGCCGCGTCGCTGGCGGGCACGGCCGAGGTCTGTGCCACGCTGGACGAGCTGATCCTGCACAGCCAGGTCGAGGCCCTGGTGATCGTCAGCCCCAACAACCTGCACGTCGCGCAGCTGCGCCGCATCCGCGACCTGCGCCCGCTGCCGGTGCTTTGCGAAAAGCCGCTTTTCACCGATCCGGGCGACGCGGCCTTCTTGGGGGACCTCGCGACCAGCTATCCCGCGCCGACCTGGGTGGCCATGGAATACCGCTACATGCCGCCCATCGCGGCCCTGCTGCAACAGGCCGAGCATGCGACCGGCGGGATTTCCATGCTGACGATCCGCGAACACCGCTTTCCCTTTCTGCCCAAGATCGGCAACTGGAACCGCTTCAACACCAACACCGGCGGCACGCTGGTGGAAAAGTGCTGTCATTTCTTCGACCTGATGCGCCTGATCCTGGACGACGAGCCGGTGCGCGTCATGGCCAGCGCGGGCCAGACCCTCAACCACCGGGATGAAACCTACGATGGCCGGGTGCCGGACGTTTGGGACAACGGCTATGTCCTCCTCGATTTCAAGGGCGGGGCGCGGGCCATGCTGGAACTGTGCATGTTCGCCGAAGGGTCGAAATACCAGGAAGAGATAAGCGCCGTCGGCCCCAAGGGCAAGATCGAGGCACTGGTGCCCGGGCCGGGCCGGTTCTGGCCCAAGGCGCTGGGTGATGCGCCGGTGCCGCAACTGATCATCAGCCCCCGCGCCCCCAAGGGCCCGGTGGTCAGCGAAGTGCCGGTGGACCCCAAGCTTCTGGCGGCAGGGGATCACAACGGGTCGACCTTCTACCAGCACCAGCGCTTCAACGCGGTGCTGCGCGGCGAAGGTGCGCCCGAGGTGACCCTGGCCGACGGCATGGCGGCCGTGCGCATCGGCCTGGCCGCGCAGGAAAGTGCGGAAGCGGGGCAGGCGGTGGCCCTGTAGGGGCTGGCGGGTGGCCCGCCGGATCAGATCAGCCGCCCCATGTGGCCGGCCACGTCGGCCATGCGTGCCGAAAAGCCCCATTCGTTGTCATACCATGCCAGCACGCGGACACTGCGCCCGCCGACGACCTTGGTCTGATCCGGCGCGAAGATGCTGCTTTGCGGCGTGTGGTTGAAGTCGACCGAGACCTTGGGTTCGGGATCATAGGCCATGACCATGCCGATGTGCCCGGCGCAGGCTTCGGCGACGATCCCGTTGACGTCTTCGACGGTGACGTCCCGCCGGGCCTCGAAGGTCAGATCGACGCAGGAAACATTGGGCGTGGGCACGCGCATGGCGGTGCCGTCGAGCTTGCCGGCCATCTCCGGCAGCACCTCGGAGAGGGCCTTGGCGGCGCCGGTCGAGGTCGGGATCATCGCCATGGCCGCGGCGCGGGCGCGGTAGAGATCCGTGTGCCGGCGGTCCAGCGTGGGCTGGTCGCCGGTGTAGCTGTGGATGGTGGTCATGAGCCCGCGCTCGATCCCGATCCCGTCGTTGAGCACCTTGACCAGCGGCGCCAGGCAGTTGGTGGTGCAGGACCCGTTCGAGACCATGCGGTCCTCGATGTCGAGCATGCGGTGGTTGACGCCATAGACGATGGTCCGGTCCACGTTGGCCGCCGGGGCCGAGATCAGCACCTTGCCCGCGCCGCGTTCAAGGTGGACGGCGGATTTGCGGCCGTCGTTGAACTGCCCCGTGCACTCCAGGACGACATCGCAGCCCTCCCAGTCCAGTTCCTGCGGGTCGTAGGTCGACATGACCGCGATGCCGCCGCGCCCCAGGTCCAGCTTGCCGTCGATCACATCGACCGGCCCGCCGAACCGCCCGTGCACGCTGTCATAGCGCAGCAGGTGGGCGTTGGTCTCGATGGGGCCGGTGGCGTTTAGCTTGACGACCTGCACGTCGTTACGGGCGGCCTCTGCGATATGGGCCAGGGTGCAGCGGCCGATGCGGCCGAATCCGTTGATGCCGATGGTGACGGTCATGGGGGGCTCCTCGGGGAAATGTCGAGGCGATTTGTACGAGGTGTTCAGTTGTATACCAATCGTGAAAATGGCGCTTTGCCAGAAGGTTAGCGATAACACGTCCGGCTCGGCCGAAGTTTGCGCTAACGCCGGGGCCGCGACTGTCCGAGCGTTTCCGCTAACTGCGCATCGCGCCCTGCAAGGTTGGAGGTGGTGGAGAATCGGTCCGTCGGGAGGGCCGCATGCGCGTGAAAGCTGCCAAGCCGACCTTGCAGCCGCACCCCGGACAGGTGAGAGTGTCGGGGACAACACCGGGGAATGCCTGATGAGTGGACTTTTGGCCCTTCTGGACGATGTCGCCGCGATCGCGCGGCTGGCCGCCAGCAGTGTGGACGATGTGGCGGGCATGGCGGCCAAGGCCGGCTCCAAGACCGCCGGTGTGGTGATCGACGACGCGGCGGTGACACCGAAATACGTGCAGGGCCTGGACCCCAAGCGCGAGTTGCCTGTCATCTGGAAGATCGCGCGGGCGAGTTTCTTCAACAAGCTGGTGATCCTGCTGCCCGTGGCGCTGGCGCTCAATGCCGTCGCGCCCTGGCTGATCACGCCGCTGCTGATGCTGGGCGGCTTCTACCTGTGTTTCGAGGGGGCAGAGAAGGTCCACCACTGGCTGTTTCCGCACACCGATGCCCAGGTCGAGACCGACCTCGACGTGGGCGACCCCGTCCACCTGGAGGAAAAGCGCGTCCGGGGCGCCATCAAGACGGATTTCATCCTGTCGGCCGAAATCATGACGATTTCGCTGGCCGCGATCCCCGAGGGGACCTTCTGGCTGGAGGCCGCGACGCTGGCGGTCGTGGCCATCGCCATCACCGCCGCGGTCTACGGATCGGTCGCGCTGATCGTGAAGATGGACGACATCGGCCTGGCGCTGGCCTCCGAAGGCCGCACCGGGCTGAGCCGGGGCCTGGGCCGGGGTCTGGTCAAGGGGATGCCCCATGTCATGAAGCTGCTCTCGATCGTGGGCACGGTGGCCATGCTCTGGGTCGGCGGGTCCATCCTTGTCCATGGCACGCATGATCTGGGCTGGCACCTGGCCTATGACACGATCCACACCGTGGCGGCGGCGGTCTCTGACGGCGGCTTTGCCAACTGGGCGGTCATGGCCGGGGTGGACGGGCTGATCGGACTGACGGTCGGTTTGCTGCTGATCCCGGTTGTGGGCCGCGTGACCGCCGTGCTTTCGGGCGGCTTGGTTGTGCACTAGCGAAACGCAGCGGCAGATGGCCTGCCGATCCGAGACCGGGCCGGGGGAGGGGAATCAGGCTTGACCTATCGTTCGTGGCCTTGCGACACGCTTTGGCGACCACAGCCCCACGGAGGGAACCCGATGACCTGTCCGCCCCTGGCCAGCGCGGGCGCGCTTGCCCTTGCTCTTGCGGCCCCCGCCGCGGCCACCGCGGAGGAAATCACCGTCTTCGCCGCCTCCAGCCTGACCAACGCCATGGCCGAGGTCGAGGCGGGGTTCGAGACCGCGACCGGGCACGAGGTCACCGTTGCGCTGGCGGGGTCCTCGGCCCTGGCCCGCCAGATCCGGCAGGGCGCGCCGGCGGATGTCTTTGTCTCGGCCAATTCCGAATGGATGGACGCGCTGGCGGTCGACGGCCTGCTGGCGCCGGACACGCGGGTCGACCTGCTGTCGAATGCCATTGTCCTGATCGCGGCGCAGGAGGACGCTGCCCCCGTCGAAATCGGCCCCGACATGGACCTGCCCGCGCGGCTGGGCGAGGGGCGGCTGGCCATGGCCCTGGTCGAGGCGGTCCCGGCCGGTCTCTACGGCAAGGCGGCATTGACCGCGCTGGGCCAGTGGGAGGCGGTGGCGCCGCAGGTCGCGCAGGCAAACAATGTGCGCGCGGCGCTGGCGCTGGTGGCGCTGGGCGAGGCGCCCTATGGCATCGTCTATGCGACCGATGCGCGGGCCGAACCGGACGTTTCGGTCGTCGGCACCTTCCCCGAGGGCAGCCATCCGCCGGTCGTCTATCCCGCCGCGGCCCTGGCGCGCAGCGACAGCCCGCTGAGTGCCGCGTTTCTGGCCTATCTGCGTGGCGCCCAGGCCCGGGCGATCTTCGAGGCCGAGGGTTTCACCGTACTGGCCCCGACGCATGACTGACTGGCTGACCCCGGCGGAATGGGAGGCGGTGCGCCTCTCGCTGCGGGTGGCGACCTGGGCCACCCTGGCCATCCTGCCGCCGGGCGTGTTCGTGGCCTATGCGCTGGCCCGCTGGCGCTTTCCGGGGCGCGAACTGCTCAATATCGCGGTGCACCTGCCGCTGATCATGCCGCCGGTGGTCACGGGCTATCTGCTGCTGCTGGCCTTCGGAACCCAGGGGCCCATCGGCGCGCTGCTGGACCGGGCCTTCGGCGTGACCTTCGCCTTTCGCTGGACCGGGGCGGCGCTGGCCTCGGGGGTGATGGCGTTTCCCTTTCTGGTGCGGGCGGTGCGCCTCTCGATCGAGGCGGTGGACCCGAAGCTGGAACAGGCGGCGGCCACGCTGGGGGCCAGGCGGCCTTGGGTCTTTCTGACCGTGACGCTGCCGTTGATCGTGCCGGGCATCGTCGCGGGCACCGTGCTGGCCTTTGCCAAGGGCATGGGCGAGTTCGGCGCCACGATCACCTTCGTTTCGAACATCCCCGGCCAGACCCAGACCATCCCGCTGGCCATCGACCTGGCGCTGGAAACCCCGGGCGGCGGCGCCCGGGCGGTGCGTCTGGCCCTGTTCTCGATCACTCTGGCCGCGCTGGCGCTGGCGCTGTCGGAATGGGTGTCGCGGCGGGTTGCGGCGCGTGTCGGGGGACGCGATGCTTGAGGTTTCGCTGAAACAGGCCCTGGCGGATTTCACGCTCGATGTGGGGTTCGAGGCCCCCGCCGGGCTGACCGTTCTGTTCGGCCGGTCGGGGGCGGGCAAGACCAGTATCGTCGACGCCGTGGCGGGGCTGTCGCGGCCGCAGTCCGGGCGCATCGTGCTGGGCGACCGGGTGCTTGTGGATACCGACCGGGGCCTGTTCGTGCCGCCCGCGCGCCGGCGGGTCGGCTATATTTTCCAGGAGGGGCGGCTGTTTCCGCATATGACCGTCCGGCGCAACCTGGCCTATGGCGCCCGGTTCGCGCCCCGGGATGCGCGGCCCGAGGACATGGGCCGCGTCGTGGAAATGCTGGGCATCGGCCCCCTGCTGGACCGCCGCCCCGGTGCCCTGTCGGGCGGTGAAAAGCAACGTGTGGCCATCGGCCGGGCCTTGCTGGCTGCGCCGCAGCTGATCCTGGCCGATGAACCCCTGGCCGCCCTGGACGAGGCGCGCAAGGCGGAAATCCTGCCCTATTTCGAACGGTTGCGGGACGAGGTCGAAGTGCCGATCCTCTATGTCAGCCATGCCGCCTCCGAGGTCGGGCGGCTGGCCACCAGTGTCGTCGTGCTCGAACAGGGCCGGGTGCTGCGCCAGGGCCGGGCGGCCGAGGTGCTGGGCGACCCGGCGGCCCTGCCCACCGGCCCGCGCGCGGCCGGGGCGATCCTGGCCGCGCGGGTGCTGGCGCATCACGACGATGGGCTGACGGAGCTTGAGGCGGGCGGGCAACGGCTGTTCCTGCCTCGAATCGACCGCGCGGCGGGCACCGCGCTGCGGCTGCGCATCGCCGCCCATGACGTGATCCTGTCGCGGGGGCGGCCCGAGGGGCTCTCGGCGCTCAACATTCTGCCGGGCCGGGTGGCCGAGGTGCGGCCGGGGGCCGGGCCGGGGGTCATGGTGGCGCTGGACACGCCCGCGGGGCGCCTGCTGGCGCGGATCACCGAACGCTCGGCCAGGGTGCTGGAGCTGGCCGAGGGCACGGCGCTGCACGCCATCGTCAAATCCGTCTCGGTCGCGCCTGGGGACGTGGGCGGGTAGCGGGGCATGGGGCAGGGCGTCTGGTCAAATCGCACGTGACCCAAGCAGGGTCAGCGGCAGAAAGGCGCCAGCGCGGCTGAGCGCGCGGCCCGGCGCGAGATTTTCGTGACGCAAAGCGCCAATCGCCCTGTCAGTCGCCCGCCAGCCTCCGCGTGAGGGGGTGATCGGCGCCGGCCAGCCCGTCGATAACGTCGAAATGGTGCCGGCCCGGCTCGGCCACCAGCGGCGCGCCCCAGGCCTCGGCCAGCAGGGCGGCCTGGCGCAGGAACTCGGGCCGCTCGCCCGCGCCGACCCAGGCGGTCGTGGCGATGCCGGGGCGCGGCGTGGCCAGCGCGGGGCTTTGCGCGCGGGCCTCGGCGGCGTCGAGGCGCAGGTCGGCGTTCATGGAATGCAGGGTCAGCGGGCGCAGATCGTGCAGCCCGCTGATGGAAACGACGCGCTCGACCCTGTCGGCCACCTCGGCCGGCAGGGGCGCGTCGGTGCAGGTCAGCCGCGTGGCCAGGTGCCCGCCCGCCGAATGCCCCGCCAGCCGGACCGGCCCCGCGACCAGGCCCGCCGCATGGGCCACGGCCCGGCCCGCCTGCTCCGCGATCCCCGCAAGCCGGGCCTCGGGGGCAAGTGGATAACTGGGCAGGGCTACGGCCCATCCCAGCGCCAGCGGTCCGGCCGCCAGGTGCGACCACGTGGATTTGTCGAAGGCGCGCCAGTAGCCGCCGTGCACAAAGACCACCAGCCCGCGCGCCGGGGCATCGGGCGTGAAGAGGTCCAGCCGCGCGCGTGACCCCGCGCCGTAGGCGATGTCGCACCGGCCGCGGGCCTGGGCGCGAAAGGCCTCTGCCGCCGCCTGCCAGCGCGGCGTGTAATCCTCGGCCCCCACGATATAGTCGCCGTTGGCGAAGGCGTCTTCCCAGTCGATGCCGCTGTCGTCCGCCATGCGTTCCCCCCAAGTCGGGCGCAGCCTGCGCCGCGCCGCCGCCCCTGTCCAGACCTTCGCGTGTTTCCATCCGCGCGCGGTCTTGCTACCCCCGTGTCGAACCACAGCCGGAGACAAGCGATATGGGCGTGCCCCTGCCGAGAAAAGAGCTTTTCGAGATCCCGCCGGGGGTCATCTACCTTGACGGCAACTCGCTTGGCGTGCTGCCCAAGGGTGCCGCGGCCCGCGCGACACGGGTCATCGAAGAGGACTGGGGGCAGGCGCTGATCCGGGCCTGGAACAGCGCGGGCTGGATGGACCTGCCGCGCGTGGTGGGCGACGAGATCGCCGCGCTGATCGGCGCGCCCGCCGGGTCGGTCGCCACGGGCGATACCCTGTCGATCAAGGTCTACCAGGCGCTGGACGCGGCGCTCAAGATGCGGCCTGACCGCCGGGTGATCCTGTCGGACAGCGGCAATTTCCCGTCCGACCTCTACATGGCGCAGGGGCTGATCGGCACCATCGGCAAGGGTCACGACCTGCGCACCCCCGACCCGGAGGCGGTCGAGGCGGCCATCACCGAGGAGGTTGCCGTGGTCATGCTGACCCAGGTGGATTATCGCACGGGGCGACTTCACGACATGGACCGGATCACCCGGGCCGCCCATGCGGCCGGCGCGGTGATGATCTGGGATCTCGCGCATAGCGCCGGGGCGATGGACCTGGACATTGCCGGATCGAATGCGGACTTCGCAGTGGGCTGCACCTACAAGTATCTCAACGGCGGGCCCGGCGCGCCCGCCTTCATTTATGCCCGCCCCGATCTGGTGGGCGGGATCGACCCGGCACTGGCGGGCTGGCTGGGCCATGCCGCGCCCTTCGCCATGGAGCCCGCCTATCGCCCCGCCATGGCCACCGAACGGCTGCGCGTGGGCACGCCCCCGGTGCTGCAACTGGCGGTGCTGCAAGAGGCGCTGCGCGTCTGGGAGGGGGTCGACATGGCCGATTTGCGCGCGGCCTCGCAGCGGCTGGGCGATCTCTTCATCGCCGAGGTCGAGGCGCGCTGCCCCGCGCTGACCCTCGCCTCGCCGCGGGATGCGGAGGAACGGGGCAGTCAGGTCTCTTTCGCCTTCGAGAACGGTTATGCGGCCATGCAGGCGCTGATCGATCGGGGCGTGATCGGCGATTTCCGCGCACCGGACATCATGCGGTTCGGCTTCACGCCGCTTTACCTGGACGAGGGCGACGTGATCGCCGCGGCCGAGACGCTTCAGGACGTGCTGGAAACCGGGGGCTGGCAAGACCCGAGATACCAGGCGCGCGGCCGCGTGACCTGATCGCGGCCACGGGGCCTTGCCAACGCGGCGGCGCGCGGTGATCCTTTCGGGCAAAGAGGAGGACGGATGCGCCGGATCGCGATTCTGCTGGGGCTCTGGGCCGGAATGGCCGGGGCCGAGGGCCTGCCCGACCCGCTGAGGGATGCGGATTTCCCGCCCGTGGACATGGACGAGGCCCGGTTGGGCCAGCTGCTTTTCTACGACCCCATCCTGTCGGGCAACAAGGAGGTCTCCTGCGCGACCTGCCATAACCCGCGCCTTGGCACTTCGGACGGGCTGAGCCTTGGCATCGGGGACGGCGGCGCGGGCCTTGGCCCCGACCGGGTGGCCGACCCCGACAACCCGCCCGAGCAGCGTGTGCCGCGCAATGCGCCGGGCCTGTTCAACCTCGGGGCGCGGCAGGTTCGGGTCCTTTTCCACGATGGTCGGATCGAGCGCGACGAGACCCGCGCCTCGGGCTTTCGAACGCCCATGGGCCCTGAGATGGAACAGGGCTTCGACGGGCTGCTGTCGGCGCAGACCATGTTTCCGGTGCTCTCGGCCGACGAGATGGCGGGGCACTACGGCGAGAACGCCATTTCCAAGGCCGTGCGCACCGGGCGCATCACCGGGCCGGGCGGCGCCTGGGACCTGCTGGCGCGGCGCGTGGCGGCGCTGCCCGAGTACCGGCGCCGCTTTGCTCAGGTTTATGGCCTCGCGCCCGAAGAGATCCATTTCACCGACATCTCCAACGCCATCGCGGTTTTCATGGCGCAGGAGTGGCGTTCGGATACCGCGCCGTTCGATGCCTACCTGCGCGGGCAGGGGGCCTTGCCCGACCCGGCCATGGCCGGGCTGCGGCTGTTCTACGGTGACGCGGGCTGCGCCGATTGCCACAGCGGCCCGTTGCTGACCGACCAGCGGTTTCACGCCATGGGCGATGTGCAGATCGGGCCGGGCAAGGCGGCAAGTTTCGAGAGCCACGCGCGCGACACGGGGCGGATGCGGGTGACCGGCGATCCCGACGACGCCCATGCCTTTCGCACGCCGTCGCTGCGCAACGTCGCGCTGACCGCGCCCTATGGCCATGCCGGGGCCTATGCCGACCTGGCCGCCTACCTGCGTCACCACGCCGATCCGGTGGCGGGGCTGGAGGACTATGACAGGGATCAGGCGGTGCTGCCGGAGCTGGGGGTCGAGGACTGGCGCATTCTGGAAGACCCCGCCGAGGTTGCCGCCATCGCCGGGGCCGTCTCGCGCGCGCCGCTGGACCTGAAGCAGGCGGATGTCGCGGCGCTCGTCGCCTTTCTCGAGTCTCTGACCGATCCGGTGGCCCTGTCCGGGCGGCTTGGCGTGCCCGACACCGTGCCCAGCGGCCTGCCGGTGGCGCAACCGCTCAGCGCTGCAGCGTCACCTGTCGATTGACGCCCGCGGGCGCGTGGTGCGTGCGGCTGCCGTCGGGCCAGGTCACCGTGATCTCGACCGCCGCCACCGCCCCCAGACCGAAGTGCAAGGGTCCGGCCACGCCGCCCGCGTGTCCGCCGCCGATGCTGACCTCCTGTTCCTCCGACCAGTCCGCGCCCGCGACCCGAACCCTCGCGCCCACGGCGCGCGCATTGCTGCCGTTCTGGCGCAGCGTAACCTCCAGCCAGTTGCCTGTCTGCGGCGTGACATTGCGGTAAAGCTCGGCCCCGGCGCGTCGGTTGACCACCACCAGGTCCAGCCGCCCGTCACCGTCGAGATCGGCCATCGCCGCCCCACGGCTGCGCGCGGGGCTGGCCACGCCGGCGGCAACCGAGCGTTCTGCGAAACTGCCGTCGGCCTGTTGCATCAGCAGCGAATTGGGGTCTTCCATCGCCATGCCGGGCATCTGGTCCACGTTGCCCTTGGCGATGAAGAGATCCGCGCGCCCGTCGTTGTCGACGTCGCCGAACTGGGCGTGCCAGCCGGTCGAGGGGCGCCCGTCCTCGCCCGTATGCGGGCGGTGGGCCGTGGTGCCCATCTCGAAGGGGGCGCTGACATAGCCGCCATCGCGCGCCAGCCGCAGGTTCTGATCGCCCATGGAGGTCAGCATGACCTCGTCGCGCCCGTCATCGTCCAGGTCGCGCGCGGCGATCCCCATGCCCCAGAGCATGGGCGGATCGTAGCCGTGCTGCGGGCCCAGAAAGCGCTGCTCGGCGATATCCCAAAGCTGCTCGGCCCCGTCGCGGACATAGTAGTGCCGGTCGTTGGACAGGCGCAGCGTCAGTTGCCCGCGTGCATCCTGCGCGGCCAGCATGGACAGCGGGCAATACCCGGGGGTCAGTGCCTGCGCGTCCCAACCCTCGGGGCTGGGCGTCAGGATCGCGTTTGCGTCACAGGCGCCGAATGGTCCGTCGGGATCGGCGCGGTCCACGTAATTGCCCACGGCCAGCGTCGGCCGCATGGCGCCCGGCGCCCACCAAGCGGTAAAGGCGGTGGTCCAGCCGTCGCCCCCCTCGGGCAGGCCCAGGGCCTCGGTCGCCACTTCGAATCGGCAGTCGCCGAGCCCGCGCAGGGCGACATTCGGCCCTGCGCGCATCACGAAGAGGTCAAGCGTACCGTCCGCGTCCAGGTCGACGGGATAGGCCCCGGTCACCCCGGTCAGCGCGCCGTCGGGGCCGGGCAGGGGCTGCGGCGCGAAATCCATCCCGCCGCGGTTCACCATCAGCTGTGTGGGTTTCTCTCCACCGGCCAGGACCAGATCCGGGCGGGCATCTGCGTTACAATCCATGACCGAGACACCGCCGCCCACGAAATGCTCCCACCCCCCGGTATAGACATGATCGGCAACCGGGCCGGGGACGGGGTCAAAGCGCGGCCCGCCCGCCAGAGGAGAGGCGGTCAGCAGGGCCAGCAAGACGATTGAGCGCCTCACGAGGCCGCCTCGCCCAGTAGGCGGTCTGTCTCGACCGAGAGCGCCAGCGCCGTCGCGCCGCGCGCCCAGACCAGATCGCCCCAGGCGTGGATCTCGACCCGGGCGGGGGCGCGCTTGTCGTCCAGGGCCTGGGCGGTCATCTCGGCCAGCACTTCCTCGGCATAGAGGTAGTCATAGCGCATCCGTGCTCCCGACAGGATGATGAGTTCGGGATCGAACAGCTGCACCACATTGGCCAACCCCAGCGAAAGATAGCGCCCCGCCCGCCGAAAGATCGTGGCGGCGGCGCGGTTGCCCGCCTTGGCCTCGTCGAAAAGCCGGTCAAGCAGGTCGCCCGGGGCCACTTGCGCCGTGCTGCCGGGGGGCAGCGCTGTAGCGGCCTCGCGCAGCAGCGCATAGTCGGCGACATAGGCCTCCAGGCAGCCGCGCCGCCCGCAGCGGCACAGGGCGCCATCCAGTTGCACCTTGGTATGGCCCAGCTCCAGCCCCATGCCGCGCGCCCCGCGATACAGCCGGTTGCCAAGCACCAGCCCCATGCCAACGCCCTGTTCGATGGTGACCACCGCGAAGTCGGCCTTGCACCGCCCCGCGCCGAACCACAGTTCGGCCAGGGTCAGCATGTTGACGTCATTGTCCAGATGCACCGGCAGGCCCAGGCGGGCCTCCAGCGCGGCCTTCAGCGGTGCGCCGCGCCGGGCCAGGAAGGGCGACCAGGCCACCGTGCCTTGCGCGTGTTCGACCAGCCCGGCCAGGCCGACCCCGACGGCGGCGAGGGGGCCCGGCCCGGCCTCGGCGCGAGCCGCGGCGACGAGTGCGGCGACCTCCTCGGTCAACTCGTCCAGCTCGCGCGGGCGGTGATCGCTGGGCCGGGTCGCTGCGCCGCGCTCGATGCCGGCGAAATCGGTGATGACGGCGGTGTGGACATCCTCTGACAGCTTGATGCCAAGCACCCGCCCGCTGTCGGGCACCACCCGCAGGGCGGTCGGCGGGCGGCCCCGGGCCCCCTCCCGCCCGCTGTCACGGGGCGGGTCGGCGATTTCCTCCAGCAGGCCGCGCTGGATCAGCTCTGCCGTCAGCTGGGTGACCATGCCACCCGAGATGCCCAGCGCCCGGGTGATTCCCGATCGCGTGGCCACCCCCTCGGCGCGGACATGCTCGAAGACCTGTTGGCGCAGGGGCGGGGCGCTCTGGCCGCCATCGCGCAGCCGCGGCCCGCATCCCGTGACCGGGGCCGCGCCCGCCATGGCGGTGGGCGGCGCAGTGGGAGTGGTGGCATCATTCATTCAATCACCAAAGATATTACGGTGCCGCACAAGCTTGTTTCTGCGCATCCGCCCGACTCAACGGGTAAAAACCGGCACGAAAACGCGGCACACTGCAAAATGCGGCCCTGGGCTCACGTTTAGTCGGCCATGATTTCGGTCGGGTTGTCAATTTTATTTTGACAAGTGAAATTAATCAGGCAAAGTGTGTGCGCAGGGTCAAACGACTCGCGGCTCGCGGTCCATTCGCGAGCGACAGACTGGGAGGAGAAATCCAATGCACAAGTCCATCATTGCCGCCACCGCCATGGTTGTCGGCTTCAGCTCGGCCGCCCTGGCGCAGGACGTCACCGTCGGCGTCAGCTGGTCCAATTTCCAGGAAGAGCGCTGGAAGACAGACGAGGCCGCCATCGTGTCCGCCCTCGACGAAGCCGGGGCCGAGTACATCTCGACCGACGCGCAGTCCTCGTCGTCCAAGCAATTGTCCGACGTCGAAAGCTTGATCGCCCAGGGCGCGGATGCGCTGATCATCCTGGCGCAGGACACCGAAGCCATCACACCGGCGGTGGACGCCGCCGCCAACGAAGGCATCCCTGTCGTTGGCTATGACCGGTTGATCGATGATCCGCGCGCCTTCTACCTGACCTTTGACAACATCGAGGTTGGCCGGATGCAGGCCCGCGCGGTGCTCGAGGAGCAGCCGACCGGCAACTACGTCATGATCAAGGGCTCGTCCCAGGACCCCAACGCGGATTTCCTGCGCGGCGGCCAGCAGGAAGTGCTGCAGGACGCCATCGACGCCGGAGATATCGAGATCGTGGGTGAAGCCTACACCGACGGCTGGCTGCCCGCCAACGCCCAGCGCAACATGGAGCAGATCCTGACTGCGAACGACAACGACGTCGACGCGGTGGTGGCCTCGAACGACGGCACTGCCGGCGGGGCCGTGGCCGCGTTGACCGCGCAGGGCCTGGAAGGCAGCATCCCGGTGTCCGGGCAGGACGGCGACCACGCCGCGCTGAACCGCATCGCCCAGGGCACGCAGACCGTTTCGGTCTGGAAGGACGCCCGCGACCTTGGCCGCGAAGCTGGTGAGGTCGCCGTTGCGATGGCCGAGGGGATGGAAATGTCCGAGATCGAGGGTGCCGTGGAATGGACCTCGCCCTCGGGCACCGACCTGACGGCCAAGTTCCTGGAGCCGGTCCCGGTGACGGCGGACAACCTCGAGGTTGTCGTGGACGCCGGCTGGATCAGCCAGGAGGCCCTGTGCCAGGGCGTCGAGAACGGCCCGGCCCCCTGCGACTGATCGCGCGGGCCAACTGACACCTCGGGGCGGGTGCATGCGGCCTGCCCCGTTTCCCCGACAGGTGATCCGGCCAGGCCCCGCCAAGCGTGGGCCTCGTGTCGGACGGTTCAGGCGACAGGACAGACATGAGCGACACAGCGACACACGACACGGGCGCGGATGCCGGCGACGGCCCTCCGAAGGGGCAGAAGCGCGGTCTATTCGCCTCTCTCGAACTCGACATGCGCCTGCTGGGCATGATCGGGGCCTTCATCCTCATCGCGCTGATATTCAACATACTGACGGGCGGGCGTTTCCTGACGCCGCGCAACGTGTTCAACCTGACGATCCAGACCGTCAGCGTGGCCATCATGGCCACGGGCATGGTCTTTGTCATCGTCACTCGGCACATTGACCTGTCGGTCGGCTCATTGCTGGCGACGACCTCGGCGGTCATGGCCATGCTGCAGACCGAGTGGTTGTTGCAGATATTCGGGTTGCCGCTGGGACATTCGGCGCTGCCCTGGCTGGCGATCGCCGGGGGCCTGATCGTCGGCACTGCGATCGGGGCCTTCAACGGCTACCTGATCGGATATCTGACAATCCCGGCTTTCATCGTGACGCTGGGCGGGCTGCTGATCTGGCGCAACGTGGCCTGGTATACCACCAACGGCCAGACCATCGGCCCGCTGAACGAGACCTTCGAGAAGTTCGGCGGCATTTCCGGCACGCTCGGTACCACCTGGTCGTGGATATTCGCTCTCGTCGCCGCGGCGGCCGCGCTCTACGGGCTTTGGTCCGCGCGGCGCACAAAGCAGGGGCACGGTTTTTCGGTCAAGCCGCTTTGGGCCGAGGGCGCGGTGGGCGCGCTGATCGTGGCGGCGATCTTGGGCTTCATCTGGATGTTGAACTCCTACGAGATTCCGCAGCGCGTGCTGGAGCGCGACTTCGAGGCCCGCGGCGAGGTTCTGCCCGAAGGCTATACCGCCGCCTATGGCTTGCCGATCTCCGTACTTTTGTTGATCGTGGTCGCGCTTGTCATGACCGTCGTCGCCCGGCGCACACGGCTCGGCCGCTACATCTTCGCCACCGGCGGCAATCCCGACGCGGCCGAGCTTTCGGGGATCAACACGCGGCTTCTTACAGTCAAGATATTCGCGATCATGGGCTTTCTCTGCGCGCTTTCGGCTGTGGTGGCCTCGGCCCGGCTGTCGTTTCATTCCAATGACATCGGCACGCTGGACGAGTTGCGCGTGATTGCCGCCGCCGTGATCGGGGGGACCGCCCTGTCCGGCGGGATCGGCACCATCTACGGGGCCATCCTGGGCGCGCTGATCATGCAATCGCTGCAATCGGGCATGGCCATGGTGGGCGTCGACGCGCCCTTCCAGAACATCGTGGTGGGTGCCGTGCTGATCATGGCCGTGCTCATCGACATCATCTACCGCAAGCGAACAGGAGATACCTGATGGCCGAGACACCGCTGGTCGAGCTTAACGACATCTCCATCGCCTTTGGCGGCGTTCAAGCCGTCGATCATGTCAGCGTCTATCTCTACCCCGGCGAGGTCGTGGGCCTGTTGGGCCACAACGGCGCGGGCAAGTCCACATTGATCAAGTGCCTGTCCGGGGCCTACCGGATGGACTCCGGTGAAGTCCGGATCAACGGCGAACGGGCCGAGATCAACAACCCCCGCGACGCGCGTGCCTACAACATCGAGACGATTTACCAGACGCTTGCGCTGGCCGATAACCTCGATGCTGCCTCGAACCTGTTCCTGGGGCGGGAACTGACCACCTTAACGGGCCTCATGGATGAGGGCGCGATGGAGGCCGAGACCCGCAAGGTGATGGGGCGTCTGAACCCGCATTTCCAGAAATTCTCCTCGCCGGTTTCGGCACTGTCGGGCGGACAGCGGCAATCGGTGGCCATCGCCCGCGCGGTCTATTTCAACGCGCGGATCCTGATCATGGACGAACCCACCGCGGCCCTTGGGCCGCAGGAGACGCGCATGGTGGCCGACCTGATCGAGGAGTTGAAAAAACAGGGCCTGGGGATCTTCCTCATCGACCACGATGTGCACCAGGTCAAGGAACTGTGCGACCGTGCCGCGGTGATGAAGAACGGCAAGCTGGTCGGAGACGTTGTCAAGGTCGATGATGTGACCACCGATGATCTTCTGGGCATGATCATCGCGGGCAAGGCCCCCGAGGGCGTGGCGGCCTGATCCCATGACCACCTTTCTAGGACTGGACCTTGGGACATCGTCGCTCAAGGCAATCGTGATTGATGAAAACGACGCGCTGCTGGCCGAGCACAGCGTCCCGCTGACCGTCTCGCGCCCCCATGTCGGATGGTCCGAGCAGGACCCCCGCGCCTGGGAGGCCGCCGCCGAGGCGGCCATCGCCGCCGTTGCCGCCAAGACCGATTGCAGCGGGCTGACCGGGATCGGGTTGTCGGGTCACATGCATGGGGCCACGCTGCTGGGCCGGGACGGGGCGCCGCTGCGGCCCTGCATGATGTGGAACGACACCCGTGCCGGGGATCAGGCCGCGCGCATGGATGCTGATCCGCGTTTTCGCGAGATCACCGGCAACATCGTCTTTCCGGGTTTCACCGCGCCAAAGGTGGACTGGGTGCGCGAAACCGAGCCGGAGGTCTTCGACAAGATCGACAAGGTTCTGCTGCCCAAGGACTACCTGCGCTTCTGGCTGACGGGCGAGGCCGTGTCCGAGATGTCGGATGCCGCGGGGACAAGCTGGCTGGACACCGGCGCGCGCGACTGGTCCGACGATCTGCTGGCCGCCTGCCAGCTGTCTCGGGGGCAGATGCCGAGCCTTGCTGAAGGCTCCGCGGTCACGGGCACCCTGCGCGCCGACCTGGCGCACCGCTGGGGCCTGCCGCGGGTGCCTGTCGCCGGCGGGGCCGGAGATAATGCCGCTGCCGCCATCGGGGCAGGTGTGGTGCGGGACGGCCAGGCCTTTCTGTCGCTGGGCACCTCGGGGGTGCTTTTCGCGGCCAATGCAGGCTATCGCCCGGACCCGGCCAGCGCCGTGCATGCCTTCTGCCACGCGGTCCCCGGGACCTGGCACCAGATGGGCGTGATCCTGGCCGCGACGGATGCGCTGGAATGGCTGTCGCGCCTGACCGGGCGCAGTGCGGCCGAGCTGACCTCCGGGCTGGGTGACCTGCGCGCGCCGGGCCGGGTGCTGTTTCTGCCCTATCTGGGTGGCGAGCGCACACCGCACAACGACGCCCACATGCGGGGCCAGTTTCTGCACCTCGACCACGCCACCGACGCCACCGAGGCCGCTCGCGCGGTGCTTGAGGGCGTCGCCCATGCCTTTGTCGACAACCGCGATGCGCTGGCGGCCACGGGCACGCGGATATCGCGCGCGCTGGCCCTCGGCGGGGGCGCACGCTCGGCCTACTGGCTCGATCTGCTGGCCTCGGCGCTGGGCGTGCCGCTGGACGTGCCGCAGGCCGGGGACTTCGGCGCGGCCCTGGGCGCGGCGCGGCTTGGGCGCATGGCCGCCACAGGCGCGGGCGCCGAGATCGCCACCCCGCCGCCCGTCGCCCATACCCATGACCCCGATCCGGCGCTGGCCGACCCCCTGGCCCAGGCCCAGGCCCGCTATCGCGCCGCCTATCACAAGCTCAAGGATCTATAAGACATGACCGGATTTTTCGACGGGATCGCCCCGATCCGCTACGAGGGCCCGCAAAGCGACAGTGACTTCGCTTACCGCCACTACAACCCCGAGGAAGTCGTCCTCGGCAAGCCGATGAAAGAGCACCTGCGCTTTGCCGTGGCCTATTGGCACTCCTTCGCATGGGAGGGCAACGATCCCTTTGGAGGGCAGACCCTGATCCGCCCCTGGCAGCCCCAGGACAGCATGGAGCGCGCGAAGATCAAGGCAGATGCCGCCTTCGAACTGCTCGAGATCCTCGACGCGCCCTATTTCTGCTTTCACGATGCCGACGTGCGCCCCGAAGGCGACAGTTTCGCCGAAAGCCGCGCCCGGCTGGACGAGATCACCGATTACTTCGGCGAAAAGATGGAGCAGAGCGGCACCGGGTTGCTCTGGGGGACGGCGAACCTGTTCTCGCATCGCCGCTACATGTCCGGCGCGGCGACCAACCCCGACCCCGAGGTCTATGCCTATGCCGCCGCAACGGTGAAATCCTGCCTGGATGCCACGCAGAAACTGGGCGGAGAGAACTACGTCATGTGGGGCGGGCGCGAGGGCTACGAGACCCTGCTGAACACCGACCTGGCCCGCGAACGCCAGCAGGCGGGCCGGTTCCTGGCGCAGGTGGTGGACTACGCGCACAAGATCGGCTTCGAGGGCCAGCTTCTGATCGAACCCAAGCCGCAGGAGCCGACCAAGCACCAGTATGACTACGATGTCGCCACGGTTTACGGGTTCCTCAAGGATTTCGGGCTGGAGGATGAGGTGCGCGTCAACATCGAGTGCGGCCACGCGGTGCTGGCCGGCCACAGCTTTGAGCACGAACTGGCGCTGGCCGGGGCGCTGGGCGTCCTCGGGTCCATTGACATGAACCGAAACGATTACCAGTCCGGCTGGGACACGGACCAGTTTCCCAACAACGTGCCCGAGGTGGCGCTGGCCTACTACGAGATCCTGCGCGCGGGCGGCCTGGGCCGGGGCGGCACGAACTTCGACGCCAAGCTGCGGCGCCAGTCCATCGATCCTGCCGACCTGGTGCTGGCCCATGTGGGCGGCATGGACACCTGCGCCGCGGGCCTCAAGGCCGCTGCGCGGATGGTCGAGGACGACAAGCTGGAGGCCGCCC
Organism: Salibaculum sp.; assembly: GCA_031581025.1. GTDB lineage: Bacteria > Pseudomonadota > Alphaproteobacteria > Rhodobacterales > Rhodobacteraceae > Salibaculum. Next base: position 40,704 of record JAVLCA010000007.1, on the reverse strand, counting down.
GCCGCGACCGCTACGCAGGCTGGGATGGGTCTGACGTGCTGGACCAGGACCTTGCGACCCTCACACAGAGGGTCGAGGCGCAGGGCATCGACCCGCAGCCCCGCTCGGGCCGGCAGGAACGGCTGGAGAACCTGGTGAACCGCTACGTGACCTGAGCGGCGCGGGGCCGCGTCACGCCTGCGCGGCGCGCGGCCCCGCCCAGATCGCCGCGAAAAGCGCGACAGCGGCGGCAAGGTCCGCGCCGAGGATGCCCCAGAGCACCCAGCCCGGCACCGGGCCGGGGCCGGAAAGCTCCAGGATGGTGCCGGCCGTGCCGCCCATCATGCAGATGAAGGCCAGCCAGGCCACCCAGAGCATCCCCCGCGCCAGCCCGGCATAGAGCGCGAGGTAAAGCACGGCGGGAAACAGCAGGACCTGCCCGATCGGCGCGAAGCCCGACAGGACCGCGCCCGCGCCATGCAGCGCGGCACTGATCAGCAGGAAGACACCGGCGGTTTTCATCATCTCGTGCGTCCTCGGTCCAGGTTCGGGCGGTAAAGGCATGGCCCTTCAGGCAAAGGTGACGGTCTTGTCGAAGGGCATGGCGCGCAGGCGCGTGCCGGTGGCCGCGAAGATCGCGTTGGCCAGCGCGGGCGGGGCCGGGGGCACGGGTGGTTCGCCGATCCCCGCGATGCGGGCGCGGTTCTGCAGCACGCGCACCGCGATCTCGGGCGTCTGACGCAGGCGCATCCCTGCGTGCTGGTGATAGTTCGATTGCTGCGCCATGCCGTCGGCATAGGTGATCTCGCAACTCATGGCATGGCCCATGCCCCAGATCACGCCGCCCTGGATATGGTTCTCGATGTTGACGGGGTCGATCACCGGGCCGGGGTCGGCCACGGCCCAGACCTTGCGGATACGCAGGCCCGCGTCGGTCTGTTCGACCTCTGCGATCTCGGCCACGTCCACGCCGAAGCTGCGCACCAGCGCCACGCCAAGGCCGCGGTTCGGGCCGGGGTCGCGGCCCCATCCGGCCATCTCGGCGGCCTCGGACAGCACGGCATGGGCAACGGGATCATCGATCAGGCGCAGGCGTTCCTCGATCGGATCGGCGCCCGCAGCATGGATCAGTTCATCGAGGAAGGTTTCAAGGAAGAACCCCCCGAAAGAGGCCCCGACCGACCGCCAGGAGGAGACCGGCGCGAGGTTGGGCACCGCATAGCCGCGCACCCGAAAATCGGGCAGGGCATAGGGCGCCGAATAGGCCCCGGCGCCCAGCTGGTTGTCCGGCCCGCCCGAGGCCGCGCCAAGGCGGCCACCCTGCGAGGCGAAGACCGGCGCGCCGGCGATCTGCAGGTCCAGGGCGCGGACCTCGCCCTGCGCCACCGCGCCGCGCCCGCGCGCCATGGCGATGTGGCGGGGGAAATCCTGCGCGAAATCCTCTTCGCGGGTATAGGTCAGCTTGATCGGCGTGCCGCGCCGCTGGTTGGCGATCTCGCAGGCCAGCTTGATGTTCTCGAATTCCAGCCGGTGCCCGAAAGAGCCGCCCGCATACTGGTTGTCAAAGCGCACCTGGTCGGGGTCGTGGCCCGTCACTCCGGCGGCGATGCGCTGGACGAAGCGCGGCAACTGGTGGCTGGCGGCGATCTCGACACGCTCGTCGGTGACGGTGACGAGGGCATTGAGCGGCTCGAGCGGCTGATGGGCGACATAGGGCGCACGGTACTCGGCCTCGACCAGATCATCGCCATCCGCCGCCCCGGCATCGCCATCGTCGCGCCAGGTGGCGTTGAGCCGGTCGTCGGTGAAGGAGGCGGCGATTTCGGCCCAGTGGTCGGCCTGTTCGGCATGATAGGGGGCGGGGCCCCAGTCGAAGTCGATCGCGCGGGCGGCCTTGAAGGCGCGCCAGGTGCTGTCGGCCAGAACGGCCAGCCCGTTCGTGACCTCGACCACGCCCTGGACGCCGGGCATGTCGCGCGCCGCCGCGGCGTCATAGCCCCGCATCGGCCCGCGGCGCGGGTTGGTCACGACGGTGGCATGGACCATGCCCTCGGCCACGAGGTCGATTCCGTAGACGGTGCGCCCGGTGGACTTGTCGCGGATATCCAGCCGCTCGGTCGGCTGGCCGACGAGGCGCCAGCTGGAGGCGGGCCGCAGGGCCACGTTCTGCACCGGGTCCAGCGCGCTGGCCGCGCCTGCAAGCTCGGTATAGGCCCGCCGCGTGCCGTCGGGCAGGACGACCGCGCCGCGCGCGGTGCTCAGCTGCGCCACGGGCACTCCGGTGTCCTGGCTTGCCGCCAGCTTGAGCGTCTCCCGGGCCGAGGCCCCGGCCTGGCGCAGCTTGTCGAAACTGTCGGCTGCCGCCGTCGATCCGCCGGTGCCCTGAAGGCCCGCGACCTTGAGGGCCGCGCCCATTGGCCCGCGCACCGCATCTGCGGGCAGCGGGGTCAGGGCGGCGATCACCTCGGCCCCCTCGGCGGCAAAGCCCCGGTTGTAGTAGGCCGCCGCCGGTTCGCCGAACGCGGTGGTGAACTGGTCGAGCTCCAGATCCATTTCCTCGGCCAGCAGGATCGCCTGCATGTGGGTCGTGCCCTGGCCCAGGTCGGCATGGGGTGTGATCAGCGTGATCCCATCGGGGCCGATCCTGACCCAGGGGTTGAAGGTGGCCTGCTGCGCGCCGAGGTCCTCGGCCAGCGGGTTCTCCTGCGGGCGCGCCACCAGGTAAGAGCCGAAGACGACAGCGCCGCCCACGACGGTGGTACCGATCAGAAAGCCCCGGCGGGTGAGTGTTTTCGGGCGGGCCATTGCCTCAGGTTCCCATGTTGTCGGCGGCCAGGTGGATGGCCTGGCGAATGCGGACATTCGTGCCGCAGCGGCAGAGGTTGCCCGACATGGTGGCATCGATGGTCTCGTCCGAGGGCGCCGGGTCCTCTGCCAGCAGCGCGGCGGCCTGCATGATCTGCCCGGCCTGGCAATAGCCGCACTGGGCGACCTGGGTCTCGATCCAGGCCTCCTGGACCGGGTGCAGGCTGTCGCCGTCCCCGGCCAGCCCCTCGATGGTGACGATATCGGCGCCCTCGAGGCTGTCGATGGGCAGCTGGCAGGCGCGGGCGGCGGCCCCGTCGAGATGCACGGTGCAGGCGCCGCACTGGGCGATGCCGCAGCCGTATTTCGTGCCGATCAGGCCCAGCTCGTCGCGCAGAACCCACAACAGCGGGGTGTCGGGGTCGGCCGTGACCTCGTGCTCGGTTCCATTGACCGTGAGTTTCATGGGGCCCCGCGTCAGACGTTAGGGTGAAGTGGCGCACGCCTTTTACAAGGTTGTATCGAGTATCGGAATGTCAAGCCGCCGCGTTGACGCCGCTGGAACGGTTCGCCGCCGGATGGGGGATCTGGCGCGCGGCGGGTGTGTTGCAGCGCTGGCGCGTCCCGCCACGAGGCGCTATACGAAATCGGCGCAACAGGAAGTGATCGATGCCAGGAAAGACCGTGACAGATCGCCTCGCGTATGACGCCGGTGCCCTTGCCGGGGCCGCGAGCCTTTCCGTGGCCCCCATGATGGACTGGACCGACCGGCATTGCCGGTACTTTCACCGTCTCATGTCGCGCCAGGCGCTGCTGTATACCGAGATGGTGACGGCCCCCGCGCTGGTGCGGGGCGGCGCGCGGCATTTGTTGCGCTTTGATCCGGCGGAACAGCCGGTGGCGCTGCAACTGGGCGGCTCGGACCCGGCGGAACTGGCGCAGGCCGCGCGCATGGGCGCCGAGGAGGGATATCCCGAGATCAACCTCAATTGCGGCTGTCCCTCGGATCGGGTGCAATCGGGCACCTTCGGGGCGATCCTGATGACAACGCCGGACCAGGTGGCCGAGTGCTGTGCCGAGATGAGCGCGGCCCAGCCCGCCGAGGTCACGGTGAAATGCCGCATCGGCGTGGACAACCAGGACCCGGAAGAGGTGCTGCCCACCTTTCTGGAGAAGATTCGTGCCGCCGGGGTGCGGCGGGTGACGATCCATGCGCGCAAGGCCTGGCTGCAGGGGCTTTCGCCCAAGAAGAACCGCGATATTCCGCCGCTGGACCATGACCTCGTGCACCGGATGAAGGCCGAATTTCCCGATCTGCATGTCTCGTTGAACGGCGGCATCGTCTCGCTTGCGGCGGCGCGGGCGCATCTGGACCGGGGCATCGACGGGGTGATGATCGGGCGGACGGCCTATCATAGCCCCGCCGAGATCCTGCTGGACGCCGATCGCGCGATCTTCGGCGGCGCGCCCGGCCCGGACCGGCACGCGGTGGTCGCCGCGATGCGCCCCTATATCGCCGCCCATCTGGCCGAGGGGGGCAAGCTGGCCCAGGTCACGCGGCACATGCTGGGGCTCTTCGCGGGCCTGCCCGGCGCGCGGCACTGGCGGCGGGTGCTGTCGGAACAGGGCCATCGCGCGGGGGCGGGGCCAGAGGTTCTGGACCGCGCGCTCGACGCCATGGAGCAGGCCGCGGCCTGAGGGATTGCAGCCCCGCCTCTCTGCGGGCAAGAGGGGCTGAACATCGGAGGAATGATGCCCGAACTATCACTGTTGATCGGCCTGGGGGCCATGCTGCTGGCCATCGGGGCCTTTGCGGGGCTGCTGGCCGGGCTGCTGGGCGTGGGCGGCGGCATCGTGCTGGTGCCTGCCTTCTACTATGCCTTTGCCGGATTGGGTTATGACAGCCCGCAACTGATGCAGATGTGCCTTGCCACCTCGCTGGCCACGATCATCGTGACCTCGGCGCGCTCGGTGCTCAGCCACAACCGCAAGGGCGCGGTGGACTGGGACATCCTGCGCGGCTGGGGGCCGGGAATCGCCATCGGCGCGGCCATCGGCGTGGCGGTCGCCGCACAGCTGCGCTCGGAGGTGTTGCAGGCCATCTTCGGCGGGCTGGCCTTTGCCGTGGCGCTTTACATGATGCTCGGGCGCAGTGACTGGCAACTGGGCGCCGCCATGCCCGACGGGCCGGTCAAGTGGCTGCTGGCCCCGCTCATGGGCCTGCTCTCGGTGCTCATGGGGATCGGCGGCGGCAGTTTCGGCGTGCCGGTCATGACGCTCTACGGAAGGCCCGTCCACAGGGCTGTCGCCACCGCCGCGGGCTTTGGTGCCATCATCGCCGTGCCGGCGGTGCTGGGCTTTCTGCTGGTGGACATGGCCGTGGCGCCGCCGCTGTCGCTGGGGGCGGTGAACCTGGGCGCCTTCGCCCTGGTCATCGCGATGACGCTGATCACCGCGCCCTGGGGCGCGGCCTTGGCGCATCGGCTGAATCCAAAGCCGCTCAAGCGGGTTTTCGGGGCCTTCCTCATGCTGGTGGCGCTGAACATGCTGCGCCAGGGGCTGTGATGGTGGACGGGCGCGGCTATCGGGTGCTGCGCGACGTGCCGGGCCTGCGCGCCTGGGCCGAGGCGGCCCGCGGCCTGGCCGAGATCGCGCTGGACGATCAGGCGCTGCGCGACCGCTGGCTGCGCCACGACGGCACATGGTTCGTCGGTGTCGAGGCGCTGGCGAATGACCCTGACGGCAGCCTTGGCGGCGTGCCCCTGCCGGCCGAGTTGCGCGGCATCTGGCCGGGCACCTGGCACCGGGCGCAACTGTCTGCGATCTACCCCGGCTATCCCGGGCGCGACCCGGGCGAAAGCGACGCCGCCCATCGCTTTCGCCACACCCGCTGCGGGGCGCATGTGGACGGGCTGCACCTGGAAGAGGGGCGGCGCGTGTTGCGCGAACCGCACGCGTTCGTGCTCGGGATCGGCCTGTCGGATGTCGCGGCCAGCCCGCTTGTGATCTGGGAAGGCAGCCACGAGATCATCCGCGCCGCCCTGGCCGGGACCGAGGCGGGCAGCGATGTGACCGAGGCCTACAAGGCCGCCCGCGCCGATGTCTTCGCGCGCTGCGCCAAGGTGGAAGTGCCGGTGCGCCGCGGCGAGGCGGTGCTCGTCCATCGGCTGTCCGTGCATGGCATCGCGCCCTGGGCGGGCGCTGGACGCGACCCACGCCTCATGGCCTATTTCCGGCCGATTTTCGCGCGGGCGCGGGACTGGACGGCACGGCACCCCTGAGGGCGGCGCGTCAGTCGAGGAAGGCCTTTTCCACCACGTAATGGGCCGGCTTGGAATTGGCGCCTTCCTCCAGCCCGTACCCCTCGAGCATCTCTTTCAGTTCGAGATTGAAGTCCAGGTTGCCACAGATCATCGCCCGGTCGGTCTCGGGCGACAGCGGCAGCACGCCCAGTTCCTCGAAGGCCTGCCCCGAGCGCATCAGGTCGGTGATCCGGCCCATGCGCGGGCTCTGCTCGCGGGTGGTCGTGGGGTAATAGTGGATCTTGTCCGCGAAGCCCTCGCCGATCAGTTCGGCCAGCAATTCGTCCTTTCGGACACTCTCTATCAATTCGGCGCCATAGGTCAATTCTCCCACCTCGCGGCAGGTGTGGGTGATGAAGACCTCGTCATAGTCCTCGTAGGTCTGCGGGTCGCGCAGAAGCGAGGCGAAGGGCGCAAACCCGGTGCCGGTGGCGAAGAACCAGATGCGCTTGCCCGGCAGCAGCGCGTCGTGGACCAGCGTGCCCACCGGCTTGGGGCGCAGGATGATCTGGTCGCCCGGTTCGATATGCTGCAACTTGCTGGTCAGCGGCCCGTCGGGCACCTTGATCGAGTAGAATTCCAGCTCGTCGTCCCAGGAGGGCGAGGCGATGGAATAGGCGCGCAGCAGGGGCTTTTGCTTGCCGGTGTCTGGGTCCGGGTCGCCCATCAGTCCGATCATCACGAACTCGCCCGAACGGAACCGCAGGGACTGCGGCCGCGTCACCTTGAAGGAAAACAGGCGGTCGGTGTAATGGCGCACCTCCCGGACGGTCTGGGCGTCGGGCAGGTCGCGGGTGGCCTTGAGGGCGGCGGCTTCGGTCACGGGTGTCATCTCTGTCATGTCTGCATCGCGGCATGTATCCATGCCACGCCCCCTTCTAGTCCTTGATCTGTGTCAGTTAAAGGTGTGTCGTGGACACCGGTTTTCACGGGGCCGCGGCGCGCAGCCGCGTCTGGTAGTCATGCGCCTGCCAATCGGCGCGGGCCAGCCACTGGTCCTCGGGCTGGCGGGCGGCCAGATCGGTGTCGATCTCCACCTCGTCGAACCCGGACCGCCGCGCCATGGCATACTGGTCGGCAATGACATGGCCCGCGGCCCGCAGCCGCCCCCGGTAGCCCAGCCGCCGCAGTCGCGCGGCCAGGGTGAACCCGCGCCCGTCCGAGAACGACGGGAAAGCAATGCGGATCAGTGGCGCCGACAGCAGGTCGGCCAGCCGGGCCGGGTCCGTGTCGGGGACCAGATCGAGGCCCATGTCTGGGCCTTTAACCGGCCAGTCGTTCAGCGGGACCAGGCCGCCGGTCCAATCGTCGGGCGCAAATCCCGTATCGGTGACAATCACGCTCATATCCTGTCCTTTCATTCGGCGGCGCTGCGCACCAGCTTGCCATCCACGAAATGGATGCCGCATTCGCCCTTGTCCTGCCCCTTCCAGCGGCCAGCGCGCGCATCCTCGCCGGGGGCGACCGGATGGGTGCAGGGGGCGCAGCCGATGGACGGGTAGCCCTTGGCAACAAGCGGATGGCGGGGCAGGCGGTTCTCGGCCATGTAGTCGCGCACATCGCCGCTGTCCCAATGGGCCAGCGGGTTGACCTTGATCCGCGCCGGCGCGCCCGCGGGGTGTTCGACCTCAAAAAAATCCAACGCGGCGCGCTGGCCCCCTTGGTAGCGCTTGCGGCCCGTGATCCAGCCGTCATGGGCTTTCAGCGCCCTCTGCAACGGCTCGGTCTTGCGCAGGGCGCAGCAGGCATCGGGGTCGTGCAGGTGCAGCAGGTTCTCGTTGTCGGCCTCGAACAGGCGCGCACGGTCGGCGCGGATCACCTGGACGTTCTCCAGCCGCAACCTCTCGGCCACGTCCTGTTGATAGACCAGCGTTTCGGCGAACAGCATCTCGGTGTCGATGAAAAGCACGGGCACGCGCCGGTCGATCACTGCCGCCATATGCAACAGCACCACCGATTCCGCGCCGAAGGAACTGACCAGCGCGATATCGCCCAGCCCGGTCAGGGCGTGCTCCATCACGGCCGTGGCCGAGTGGTTGCGGAACCTCTGGTTCAGGGTCTGTGCGCGGGTTTCAAGCTGCATCGGACGTGGCCTCCGGATAAAGCAGCGCCTTGAACGGTGCGGGGCCAAGGCGGCGGTAGGCCTGCAGGAAGGTCTCGTTGCGCCCTTCGCGCAGCTCCAGATAGCCCAGCACCAGCCGTTCTATGGCCGGGATGATCTGGTCCGCCGAGAACCCCGGCCCGGCCCGTTCGCCGATGGCGGCGGTTTCCGTGTGGTCGCCGCCCAGCGTGACCTGGTAGTTCTCGACGCCCGCCCGGTCCAGCCCGAGGATGCCGATATGGCCCACGTGGTGATGGCCGCAGGCATTGATGCAGCCCGAGATTTTGATCTTGAGCGGGCCGACGTCGTGCTCGACCTTCAATTCCTCGAACCGCGTGGCGATCTGCTGCGCGATGGGGATCGACCGCGCCGTGGCCAGCGAACAGTAGTCCATTCCGGGGCAGGCGATGATGTCGGAGACAAGCCCGACATTGGCCGTGGCCAGCCCCGCCTGTTTCAGCGCGGCATGGACTGCGGGCAGGTCGGCCTTGGCCACATGGGGCAGGATGACGTTCTGCTCGTGAGAGATGCGCAGCTCGTCATAGCCGTAGCGTTCCGCAAGATCGGCCAGAACGCGCATCTGGTCGGCGCTGGCGTCGCCCGGCGTGGCGCCGTGCGCCTTGAGCGAGACGGTGACGATGGCGTGGTCGGGGTGGCGGTGCGCGGCCAGGTTGGTATCCGCCCAGGCCCGGTAGACCGGGTCGTTGGCCCGGGCCGCCTCGTGCGGGGCGGAAGATGCCGCGGCGAAGGCGGGTGGCGTGAAGGCGGCCTTGATCCCCGCCAGCATGGTGCGGTCGGCCCCGGCAAAGCCGGCTCTGGTTTGCGCGAACTCGTCCTCCACAAGGTGGCTGATCTCTTCGATCCCGTGCTCGTGCACGGTGATCTTGATGCGCGACTTGTACTTGTTGTCGCGCCGCCCCAGCAGGTTCCAGGTGCTGACCACGGCCTCGGTATAAGGCAGCAGGTCGGCCTGTGGCAGAAACTCCCGCAGCACCTTGCCGATCATCGGCGTCCGGCCAAGCCCGCCGCCGACGATCACGCGATAGCCGATCTCGCCGTGACGCTCGACGATCTCAAGCCCGATGTCATGGGCGCGGGTCACGGCCCGGTCATGCGCGCTGCCCGAGACGGCGATCTTGAACTTGCGCGGAAGGAACTGGAACTGCGGGTGATCCGTGGACCATTGCCGCAATAGCTCGGCCACCGGGCGCGGGTCGGCGATCTCGTCCGCTGCGGCCCCGGCGAAATGGTCGGCGGTGACGTTGCGGATGGTGTTGCCGCTGGTCTGGATGGCGTGCATCCCCACATCGGCCAGCGCCTCGAGCATGTCGGGCACGTCGCGCAACTGCGGCCAATTGAACTGGATGTTCTGGCGCGTGGTGAAATGGCCATAGCCCTTGTCCCAGCGTTGGGCGATGTAAGCCAGTTGCCGCATCTTGCGGCTGTCCAGCGTGCCGTAGGGGATTGCGACGCGCAGCATGTAGGCATGCAGTTGCAGGTAGAGCCCGTTCATCAGACGCAGGGGCTTGAACTCCTCATCGGTGAGCGCGCCACCGATGCGGCGTTCCACCTGGGCGCGGAACTGGGAAACCCGTTCGCGAACAAAGGCTTCGTCGAAGTCGTTGTAGTGATACATCACGCCTTCTCCTGCGGTTCGGCCTGCTTGCCATGGGCGTAGTTGGACGGCCCGCGCGTGCGGAACGCCTCGCGGAAATGGGTCGGCTGGGGGCCGTCCGCCGCGGCGGCGGCATCGGCGAGATAGGCGCCGACGACCAGGTGAGCCTCGGCCGAAGCCTCCAACAGGCGCAGCTCGGCGGTGGCGGAATCCTCGATCAGTTCGGCCTGCGCCAGGTCGGGCGTCCAGTCGCCTGTCGCGGTGCGCCAGACGGCGTCGCCCTCCAGCAGGCGGTTGGCGGTGACGACCTTGGGGCTGAAGGGGCGGGGCATGTCAGAGGGCCTCCTGTGTCGGGGCAAACCGGGGCAGGGCGGCGCGCGCCCGGCGCGGGGCCAGCCCGATGAAAGTGAGTGCGGGGCCGGTCAGAGCGGCCTGCGCCATGTCCGGTTCCATCCGGTCCAGCGTGGTTTCCAGAACCCGCTGATCGGGACAGGAGGCGTTCTCGATCACCGTCACCGGCGTCTCTGGCGCACCGCCATGCATCAGCAGCCGCCCCTGAAGGAAGCGGGCGGCGCGCTTGCCCATGTAGATCGCCGCCACCGCGCCTGGCGCGGCGAGCCTGCGCCAGTCATGGTCGGCAAAGCCCTTGGTGTCGTGGCCGGTCAGAAAGCGGACCTCGCTGTTGCGCCCGCGTTTCGTCAGCGACTGGCCAAGGCCGGCGCAGGCGGCAGCGGCGGCGGTGACGCCGGGGATGATGGCATGGGGCAGGTCATGGGCGGCGACCGCGTCGATCTCTTCATCCAGTCGGCCGAAGATCATGGGGTCGCCCCCCTTCAGGCGCACCACATGCGCCCCGGCGCGGGCATGGTCGACGATCAGGGCGTTGATCTCGTCCTGGGCCACGGCCGCGCCGAAGCCGTGCTTGCCCGCGTCGATCATCTGTGCCTCGCGCCGGGCCAGTTCCAGCACGCCGGTGCTGACCAACCGGTCGTGGATCACCACGTCCGCGGCATCCAGCGCCTTGCGCGCCTTGAGCGTCAGCAGATCGGGGTCGCCCGGCCCGGCGCCGACGAAATCCACCCGGCCCTGCGCGGGCCCGGCGGCGAGGTGCTGCACCAGAAGGGTGTCGAGGGTGTCCTGCACAGCCCCTTCGCCGCCCGCGTCCATGGCGCGGGGACCGGCGTTGAAGTAGTAGTCCGCCCAGAAATCGCGCCGGGCGCGGCCGAAGGGCAGCTTCTCGGCCATCTTGCGGAATCCCTTGCCGATGCGCGCCAGAGTGCCGAGCGTGGCCGGAAGGCGGGCCTCGAGATCGGCCTTGATCCTGCGGGCCAGAACAGGGGCGGCGCCTTCTGTGCCAATGGCGACGGTCACCGGGTCGCGGTCCACGATGGCGGGGGTGATGAAGGCACTGTCGGCCAGATTGTCGACGATATTGACCAGCGCGCCCTCGGTGCGGCCGATCCGGGCGGTGCGGGCATCCCGCGCCGCGTCCTCGTCGGCGGCATAGACCAGTGCTGCGCAGAGTGCGTCGCCCGGCTCCATCGCGCGGCGGATCAGGGTCAGTCGGCCGCCCTCGGCCCAGTCGGCGATTTCGGGCGCCGGGTTTGGTGCGAAAACTGTGATCCGGGCGGTGGTCTTGAGCAGCAGGCGCAGTTTGGCCAAGGCGGCCTCGCCGCCGCCCGACAGCACGACGCGGCGGCCCTCAAGGTTCAGGAAGATGGGAAAATGCTGCATGGTGCCCCCTTCGGTTCTGCTGCCAATATAGAAAAATATTCCAAATATTGGGAGAGAGTCTTGTCAGATAGGAACATTTGTTTCAGAAAAGCTGACGAAAAGAACCTGCGTTCAGCACTGAAGAGAGAGGCGAAATGTCGGTCCGGATAGATGCGCTCGATCGGAAAATCCTTGAAGAGCTTCAGCGCGATGCGAGCCAGTCGCTCGACGAGATCGCCCGCCAGGTGGGGTCTTCGAAGACCCCGGTGTGGAACCGGATTCGCAAGATGCGCGAAGCCGGGATCATCGGCCGCCAGACCGTGCTGCTGGATGCCGAGGCGCTGGGCTTCGAGGCCTGCTTTTTCGTCCTGATCCGCACCAGCGAACACGAGGCCGACTGGCAGGCGAAATTCCTGCAGGCCCTGCGGGACAGGCCGGAGGTGCAAGAGGCCCACCGGCTGGCCGGCGATATCGACTACATCCTGAAGGTGCGGGTCAAGAACGCGCGCGCCTATGATGCCTTCTACCAGGCGCTGATCTCCGAGGTTCGGGTGCACAATGTCACCGCGCTGCTCAGCATGGAGGAGATCAAGTCGACGGTGGCGCTGCCGCTGTAAGACCGGCGCCCGCGTTTTCGTCAATCAGCCGTCGTGCCAGGGCAGAATGGTTTGGGAAGTCATGGGTGGGGGAAGTGCAGGCTTCTGTTGCCAGGTGCCTGCGAACCCCGCCAGACCTTGCTAGAGGGCTGGGCTTGAAGTTTCGGTCTCGTTACCGCTTAGGCGGCAACGGCGACCGGAGCACGATTGTCGTTGGCAATTATGCTTTTGCGAACCGATAACGGTGGTATCTCACCGGGACAAAGCTAACCCCTTTAGACGTTCGTCGATCCTGTTTCGGCCCCATGATCCCCCAACGAGGGTATTTGGTGGAGCCGCCGGGTACCGCCCCCGGGTCCGATCCGCTTATTACGAGCGCGTTTATGTCCATAGTCCCGAAGGACACCCGCAATATGCGCCCTGCGGCGGGCGAATTCAAGGGCTTCGGCGGGCCGTCAGGGCCAGTGCGTCCAGAGCAGCCAGGCCGCCGGGGGCCACTCGAAGGCGAGGAAGATCAGCGCCTTTCGCAACGGTGGTCGATCCAGCAGGATCGAGAGGGCACGCCCGGTGCCCGCGCCCAGGTAGGCGATGCCGAGGGCGAAATAGGCCGGCGCCCCGGCCACAAGGCACCAGACCCCCAGCGCCACGAAGAGCCCGCCCGAGCCCGCGCGCAGCTCGCTCAGGCCCATGGTGCTGTTGGTGGGCGACAGGTCCAGCGTGTCGGCGGTGTAGCGCGGGGCAAGCAAACCGAAGCCGCCGAACACGATTGTCAGCAGGGCGATGAGGATATCGATCAGGGGCATGCGTGGTCTCCTTTGGCCGGACCGCCGGCCTGATGGGGCGAACGAAAAGGGCGGCCCCGAAAGGCCGCCCTGTCCATCCGGTCGGGTCAGGGTCTCAGAACCCGGCCTTGATGCGCTCGAAGGTCTCGATCATCTGTTCGCGCAGCGCGATATCCATCGGACGCTGGGCCAGAACCGGCGTGTCAGGCTGGCCCATGCCGACCGACTCAAGCGTCTCGGCGTCGAAGCTGGCCATGGCCTCGGTGTTGGAATGCGCATAGCCCCATTCGGATACCATGTACTCTGCCGACGAGGGCTGCAGCCAGGCCTCGACGAAGTCATGGGCCTGCTCTTCCGAGCCGGGCCCGTCGACCAGGTTGACGAAGCCGCAGAACCACTCCGAGGAGCCTTCCTCGGCCGCGCGGTTGAAGGCGACCGGGTGGCCTTCGTCGGCCAGGCCGACGAAGCTTTCGTTCCAGGACCAGGCCACGGTGACCTCGCCGGTGGCCATGAGCTGGTTCAGTTCGGCGCCATCGGTCCAGTATGTCCGGGCATTTCCATGGGCCTCGCGCAGCCACTGGGCGGCGCGCTCGAAATCCTCCTGCGTGGCCTCGGTCCAGTCGGTGGTGCCGGTGGCTAGGTAGGCCAGCGCGAAACTGTCGTCCACGTTGTCGGGCAGCGAGGTGCGCCCGGCGTAGGCGGGGTCGGTGAAGATCTGCAGGCTCTTTGCGTCTGCTGCGCTGACCTCCTCGGTGTTGTAGAGAAGCGCCGTCGCGCCCTGATCGGCGGGGATGAAATAGACCGCGTCGCCATCGGTGAAGACGGGGTCGTTTCGGAACTGTTCGGCCACGGTGTCATAGGTGGGGATCTGGCTGATGTCCCAGGGCTCGATCAGGCCGGCATCACGCCATTTCTGGACCGAATGCGGACAGGGCCGAGAAATATCGGCGCGAAAGCCCGAGCGCAGCTTCTGGAAGGCCTCTTCCTCTTCGCCGAAGAAGGCAAAATCGGGTGTGGCGCCATAGGTGTCGATGTAGTCCTGGTAGAAGCCTTCCTCTTCGTAGCCGGACCAGTCGAAGACCAGAAGGTCGGGGTCCTGGGCCGAGGCGGCGGTGGCGATGGCCGCGGCGGAGGCCGCGCAGAGATACGTTTTGACGGACATTCCGGTCTCCCCTTGATTCAAGTTGCGTGACGCTACTCAGCCGCAGGGCGTCTCGCAAGAGTCAAAGCAGGCAGGTTGGCCGGCTCTTGTCGGGGCCGCGCCGCTCTGCCAGTTTCCCGCCACGAGGACAAGCGGCCCACCAAGAGGATCCGTCCGATGATGATCACGCCCGACTATTGCCGCACCATGGCGCGCTACAACCAATGGCAGAACAGTGCTGCCAGCGAGCTGGTCGCACATATGCCCGCCGCAGACTTGACCGAGGATCGCGGAGCCTTTTTCGGCTCGATCCTGGGCACGCTCAACCACCTGCTCTGGGCTGACCTCATGTGGATGTCGCGGCTTGACGGCGGCGAGGCCCCGGCGAGGACGCTCGCCGACAGCCCGACACTTGCGCCCGACGCGCGCGAATGGGCGCGGCTGCGGTTCCTGGCTGACGGCCGCATCCGCGAATGGGCGCTGGGGCTGGATGCCCTCGACCTGGTGGGGACCCTGACATGGTATTCCGGATCGCTCGGGGCTGAGGTGCGCAAACCGCTGGCACTTTGCGTGATGCACATGTTCAATCACCAGACCCATCACCGCGGGCAGGTTGACGCCATGCTGACCGCCGCCGGGCAGGACCCGGGGCCGACCGATCTTTTCGTCATGCCCGAGGCGCCGTGACATGGCCATGGGGCTGACTCTCCTGGTGGCGGTGATCGTCTTCCTGTGGTGGTCGCATCGGCGCGCCCAGGCCGAAGCCCGCCCCGCGGCGCCGAACTGCGTCTGGCTGGCCACCGGCGAGGCCCGCGGGCGGCTGCGCGAATACCGATGCGACACCTGCGGAGCGACCGGCTACACTGCCGCGAAGGGTCCGCCGAAGACCTGCAAGAAGGACTTTGCCGGGCGCGGTTGAGGCGCTTCCGGTGGTCGGCCGTGGATGGTCTCGCGTCGTTTTCGCGCACCCGGGCGCCTCAATCGCTTGTCATCCGTTTCAAACCGCTGTTACGCTTTGACGCAGGGAATGGTGGCCACGAGGCTGTCCGGCCCCCTTTAGACAAGAGTCGGGAAGGGACGTCGTGGCGGTGCCGCGGTGCCGGACCGACCGGACAGGAGGGAACATGTTCAAACATATCATGATGCCTGTCGACCTGGCCCATGCGGACAAGCTGGACCGGGCCATGACAGTGGCCGCCGACCAGGCGAAGCATTACGGGGCCAAGGTGACCTATGTCAGCGTCACCGCGGCCGCACCGGGCGATGTCGCGCGGACCCCCGAGGAACATGCCGAGAAGCTGGCCAAGCTGGCCGCGGCCCAGGCCGAGCTTCACGGCCACGCGGCCGAGTCCCACTCGGTTGTCAGCCATGACCCGGCGGTCGATCTCGACGACAAGCTGATCGAGGCGCGCAAGGCACTGGGGGCCGATCTGGTGGTCATGGCCACGCATTTGCCCAACATGGCCGACATGATCCTGCCCGCGCATGGCGGCGAACTGGCGCGGCATTCGCAAGTCAGCGTGTTCCTGGTGCGTCACGCCTGAGGGCGGGCATGCCGATCTGGGAAACCAACTACAGGGAGGCCGTACATGGCCGATGAAACAAACATAGAGGGGATACCGACGCCCGAAGGGCACTCGGATATCATCGATACCGATTACAAGATCGGTCAGGACAACATCCAGACGAAGATCGGGCCCTTCGGGCTTGATATCCACAACCCCGTCTTCGTGATCTCGGGGCTGACCGTGATCGCCTTCGTGGCCTATGCGCTCATCGCGCCGGGCCACGCGAACGCCCTCTTCAACGGGGCCGAGGTCAGCGATGCCTGTACCGAGGGCGCCTTCTGCGACCTGGGCCTGCGCGTCTTTCTGACGTCGAACTTTGACTGGTTCTTCCTGCTGGGCGCAAACGTCTTCGTGATCTTCTGCCTGTTCCTGATCGTCAGCCCCTGGGGATCGGTCCGGCTGGGCGGGTCCGAGGCCACGCCCGACTATGGCTACCCGGGCTGGTTCGCGATGCTCTTTGCCGCCGGCATGGGAATCGGCCTGATGTTCTTTGGCGTACTGGAGCCGGCATATTACTTCGGCACCCCCTGGGGGGACGCGCCATTGGGGACGGTTCGACCGTTTGACGAGAGCGGTGCGCTCATCGAGGGCAATGTCGCGGAAGCGCGGCGCATGGCCCTGGCGGCGACCTCTTATCACTGGGCGCTGCATCCTTGGGCGATTTACGCGATCGTCGCCCTGTCGCTGGCCCTGTTCAGCTACAACAAGGGCCTGCCGCTTTCGATCCGCTCGGCCTTCTACCCGATCCTCGGCGACCGGGTCTGGGGCTGGTGGGGCCACATCATCGACACCCTTGCCGTCTTTGCGACGCTCTTCGGACTGGCGACATCGCTGGGGATCGGTGCACAGCAGGCCAATGCCGGTTTGAACTACGTTTACGGCATCCCGGACAACGTGACGGTTCAGGTTCTCCTGATCTGCGGCATCACGGCGATTGCCCTGGTGTCGGTGCTGCGCGGGCTCGACGGCGGGGTCAAGGTTCTGTCGGAGGTCAACATGATGATCGCGTTGGCGCTGTTGCTCTTCGTGCTGTTCACGGCCGGGGCCGTGGGCATCCTGAGCGAATTCGCGACCGGTCTCGGGGCTTATGTTCAGGAGGTTGTTCCGCTGTCGAACCCCTTCGGACGTGAAGACACGGGCTACTTGCAGGGCTGGACGGCCTTCTACTGGGCCTGGTGGATCAGCTGGTCCCCCTTCGTGGGCATGTTCATCGCCCGCGTCAGTCGGGGCCGCACCGTGCGCGAGTTCATCACCTGCGTGCTGATCATCCCAAGCCTGGTCTGCGTGTTCTGGATGGCTGTCTTCGGCGGCTCGGCAATCAACGACATGATCGCCGACCCTGAAGGCTCGGCGGTGATCGACAACGTGATCACCAACTACAACGACTCGGTGGCACTCTTCGCCATGCTGGAAAGCCTGCCACTGGCGGCCATCACCTCGACCATCGGCATCGTGCTGGTCATCGTCTTCTTCGTGACCAGTTCGGACTCCGGCAGCCTCGTGATCGACACGATCACAGCGGGCGGCAAGGTCGACGCGCCGGTGCCCCAGCGGGTCTTCTGGTGCACCTTCGAGGGGCTGGTTGCCATCGCGCTGCTGATCGGCGGCGGACTCGGGGCCTTGCAGGCCATGGTCATCTCGACCGGGTTGCCCTTCACGATCATCCTGCTGCTGATCTGCTACGCGATCATCCGTGGCCTGATGAGCGAAAAGCGCCAGGCTTGATACCTTCCGCATGACCACCAAGGCGGGCCGTCCCATCTGGGGGCGGCCCGTTTTCGTTGGGCGCCTTGATCCTGCGGGTACCGGGCTATCTGATTGGCCGTCGAAACCGAGGAGCGCCCGATGACCCGCCCCATCCTGCTGTGGTTCCGGCGCGACCTGCGCCTGTCGGATCATCTGGCCCTTGCACAGGCCGCCGCCTCAGGCCGGCCGGTTATCCCGGTGTTTCTGCACGACGAGGCCGTCGAGACACTGGGGGCCGCGCCAAAATGGCGACTGGGGCTGTCGGTGGCCGCCCATGCCGAGGCGCTGGAGGGGCGCGGCGCACGGCTGATCCTGCGGCGGGGCAGGGCGCTCGATGCCCTGCGCGCGCTGATCGCCGAGACCGGCGCCGGGGCGGTCTGGTGGACAAGGGCCTATGACCCCGAGAGCATCGCCCGCGACAGTGCCGTCAAATCGGCCCTCAAGGACGAGGGGATCGACGCGCGGTCCTTTCCCGGCCATGTGCTGTTCGAACCCTGGACGACGCAAACCGGAACAGGTGGCTTCTACAAGGTCTACACCCCGTTCTGGAAGGCCGTGCGCGACCGCGACGTGGCCGCCCCGCAGCCCGCCCCCGGCCACATCCCCGCCCCCGAGGCCTGGCCGGACTCGGATCGTCTGGACGCCTGGCGCATGGGGGCGGCGATGGATCGCGGCGCCGCGGTGGTCGCCGGGCATGTCACCGTGGGCGAGGCCGCCGCACAGGACCGGCTGGGCGCCTTCGTGGCTCAGCGTGTCGCGGATTACGACGCGGCGCGGGATTTTCCCGCCCGCGACGGCACCTCGCACCTGTCGGAAAACCTGACCTATGGCGAGATTTCCCCGGTCGCGCTGTGGCATGCCGGGCAAAATGCCATGCAGGCGGGCAAGGCGGGGGCCGAGACCTTTCTCAAGGAGGTCGTCTGGCGCGACTTCGCCTATCACCTCGTCTATCACACGCCCCGCATCACCGAAGGAAACTGGCGCCCCGAATGGGATGCCTTCCCCTGGAACGAGGACGAGACCGAGGCGGTCCTGCGCTGGAAACAGGGCCGCACGGGCGAGCCCTTCGTGGATGCGGCCATGCGCGAGATGTATGTCACCGGCACCATGCACAACCGCGCGCGGATGATCGTGGCCTCTTACCTGACCAAGCACCTGCTGAGCCACTGGCGCATCGGCCAGCGCTGGTTCGAGGATTGCCTGACAGACTGGGACCCGGCCAGCAACGCCATGGGCTGGCAATGGGCCGCCGGGTCCGGTCCCGATGCGACGCCCTATTTCCGCGTCTTCAACCCGGCCACCCAGCTTGAGAAGTTCGACCCGAACGGGCATTACCGCCGCCGCTGGATCGCCGAGGGCCTTTCGAACCCAAGCGCCACCGCGCTGTCTTATTTCGACGCGGTTCCCAAATCCTGGGGGCTGTCGCCCGCCCAAGCCTATCCCGCGCCGATCGTGGACCTCAAGGAAGGGCGGCAAAGGGCGCTCGACGCCTACAAGGCCCGGGACTTCTAGCCGGTGCGTGACAGTCACTGCGCAACGCATTTACGTTTCGACAGAACCGTTCGCCGCGCCGGACCGTACAAGCCTGAAAAAGGACAAGGACGGAAAAGACAAGATGATCCTGACCACCATTGAGGGCCAGCGCGATCTGCCCCGCTATTTCACCCCCGTTTTCGAAAAGCTCAAGGCGCTGCCGCGCGGGCGGCTCGATATCACGCTGCCTGACGGGCGGCACTTTCGCGTCGAGGGACGGGACCCGGGATATGTCGCGCAGCTCGACGTGCACGACCCGGAGGTCTTCGCCCGCCTGATCCGCGAAGGCGACCTTGGCTTCAGCGATGCCTATCTCGATGGGGATTGGTCCACCCCGGACCTGATGGCCTTCATGGACCTCGTGCATGACGAGGCCGACGAGGTCTACGACGGATTTCCCGGACAGGGGTTGGTGCGCGCCTACGAAAAGCTGCGCTTCTGGCTGCAATCCAATTCCAAGCGGCAGGCGAAGAAGAACATCTCGTACCACTACGACCTGGGCAACGCGTTCTACGGGCTCTGGCTGGACGATACCATGACCTATTCCTCGGCCCTCTTCGAGACCGGCCAGGAAAGCCTGGACCGCGCACAGACCCTGAAATATGCCTCGATGGTCGACCAGATGGGCGCCAAGCCCGGCGACCACGTGCTGGAGATCGGCTGCGGCTGGGGCGGGTTCGCGGAATACGCAGCAAAGGAACGGGGGCTGAAGGTCACCGGGCTGACCATCAGCGAAGAACAGTTGAAATACGCCCGCGACCGCATCGAGAAGGCGGGCCTGTCCGACATGGTCGACTTCAAGCTGCAGGATTATCGCGACGAACGTGGCACCTATGACGGGATCGCCAGCATCGAGATGTTCGAGGCCGTGGGCGAAAGATACTGGCCCACCTACTTCGAAACCCTGCGCAAGTGCCTCAAGCCCGGTGCGCAGGCGACGCTGCAGGTCATCCTGGTTCAGGACAAGCGGTTCGAGGCCTACCGCCGTGGCGTGGATTTCATCCAGAAATACATCTTTCCGGGCGGCATGCTGCCTGCGCCCAAGGTGCTGCGCGCCGAGATCGAGCGCGCCGGTCTCAGCGTCGTCCGCTCGGTCGAATTCGGCCAGAGCTATTCCGACACGCTGCGGCGCTGGTATGACACGTTCAACGCCAAGTGGGACGACGTGGCCGCGCTGGGCTTCGACGATCGGTTCCGCCGGATGTGGAACTTCTATCTTACCTCTTGCGCCGGGACCTTCCGCAGTGGAATCTGCGACGTGACACAGATCACGGTGACCCGCGGGGCCTGACACCGGCCCGGGGTCGCCCGTCGCGGGGGCGGGTCACTGGGGCCCGTCAGAAGGGGAGAAAGGCCATGCCGACAGCCGGGCGGCTTACCGGGGCGATCCTGTTCGGGGCGCTGGCCTGGTATGTCTCGGGCCTGATCGTTCCGCTCTTTCCCGAGGGCACGGACCTGGGCTATTTCGTGCAGGTGAACACCGTGATCGGTGTGATCTGCGGCTGGCGGCTGGCCGGGCCGCGCGCGGGGGCGGGCTACCTCGATGCGATCAGCTATGGCGTGACGACGACCATCGCGATGCTGGTGGTGGCCCTGTTCATCAATTCGCTGGTGGTGATGATCGAGAACAGCCTGCGCAGGTTCTACGATACCCCCGTCGAGGCCGTCGTGGCGATCTTCGAGCTGATGCTGGAACACGGGCGGCTGATGGCGACGCCCGAGATTGCCGCGACCCTGGCGCTGGGCGGCATCCTCGCCGGACTGGGAACGGACGTCATCGGGCGGCGCTATAGCTGATGGCGCGCAGGCCCGCAGACACGTCCCGGCCCGTCTTCCTGTTCGGCACCCTCTTGCATCCGCCCCTCTTTGCGGCGGTGGCGGGCGAGGTGGCCACGTTCCAGCCGGCCCGCCGGCCCCGCCACCGGGTGGCGCGTGTCGCGGGGCAGGATTTCCCGGTGATGGTGGCGGGGGGTGCGGCGGCCTATGGCGCGCTGGTCTCCGATCTGTCGCCCCGTGCGCTGGAGCGTCTGCACTACTACGAGGCGGCGTTCGGCTATCACGCTGCCGAGATCGAGGTGATCGACGCCGCCGAACGCCCGGTGATGGCGCTGGCCTATCTCCCCGCCCCGGGCCGGTGGCAGGCCGCGCCCGAGGACTGGTCGCTGGGCACCTGGATCGCCGAACACGGGGCGCGCACCTGCGAGGCCGCCGCCGAGGCGATGTCGCTGCACGGCAAGGCTCCGGCCGAGGTCATGGGGCGGCGTCATGCCCAGATGCTGTCGCGGGCGGACAGCCGGTTGCGCGGTGCCGCAAGCCCGCACTCGGGCGGGCCGTCGCGCGACGAGGTCACGCTGCTGGACCTGCGCCGCCCCTACATCAACTATTTCGCCACCGAAGAGATGGACCTGTCCTTTCGCCGGTTCGACGGCCGCATGAGTGCCCCGGTGGAACGCGCGGTCTGGTGTGCGGGGGATGCCGCCCTGGTGCTGCCCTACGACCCGCGGCGCGACCGTGTGCTGCTGGTCGAGCAGTTCCGCGTCGGCCCCTACCGGCGGGGCGATCCCTCGCCCTGGATCACCGAACCCGTGGCAGGCCGTATCGACCCCGGCGAAAGCCCCGAACAGGCCGCCCGGCGCGAGGCCGCCGAAGAGGCGGGCGTGGCCTTCCGTGCGCTGGAGTGCATCGCCGCGGGATATGCCAGCCCCGGCACCACGACCGAACATTTCCACATCTTCCTTGGCGTGGCCGATCTGCCCGACGATCTGCCCGGCCTGGGCGGCAAGTTTGACGAGGACGAGGATATCCGTTCGCATCTGATGGACTGGGCCGATTTCGACGCGCGCCTTGTCGCGGGCGGCTTCCGTCTCGTGCCGCTGGAACTGGCCGGGCACTGGCTGGCGCGAAACCGGGACCGTTTGCGCGCATCGGCTTGATGTTAGCGGGTGCCGGTCATACACCTAACAGACAGCATCACGAAGGGCCTGCCATGACCATCTGCAAAGACCTCGCCGACGCCATCGGGAACACGCCCCTCATCAAGCTGCGCCGGGCCTCCGAAGAGACCGGCTGCACCATCCTGGGCAAGGCGGAATTCATGAACCCCGGCCAATCGGTCAAGGACCGTGCGGCGCTGTTCATCATCCGCGACGCGGTGGAAAAGGGCCTGCTCAAACCCGGTGGCACCATCGTTGAGGGCACGGCCGGAAACACCGGGATCGGGCTGGCGCTGGTGGGCGCTTCGATGGGCTTCAAGACGGTCATCGTGATCCCCGAGACGCAGTCCCAAGAAAAGAAGGACATGCTGCGCCTGGCCGGGGCCGAGTTGGTGCAGGTGCCCGCCGCCCCCTACCGCAACCCGAACAACTATGTCCGCTATTCCGGCCGCCTGGCCGAGGAAATGGCCCGGCACAGCAACGAGGGCGTGATCTGGGCCAACCAGTTCGACAACGTGGCCAACCGGCGCGCGCATTTCGAGACCACCGGCCCCGAGATCTGGGACCAGACCGAGGGCAAGGTCGACGGTTTCATCTGCGCCGTGGGGTCCGGCGGGACCATCGCCGGCGTGGCCGAGGCCCTGCAGCCGCGGGGCGTGAAGATCGGCCTGGCCGACCCGGACGGGGCAACGCTCTACAACTATTACACCACCGGCGAACACAAGGCCGAGGGCGGCTCGATCTCCGAAGGGATCGGGCAGGGGCGCATCACCGCGAACCTCGAAGGGTTCACGCCGGACATGGCCTACAACATCCCCGACGCCGAGGCGCTGCCGATCGTTTTCGACCTTCTGGAAAACGAGGGGCTCTGCCTTGGCGGGTCCTCGGGGATCAACGTGGCGGGGGCCATGCGCATGGCGCGCGAGATGGGGCCGGGCCATACCATCGTGACGATCCTGTGCGATTACGGCACGCGCTATCAGTCCAAGCTCTATAACCCCGACTTCCTGCGCGAAAAGGGCCTGCCGCTGCCCCGCTTCCTGGAGGCTGCGCCGCGCTCGATCCCCGGCGTCTTCGAGGATCAATGACGACGGCCCTGCGCCTTCTGGCGCTGGTCGCGCTGCTGGGGCTCGGCGGCGTAGCGGCCGCGCAGGTCGGGTCGCTGGTGCCCGATCCCTCGGATGCGGCCGGGCAGGACGACGGGCAGGGTGGCGATCCGGCCGCCGGACAGGCCGAGGCGCTACCGCCCGCCTTCAAGGACATGGAGGCCTGGGAGAACCTCGCCACCCGTGTCGAAGAGGCCCTGGCAGCGGGCCGGGTCTCGACCCAGGTGCTGGATGACCTGCGCGGCCAGATTGCCGACTGGCGCGACCGGTTCCTCGCACGCCAGAGCGTCAACAGCGCGCGGATCGCCACCCTGCGCGATCAGATCGCCGCCCTGGGCGAGCCGAGCGAGGCCGAGGACGCGCGCGTCACCGCCCGCCGCGCGGTCCTCAACGACCGGCTGCAGGCGCTGCGCGCGCCCGGGCTTCTGGCACAGGAGGCCCACGCCCGCGCCGACGGGCTGATTTCGGAAATCGACACAATCATCCGCGACCGCCAGGCCGACACCCTGCGCGAACGCGTTCAATCGCCCCTGAACCCGCTGGGCTGGGCCCGGGCGCTGAGCGGGCTGGTGGAGGGCTATCGCCTGATCCGCGCCGAGATCGTAACCCAGTGGCGCAACGAGATCCGCCGAAGCGCAGCGCTGGAGTCGCTTCCTTTCGCGGGGTTTTACCTGCTGGCCGGGCTGGTCCTGCTGACGCGCGCCCCGCAGTGGGCCGGACGCCTGCAGGGACGTGTGGCCACCCGGTCGAAACGCGGGCGCGGCGTTTGGCGCTTCGTTCTCTCGCTTGGGGCTGTGATCCTGCCCTACCTGGGGGTGCAGGCCCTGGTGCGCGCGATCGAGCTGCTTGATCTGGTGGGCCGCCGCGGCGAACTGGTGCTGGACAGTCTGCCGCTGGCCGCGCTCATGGCGATCCTGGGGCACTGGATGTCGCGGATGCTGCTGTTTCCGACCGTCGCGGGCACCTCGCCCGCGCTGGAGGTCGACGAGGACCTGCGCGGCCCCGGCGCCCGGTTGATCGTGGCCATGGGCTATGTGCTGGCGCTGACCCTGGTGCTGACCGCCTTCATGGATGCGACAGCTTTCGAGGCCGTGCCGCGCGCGGTGGTGACCTTTGCCGTCGGGCTGGCGCTGGCGGTGGTGCTCTGGCGGCTGGCGCGCGTCCTGCGCACCACCAATGCGGCACCCGATCCCGAGCCGGAGGCCGAGCCCGACGCGCCGGACGCCGAGCAGAACACCCCCCACGGCTTTCGCCGGGTGGCCCGGCGTCTGCTGGCGCGGGGCCTGACAGCGCTTGCCGCCATCGGCGTTCTGGCCGGGATGCTGGGCTATGTCGCGGTTCTGGAACTGCTCGTGGTACCGGCGGCGATCTCGCTTTTCGTGCTGGGGCTGCTGGTGATCCTGCAGCGGCTCTCGGTCGATCTCTATACCCTGCTGTCGGGCATCGAGGACGGGGCGCAGGACGCGCTGATCCCGGTGTTGATCGGCTTTGCGCTGTCGTTGCTGTCGCTGCCCGTTCTGGCTCTGGTCTGGGGCGCGCGGCGCACCGACCTGACCGAGCTTCTGACCCGCGCGCAAGAGGGCTTTGCCCTGGGCGATACCCGCATTTCCCCCACGGACTTCCTGACCTTCGCGCTGGTTTTCGCGGCGGCCTACACCTTGACCCGGCTGTTGCAGGGGGCGCTGCGCTCTTCCATCCTGCCCCGCACCAGGATGGATATCGGCGGGCGCAATGCCATCGTCGCCGGCACCGGCTATGTCGGGATCGTCCTGGCGGCGATCATCGCCATCACCACCGCCGGGATCGACCTGTCCGGCCTGGCCATCGTGGCCGGGGCGCTCTCGGTGGGGATCGGCTTCGGGCTGCAGAACATCGTGTCCAATTTCGTCTCGGGCATCATCCTGCTGATCGAACGCCCCATCAGCGAGGGTGACTGGATTCAGGTCGGCACCGAAATGGGCTACGTGCGCGACATCTCGGTCCGCTCCACCCGGATCGAGACCTTCGACCGCACCGATGTGATCATCCCCAACGCCGACCTGGTCAGCGGGCAGGTCACCAACTGGACCCGCGGCAACACCGTGGGCCGGGTCATCGTGCCGGTGGGCGTGGCCTATGGCACCGACCCCAAGAAGGTGGAAGAGATCCTGCTGGAGGTCGCCCGGGCGCATCCGCTGGTGCTGGTGAACCCCGCCCCGGCGGCCCTGTTCCAGGGCTTCGGCGATAACAGCCTCGACTTCGAGATCCGCGCGATCCTGCGCGACGTGAACTGGGTGCTTTTCGTGAAATCCGAGATGAACCACCAGATTGCCCGGCGATTTGCCGAAGAGGGCATCGAGATTCCCTTCCCGCAGCGGGACCTCTGGCTGCGCAATCCCAAGACGCTGCGCGACCAGGGCGCGCCGCCGACCGGCGATGCCGCGCGCCCCGCCGACCAGCCGCGCGCGCCTGATGCCGATCCGGACACTGGAGAGGCCGGATGACCGAAGCCCTGTTCCGTACCGACGCTTACCTGCGTACCGCCGAGGCCCGCGTCACCGCCCTGACCGAGGAGGGGGGCATCGTGCTCGACCGCACGGTCTTCTACCCGACCGGGGGCGGCCAGCCCGGCGACAGTGGCGCCCTGCGTTGGGATGGCGGCGAAATCGAGATCGCGACCACCCTCCGGGGCGCCGGCGACGAGATCGTTCTTGTCCCCGCCGAACCGGCCCTGCTGCCGCCCGTCGGCGCGGCGCTCGAGCAGTCCCTGGACTGGGACCGCCGCCACCGGCACATGCGGGTGCATACGGCGCTGCACCTTCTGTCCGTGGTGATCCCGCTGCCCGTGACCGGGGGTGCGATCACGGCCGAGAAGGGCCGGCTGGACTTCGACATGCCCGAGGCGCCCGAGGATCGCGTGGCACTCGACAAGACACTCAACGACCTGATCGCCTGTGATTTTTCCGTCACCGAGGAATGGATCACCCAAGCCGAGCTCGACGCGCAACCGGGGCTGGTCAAGACCCTTTCGGTGGCGCCACCCCGCGGGGCCGGCACGATCAGGCTGGTGCGGATCGGGGCGGGGCAGAACACGGCCGACCTGCAACCCTGCGGCGGCACCCACGTGGCCCATACCGCCCAGATCGGCCCGGTGCGCCTGGGCAAGATCGAGAAGAAGGGCAAGCAGAACCGCCGGGTCCACCTGTACCTGGTGCATTGATGCGCCCGGCAGCGCGGCAAGCCCTGTCGCATCGGTGACAATATCCTATGCCATGATCCTGACCCCAAGTGAAACCGCGCGCCGGGCAGTGGTGAAACCGGCATGCCTGGGCCGACGCGGCTGAGCGGATGGTGCCGGTTTTGCAAGCCGTGTTTTCGACGACAAATCGGATCCGGACGAGACTGCGCAGGCGCATGTTCCCGCAGTTTCAGGCCCTCCGGATCGTCGGGTGTGCCCGAGAACTCGGCGGATGTCCCCTCAGCACGTTTCACTGCCGCGAAAGGCGTGCTCGGGCGGCTGGCTGTTGGGCCATCGCCTCCGGGTCAGCACGCCCGTTCTCCTCACGCGTCACGACCGGCGTCCAGTTGCCCCGGGGGGACAACCGCACCACGGGGTCGAAAGATTGATCGACGCAGCCGCGATGAGCCGACGGCGCACAGGCTTTCAGCGCTGCGGCGCACAGCGCTTTGGCCGCATCTAGCGGAGAGCATGCCTGTTGCGGCAACGACTTGTCAAAACCAAAAGGGCCGCCCGCCTCGAGGAAGCAGACCAGAAAACGGCCCTTGGCAAGATGAAACGCCGATAGGCAGGTCTCCGACGCGGAGGCCTCTCGCGTCTTGGGCCCTATAAAACGGTCACGGGACATTAGACGCTTTCGGGTGCGGGCAGTCACCGCATCGATTAAGACTCTGTTCTATCGCTCTCGGCGTCTTCTGTACCGGTTGTTTTGGGCAAGCCGCCGGGCAACTGAATTTTCGCCTTGTAAATCCATCGCTTGGACGGTTATACGCATCGGCGGAGACGTGGCCGAGTGGTCGAAGGCGCTCCCCTGCTAAGGGAGTAGGCGGGAAACCGTCTCGAGGGTTCGAATCCCTTCGTCTCCGCCACATATTTCGTGCAAACTACTCATATCGTTCGACTTTCTGTCTAGCTGGATCGTCAAGGTACGAAACGCGGTACATTTTGGCGCTTGAGCTGTACCGCGTGATCGGAACGTAGCGTATCGCGGGGATCGAGTCAGCGGACGTGCCGGGCCGAACTTGTACATGGGCTCTGCCTTTTCGGTATATGATGATCTTGGTCGTCCCGCCGCCGTTGGGCGCGGCGGGGGTTGGGTGTGTGGTCTCCGGGTTTTTCAAATCGTGCGCGCGCAGGGCCTGCGGCCCTGTCGCGGGGGGCTCCGGACCGGTGTCCGGAGCCCTTCGGGTTGCTGGGTTGGTGGGTGGCGTGTCCGGCTTTGTGGGTCATGTCCCGGACGTTTGTTTGGGGAGTTCATCGGCATCAAAAAGGCCTGCGCTCTCCTAGTCCTGTTCGGGATCACCTGATCGAGAAGGTTTGCCAGGTCTTCGGCGTGAAGCTTCCGCGTGTCGATGAGGGCTTTGGCGATCCGCTCGAGATCATCGCGGTGACGGGCCAGGGCCTCGCGTGTCTCGGCCTCGGCTGTCCGGAGGGTGTCCTCGACCCGTGTCCGGGACTGCTGCGCGAGCAGCCGTGTGGGGATATCAGGCGATTGCCAGGTCAGGGTTTCGCCGAGCTCGAGGCGCATCTTGGCGTCTGTAAGGAGCTGCGTGGCCATCGCGAGGTCGCTCTCCGCACTGCCGCCCGCGCCGCTCGAGACCTCTTCGAAAACCAGCGCTTCGGCGCGCTACATCTTCCTCGACGAGGTCGACGCCTATCCCGCCTCGGCCGACGAGGAGGGCGACCCGGTCACGCTGGCCGAGGCGCGCTCGTTGACCTTCGCGCACCGGCGCAAGGTGTTCCTGGTCTCGACGCCCACGATCCGGGGGCTGAGCCGGATCGAGCGGCAGTTCGAGGCCTCCGACCAGCGGCGGTTCTTCGTGCCGTGCCCGCATTGCGGTGCGATGCAGTGGCTGAAGTTCGAGCGCCTGCGCTGGGAGAAGGGCCGCCCCGAGACGGCGGAGTACTATTGTGACGGCTGCGACGCGGCCATCGCGGAGCACCACAAGACGGCGATGCTGGAGGCGGGCGAATGGCGCGCGACCGCAGAGGCCGCGGATCCCGGCACCGTCGGCTATCACCTCTCGGCGCTCTACTCGCCGGTGGGCTGGCTTGGCTGGGACCGGATCGCGCGGGCCTGGGAGGCGGCCCGAGGCTCGGACGAGGCGATCAAGGCGTTCCGCAACACGGTCCTCGGCGAGACCTGGGTCGAGACCGGCGAGGCGCCGGACTGGCAGCGACTGGCGGACCGCCGCGAGGCATGCAAGGCGGGCACCGTGCCGGACAAGGGGCTGTTCCTGACCGCTGGCGCGGATGTGCAGCAGGACTGGATCGAGATTGACGTCTGGGCCTGGGGCCGCAGGCTGGAAAGCTGGCTGGTCGATCATGTCGTGATCGAGGGCGGGCCCGGCGACCCCGCCTGCTGGCAGCAGCTGACGGAGCTGTTGGGGCGGACATGGCGACATGAGAGCGGTGAGCACCTGACCATCGCGCGGCTCGCGATCGACACGGGCTACGAGACCAGCGCGGTCTATGGCTGGGCGCGGCAGGTGGGCTTTGCGCAGGTCGCACCGGTCAAGGGGCTTGAGGGGTTCAACCGGGCAAGCCCGGTGACGGGCCCGACCTTTGTGGACGCGACTGTCGGCGGCAAACGCCTGCGCCGCGGGGCGCGGCTGTGGTCTGTGGCGACCTCGACCTTCAAGGCCGAGACCTACCGCTTCCTGCGGCAGGATCGGCCGACCGCGGAAGAGGTCACGGCCGGTGCACCGTTTCCGCCGGGAACGGTCCACTTGCCGTCCTGGGCGGATGCTGAATGGCTCAAGCAACTGACAGCTGAGCAGCTTGTGACGGTCAAGGCCAAGCGCGGCTTCGCCAAACTCGAGTGGCAAAAACTGCGCGAGCGCAACGAGGCGCTGGACTGCCGGGTCTATGCCCGCGCCGCCGCCTGGATTGCAGGGGCCGACCGCTGGTCGGAAGCGCGCTGGCAGGAGCTGGAACGCCAGCTTGTCGTCGACGCCAAGCCCGAGGCGGGTGAGGTGCTGGCGAAATCCCTGCCGCGGCCATCAGCGCGGCGGCGAACGGTGCGCTCAAGATACATGGGGTGAGGCTGAGCCCGCCAGTGTGCGTTGAACTATGCGTGGATCCTTGTCGATCAGGGCAAGCAGGACACGGGCTGGCCCCTCCGGCGAACGCCGGCGATGTTCCCAGTTCAGAAGCGTGGATTTCTTCACGCCAATGCTACGGGCAAACTCGGCCTGCGAGAGTCCGGTCCGGGCGCGAATGGCCTGAACATCCGCGTCGGGGATATTGATTTCGTGGACCGTGACCACCCCTTCGCCTTGGGCATGGGCGATGGCCTCCTTGAGGCCCTGTTCGATGCTCTTGAATGCGTCGCTCATCTTGCGCTCCTGTAGCTGTCGGCCAGCTGTTTGCCGAGGGATTTGACTGCTTCCATCTCTGCCCGGGTCAGATTGGCCTTCTCGTTCTTGGCAAAGACGGCGATCAGAAAGACCGGCATGTCATCGTCGCCGGCGTAGAAGTGAATGACACGATACCCGCCACTCTTGCCGCCGCCCGCGCGTGCGAACCGGACCTTGCGGACGCCACCGCCAAGCGAGACCCCGGCTGTGGGGTTGCGGGCGATGTAATCGATCAGGGCCATCCGTTACTCGTCGCTCATGATGGCGCGGGCGCGGCGTTGAAACTCTGGCGTCTCGGCGACAGTCACGATGGTCATACTGTCATGTATGCGCCAATGGCGCATAGGTCAACGACGCACCGATGGGCGTGCCCATGTCCGATCCCGCAACACTCCGCACCCGCCGCGACGCGCTCTCGGCGCAGCGGTCCTCGGGCGTGGCGCGGGTGAGCTATGACGGCAAGACCGTGGAGTATCGCAGCGTGGCGGAGATCGACCGGGCGATAGAGGCGCTGGACCGCGAGATCGCGGCGGCCGAGGGCCGGCGGATCGTGCGGCAGCTGCGCGTGACGACCACGAAGGGGCTGTGATCCATGGGGCTGTTCGACCGGTTTCGCCGCTCCAACAGGGGCGGCCCCGCCGGCGCGCGCGCGGCTGGAGGGCGCCATGTCGAGGCGCCGGCTGCGCGGCTGGAACCCGCCGCTGGAAAACGTCAACGCGCTGGTCGCCTCGGGCGGCCCAAAACTGCTGGCGCGGGCGCGGGAACTGTTCGTCACCAACGGCTATGCCGCCAATGCCTGCGAGGCGTTCGCCGCGAACGCGCTGACGACAAAGATGCGCCTGCGCGATGCGCTGCGCCACATCCTGCTCGGCGGGCTGATCGCGGCCGGGATGGGTAGCCTCTCGATGGCCATCATCGCGGCGTGGCTGCGGCTGCCGCCCGAGGTGATCCCGGCCGGGAGAGCCGCGGGGTCCGCCGCTTACCTCGTCGGCGTGTTCGGTCCGGCCTTCATCGAGGTCGTCCTCGCCCGGCTGCGCGCCGCCAAGGGGCGCAAGGATGACTGAGCTTCTCCGCCTTGCCCGCGCGCTGCGCAGCGAGTGCGAGGACCCCCGCACGCAGTTCGCGCACCGGATTCGCGTCGGCCTGGCCATTGCGGCCCTGATCCTGCCTTTCGGTTCTGGAGTAATCCCATGCAGATGCCCCCGCGCGCCACCGGTTCGAGCGCGGGGGCAGACGGGCGCGCCATCGCCGAGAGCGACGCCTTCACCATCCGCGCCGGCTGCGACAAGCGGATCGAGACCTGCGGTGCGAAGTTCGCCAACACCACGAGCTTCCGCGGCTTCCCGCATATTCCGGGGCAGGACACGATCCTGCGCTACGCCTCGCCCGACGGCGGGCATGACGGGGGTGTGCTGTGACAGCGCCACGCCCCGCTGCCGATCCCGCCAGCGTCATCTCCATCGCGCGGTCCTGGCTCGGCACGCCGTACCATGACCAAGCGAGCCTCCGCGGCGTCGGCTGCGACTGCCTCCGGCTGGCCCGGGGCGTCTGGCGCGAGGTCGTCGGACCCGAGCCGTTTCCGATCCCGCCCTACAGCCGGGATTGGGGCTTGGTAGCCGGTCCCGAAGGGATCAATCGCTCCAGGGAACCGATTGAAGGCGGAGAAGGCCCGGCAGGGCAGACCGGCCCGATAGGGCTGGTGGAAGGCGCGCGTGCCGTGATGATCGAGGTATGGCCCACCGAGGGCGGGCCCGGCGCGCTGGTGCTGTTCCGCATGTGCTCGATCCGGCTGGTGTCGCGAGCCTAAATCATGACGGGCGCTCCAGCCCGCTGCGGCTCCTCTCCACCGCCGATGCGGATGCCCGCGGCGTCGAGGCGGTCCGCCAGGACCGGGAGGCCTACGGCCTGCCGCCTGGTGCGCCGCGGCCCTCGACGCTCTCGCAAGCGGCTGTTCTCGGTCGCGCATCTCCTGCTGCCCTACATCCTGGCGGCGCAGGCCCAGAAGCATGTCACCCACAACGAGGCGCTGCGGCTGCTCGACGGGCGCGTGCAACTCTCTGTCCTCGACCGGGATCTGACAGCGCCGCCCGGTTCTCCGGCCGATGGCGACCGCTACATCGTCGGCTCCGGCGCGACCGGCGACTGGGCGGGCTGGGACCTGAACGTGGCGCTCTGGACCGATGGCGCCTGGCTGCGCCTGCCGCCGCGCCCCGGTTGGCGGGCGTGGGTCGAGGCCGAGGTCCCGCTGCTGGTCTACGACGGCGCAGGCTGAACTCCTCGCGCTCTGCCGGGGTCAGGCCGTCACGATCCCCGTCCTCGACGACCTGCCTGTTGATCCAATCGCGCAACTTGGCGTAGCTGCTTGCGAACTTGTCCGCGATTGACACGATCACCTGGGATCGCGAGGTGTTCTCACTCCTTGCCGTAGCCGCCCGCCGTCGGGGTCACGACGACAACCGCGTCGCCGGCGCTCATCGGCACTTGGTCGGCGGCGCGCAGTGTTTCGATGCTGCCGTCGGCGCGGTGAACCTCTGTTCGGCCGACGCGGCCGGCACCGCCACCATCCAGGCCCTGCGGTGGCCGATCGCGGTGCGAGGACAGGATCGCCAGGTCCATGTCCTCGAGAAAACGGATGCGCCGGGTCGTCCCGTCCCCCGCCGGGAACGCACCGCCCCCGCCGGAGTCTTCATCGACCTTGAAGCTCTCCAGCAGGACCGGATAGCGGGCTTCCAGCACTTCGGGATCGGTCAGGCGCGAATTCGTCATGTGCACGTGGACCGCCGACGTGCCCGCAAAGCCGGTGCCGTCGTTCCAAACCCCTGCCGGGCTGCCCGAGCAGAGAGTCTCGTAGTATTGATGGCGGTCATTTCCGAAGGTCAGGTTGTTCATCGTGCCCTGGCTGTTGGCGATGGCACCAAGCGCGCCGAAGAGAGCGTTGGTCACGTGCTGGCTGGTCTCGACGTTGCCGGCGACCACCGCCGCCGGGTAGCGCGGTGCCAGCATGGAGCCTTCGGGAATGATGATGTTCACCGGGCGCAGGCAGCCCGCGTTCATCGGGATTGCCGCTTCGACCATCACGCGAAACACGTAGAGCACCGCCGCGCGCGTCACCGGCTCGGGCGCGTTGAAGTTGTTCTGTTGCGCCTCGGACGTGCCGGTGAAATCCACGACCGCCGCGCCGGCATCGCGGTCCACGGTGATCTTTACGCGGATCGTCTGGCCGGTGTCGGTGGGGTATTCGTATTCGCCGTCGGAAAGCCGCCCGATCACGCGCGACACCTCGGCGGCCGCGTTGTCCTGCACGTGGCGCATGTAGGCCTGCACCACCTCCAGCCCGAACTGGTCGATCATCGCGAGCAGCTCGGCCGTGCCGCGGGCATTGGCCGCGACCTGCGCCTTGAGATCGGCGATGTTCTGCTCCGGGTTGCGCGCCGGATAGGGATGGTCTGTCAGCACGCGGCGGATCTCGCCCTCGCGAAAGCGCCCTTCGGAGACGAGCAGGACGTTGTCGAAGAGCACGCCTTCCTCGTCCACGTTGGTGGCGCGGGGCGTCATCGAGCCGGGGGCGATACCGCCCACGTCCGCATGGTGCCCGCGCGAGGCGACCCAGAAGAGGATGTTGGCCTCGGCCGAATCGAAGACCGGCGTGACCACGGTGATGTCGGGCAGGTGGGTGCCGCCGTTATAGGGCGCGTTGAGGGCGAACACGTCACCGGGGCGCACATTGCCTTCGTTGTGGCGAATGATCGTCTCCACGCTGCGGTCCATGGAACCCAGATGCACCGGCATGTGCGGGGCATTGGCCACGAGCGCGCCGTCGGCATCGAAGACAGCGCAGGAGAAATCCAGCCGCTCCTTGATGTTGACCGAGCGGGACGTCTTTTGCAGGGCGACGCCCATCTGCTCTGCGATATTCATGAAAAGGTTGTTGAACACCTCCAGCAGGACCGGATCGGCCTGCGTGCCGATCGCCCCAGCGCGGCTGGCTGCCTCGCGGCGCGTCATCATCACGTGGTCGCGCGCGGTGACCTGCGCCTGCCAGCCCGGTTCCACGACGATGGTCTGGTTCGGCTCTATGATCAGGGCAGGCCCCTCGACGGTCTGCCCCGGCGCGATCGCCTCTCGGCGGATCACGGCGGCGTCGTGGCGCTTGCCACCCGAATGGATCGGCATGGTGGCCTCCGCTTCGGGCGCGCCGTCGCGTGTCTCGGCCCGCGCCTCCGGGTCGGCTGCCGCCTCGCCTGCGCGGCCTTCGATCTCGGCGGCCTCGATGACAAGTTCCGCGTCCGGGTCGGTAAAGCCGAACTCGGTCTTGTGCGCGGCCTCGAACGCGGCGCGGGCGCGGCTCACATCGCCATTCCAGAGGACCGGCAGCGCGGTGTCGGTCCCGGTATAGCGCAGGTGCAGGCGTGCGACCATCTCGGCCTCGTCCTCGGCCACCCCTTGCGCAGCCAGCGCCGCCGCCACGTCGGCGCGCAATTCGCTCAGGGCGGTGTCGATCCCGGGTACGGCGTCTTGGGAAAGCCCGGTCTCCATGCCCCGCTGCCGCGCCTCGGTCACGCGGGCCAGCCCGATGCCGTAGGCCGACAACAGGCCCGAAAGCGGGTGGATAAGCACCTTGGTCATGCCGAGCGCGTCGGCCACCAGGCAGGCATGCTGCCCGCCCGCCCCGCCAAAGGCGTTGAGAAGGTAGCGGGTCACGTCATAGCCGCGCTGCACGCTGATCTTCTTGATGGCATTGGCCATGTTCTCGACCGCGATGCGCAGGAAGCCTTCGGCCACCTCTTCGGCGGTCTTGCCGTCGCGCGCGGCGATCTCGGCAAAGGCGGCGGCCACGGCGTCGCGATCCAGGGGTTCGTCCTGCGCGGGGCCGAAGATCGGCGGGAAGAAATCCGGTTGCAGCTTGCCCAGCATCACGTTCGCGTCTGTCACCGTCAGCGGCCCGCCACGGCGGTAGCAGGCAGGTCCCGGATCGGCCCCCGCGCTGTCGGGGCCGACGCGGAACCGCCCCGTCTCTGCGTGAAGGATCGACCCGCCACCGGCAGCGACGGTGTGGACCTGCAGCATGGGCGCGCGCATCCGCACGCCTGCGACCTCGGTCTCGAAGGCCCGCTCGAATTCGCCGTCGAAATGCGCCACGTCGGTCGAGGTGCCGCCCATATCGAAGCCGATCACCCGGTCCTCGCCCGCGATCTGTCCGGTGCGCGCCATACCGACCACGCCGCCCGCGGGCCCGGAGAGGATTGCGTCGCGGCCCTTGAAACGGTCGGCAGCCGTCAGCCCGCCTGACGACATCATGAATTGCAATGTCGGACCCTCCGCGTCGGGCGGGGTCGCACCCAGTGCGTTCGCCACCTGTTCGACGTAACGCGACAGGATCGGCGTCAGGTAGGCATCGACCACGGTCGTGTCTCCGCGGCCCACCAGCTTGATCAGGGGGGACACCTCGTGGCTGACCGACACCTGCGTGAAACCGATGTCTCGCGCGGCCTCGGCCAACAGGCGTTCATGCTCCGGCGCACGCCAGGCATGCATCAGGACGATGCTCACCGCCTCGATCCCCGCGTCACGTGCGTCTCGCATCGCAGCGCGGGCCGAAGCGAGGTCGAGCGCCGTTTCCACGGTGCCGTCGGCGCGCGCGCGTTCGTCGATCTCTGCGACCCGGTCGTAGAGGAGTTCGGGCAGCACGATCTGTTTGGAAAAGATATCAGGGCGCGCCTGATAGCCGATGCGCAGGGCATCGCGGAACCCCTTGGTGATCAACAGAAGTGTCCGGTCGCCCTTGCGTTCGAGCAGCGCGTTGGTCGCGACCGTCGTGCCCATGCGCACCGTGCCGACTCGCGTCGGCGGGATGGCGCCGGGGGCGACGTCGAGAAAGCGGCGGATGCCCTCGATGGCGGCGTCGTCATAGGCCCCGGGATTCTCTGACAGAAGCTTCTTGGCATCGACAGACCCGTCGGGCGCGCGTGCAATCACATCGGTGAAGGTGCCGCCACGGTCGACCCAGAAATCCCACCGCCCCGCCTTTTCATTAAGCATCCGTCACACCCTCATTCATGATTTGTTGTTAAAACGTTGACAAATTATCGACACCCCGTCAACTTGATAGCATCCGAACCATGGGTGGCGGCCTGGGTTCAGGACACAGCCGCCCGTAGACCAGGGAGACGACCATGACCTTCACCGCCTTTCGCGGCCTCGCGGCCGTGCTTGCCACTTCGGCCCTTGCCTTGCCTGCCGCAGCGCAAAACTGGGACATGCCGACACCCTATGGCGACAGCGTGTTCCACACGCAGAACATCACGCAATTCGCCGCAGATGTGGAAGAGACGACCGATCTCGACATCACCGTCCATTCTGCCGGCTCGCTTTACGGGCATCCCGAGATCAAGGACTCTGTCCGTCGCGGCCTTGCGCCCATGGGCGAGGTGCTCATGAGCCGGCTCGCCAACGAGGACCCGATCTTTGCCGTCGATTCGATCCCGTTCCTGGCATCGAGCTATGACGAAGCCCGCGCGCTGTGGGACGCCTCGCGCCCCATGGTCGAGGAGAAGCTGGCCGCCCAGGGGCTGACGCTGCTTTTCGCCGTGCCATGGCCGGGCCAGTCGCTCTATAGCCAGGACCCGATCGAGAGCGCCTCGGACCTCGAGGGGGCGTCGTTCCGGGCCTACAACGCCGCGACAGAGCGTCTGGCGCAGCTGATGGGCGCGGTGCCGACACAGATTGAAACAGGCGACATCCCGACCGCCTTCAGCACCGGCCGGGTTGACGCGATGATCACCTCCCCCTCGACCGGCGTGTCGAGCCAGGCTTGGGATTTCACCTCGCACTACACCGACACGCAGGCGTGGCTGCCCAAGAACATGGTGTTCGTCAACACCCAGGCCTTCGAGGCGCTGGACGACGCCACGCAAGAGGCGATCATGAGTGCCGCCGCCGAGGCCGAGACCCGCGGCTGGGAGATGTCGATGGCCGAGACCGAATCCGGCATCGCGACGCTGGAGGAAAACGGCATGACCGTGTCGCAGCCCTCTGACACGCTGTCCGACCGGCTGGCCGAGATCGGTCAGACGATGACCGACGAATGGCTCGAGGATGCAGGCGAAGAGGGCGCCGAGGTCATCGAGGACTATGAGGCCGCGTCGGGCATGTGATCCGCGGGCGGGGCCTTCTGGCCCCGCCATTCTCTTGCGCTGGAAGGGTCTGCCGATGCGCCGCCTGCTGGACCGTGTCTATGACGTCGCGCTGTGGTTGGCCGCGATCACCTTCGCGATGATCGCCGTGCTGGTGCTGGGGCAGATCCTGGGACGGTTGACGGACCGGGTCGCACGGCTTCTGGAACTCCCGCCCCCCGGGCTGACGATCCCGTCCCTGGCCGAATTCGGCTCCTTCCTGTTCACCGGCGCGGTGTTCCTGGGCCTTGCCGGAACTCTGCAGGCGGGCAGCCATGTCCGCGTGAAACTTCTGATCCGATCGCTGCCAGAGGCCGCGACCCGCTGGCTGGGCGCCTGCGTCTGTCTGGCGGCCGCCGCGCTGGCCGTGTTCGCCACCTATTCCAGCGCGCTGCAGGTGGTCGACAGCATCCGCTTCGGCTCGGTCAGCTATGGCGTGATCCCGATCCCCTTGGCGGTTCCGCAGGGTGTGATGACCTTCGGCCTGGGCCTGTTCGCGGTGGCGCTGATCGACAGCGCCGTCACCCTGGCCCGCGGCGGCGAGCCGGGTTTTGGCTCCGCCGAACGCAACACCGAGGAGGGCCAGTGATGGAGATCGCCACCCTTGCCCCGATCCTGCTGGTGGTCCTGTTCGGCGCGCTGGCGCTCGGCCTCTGGGTCGGCTTCGCGCTGATCTTGGTGGGGCTGACGGCGATGGTGCTGGCCGCCCCGGCGCCGCCGGAACTGGTCTTTGCCACCAAGGTCTGGGGCGGGCTGTCGGTCTGGGGGCTGGTGGCGCTGCCGATGTTCATCTGGATGGGCGAGATCCTCGTGCGCTCGCGCCTGTCGTCGGACATGTTTTCCGGCCTCGCGCCCTTCACCGCGCGGCTGCCGGGCAAGCTGCTCCATGTCAACGTGCTGGCCTGCGGACTGTTCGCCGCCGTCTCGGGATCGTCCGCGGCGACGACCGCCACCATCGGACGCATGTCGCTGCCCGAGCTCAAGGCGCGCGGCTACGACGAGCGCATGGCCATCGGCAGCCTTGCCGGCGCGGGCACCTTCGGCTTTCTGATCCCGCCGTCGATCATCCTGATCGTCTACGGAGCCGCGACCGAGCAATCCATCGCGCGCCTGTTTCTCGCCGGCGTCGTGCCCGGAGCGATGCTGGCGGGGCTGTTCATCGGCTGGATCATGCTCTGGTCGCTGACGCACCCCGACGCGCTGCCCGAGGTGGAGCCGCCCGTCGACCGGCGCGAGGCGCTGCGCGCGATGGCGCGCCTGCTGCCCGTCGTGGGCTTGATCGTGGCGGTGATCGGGTCGATCTACCTCGGCGTCGCGAGCCCGACCGAGGCCGCGGTGATCGGCGTCACCGGCGCCATCGTGCTGGCCGGCGCCACCGGCGCGCTGTCTTGGCACGGTCTCGCAGACAGCCTGCGCGCGGCGACCATCACCACCTGCATGATCGCCTTCATCCTGGCCGGGGCCTCGTTCCTGACGGTCGCGATGGGCTATACCGGCATCCCGCGGGAACTGGCGCGCATGATCGGCGAGCTGGGCCTGAGCCAATATCACCTGCTGGCGATGCTGGTGCTCTTTTTCATCGTTATGGGGATGTTCCTCGACGGCATTTCCATCGTCGTGCTGACGGTGTCGATCTTTCTGCCGATGGTGACGGCCGCCGGCATCGATCCGATCTGGTTCGGCATCTTCCTTGTCCTGGTGGTTGAGATGAGCCAGATCACCCCGCCGGTCGGCTTCAACTTGTTCGTGATCCAGACCATCACCGGGCGCGACATCTTCGCGGTGGCGAAATACGCCCTGCCGTTCTTTCTGCTGCTGGTGCTGGCGACCGCGATCCTGTCGGTATTCCCCCAAATCGCCCTGTGGCTTCCATCCACCATGATGTCACGATGAGCGCGCTATGACGAAGGACCATCATACGAATATCGGGCCGGTCGTTAGCTCTGCCCATCTCGCGCAATCGGATCTGCCCGAACTGTCCGAGGTCGAGTATGCCCTGACCCTGTCGAACCATGCCTTTCAGCGCTGGATCGTCCGGTGCATGGACGCGGCCGGAGAGCCCGGCATGGCCCCGCTGGAGGTGCTGATCCTGCACCAGGTCAACCATCGCGATCGCGAGAAGACGCTGGCCGATATCCGGCTTGTCCTGCATATCGAGGACACGCACCTGATCACCTATGCCGTGCGCAAGCTGTCCGAACGCGGGCTTGTGTCCACGGCCCGCAAGGTCAAGGAAAAGACGGTCGGCATCACCGACGAAGGCCGGGCGTTGTGCGGCCGCTACCGCGACGTACGCGAGGCACTGCTTGTGGACCTGGCAAAAGAGCTGGGCTTCCAACCCGAAGACATGTCGCGCCTCGCGGCGCTGCTCAGGGCGCTGTCGGGCAGCTACGACCAGGCTGCCCGGGCGGCGACGACGGTTTGACACCGCTTGCCGCGCTTGCCGCGTGGGGCCGATGGCTTCTGGTGGCGGGGTTGCTGGTGGGGATTGCGATGCCGACCCTGGCGCGGGCGATGGCACCGGCCATCGTACCTTTCATCGTCGTCATGCTGTGCCTGGCGGCGCTGCGCGAAGGGCCTGTTGCGGCGCTACCGCGCCGCGCCGCGCTGCCGCGGACCGTTCTGGCCGTCGCGCTGCTTCAGTGCGGGTTGCCGCTGGTTGCGGCCGGGGGGGTCTGGGCACTTGGGTGGATCGATCACCCGCTGGCGATCGCCGCCGTACTGGCGATGTCCGCGTCTCCCATTACAGGCTCGCCGGGTCTTGCGGCAATGTCCGGGGCGAATGTCGGCGCGTCACTGCGGCAGCTTTCGCTGGGCACCGCGCTTTTGCCGTTCACGGCGGCGCCGGTCTTCGCGGTTCTACCGCTCTTTTCCGACGTACCCGCCCTTCTGGGTGCGGTCGCGCGGTTGTTGCTGATCGTTGTTCTGGCGAGCGGTATCGCCCACGGGCTACGCCGCGCCTTTCCAATTCTGTGTGAGGCGCGGGTGCGCCCGGCGCTCGACGGGGCCATGGCGCTGGCAATGGCCCTTGTGGTGATTGGCCTCATGTCTGCAATCGGGCCGGCGCTGCTGGCCTCACCCGGCATTGTGGCCGTAACGCTGGCCTTTGCGGGAGGGCTCTACCTGCTGCAAAGCATCGGTGCTTGGATCGCCACGCGCCACGCGCTTCCGGTCAGCGAAGCGCACGCGATCACCATCGCAGCTGGCAACCGCAACCTGGCACTTTTTCTCACCGCGGTCCCCGAAGACGTGTTCGCCCCGCTGATGATTTTTGTCGGTTGTTATCAGATACCAATGTACCTCACCCCTTTTCTCGTCGCGCGCCTGCGCGGCGCGTAACAGAGGCATGGTGGCACCTGCCTGGCATCCGGGACTTGCGCTGCTCCGCCATCACGATCCTTATCTTCTTTTCAGCCGAATACTGTTTGCGCGTCTTGCGCTTGAATCCTTTCACCTGCATGTCTGCCGCGCCCTTGGATGCTCCGGCCTTCTTGTTCATTTTCGCTCCCAAATGGGTGCGATGGGTAAGAAATCTGAACCGCCCTGGGTTTCCGAGAGGCTTTCTTGTTCAAAACCTGCGCGGCTTTTTCAAGGGTGTTCATCTGTTCGTAGAACGCCTCCTCCACTTCCGGCGGCGGCCGATGCCTGATGGCGCTGTGTAGCCGCTCGTTGTTATACCAGCTTACCCATTGCAGGGTCTCCCACTCGACCTGGGCCATGGATCTCCAAGGCTCGAGGAGGTTGATGACCTCGGTCTTGAACAGGCCGATTATGCTCTCGGTCAGCGCGTTGTCATAGCTGTTGCCCACGCTGCCCACCGAGGTGTCGATGCCGGCATCAGCCAGGCGCTCGGTGTAGCGGATGGACAGGTACTGGCTGTCGCGATCGGAATGATGGATCAACCCGCCGCCTGTCGGGCACCGCTGGCAGATGGCCTGGTTCAGGGCATCCAGCACGAAGCTCGTGGTCATCTAGGTCTTAACGCGCCAGCCCACGATTTTGCGCGCGAAGACATCGATGACGAAGGCGACGTAGA
>JAVLCA010000080.1:0-3459 GCA_031581025.1 Salibaculum sp. | reverse complement strand
GTGGCGCGGTTGACGGGGCTCGAACCCGCGACCTCCGGCGTGACAGGCCGGCACTCTAACCATCTGAGCTACAACCGCTCGCTGCCCGCCCGGGACGTGCCCCGAGGCGTGGCGTGTCTTCTAGGCGCGGCCCCGCGCAGCGTCAAGCGAGAATGGCTGGCCCTCGCAAGGTTTTTCTGCGCCCGTCCGGCCGTGGTGACCGGGACCGTTGACCGGTTTGCCGGGCGACTGTTAGCGCCTTGTGGGGAGGAAAGGAGGCGATGCCATGCGACTTACACGCCCGGCCGCAGGCCTGATCCCAATCGTGATTGCCATGTTTGCGGCCCTGCTCGACACACCGACGGCACACGCCGCGCCCAACCCGTGCAGCCCCATCATCGACGCGCCGCAAGACGGCGAGAAGGTTCCGAGGGACTTTTCGATCCGCATTCTGCCGGGGGATTTCTCGGACTGCCGGATCGACGAATTGCGCTATGCCGTCATCGAGATCAACCCGGAGGGGCGCAATCGCACGGTGCTCTTCAGGAAATCGGATTGCTGCGAGTTCATGCAGACCGGACACCCGCTGGTCGAACGCCGGGCCCCGGCCGGCGAACTCAAGTCCGGGACGGACTACGTGGTCCAGGCGCAGTTCGTGGACCGCACGCTGAAGGTTTTCGGGGGCCTGGATCACATCCGGGCCGAGCTTGGACCGATCGCGGTCATCCCCGTAACGACCGAGGAAAGCGATACGCGCACCCGGCGGCATGGTGACGAAACCACCAGGCCCGATGCGATGGTCTTCGCGCTGGACATGGCCGGCCGATTCGGCCACGGGCGCGCTGCCTCGGTCGCAGAGGCCAGCCGAACCGCGCTCGATTACTGCGGCAGTGCCGACTGCCGCACCGTGTCCCAACCGACGCGCGAAA
The DNA here is from genome assembly GCA_031581025.1 of Salibaculum sp. Classification (GTDB taxonomy): domain Bacteria; phylum Pseudomonadota; class Alphaproteobacteria; order Rhodobacterales; family Rhodobacteraceae; genus Salibaculum. The sequence goes on along the minus strand of JAVLCA010000080.1, from coordinate 2,551 downwards.
GGTGCCATGCCCTCGCCCAACGGACCCAGGGGGGGTATTGGTGGGTGATCGGCGCAGGCGACACCGACGCCAACGCCAAAACGCTCGCCCGCCGGTTTTGTGAACGGGACCAGCAAGGCACCTGCCAGGTCGTCTACAGCTACTGCAAATGACCGGGCGGCGCAGCGGCCCGGGGGGCGCGTGGCCATCGCGTCACCTTCAAGCGCGCATCCCCGCCCGCGGCCATGCGAGACACCCGGCGCTGGCAGACAGGCGGCATCGCTGGCCCGTGGTGCCGCCGCCTCAGGTCCGATCCAGCACCTTGCGCAGCTTCAAGGCAAGCTGCTCGCGCCGGTAGGGTTTGCTCAGCAGTTCGACGCCCGGATCCAGCTTGCCGTTGTGAACGATGGAGTTCTGGGTATAGCCCGAAGTGAAAAGGATCTTGATATCGGGGCGGCGTTCGCGGGCGGCCGCAGCCACTTCGCGCCCCCCCCATACCGCCGGACAGGACCACGTCCGTGAAAAGAAGGTCGATCCGTTGGCCCTGTTGCAGGATTTCGAGCGCTTCAGCACCTTCCGACGCTTGCAAAACCCCGTATCCGAGCCCCTTGAGCTGCGTCACGACATGGTCTCGCACGACCCCGTTATCCTCCACGACCAGGATCACCTCCTGTCCTCCAGCGATCGTCTGATCCGCGACGTCGCAATGCGCCCGGTCCTGCTTGGCGCGGGCACGTGGAAAGTAGAGTTTGAAGGCCGTACCTTCGCCGATTTCCGAATAGACGCGGATGTGGCCCCTGGATTGCTTGACGAACCCGTAGACCATACTGAGCCCGAGCCCCGAGCCCTTGCCAACGTCCTTGGTGGTGAAGAAAGGTTCGAAAATTCGGTTCATGGTCTCCTCTGGCATGCCCGGGCCGGTATCGGTCACCACGATCAGCACATATTGCCCGGCCTCGACATCCAGTTCGCTGGCCACATAGGCGTCATCCAGCGCGGCATTGGCCACCTCGATGGTCAGCGCGCCGCCATCGGGCATCGCATCGCGGGCATTGAGCGCCAGGTTGAAAAGCGCCGACTCAAGCTGGCCGGGGTCGACTTCGGTTTTCCACAATCCGCCCGATTGCACGATCTCGATTTCGATATGCTCTGGCAACGTGCGCCGCAGCAGGCCATCCATCCCCTGGATCAACTGGCCCACGTCCAGCACCTGTGGCTTGAGGGCCTGCTTGCGTGAAAAGGCCAGCAGACGGTTGGTCAGCTCGGCCCCACGCATGGCGGCATTGGCGGTCATTTCGGCCATGGTTTGAAGATGCGGCTGCTCTTTCAGCTCGTCTGACAGGGCGTCGGCATTGCCCAGAACGACGGTGAGCAAATTGTTGAAGTCATGTGCGACACCGCCCGTCAGCTGGCCGACGGCCTCCATCTTCTGGGCCTGGCGCAGCCGGTCCTCCAGTTGGCGGCGCTCGGAGATATCCTGAAAAGACCCCCGCACGGCGACAATCCGCCCCGCATCATCGCGTTCCGGCTCGCCCGTCGTGCGCACCCAAAGCCTGCGGCCCTTCGCACTGATGATCTCGAGTTCCTCGGCGAAGGGGATGCCGTCGTGCAGACAGGCCTGGAACAGGGTTGCAATGCGGTCCCTGTATTCCGGAGCGTAGTATGCGATGCCCTGCTCCACGGTGGGCGAGACGCCCTCGGGTTCATCGTGGATACGGGCGGTCTGCGGCGACCATTCGATCTGATGAGAGTGAATGTCGTATCGCCATGCGCCAAACTTCGCCGACGTTCCGGCGATTTCAAGCAGCCAGTTCCCCCGCGCCAACTCACGAGAGGCCGCTTCCTCGCGCGCGAGCGCCGCCTGCGCCGCCTGCTCGGCAAGGACGAGGCGCGAGACATCGCGTGCCGCAACGAGTTCGGCACGGCGGCCGTCATGGGTGATCGTGTGGCCCGTGATATCCACATGGATCACCTCGCCCGACTTCAGGCAATGCCGCCAGGTCCCGCTTTCGCCGCGGCCTTCAGTGACCGCCGCTACGTTCCTTGCAAGCGCGGCGCGATCATCGGCGGGACGGATATCCGCGATCGTCATCGCCAGGAACTCTGCGCGGGTGTATCCGTATTTGGCGATTGCCGACTTGTTGACCGCAAGAAACCGCAAGGTCTCGAGGTCATATATCCAAATCGGATCGGGATTGGACATGAAGAGGCTGTCTGCGGCCAGATTCAATTTCCAGGTCCTCGGGTCTTGGTGAGAAGGGACAGGCAAACTGTCCTTGGATAGCCACCTTGGCCACGCCGCAATCACGATAGACGTCAGGCACAGCCGAGTCGACACGGTTGGCCGTCGCTTCGCCAAACCGTCACGATGTCATGAGCTTTGAATGGTGGGTCGTGAGAGGTTCGAACTCCCGACATCTTCGGTGTAAACGAAGCGCTCTACCAGCTGAGCTAACGACCCGGTGGTGGGCGATTTACAGAGGCCTCGCGCCGCTGGCAAGCCCCTGCCGCCCCGCGCGATGCCTGATCTGCCCGGAACCCTGACAGGAAAATGGTGGGTGATAGAAGATTC
>JAVLCA010000079.1:0-3529 GCA_031581025.1 Salibaculum sp. | reverse complement strand
CTCCTTGAGCGCAGCCGATTCCGAGCGCAGTTCCTTGACCTCAGGCGATGTCGCCTGGCGGGCAGTATCCCCGGCCAGGCGTTGCTTGCCCGCTTCAAGGAATTCCTTCGACCACGTATAATACAGGCTCTCGCTGATCCCTTCTCGGCGGCACAGCGCGGCAATGCTCTCCTCGCCGCGCAGCCCTGCCAGAACGATCCTGATCTTCTCTTCAGCCGAATACTGTTTGCGCGTCTTGCGCTTGATCCCTTTGACCAGCTTGTCGGCCGCGTCCTTCGATGTTCCGGATTTCTTGTTCATCTTCGCTCCTTGGTGGCTGCGATGAACCAGAAATCCTCCGTTACGAAAACCTCAAATCTGTCCCAAAGGCACTGACGTCAGACACGTCGTCTCAGGCCAAACGTCATTGACATTGCCGGTTGCGAGATCCGTCTCGGGCTATGAATTCGAGACGTTCGAGGTCGATCTTGCACCCGATGAAAGAGAAGTCCGGCTGGACATCAGCTATGGTGTCGATCTCTCGGACAACACCTTCGGGACGATTTCCGTGCATCACGCCCTCAATCGGGGCAATGTCGCCGGTGAGGTCGAGAGCGGCATGTTCATCGGGATACGGACATCGTTCTAGAGCCGCAGTCGGCTTGCAGCAATCAGGCGCGACACGGCAAGATGCGCGTCTTGACATAGCGCCCGCCACCAACACGTGGGGACCGATTTTATGCGTCTCGGACCGGCGCTATCAGAAAATCGGGGGGTCGAATGCGCGCCAAGGACCGCGGCCTTGACGGTGAGGCGGTTGTTTGAAACCGCTAGGACTGCGCCGATCCGTGCGAGGGTGCTCGACCCGACGACTTGATCCGGCGCGTTTGATCTTGTGGGATGCACCGGGTTGCGTACCCCCTTACGGACGTGCAGTCGTCAAAACGTTATCAAACGGGCAACACGCCGAAACAGGACAAAAAGCCCCATGCAACGATCCCGCATCAATGCCATCATGGCCGAGGCCGACGACATGATCCGCCGGCACGGCTTTGTTCTTCCACCCTTCGCCCGCTGGTCACCCGAGACCTTCAAGGCGCGCGCCAATCAGGCCCGCCATGTAATCGACTCGCGCTGCGGCTGGGACATCACCGATTACGGCGCGGGCCACTACGACGAGATGGGCCTCGTCCTGTTCACCCTGCGCAACGGGCGGCTGGGCGATCTGCAGCGCGGCGGCGGCATGTGCTATGCGGAAAAGCTGCTGATCTCGCGGCAGGATCAACTGTCACCCAAGCACACCCACGTCATCAAGGCCGAGGATATCATCAACCGCGGCGGCGCCACGCTCGTGGTCGAGCTTTATGGCTCCGGCAGCGATGGCCGGTTCGCCGAGGATCGCGGCGGCACGGTGATGTGCGACGGGATCGCCGTCGATTACGCAGCCGGCCAGAAACTGCGTCTGCGTCCCGGCGAAAGCGTGACCCTGCAACCGGGGGATTGGCATGCGTTCTGGGGCGAGGGTGGCGACGTGCTTATCGGTGAAGTCTCGACAGTGAATGATGACGAAACCGACAACATCTTTCGTGAGCCCATCGGTCGGTTCTCGCAGATCGAGGAAGACGTGGCCCCGACGCACCTTCTGGTCAGCGACTACCCCGCCTGGCTGGACTGACCACCAGAGAACTTGCAAGGCGCAGCGCTTGCAAAGCTCACAACATGAACTGACTGTCGATCGGCCGGGTTGCGGCGCCGATCGCACGGGCCTTTGCGCCAATACTGCCCGCCTCGATCCTCGGGGGAAGCAGCCCGCGCGTATCTTGGTTGACCACATAGCGCCGAACCCTCTCGACCAAAGCATCGCGGATTTCAGCCGGAAAGGCGCCATCGATGAGGACGGCCTCGAAGTCGATCACCGAACAGACGGAGAGCGCCGCCTTGGCAAGCTCCTGCGCGGTTTGCCCAAGCCAGGGATCGACGTAGCGCGACAGGGCGGTCCAGCTGTCGGGATCAGTCCATAACCGACGGGGGTCGAGATCCACCTCGCTGAGCCGGGTCTCCAGTTGCCGGATCGAGGCCATGTCGACCAATTGCGTGCTTTCCCCGTTGGGGCCGATGCTGCGCATGGACCCCAGCGCCCCGGCATTGCCCTGGCGGCCCTCGTAGACGGTATTGTTCAGCACGATCCCGCCTCCGATATAGGCCCCGATGAAGAAATAGGCATAGTCCCGGAACGCCTTGCCGCGGCCGTAGGTCTGTTCGGCTTGGCAAGCCGCCGTTGCATCGTTGAGGATCGAGACCGGAAGTCCGGTCCGATCATGAAGGGTTTGTGCAAGGCTGACGGACGACCATTCGGGGTAGTCGCCACGGCCACCATCGACCCCGGCCGAGCGGTTCCAGATCTCGAAAGAGACGGCGACGCCAAGTCCGCAAACGCGCCTGGTGTGATCGTCGGACAGCTGAGCGGTGATCTCGGAAACGCCTTGCTGCGCGAAAGAGAAGACCGCGTCCGGCCGGGGGCGCGCATAGGAGATCTGTCGTTCATGGCGCAAGACGCCGCTGAAATCTATCAAGGCCAGTTCGGCGGAGCGACGCCCGATCTTCAGACCGAAAGAAAAGGCCCCGTCGGACTTCAGCCGCATCGGAGTGGAGGGTTTGCCCACCTTGCCGCGCACCGGGTCGCCCCGGATGACAATGCCTTCCATCTCGAGACGGCGCAGGATGCTCGATACGGTCGGCGGGGACAGGCCTGACCGCTTTGCCAGGTCACTGGCAGGCTGTCCGCCGTGTCTCTGGATAAGGGAAAGCAACAGCCGTTCGTTATGATCGCGAACGCCGCGCTGGCTCAACCCGGTGCTGATTGATCTGACTAGCCCCTCGTCCATCCGCGCATACTTACCCAGCCTCCTGCTGCCAAGCTAGCCGATTCCTTTTAATAAAGAAAGTTAACGAATTAATTGACAGATTTCTGCGAATCGTGCCTCTTGTACGCCATGCGGTTGGGGTACCCGCCGCATCAATGCAGTGTGGAGGCTCTGCAAAATATACGTCTGGGAGGATAACATGAGAAAGCTTCTTGTCGGCACCGCTGTTGCCGCGATCACGTCCGCTGGGGCGGCCATGGCCGGGGGTCATTCAACGTCCGCCTGTCTGATCACCAAGACTGACAGCAATCCGTTCTTCGTGAAGATGCGCGAGGGCGCATCGGCCAAGGCCGAAGAGCTTGGCATTAATCTGAACACCTATGCCGGCCGTATTGATGGCGACAACGAAACCCAGGTTGCGGCGATCGAGACCTGCATCGCCAACGAGGCCGACGGCATTCTGATCACGCCGTCCGACCCGGCCGCCATCGCGCCGGTCGTGGAGCAGGCCCGCGATGCCGGCCTGCTGGTCATCGCACTCGACACGCCGCTCGACCCGATCGACGCGGCCGACATGACCTTTGCCACGGACAACTATCAGGCAGGTGTGCTGATCGGCGAATGGGCCGCGGGCCAATTGGGTGACGCGGCCGAAGACGCCAAGATCGGCCTTCTCAACATCAATA
>JAVLCA010000040.1:0-23825 GCA_031581025.1 Salibaculum sp. | reverse complement strand
CGGAATCGTGCGCTTCAACGACAGCGTTGCGCCGGACGGAGGGCGTTCGGAAATCGGCGTGGAGGTGTAGCGATGACCGCCAGCATACTTTGCTGATGACATATCGGGCAGAGAATGGTTTTGGCGGAATGAATATTGGCGAGGCGACGGCCTTGATAGACAATGAAACCTGCCACGCGACCGCTGTGATCATCGAATAAGGTCAGGGCCACCGTTTTGCGCGCGCCCGGCGGTGCCGACGCGCCATCCGCGTCTGGATCAGCCGGAAAAGGCCGGCCATGTCGCCGCTCCGTTTTCGGGGCCGTGAGCCACGCAACGGACCTGAAATCGAAGGGTCCTGACCCTGAAAGATCCCAGTCCGGAGATCCGGCTCAGCCCGTGTGCATGGGCACTACCTTTGAAAGTCTCGACCTGCTAAGGCACGGTATGACCTGTTCGACTGCTGCGCATCCGGCGTTGTCGTGGCGCTTTCTTCACCTGGGGACCCGGCTTTTGCTGGGCGGACTTCTGTTCGCCCTTTGCACGTGGACTCCGGCGTACTCCGAGGGAACGTCCGCCTGCAATCCTCCGGCGGGGCAACCGGAAGAACAGTTGCGCATTGGCATCCGCGAGGCGCCGCCTTTCGTCGTCGACGACGACTTGCGCGGTCTACGAGGGCTGTCGATTGACCTTTGGGAAAGCGTCGCAGCCGGGATTGGTCTCGAGAATGGCTACGTCTATGTGGAATGTCCTCTCTCTGCGCAGATTCCTGCGCTTGAGGATGGCGCGCTGGACGTTGTGATATCGCCCTTGACAATCACCTCCGAGCGGACGGAGCGCTTCGATTTTTCGGTGCAGTATCTGTCATCGGGCCTTGTCGTCGCGCGCTTGCAAACCGAGGGGATCGACTTCCGATACGCCGGGCAAATCCTGTGGAACATGCTGATGCAGCAACGGACGGTCATCGCAGTTCTCAGCTTCATTGCCCTCAACATTCTGCTCGCTTACGCGGTTTCACGCCGTGTCAAGGGCACCTCCGATGAAGACGCGCCAGACCGGCCAATGGGACGTGGTGCGTTTTTCATGTACGAGACGATGGCGCGTACCTCGGGTCTCAAGTCGCTTGAAAACGCTTTCCCGACAGCAACCGGGCGCCTACTGGAGGCTGCGATGGTGGTCGTGGGCCTGACCTTTTCGGCCGGTGTATTTTCTGTTCTCACGACATCTTTCATAAACTCTGTTGACCGTACCGAAACGGTGGCGTGGGACGAACTCCCGTTGCATCGGGTCGCAACACTTGCAAACTCCACCGGCCAGAGCTTCATGGAAAACAGGGTCGAGGCCGACGCCTTGTTTCGCTGCGACCGAACGCTGCCGAAAGACAAAGAGACCGGCTGCCTGATCGCCCCAAGCTGGGACGCCGCGTTGCAGCATCTGCAAGCGGGGGACGTAGATGTTGTCCTTGGCGACTGGCTTCAACTGACATATCTTGCACGGTCCGGCGCATATCCGCGTGTCCAGATACAGCCTCGAAGCTTTGTCAGCGAACCATATGGTTGGGGTATCACTCTCGAGCAGGATGCACTACGACGAAAGATCGACCGCGAGATTCTCGCGCGGCTGCGTCACGTCCAGTGGCGCGAGTTGGTCCAGGAATATCTCGGGGAAGGCTCGATATCGCCGCAATAAAAAACAGGCCCGAAAGGAATGCCATCATGCGCAATGCGCAGCCAACCGGGCCGCCCAAAAAGGAGAAAGGGTCACTGAGTGACGTGAATCTCGAAACCGCACGACAGTACGATCTGTATTTCGGTGCCGGTCACTACGATCGTCGATATCCCCGCCCAAATACTGCTGTGCTGAACGCTGTTCTGGCTCACATGTCGGCAGGCGGCTCGGTGCTCGACTACGGATGCGGCAGTGGCCGCTATCTTCTGCCACTCGCCGAGTTTTGTGGCAGTGTCATAGGATATGATATTTCGGACACTGCATTGCGCGGGGCACAAGCCAGACTGGCAATGTCCGGGCTGGCGGAAAAGGTTGTGCTGACCGGGCCGGATCCCGCTTTACTCGACGCGGTCATCGCGGAGGCCGGGCCCGTCGATGTCGCCGCATGCCTTTTCGGCGTGTTGAGCCACATTGAAACGGCCATGGCGCGCCGGGACGTTTTGCAGCGTCTCTCCGCGATGCTCCACCCGGATCATGGGCGGATCGTGGTGTCGGTGCCCAACCGTCGTCGTCGGTTTCGGGGCGAACAGCGCGCTCAGAGACGCTGCGAGGGCGGTGAAATCCGCTATGCGCGCAGTTTCGGCAGGGACCGGGTTCAGCTGCCCTACATGCTTTACGATTCCGCCTCGCTTGCGCGCGAACTCGAAATGGCAGGGCTCGTGGTAGAAAGCATCCGGGCAGAGTCAGTTTTTTCCGAAAAATCCATAACCAACAACCGTTGGATCGGCGCGCTGGACGCGGTCCTGCGCCGGACCTGTCCGGCCAAATTCGGGTACGGCATGATCGCGGTTGCACGCCCGGCATGACGCGCCCGGTTGTACTTTTCGTATTGATCGCGGCCCTGGTGCTTTCTGTGGTTCCGGCGACAGCCGACACGCTCGACAATATCCGGGATCGAGGGATCATCACGGTCGGCGTGAAGGCGGATTACGGCGCCTGGGGCAGCTACAATTCAAGCGGCGCCATCACCGGTATGGAGCCGGATATTGCGGCACACATCGCCGACGCACTTGGCGTGTCGCCGCGGCTTGTCCCGGTCACCTCGGCCAATCGATTGGCGCGACTGGAACAGGGGACCGTTGACCTGGTCATCGCGACCATGGGGGCCACGGTCGAAAGGCGCAAAGCCGCCCGTCTGATTTTGCCGCATTATTATGCCAGCGGCGTTCGACTGCTGAAACGATCGAACTCGCCCTTTGCCGAGTGGGGGCAGCTACGCGGCCGATCAATCTGCCTTGTGCGCGGCGCCTACTACAACCGTCACTTGAGTGAATCCCTGCTGATCGAGCCTCTTACGTTTTCCACGCTCGTCGATGCCAAGGCAGCCCTGCAGGACGGTCGCTGCGCCGGGCTGGCCTATGACGATACTGCGTTGGCCGGGATGGTGGCCGAGCCGGGATGGGAGGACTTCGAGGTCGCAATGCCCACCATCAACGGCACCCCCTGGGCAATGGCCGTGGCGCGCGGCGCCGAGTCAAGGCAGCTGGCCAGACGCATCGGTGATCTTGTCGCCGCGTGGCACGCCGATGGCACGCTGCTGTCGATCGAAGAGCGGTGGCTCGGGACGACATCCCCCTTTCTCGAAGAGATGCAGACGCTCTGGTCGCGGGAAGCATCCGACGGAATGGTCTGCCGCCGTGGCCCCGAGGGTGCGTTCCCGGAAGACTGCCTGATTTCGACAATCGCGAGATCGGGTCGCCAGATTTCAACGCCAGATTGGGTCGGCGCGGTCGACGCCGCCACTGGCCTCGACGTCACCGTCTTTTTTGATCCGTACAATCGCTCGCGCCTGCTGACCGGGCTTGCGAACACTGTTGCGATATCAATCACGGCCATCCTCGGCGCCTGCTTTTTCGGTATCGGCATGGCCGCGCTTCTCTTGCGTACAGCTTCCGGGCCAGCGATCCTCGCGCCCATAGATGCCGCGGCCCGGGGCATCGTGGCGTTGGCGCAGCTGACGCCGCCCATTCTGCAGATTTATATCTTGTTCTTCGGCCTCACGGCCTGGCTGCATGACCGAACGGGTGTCCAGCCGGGGGCCTTCGCGATCGCGAGCCTGGTCTTCTCTGCCTATGCCGGGGCAACAATCGCGGTTCTCCTCCGCGCCGAGGTGCGACAAAACCCGGATATCGGGCTGATCAGGGCCTTTCTCGGAAGCTATGACGGGATCGTGGCCACGCTGGTCAACATCGTCAAGGCTGCCGGCATGGCCAGCGCGGTCGCCTATTTCGACATGATCACCGCCACCACGGATCTTGTGGGAGAAGGTGCCGACAAGGCTTTGATGATGAACCTTCTTCTTGGCTTCTACCTGGTCTTTGTCATGATCATCATGGCCTTCTTCGAAGCTCTTCGAAGGTGGCTGGAATGACGTTGAGCGAAATCTTCGATATTCTGCTCGCCTGGACGCCATACATGGCCAAGGGCTTTGTGATGAACCTCCAAATCTCGGGCCTGGCCATCCTGATCGGAACAACGGTGGGACTGGCAATCGGCCTGTTGCGGTTGATGCAAAGTCGTTTCATTGCTCTTGGCGCTCGCGGCGCCACCGCACTTTGCCGCAACGTGCCCTCGTTCGTGATGATGTTCTACCTCGCAGTTATGCTTCCACAGGAAATTGCGCTGCCCGGCGGGGGGGTGCAGCCTGTCGATCCGTGGATCAAGGCCGCCCTTGCTTTGGCCATTCCCGTGGCAGGGTTTTTGTCTGACCAGATCGTGGGCGCCGAAATTTCCGGGCGTCGCCTGTTCGGACCCACGCTTCGCATTGCATCGGCGCAATACGCGATGATTATAGTCATGGCGTCGGCCACAGCCTCTGTTATCGGTGCCGACGATCTCGTGGCCCGCGCGGGCCGGGTTGCGGCCATCACAGACACACCGGGATTTCTCACTTGGTGCTATGTATATGCCGCGCTTTGGTTTTTTGCGTTCGGCCTGCTGGCAAGAGCCGGCCTGAACTTTCTGGCTCTGCGCAATGCCAGAGATTGATGTCGGGCAACGCGTCTGGCCCTGTCTGCCCGGACCTTGGTTTTTGAGGTCATGAGAGCGGCCCGAGGTCCGGGCTGTCTGCGATGGCTGGCCGGGCGACGGATCACCAGCTTTCGGTTGCGCGGACCCTCGAAAATCCCAATACATTTGCTCCATGCGATTTAATACCACCGTCCTGGCCGCTTTTACCGCGCTCTGCGTGGCAATCGGCGTTTTCTGGCTCTCGCTCAGCTTTTTCCAATCCGAGGAAGAGGCCAAGGCCCGCGGACGGCTTTCGCTGTACCATAGCACCGTACGCTCGGAACTTGAGCGGTTTTCACACCTGACCTATGTGCTCGCGCGTGATACCCATGTGATCGACACCGCCACGGGGGGCGCGACCGGGCGGCTCGATCGCAGACTGGCGGCCTTTGCGGCGCAATCGGGGCTCGATGCGATCTATTTGATGCGGCCCGACGGGACGACAATTGCAGCCTCGAACGCCGGTCGCCCTGACAGCTTCGTGGGGCAGGATTACGCCTTTCGCCCCTATTTTCAGGCAGCGCGGGAGGGTGCGCAGGGACGGTTCTACGGCATCGGGGCGACCACGGGCCTGCCCGGCTATTTCATCGCCGACGCGGTGCGCGACGCCGAAGGCGGGCTGGCCGGGGTGATCGCCATCAAGCTGGATCTGACCGATCTTGAAGACGCCTGGCGCGCGGCCGGGGAACAGGTGTTCCTGGCCAATCGCGACGGGATCGTCCTGCTCTCGTCGGACCCTAGGTGGCGCTATCGCAGCCTGCGCGATCTGAGCCCGGATCAACGCGCCCGAATTGCGCAGGATCGCCAGTTTCCGGGGCAAGACCTCGCGTCTCTGGACTGGGAGCCCAGGGACGATGCGCGTGCCGTGATCGACGGGTCCGAGCGTATTCACTTGTCGGCTTCGGTGGCTCCACATGACTGGGTGCTTCACTACTTTGCTGATGACAACGCGGCCGTGACGCGCAGCTTGTTGCTGACAGGTCTGGTGATGCTGCTCGCGGGCGCGGGCTTCCTTGTGTCGCAGGTGCGCCGGATGCAGCGCATCGGCGCCGCCCTGCGCCGGTCCGAGGCGGAGGAGGCGCAGCTGCGCGAGGCCAACGAGCGGCTGGCCGTAGAGATCGATGAACGCCGCACGGCCGAGCGCCGGCTCAAGCGGACGCAGGACGAGTTGGAGCGGGCGAGCCGTCTGGCCGCCCTGGGGCAACTGGCGGCGTCGGTCACGCACGAATTGGGCCAGCCCATCGCGGCGATGCGGAACCACCTGGCCGCGGCCGAGATCGGCGGGCAACCGGCGGTGCGGTTCATCCCGAGGATCACCGGGATCGTGGACCGGATGGAGGGGATCACGCGACAGTTGAAGTTCTTTGCCCGCAATGACCGCGAGGAATTTGGCCCGGTCGACCTGGAGGTCGTGGTGCAGGCGGCGCTGTCGCTGGTCGCGCCGAATATCTCCAACGTGGGGGCCACGACATCGGTTGATGCGCCGGATCAGCCCGTCATCGTGCGCGGCAATCAGTTGCGGTTGGAACAGGTGCTGACCAACGTGCTGCGCAATGCTGTGGATGCAGTGGAGAACTGTGCGGAGCGACGGATCGATATCATGCTCGGGCAAGGTCATGACATAGGCTGGGTCGAGGTGCATGATACCGGACACGGGCTGGGGCAGGCGCGCCTTGATGAATTGCAGGAGCCGTTTGTCACGACGCGCGAGAGCGGGCGCGGCATGGGGTTGGGCCTTGCGATTTCGGCGAATATCGTCAAGGCGCATCAGGGCCGGTTCAGCGCCGATAACCTTGCGCGGGGCGGTGCGATGTTCCGGATCGAGATCCCGCAACAGGGCATGGACAAGGATCTGAGCGCGGCATGAGCACATCAGGGACCTGCCGTATTCTGATTGTCGAGGATGACCGCGCGATGCGGCTTTCGCTCATCGACCTGCTGGAGTCGTCGGGTTGGTGCGTCGAGGCGCAACCGCGCGTCGAGCGGCTGGCCGAGCGACTGGAGGCATTCCAACCGGACGTGATCCTGTCTGACGTACGAATGCCGGGAATTTCGGGACTGGAGTTGCTGGACAGTCTCGATCGTGATCTGTCGCCGCCGCTGGTGCTGATTTCGGCGCATGGCGATATCGCCATGGCGGTGGATGCGATGCAGCGCGGGGCCTACAGTTTCGTCGAGAAACCCTATGAGCCGCGCCGGTTGCTGAACATCCTGCGCCATGCCGCGGATCAACATACCATGCGGCGCACGACCGAGCGGCTGAAATCGCGCCTGATGCAGCTTTCGGGGCTGGACAGGGCGCTGTTGGGTGAGACGCCTGAGACCGTTGCCTTGCGCGAAGAGGTGCTGGACCTGTCCCAGAGCGCGGCCGCGGTGATGGTGCAGGGTGAGACAGGCACCGGCAAGGACCTTGTGGCGCGGGCGCTGCATGACCTGAGCGGCGATGCGGCGGGGCCATTTCTGGCGCTCAACTGTGCCGCGCTGTCTGTCGAGGGCTTCGAAGCCGAGATGTTCGGGGCCGAGGGCGTGGCCAACGGGCGCTTGCAGGGGGCCGATGGCGGCACCTTGTTTCTGGATGAAATCTGCTCCTGCCCGATGCCGGTGCAGGCAAAGCTGTTGCGGGTCATCGAGGACAAGCAGGTCTTGCCGCTTGGTGCGACGGCCCCGGTGCCGCTGGCGTTCCGGGTGATTTCCGCCACCAACGAAGACCCCGAGCAGGCGGTGCGCGAGGGGCGGCTTCGGGCGGATCTGCTGTATCGCTTGAATACCACGATGATTGCCCTGCCCACGCTCAGGCAGCGGCGCAATGACGTAATGCTGCTGACGGCGCGATTCCTTGACGAGTTCGCGCGCCTATACGAGACCCGTGTGCCCGATCTGACGCCCGAGGACAGTGCGGCCCTTCTGGCGCACGACTGGCCGGGCAATGTGCGCGAGTTGCGCAGCGTGTGCGAACGCCGGGTGCTGAGCGCGCGGCGCGGGGCCGGGTCGATGGCGCAGGCGCTGCGCCGCGATGCGCTGGCCGATGATGTGCCGGACACGCTGCGGGCGGCTGTGGCCGCCTTCGAGCGCGAACTCATTGCCAAGGCGATCACCGCGCATGAGGGACAGATGGAAGCGGTGGCCGAGGCGCTTGGCATCGGCCGGCGCACGCTCAACGAGAAGATCGTCAAGCTGGGGCTGGACAAGGGGGCGCTGCTGTAGCCTGCTTGCGGAAATCCGCAGGGCGGCTGTGACTGTCATGCGCGGTTTTCTTCCTAGGCATTGTGTGTGGCATGAAACAGGATTGCCGGCATCGTGACGCATGACATCTGGGAGGAGAAACCATGCCGAAACTGTTGAGTTATACCACCGTGGCCGCGATCAGCTTTGCCTTTGCCGGCGAGGCGATGGCGACCGAATGGAACGTCTCGCTGTGGGGCAAGCGCCGCGCCTTTACCGAGCACGTCGAGAAGCTGGCCGAACTGGTGAGTGAAAAGACCGACGGCGAATTCACCCTCAACATCAGCTACGGCGGCCTGTCGAACAACCGCGAGAACCTGGACGGGATTTCCATCGGGGCCTTCGAGATGGCGCAGTTCTGCGCGGGCTATCACCGCGACAAGAACCCGACGATCACGGTTCTCGAATTGCCGTTCCTGGGCGTCGAGACGCTGGAGCAGGAGCGTGAACTTTCGATGGCGCTCTACGACCATCCGGCCGCGCAGCAAGACCTGGCGCGCTGGAACGCGGAGCTTCTGATGCCGTCGCCGCTGCCGCAGTATAACCTCGTGGGGCTGAGCGATGCGCCCGGCAGCCTTGATGATTTCGCGGGGCTGAGCGTGCGCGCCACCGGCGGGATTGGCGCCGCGATGGAGGCCGTGGACGCGGTGCCCACCTCGATGTCCGCAACCGAAGTGCGGCAGGCGATGGATAGTGGCGTGGTCAAGGCCGTGGCCTTTGCCCCGCATGCGCACATGTCCTTCGGCACGATCGAAAACGGCGAGTGGTGGACCTCGAACCTCAACCCCGGCACGGTCAATTGCCCGGTCGTTGCCAATACCGACGCGCTCGACAGCCTGTCGGAGGATCATCGCGAGGCGCTTTTGGGATCCATCGACGAAGCGCTCGATCACTATGTCGACAACTATGAGAACAACACACTGGAGGCTTGGGGTCCGGCGCTCGAAGAGCGCGGCATCGAGGTGATCAGCTTTGACGAGGACGCACTCGCGAACTTCGAAGAGGCGGTCGCCGGCCCGGCCGCCGCAGCCTGGATCGAGGACATGAGCGATCGCGGCCTCCCCGCGCAAGAGCTCCACGACTTTGCCAGCGACACGTTGGCAGAGATCAAGGGCGGCTCCTGAGCCTGAGCTGCGCGGCCCGTGGTGTATGCGTCACGGGCCGCGGTCTTGCGACCTGAACGGGAGATGATCCATGGCAGGAGCGGCCTCTGTCCTGTCCGATACCAGCAGTCTGAGCAGGTTTGATCGTGGCCTCTACCGGATCGAGCGGCAGCTTGCGCTCTTGAGCGGGCTGGCCGTGTTCTCGCTGATGGTACTGGCGGTGGTTTCCGTGGGCGGGCGTAATTTTTTCAATCAACCGCTGCCCGGCTACGTCGACTGGATCGAGCAGATCATGCCGCTTATTGCCTTCATGGGCGTGGCCTATACGCAGCGCGATGGTGGGCACATCCGGATGGATATTTTCGTCGGGATGTTTCGTGGACGCGTACTCTGGCTGATCGAGTTGATCACCAAGGTGCTGGTGCTGGCGCTGATGCTGCTGCTGGTCTGGGGCAGCTGGGCGCATTTCGCGCGCAGTTTCGACTGGAACGCGCCCATGTGGAGCCGGGACAGCACCATGGACATCGGCCTGCCGATCTGGCCGGCAAAGGTCCTGGCGCCGATTGCCTTTGGCGTGCTGTCGTTGCGGCTGATGCTGCAGGTCTGGGGCTTCGGGCGGGCGCTGGTCACCGGAGCGGAGCGTCCGGTCGCGGTGCCTCTGATTGAGGATGCGGCGACGCAGGCCGCGCGCGAGGCCGCGCAGCTGAGCGGCCGTGATGAATAGGGAAGGCACCTGATGGAGCCGATAGATATCGGGCTTGTGGTCACCGGTCTGCTGCTGGTCGTCGTCATTCTTGGTATGCGCGTCGCCTTTGCCGCAGCCCTCGCAGGTACGCTCGGGCTGATCTGGATTTTCTGGTCCAAGAAGGGCTATGCGGGGGACGAGTTCGTCTGGGCGCTGACGGTGGCCGTCAAGACGGCCGGTCAGGTGCCGCATTCCAAGGTCAGTTCACAGGCGCTCAGCCTCATCCCCACCTTCATCATGATCGGCTATCTGGCCTATTACGCGGGGCTGACCAAGGCACTCTTCGAGGCCGCGAAACGCTGGATCGCCTGGGTGCCGGGCGGGCTTGCCGTCTCGACGGTCTTTGCCACGGCCGGATTTGCCGCCGTGTCGGGGGCGAGCGTGGCAACGGCGGCCGTCTTTGCGCGCATCGCCATCCCAGAGATGCTCAAGATCGGCTATGATAAGCGCTTCGCGGCGGGCGTCGTGGCGGCCGGCGGCACGCTGGCCTCGCTCATCCCGCCCTCGGCGTTGCTGGTGATCTACGCGATCATCGTCGAGCAGGACGTGGGAAAGCTCTTGCTCGCGGGGTTCATCCCCGGTGTCTTTTCCGCCTTTGTCTACGGAGCGCTCATCATCGGGTTGGCGCTGACCATCAAGGGATTCGGCCCGCCGGTCAGCGGCTTTACCTGGCGCGAGCGCTTCGTGGCGCTGCCACCCGCCCTGCCCATCGTCTTTGTCGTCGTGACGATCATCTTCTTCGTCTACAATCCGTTTGGTGGCGATGCCTGGGGCACGCCGACCGAAGGGGGCGCGATCGGAGCGTTCGTTGTTTTTCTGATGGCGCTCTACCGGGGCATGCGCTGGCCCGAGCTGCGGGATGCACTGCTCGAGACGGCGAAACTGTCGGTGATGATCTTCACCATCATCTGGGGCGTGCTGATCTACGTGCGGTTTCTCGGCTTTGCCGACCTGCCCGCGGCCTTCGCCGACTGGATCACCTCGCTGACGGTTTCGCCGATGCTGATCCTGATCTGCATCCTGCTGGCCTATGCCGTGCTGGGCATGTTCATGGACGCGATCGGGATGCTGCTTTTGACGCTGCCCGTGGTCTATCCGGCGGTGATGGCGCTCAATGGCGGGGCGATGGTCTCGGCCGCCGACAGCACGTTCGGCATGTCGGGGCCTATGTGCGCGATCTGGTTCGGCATACTCGTGGTCAAGATGGCGGAGTTCTGTCTCATCACGCCGCCAATCGGTCTCAACTGTTTCGTGGTGGCCGGCGTGCGCGCCGATCTGAGCGTACAGGACGTGTTCCGCGGCGTGATGCCCTTCTTCATCGCCGATGCGGTGACAATCGGGTTGCTAGTGACCTTTCCCATGATCGTTCTGTGGCTGCCGAGCCTCGCTTAGAAAAGCCGCGACACGCGGGGTCCGGGAACACTCGAATTGGGTGGCGTGATCTCGATTCGTGGAAGATCCCGGGCCTGGCCGAGTATACCTTCGGCATATGCGCCTCGATCGGCGATGCCGGGCCGTTGGCCCTGCGCCTTCGGCGCGCTCCGGGCCGAGTGGGGTCTTGCCCCCATACTGCCGCGCTGAGCTTTCGCCTTCGCCTCATGCGGGTATGGTGGAGGCAGGGCGAAGGCGTGGTGCAAGACGACGCTGAAAGCATACTCTGGAACCGGCTGGCTGCGTGCGCCCCGTCTTGCCTCTGACGCCCGCAGGGGGCAGGTTGGCGGCCTGATCTGACCGGGCCGAGGGGGGCCGTTTTCATGATTCCTGTACGCGGTGTCGCCGGCCAGCGGGTGGCGGTTCTGGGGCTGGGCCGGTCGGGCCGGGCGGCGGTGATCGCGCTGCAGGCCGGCGGGGCCGAGGTGGTGGTCTGGGACGATGGCCCCGAGGCCGAGCGTCGCGCCGCCGAAGTGGGCGCCGCCCTGCGCGACCTGACCAAGCCGGGCGCCTATGAGGGGGTAGCGCTGCTCATAACCTCGCCAGGCATTCCGCATCTGTACCCCGCGCCGCATCCGGCCATCGCCCGCGCCTGGGAGGCGGGCTGCCCGGTGGACAACGACATCGGGCTGTTCTTCCGCAGCCTCGCGGGCGGGGAATGGGACGACTTCGACCAGCCGCCGCGGGTGATCGCCGTCACCGGATCGAACGGCAAGTCCACCACCGTCGCGCTGATCCATCACATCCTTGACCACGTGGGCCGGCCCAGTCAGCTGGCGGGCAACATCGGGCGCGGGGTGCTGGACATCGAGCCGCCCCATGACGGCGACGTGATCGTGCTGGAACTGTCCTCCTACCAGACCGAGCTGGCCCGCGCGCTGACGCCGGATGTGGCGGTCTTCACCAATCTCACCCCCGATCACCTGGACCGTCACGGCGGGCCGGGGGGCTATTTCGCGGCCAAGCGGCGGCTGTTCGCCGAGGGCGGGCCGGATCGCGCCGTCATCGGCGTGGACGAGCCCGAGGGCCGCTATCTGGCCAACCAGCTGGCCACCGGCCCGGCCGACGACCGGGTGATCCGCGTGGCCACGTCGAAACTGGCGGGCGAGGGCTGGCACGTCTTCGCGCGCAAGGGGTTCCTGGCCGAATGGCGCAAGGGGCGGCAGTTGGGGTCGATCGACCTGCGTGCCATTGCCGGCCTGCCGGGGCAGCACAACCATCAGAACGCCTGCGCCGCCTATGCCGCCTGCCGCACCCTCGGCCTTGCCCCGCGCGTGATCGAACAGGCGCTGCAGACCTTCCCCGGCCTGCCGCACCGCAGCCAGGTCATCGCCAAAATCGGCGGCGTGCGCTACGTCAATGACAGCAAGGCGACCAACGTGGACAGTGCCGCCAAGGCGCTCGCGGCCTTCGACCGGGTGCGCTGGATCTGCGGCGGGCTGGAAAAGGACGGCGGGTTGGCGGCGCTGGACGGGGCCACCGGATCGGTGGTCAAGGCCTATGTCATCGGGCGCGAGGCGGCGGATTTGGCGATGCAGCTGACAGGCGTCGAGGCCGAGGTCTGCACCGACATGGAAACTGCCGTGGCCCGGGCGGCCGCCGAGGCCGAACCGGGCGAGGTGGTGCTGCTGGCCCCGGCCGCGGCCTCGTTCGACCAGTATGACAACTTCGAGCGGCGCGGCGAGGATTTCACCGCGCAGGTCGCAAAGCTCTGACCGGGTCTCGGCCGCGCGCCGCTCAGGCGTGCCTGGCCATGGCGATGGCTTGTCCGGCCGCATGGGCCGAGGACCAGGCCCACTGAAAGTTGTAGCCGCCCAGCCAGCCGGTCACGTCGACCGCCTCGCCGATGAAATGCAGCCCCGGAACCGCCTTGGCCTGCATCGTCTTCGAGGACAGCGCGTCGGTGTCGATGCCGCCCAGCGTGACCTCGGCGGTGCGATACCCTTCGGTGCCGGTGGGGCGGACCTGCCAGCCGGTCAGGGCGTCGCAGAGACCCTGCAACCGGGTGTCGGACCAGTCGGCCATGTTGCCCGACAGATCGTGCCGCGCGCCAAGGTGCTCGACCAGCCGCGCGGGCAGGGGCAAGAGGCTGGACAGCCGCTTGCGCCCCGCGGTGGCCCGCGCCATGCGCAGGGTTTCGAAGAGGTCGGCGCGGGGGGCCAGATCAACGGTCAGACCCTCGCCCGGCTGCCAGTAGTTCGAGACCTGCAGCATCGCGGGCCCGGACAATCCGCGATGAGTGAACAAGAGCGCCTCGTCAAAGCCGGTGCCGTCTTCGGCCATGACCCGCACCGGGGTCGAGACACCGGAGAGCCCCGCGAAGGGATTGTCGGAAAAGGTGAACGGCACCAGCCCGGCGCGCGTCTCGGTCACCGGCACGTCGAATTGGGCGGCGATGTCATAGGCCCGGCCCGTCGCCCCCATCTTGGGGATCGACTTTCCGCCCATGGCGACCACAAGGTGCCGGGCGGTGACCTTCTGGCACCGCCCCTCGCGGGCGAGCGTGGCGTGAAACCGCGCGCCGTCGTGGGTGATCTCGCTCACCTCGGTTTGCAGCCAGAGATCGGCCCCCGCCGCGCGCAGCTCGGCCAGCAGCATGGCGATGATGTCCTTGGCCGAGGTGTCGCAGAACAGCTGGCCCAGCGTCTTTTCGTGCCAGGGGATGCCGTGGCGATCGACCAGGTCGATGAAATCCCACTGGGTGTGGCGCGCCAGGGCGGACTTGCAGAAATGCGGGTTGCCCGACAGGAAGGCCTCTGGCCCAGTGTGCATGTTGGTGAAATTGCAGCGCCCGCCGCCCGAGATGCGAATCTTCTCGCCCGGGGCCTTGGCATGATCGACGACCAGCGTGTCCGGCCCGGCATGGGCGGCACAATAAAGACCGGCGGCCCCGGCCCCAAGTATCAGCGTGTTGACCTGCATCGGCGGCTGACTGCCGGGAAATCCACCGCAGCGCAAGGGCGCGACACGTCCGCGCCTTATTTCACTGGAAATCATGGCGCCGCTCGGCTAGGCTGATGCCATTGACCCGGGTCAACCGGGCGTGAACGAGGCAGTCGAGCGGTAATGCCATGACAGAGATGGTCTATGGGGCCCTTCCGGCCACGTCCGGGGACCCGGTTCTTCCCCGTTGGTGGCGCACGGTGGACAGGTGGACCCTGTCCTGCGCGCTCGCCCTGTTCGGGATCGGCCTGCTGCTGGGGCTGGCCGCCTCGCCGCCGCTGGCCGAGCGCAACGGCTTTGCCCCCTTCCATTATGTCCAGCGTCAAGCGTTTTTCGGCGCGGTGGCCATCGCAGTGATGGCCGTGATGTCGATGATGTCGCCGACGCTGATCCGGCGGCTGGGCGTGCTGGGCTTTGTTGTCGCCTTCGTGGCCCTTCTGGGGCTGCCATTCTTCGGGACCGACTTCGGCAAGGGCGCGGTGCGCTGGTATTCGATGGGCTTCGGGTCTTTCCAGCCGTCGGAATTCCTCAAGCCCGGTTTCATCGTCGTCGCCGCCTGGTTCATGGCCGCCAGCCAGCAACTGGGCGGCCCGCCGGGCAAGTCCTATTCCTTTGCGCTGGCGCTGGTGATTGTCACGCTTCTGGCCATGCAGCCCGATTTCGGGCAGGCGGCGCTGGTCCTCTTCGGCTGGGGCGTGATCTATTTCGTCGCCGGCGCGCCGCTGTTCCTGCTGCTGGCCATCGCCGGGCTGGCCATCCTGGGCGGCAGTGTCGCCTATTCCAATTCCGAGCATTTCGCCCGCCGCATCGACGGGTTCCTCTCGCCCGACCTCGATCCGCGCACCCAGCTAGGCTACGCCACCAACGCCATCCGCGAGGGCGGTTTCTTCGGTGTCGGCGTCGGTGAGGGGCAGGTGAAATGGTCGTTGCCCGATGCGCATACGGATTTCATCATCGCCGTCGCGGCCGAGGAATACGGCCTGGTCTGCGTGGCCACGATCATCGCGCTTTACATGGCCATCGTGCTGCGCTCGCTGATCCGGCTGATGCGCGAGCGCGACCCCTTCATCCGGCTGGCCGGAAGCGGCCTGGCGGCGATGATCGGGGTGCAGGCAATGATCAACATGGGCGTGGCGGTGCGTCTGCTCCCGGCCAAGGGGATGACGCTGCCCTTCGTCAGCTACGGCGGCTCCTCGGTGATCGCCAGCGGCATTGCCGTGGGCATGCTGCTGGCCCTGACGCGCAGCCGCCCGCAGGGCGAGATCGGCGACATTCTGTTGCGCGGGGGGCGCTGAGCATGGCGCGCCAGCCGCTTCTGACCATCGCCGCCGGGGGCACCGGCGGGCACATGTTTCCCGCCCAGGCCCTGGCCGAGGCGATGCTGCGCCGCGGCTGGCGGGTCAAGCTTTCCACCGACGCGCGCGGTGCGCGCTATACGGGCGGCTTTCCACATGTGGTCGAGATCGAACAGGTCAGCAGCGCCACCTTTGCCCGTGGCGGCATGCTGGGCAAGGCGCTGGTGCCGTTCCGCATCGTTGGCGGCGTGATCGGCGCGGTCGTCAAGATGCTGCGCGACCGGCCTGATGTGGTGGTCGGCTTCGGCGGCTACCCGACGATTCCGGCCATGGCGGCGGCCACTCTGCTGCGCAAACCGCGCATGATCCATGAACAGAACGGCGTGCTGGGCCGGGTCAACCACATCTTTGCCCGTCGGGTGCACAAGGTCGCCTGCGGCACCTGGCCGACCGAGCTGCCCGCGCGCGTCGACGGGGTGCACAGCGGCAACCCGGTGCGCCGGTCGGTGTTGGACCGGGGCGGCGCCGGCTATATCGCGCCGGGCGACTACCCGATGTCGATCCTGGTAATGGGCGGCAGCCAGGGCGCGCGCATCCTGTCCGATGTGGTGCCGCCTGCCATCGCCGGATTGCCCACGCCCCTTCGCCGCCACATCCGCGTCAGCCACCAGGCCCGCGAAGAAGATCACGCGCGCGTCGCCGACTACTACGCCAGCGAGGGTATTTCCGCCGACGTGCAGAGCTTTTTCAACGACTTGCCCACCCGCATGGCCGAGGCGCAGCTGGTGATCAGCCGCGCCGGCGCCTCGTCGGTCGCCGATATCTCGGTGATCGGGCGGCCGTCGATCCTGGTGCCGCTGGCCATTGCCACCGCCGACCACCAGTCGGCCAATGCCCGCGCCCTGGCGCAGGCCGGCGCGGCGATCCTGGTGCCGGAATCCAAGCTCGAAGTCGGCACGTTGACCGAACAGATTTCGTCGGTCCTGTCCGACCCCGAGGGCGCGGCGCAGATGGCGCAGGCGGCCCTGTCGGTGGGCAAGCCCGATGCGACCGAGGCCCTGGTGACCCTCGTGGAGGGCCTCGCCGGAGCGCACCCCAAGTGATGGATGGACACCCGCTCATGAATGCCGCAGCCACGAAACTCCCCCTCGATGTCGGCCCGATCCATTTCGTCGGCATCGGCGGCATCGGCATGTCGGGCATCGCCGAGGTGCTGCTCAACCATGGCTATGTGGTGCAGGGGTCGGACCTGAGATCTTCGAAGATCACCGAGCGGCTCAAGGCCCTTGGCGCGCTGATCCACGAGGGCCAGCAGGCCGCGAACCTGGAGGCGGCCGAGGTCGTCGTGATTTCGTCGGCCATCAAACCCGGCAATCCCGAACTGGACGAGGCGCGCCGCCGGGGCCTGCCGGTGGTGCGCCGGGCCGAGATGCTGGCCGAACTGATGCGGCTGAAATCCAACGTCGCCGTCGCCGGCACCCACGGCAAGACCACGACCACCACCATGGTTGCGGCGCTGCTGGACGGCGGGAAATTCGACCCCACGGTGATTAACGGCGGTATCATCCATGCCTATGGCTCGAACGCGCGGGTGGGCGAGGGTGAGTGGATGGTGGTCGAGGCCGACGAGAGCGACGGCACCTTCAACCGCCTGCCCGCCACCATCGCCGTGGTCACCAACATCGACCCCGAGCACATGGAGCATTGGGGCACCGAGGAGAACCTGCACCGGGGCTTTTACGATTTCGTCAGCAACATCCCCTTTTACGGGCTGGCCGTCTGCTGCACCGATGACGCGGACGTGCAGGCGCTGGTGGGCAAGATCACCGACCGGCGCGTGCTGACCTACGGCTTCAACACCCAGGCCGACATCCGCGCGGTGAACCTGAGCTATGACAAGGGCGTGGCGCATTTCGACATCGCCCTGCAGGCCGAGGGCGCGGTGATCGCGGGCTGCACCCTGCCCATGCCGGGCGACCACAACGTGTCCAACGCGCTGGCGGCGGTGGCCGTGGCCCGCCATCTGGGCATGAAACGTACGGAAATCCGGGCCGCGCTGGCCGGGTTCAAGGGCGTGGGGCGGCGCTTCACCCGCGTGGGCGAGGTGGGCGGCGTCACCGTGATCGACGACTACGGCCACCATCCGACCGAGATCGCCGCCGTCCTGCGCGCCGCGCGCCAGGCCAGCGCGGGCCGCGTGATCGCCGTGCACCAGCCGCACCGCTACACCCGGCTGCACCACCACTTCGACGACTTCTGCGCCTGTTTCAACGAGGCCGATGTCGTCGCGATCGCCGAGGTCTACGCCGCCGGAGAGACGCCCATCGAAGGCGCCAGCCGCGACGACTTGGTCGCCGGCCTGACCCGCGCCGGCCACCGCGACGCGCGCGCCATCGACACGCTCGACGACCTCACCGCCATCGTGCGCGCCGAGACGGGCCCCGGCGACATGGTCGTCTGCCTTGGCGCCGGCACCATCAGCGCCTGGGCCAACGCCCTGCCGGCGCGGTTGGCCGGATGACCGCCCTCTGGATCATCGTGGGCGCGGTGGTCCTTTTCGCGCTGGTCAGCGTGACGCATATTTTGCGGCGGTTTCTCTTCGCCTTTGTCGTCGCCGCGGGCGGGCTTTTGCTGCTGCATTTTCAGGCCAACCCCGCCGAGGCCGGGGCGGCGCTGGCGGCGATGGGGGGCGGTGTGGCGCTGGCCTCGCCGCTGCGGCGGATCGTGACGGGGGGATGGCTGTGAGCCTGCCGGTGCTTCTGTCGATCCTCTGGGCCCTTGCCGCGAGCGGGACGGCACTTCTGCCCCTGCGGCGGCAATACCTGCCGGGGGTCACGCTGTTGATTGCGGCACCGGTCCTGATCCTTTGGCTGGGCGCGGCGCATGGCTGGGGCTGGTCGGCCCTGGCGCTGGCCGCTTTCGTGTCGATGTTCCGCAACCCGCTGCGCTATCTCTGATCGCGTGCGCGGGCGCGGGCGCGGGCGCGCGGGCAGGCAGCGGAGCGTCCGCGATGAGCGCGTCTCTGATCGCCGTCTTCCTCTGGGCCATCGCGGCAAACGTGCTGGCGCTGATCCCCAGCCGCGACAACCACTGGAAGCGGGCCTATGTGCTGATCGCAATCGGCGTGCCGCTGCTGGGCTGGGTCACGGTGGAAAATGGCCCCTGGGTGGGGCTTTTGGTGCTGATCGCGGGGATGTCGGTGCTGCGCTGGCCCGTCCTGTTTCTGGGGCATTGGCTGCGGCGGCGGGTTGAGCGCGCCCGGCCCAAGGCGTAGAAGCGGCACATGACACTTGACTTCAACCTGCCCGAGGTGCGCGGCACGCTGACCCGGGGCCGGGATCTCTCCGGCCTGACCTGGCTGCGCGTGGGCGGCCCGGCGGATGTCTTCTTTCAGCCCGCCGACGAGGCCGATCTGGCCGCCTTCCTGGCCGCGCTGCCCGAGGCGGTGCCTGTCTTTCCCATGGGCGTCGGGTCCAACCTGATTGTCCGCGATGGCGGCATCCGCGGCGTGGTGATCCGCCTGGGCCGGGGCTTCAACGGCATCTCCATCGAGGGGCAGACGGTGAGCGCCGGGGCGGCGGCGCTGGATGCCCATGTCGCGCGCAGGGCCGCCGAGGCGGGCTGCGACCTGACCTTCCTGCGCACGATCCCCGGGGCCATCGGCGGCGCCGTGACCATGAACGCGGGCTGCTACGGGGATTACACCGCGGATGTTCTGCGCGCGGTGCGCGTCGTGCTGCGCACTGGCGAGGTTGCGACGCTGCCTGTGGCAGAGCTTGGCCTGGCCTATCGCAGCAGCAGCCTGCCCGCGGGCTGTGTCATAACCGAGGCGGTTTTCGATGCGCCTGCGGGCGCCCCCGAGGACCTGACCCGACGCATGGAAATTCAACTGGCCAAGCGCGACGCCACGCAGCCGACCACGGACCGCACCGCCGGGTCCACCTTCCGCAATCCGGCCGGGTTTTCCAGCACCGGGCGGGCGGATGACAGCCACGACCTGAAGGCCTGGAAGGTGATCGAGGAGGCCGGGATGCGCGGTGCCACGCTGGGCGGCGCCGTGATGAACGACAAGCACCCGAATTTCCTGACCAACGCGGATGGCGCCACGGCGGCGGACCTTGAGGGTCTGGGTGAGGCGGTCCGAAAAAAGGTTTACGAAAACAGCGGCCTCACGCTAGAATGGGAAATCATGCGGGTCGGTGAACCGGCCGCTGACAGCTAAGCCGGGACAACCGGCACGGCCCGACAGGCAGGGGCCGACAAGCGAACAGGCACGGACCGCGCAGAAGCGGTCCACAAGACAGGGCCGCGCAGAAGCGGTCGAAAAACAAGAGGCCGCGCCAAAGCGGCCGCAACCCGAGGCGGTGAGCGTGTCGAGCAGGGCACCAAAGACCATTGCCGTCCTGATGGGCGGCCCATCTGTCGAGCGGGAGGTTTCCCTCAGCTCGGGCCTGGAGTGTGCGGCCGCCCTGCGCGTTGCCGGTTATGACGTTCACGAAATCGACGCCGGGCCGGATCTGGCCGCGCAGCTTCAGACGCTGCGGCCCGATGTGGTCTTCAACGCGCTGCACGGCCGCTGGGGCGAGGACGGCTGCGTCCAGGGCCTGCTGGAATGGCTCGGGCTGCCCTACACGCATTCCGGCGTGTTGTCCTCGGCGCTGGCCATGGACAAGCAGCGCACCAAGGACGCCTACCGCGACGCCGGGCTGCCGACGATTGACAGCCTGCTGGCGGATCGTGCCACGATCGAGGCGGGCCACCTCATGGCGCCGCCCTATGTGGTCAAGCCCAACAACGAGGGGTCCAGCGTCGGGGTTCATATCGTGACCGAGGCCGCGGACGGCCCGCCGACCCTCGCCCCGGACCTGCCCGAGGTCCTGATGGTCGAGACCTATGCACCGGGGCGCGAGCTGACGACCACCGTGATGGGCGACCGGGCGCTGACGGTCACGGATATCGTCACCGAGGGCTGGTATGACTACCACGCGAAATATGCCGAGGGCGGCTCGCGCCACGAGGTGCCCGCCAAGATCCCTCAGGATATCTTCGACGCCTGTCTGTCCTTCGCGCAGCGCGCCCATGACGCCCTGGGGTGCCGGGGCCTGAGCCGCACGGACTTCCGCTGGGACACGGCGCGCGGCCTGGACGGTCTGATCCTGCTGGAGACCAACACCCAGCCGGGCATGACGCCGACGTCTCTGTCGCCCGAACAGGCGGCCCACTGTGGCCTGGATTTCCCGGCGCTGGTGACATGGATGGTGGAGGACGCCTCATGCGGACGTTGAGACGCAACCGCTCGGGCGCCGCACCCCGCGATCCCGCGCCATCGCGCTGGGGCTACCGGTTCCAGCGCTGGATGCTGACACCCGGCCTGCGGCGGCTGATCGTCGTGGGGTTGCCGCTGCTTGCCGTCGGTGGGGCGCTGACGGCCTGGGGGGCGCAGGAGGCGAACCGCCAGATGGTCGCCGAGGCCTTTGCCAAGGCCCGCATGGAATTTCTCGGCCGCGAGGAATTCAGCGTCCGCGTGATGGCGGTGGACGGGGCCGACGAGGCCCTGTCGCGCGAGATCCGCACGGTCCTGCCGGTGGAATTTCCGACCTCGTCCTTCGAGCTGGATCTCAAGGAAATGCGCGCCCGGGTGGCCGCGCTCGCACCGGTGGCCGAGGCCGCGCTGCGGGTGCGCCCGGGCGGTGTGCTGCAGGTGACCGTCGAGCAGCGCCAGCCGGTGGCCGTCTTCCGCGGGGCCGAAGGGCTGCGCCTGATCGACGCCGAGGGCGTGCTGATCGCCCCCGTGACGGCCCGGGCCGACCGGGCCGACCTGCCGCTGATCACCGGCGACGGGGCGCGCGCCGCGCTCGCCGAGGGGCTGAGGCTATACGATGTTGCCGGCCCGATCCGGCAACGGATGCGCGCCGTGGTCCGCATGGGCGAACGGCGCTGGGATGTCGTGCTCGACCGTGGCCAGCGCATCCTGCTGCCCACGCAAACCCCGATCCGTGCCTTCGAGCGCGTGATCGCCCTGGACCAGGCCCAGGATCTGCTGGCCCGTGACGTGTCGGTCATCGACATGCGCAACACGGCCCGGCCAACCATCAGACTCAATGAACAAGCCGTCGCGGAATTGCGTCGCGTGAACGGAGAAGAGCCAGAGGCAGGTGACGAATGAAAGACCTTTATGAGAGCCAACGTGCAATGCGGAACATGCGTCAGGCCGCCATGCAGCGCGGCGTGATCGCCATTCTCGACGTGGGCACCTCCAAGATCGCCTGCCTGATCCTGCGCTTTGACGGGCCGGACCGGTTCCTGGACAGCGACGGTGTCGGTTCCATGGCGGGGCAGTCGGCCTTTCGCGTCATCGGCGCGGCGACGACCCGCTCGCGCGGTGTGCGCTTCGGCGAGGTCGAGGCCATGGCCGAGACCGAACGCGCCATCCGCACCGCCGTTCAGGCGGCCCAGAAGATGGCGAACGTGCGCGTCGACCATGTCATCGCCTGCCTTGGCGGCGGGCGGCCGCGCTCTTACGGGCTGGACGGGCAGGCCGCTGTCGAGGGCGCCGTGGTCACCGAGGCGGACATCGGCCGGGTGCTTTCGGCCTGCGAGGTGCCGGATTATGGCGAGGGCCGCGAGGTGCTGCACGCCCAGCCGATCAATTTCGCGCTGGATCACCGCAACGGTATGGCCGACCCGCGCGGGCAGATCGGCAACGCGCTGACCTGCGACATGCACATGCTCACGGTCGAGGCGACGACGATCCGCAACCTGCTGCACTGCATCAACCGCTGCGACCTGGACCTGGCCGGGCTCGCCTCTTCCGCCTATGCCAGCGGCATCTCGGCGCTGGTCGAGGACGAACAGCAACTGGGCGCGGCCTGCATCGACATGGGCGGCGGCACCACCAGCCTGTCGATCTTCATGCACAAGCACATGATCTTTGCCGACACGGTGCGCATGGGCGGCGATCACGTCACCAGCGACATTTCCATGGGGTTGCAGGTGCCGCTGGCCATGGCCGAGCGGATCAAGACCTTCTACGGCGGCGTCATCGCCACCGGCATGGACGACCGCGAGATGATCGAGGTGGGCGGCGAGACCGGCGACTGGGAACGTGACCGCCGCAGCGTCAGCCGGGCCGAGCTGATCGGCATCATCCGCCCCCGTGTCGAGGAGATCCTCGAAGAGGTGCGGATGCGGCTGGACGCGGCCGGCTTCGAACATCTGCCCAGCCAGCAGATCGTGCTGACGGGCGGGGCGAGCCAGATTCCCGGCCTGGACGGGTTGGCCAGCCGCACCCTGGGCCACCAGGTGCGCCTGGGCCGGCCGCTGCGCGTGCAGGGGCTGCCACAGGCCGCCACGGGGGCGGCCTTCTCGGCCTCGGTCGGGCTGTCGCTTTTTGCTGCGCATCCGCAGGACGAATGGTGGGATTTCGACATACCGGCCGAGAAATACCCGGCCCGATCGCTGCGACGGGCCGTGCGATGGTTCAAGGAGAACTGGTGATACGCAAGATTTTGCCCAAATGCCGAGATACGGCGGTTTGGAGAGCCGAATTGGCCCATATTTTGCGGCATTTTTCCAGTTTTCTCGTGACCATCGGGCGCGATCCGGCTAGAATTGCGAATAATAAGGCGAAAAATGCCCGGTGGGACGGGCGCAGTAAAACAGGCGGACAGATACCATGACCTTGAACCTCTCCATGCCCGGACAAGACGAGCTCAAGCCACGCATCAGCGTTTTCGGCGTTGGCGGGGCCGGCGGCAATGCCGTCAACAACATGATCGAACAAGAGCTTCAGGGCGTCGAATTCGTCGTGGCGAACACCGATGCCCAGGCGCTCCAGCAATCCCGCGCCGAGCAGAAAGTGCAGATGGGCGTCAAGGTGACCGAGGGGCTGGGCGCTGGCGCCCGCGCCACCGTCGGCGCCGCAGCCGCCGAGGAAAGCATCGAGCAGATCGTCGACCACTTGGCAGGCGCGCACATGTGCTTCATCACCGCCGGCATGGGCGGGGGCACCGGCACCGGCTCGGCCCCGATCATTGCCCAGGCCGCGCGCGAGCTGGGTGTGCTGACCGTGGGTGTCGTGACCAAGCCCTTCCAGTTCGAGGGTGGCAAGCGGATGCGCCAGGCCGAAGAGGGCGTCGAGGCCCTGCAGAAGGTCGTGGACACGCTCATCATCATTCCCAACCAGAACCTCTTCCGGCTGGCCAACGAGAACACGACCTTCACCGAGGCCTTCGCGCTGGCCGACGACGTGCTCTACCAGGGCGTCAAGGGCGTGACCGACCTGATGGTGCGGCCCGGCCTGATCAACCTGGACTTCGCCGACGTGCGCGCGGTGATGGACGAGATGGGCAAGGCCATGATGGGCACCGG
>JAVLCA010000078.1:0-3625 GCA_031581025.1 Salibaculum sp. | reverse complement strand
GGCCGCGTCCTGCTCCGACGGAGGCGCATCCTTTGGCGAAAACCGTGGGTCCTTCGTAATCACCCGGTTGGCACCGCCTGCCCGCATTCGCCCAAACGGGCTAAGACACGTGCATAGCGACGTCGCTAACGACGTGTCTTATGTGGAGGTGTCATGCGGGGCGAAATTCTCGGGATTGAACGGCGGCGTCGTTGGAGTGATCAAGATAAGCTGCTGATCGTGTCGGCGGTCGGCATCGATGGGGCGACGGTCACGCAGGTGGCGCAGCGCAACGATGTTACCCGGCAGCAGATCTACGCTTGGCGGCACGAACTGAAGAAGAAAGGACTGTGGTCCCCGGAAGAGGGTGCCATCTTCCTGCCGATAGGTGTTCCCGCCATCGAGTGCGCGCCGGAGGCGCCGGTCCCGGCAGCAACCTCGGTATCGGTTGAATTGGGTCTGGCCAAGGGGCGCACACTTCGGTTCGACAGCGTTATGGATGAGGCCACGTTGATGCGGCTGATCCGTGCGGTGGAGGGGGCATGATCGGGCCCGGGACCGGAGTGCGGGTCTACCTGGCCTGTGGGGTTACCGACATGCGCAAGGGGATCGCAGGGCTCTCCACGATCGCGCAGGACGTTTTGCGACAGAAGCCTGCCAGCGGGGCGGTCTTCGTCTTCCGCGGACGCCGCGGCGACAGGATCAAGGTGCTGTATTGGGACGGCCAGGGGTTTTGCCTCTATTACAAGGTGCTTGAGCATGGCCGGTTTCCGTGGCCGATGGCAACCGAGGGCGTGGCACGACTGACCCCGGCCCAGTTGGCAATGTTGTGGGAAGGAATCGACTGGCGCAGGCCCGACTGGGGCGCGCCGCCGGCGCGGGTGGGGTAATTTATCTTTCTGAAATGGCTTGTTTTTATGGCGCTCCGTGACACGATTTGCTATGAATGGGCATGTCACAAACGCCCGTAGATATGCCCGATGATCCCGATCTTCTGAAGGCGATGATCGCTGCCCTGCAGGCTGAAAACGCGAAGATGTCGGCGACGCTGCGCGCGCATGATCTGCTCGTGCAGGCGCTGCGCATCCGGATCGCCAAGCTCAAGAAGCAGAAGTTCGGCGCCAGCTCCGAAAAGATCGAGCGCGAGATCGAACAGCTTGAGTTGGCGCTCGAGGATCTGATGGTCGCCACGGCGGAGGCCGATGACGCGTCCTCCGACGAAGACGAAACTCTGGAGCAAGACCCTCCATCCGAAGAGGGTGAGGCCGCGCCGGAAAAGAAGCCGCGTCGTCGCCCAAGGGTGTCAAAGACTACGTCACGCGAGCGCCGCGAACTTGATCCCGGCGACAATTGTCCCGACTGCGGCGGGGATCTGCGCGTGGTCGGCGAGGACGTCAGCGAATTGCTCGACATGATCGCAGCGCAGATCAAGGTGATCGAGATCGCCCGGGTGAAAAAGTCGTGCCGCCGCTGCGAGGCCATGGTGCAGGAGCCCGCGCCCAGCCGGCCGATCCCGCGCAGCATGGCGGGGCCCAGCCTGCTGGCCTTCATCCTCGTCTCGAAGTTCGACGACCACATCCCGCTCTATCGCCTGAACGAGATCTTCGCCCGCATGGGGGCCGACATCCCGGACACCACGATGGTCGACTGGTGCGGCGGGGCCATGAAGACGCTGAACCCGCTGATCGAAAAGCTCGAGGCGGACGTGATGTCCAGCCCGATCCTGCATGCCGACGACACGCCCATCCGCGTGCTCGACCGGTCCGGCAAGAAAAAGGAACTCGGAAAGGCCGTGAAACAGGGCCGCATCTGGGCCTATGTCAGAGATCAGCGACCATGGTCAGGTGCCGCGCCTCCCGGTGTCGTGTATTACTTCTCTCCCGATCGAAAGGGCGAACATCCACGCGGCCATCTCGCCAACTCGAGCGGCATTTTGCAAGCCGACGCCTATGCCGGCTTCAGGGATCTCTATGAAAAGCGTGCAGACGGCTCGCATCAGTTCCGCG
This sequence comes from Salibaculum sp., assembly GCA_031581025.1. Lineage (GTDB taxonomy): Bacteria > Pseudomonadota > Alphaproteobacteria > Rhodobacterales > Rhodobacteraceae > Salibaculum. Next base: position 1,640 of record JAVLCA010000078.1, on the reverse strand, counting down.
AGGCCGCCTGCTGGGCGCACCTGCGGCGCGACTTCCATGACGTGTGGACAGCCGACAAGTCCCAGATCGCCCGCGAGGCCCTCGACCGCATCGGGAAGCTGTATGACATCGAGCGCAAGATTGCCGGGAAGTCCGCCGAAATGCGGCTTGCGGCCCGCCAGAAATACAGCGCCGAAAAGGTTGCTGCCTTCAGGGCCTGGGCGGAACAGCAGCTGACCCGCATCCCCGGCAAGAGCGATCTGGCCAAGGCCTTCCGCTATGCCCTCAACCGCTGGTCCTCCTTCACCTTGTTCCTGGAGGATGGTCGCGTCGCCATCGACAACAACCCCGCCGAGCGCGCCATGCGTCCGGTGGGCATAGGACGAAAGAACTGGCTATTTGCCGGATCGGACACGGGCGGTGAAACCCTGGCGCGGGCAATGACGCTCATCGAGAGCGCGAAGATGAGCGGCCTCGACCCGCAGGCCTACCTCGCCGATGTCCTCGATAGGATTCACGATCACAAAGCCAACCGTCTTGACGAGTTGCTGCCCTGGAATTGGGTGCCAAGGTCCACCCTGCAGGCCGAGGCAGCCTGATGGCTGCCGTGACCCATGTCTATTCTCTCGACTACGTCGCCACGATGTTGGGTGAGACCCCGGACCTCCTGGAGGCCATTGTCTGGAATGACGACAACCTGACCTACGGCGCCATCGTCAGCGTCTACACCGGCCAGGACGAAACCATCACGGCGCTGACCGACGACGGGATCGAGGAGCTGACGAACATGCTCGCCGACGCAAGGCGATCACCGCAGGACTGGAACAGGTTCCTCGAAGACTTCGTGTTAGACCAAGACATCATCGCCCGCGTCAAGGAAAAAGGCCCGCGGTTGTAACCGGGCGCTTACCGTCAAGCCGCAGCGACACTATGACAACTCGGTTCCACTTTACAATCACGAGCATCAGCGGCCGGATTACTACTATTTCGTGTCCCTTCTCCGAGATAAGCGCCGGCCAGTTTCCGATATCTATCGATTTTCCCACGCGTTCATAATGGTTGGCCTCGACATCGCGACCTTGGAGGCCACCGGAAAGATCTGGGAGGCGAACGAGACAGACCCAGATAATGGGACCACTTTCTGGACATCGTGCATCAATGTCTCGATGGCGGACCTTCTTTCGAACAATGAGATGCTTTCCATATTCAGGGCTGTAGCAAAGCCTGACGGCGCAGCCAATCGCACCGTGAGCTAACGGGACAGCAATGGCAGCGGGGCGTGCGCGCAGTGCAGACCTTTGCCGCGAAATCTAGCGTCGCCCAATTCGTTTCGATCGGCTGGTCTTTCACGAGCCAGTGCGATGCTGCTTGCACCCAGAGATCGTAGCGTATGTCCGCGAGCACACGGGGGCGAACGAAGCGCTCGATCACCCGGGCCATGTTGACGTCGACCAACGGACGCGGTTGATCATGCTGAAAGAGCAGGATCGCGTTGGAAACGTACTGGCCCACCCCAGGGACCTTTGCCAGTTCGTCGGTATCATCCGGAAAGCATCCAGCGCGCGCCGCGGCGTATTCAGCAAGTGATTTCATCGATCTTGCGCGGCGCCTCCAAAGCCCGATCGGCTTGAAGGCCTCTTCCAGCTCGGCGATGCTCGACC
>JAVLCA010000039.1:0-23918 GCA_031581025.1 Salibaculum sp. | reverse complement strand
GCGGCGGGGAGCTGGCCGCGCAGCCCTACGTGTTCTGCCCGCTGCAGGTGCCGGGCGACAGCCAGATCACGGTCTTCGGGGACTGGGTCGGATCGGTCGCGGAGATGATCGACCATGTTGTCGCCGCCAGCGCGGCCCTGCCCGAAGGCTGGCATGTGCGGATCAAGGAACATCCCAGCGCGGACAGATCCTTTGCCGGACAAATCGCGGCGCGGCCGGACGCGCGCGTGGTGCTGGACAATGACACCAACACGATGGATCAGGTCGCCGCTTCCCGCGCGGTGCTGACGATCAATTCCTCGGTCGGCTTCGAGAGCCTGTTCTTCGACAAGCCGGTGATCGTGCTGGGCCAGGCCTTCTATGCGATTCATGGCATCGCGACGGCGGCGGCGTCCCGCGCGGCGCTGGAACAGTGCCTGGCGCGGCCCGGGGCGCTGGATTTCGACCCCGGCCTGCGGGACGCCTTCATGTCCTACGTGACGCAGGTGCAATTCCCCCGTGAGGATGACGTCGTCGCCGGGCGGACCGATCTGGGGGATCTGGTCGCGCGCGACCGGGCGCGCGACGCGCTGCTGGCCGACCTCGGTGTCCTCGAAAACTGATAGCGTATCGAAACCAGTTTGACAGGCGCGGGGCGCTGCGGGTAGCTTCGTATCGAAACCATATCGGCCCTCACCATGAACAAGCCCGTCACCAACATCGCCAACGGCAGCCACCGTGTCCGCACGCCCGGAATGCTGCCCCACGACCGCGAACAGGCGCTGATCCGCGCCTGGCAAGCCCGGGGCGACCGGGCCGCGCGGGATCATCTGCTTGCCGCCTTCGGCCCCCTGGCCGCGTCGATCGCCAAGCGGTACAGGCGCGACACCGGCGAGGTGGACCCGGACCTGTTGCAACAGGCCAATATCGGCCTGATGAAGGCGGCTGACCGTTTTGACACCGACCGCGGATTGAGGTTTTCGACCTACGCGGCCTGGTGGGTGCGCGACGAGGTGCAGAATTACGCGCGGTCGAACATGTCCATCGTGCGGCGGCCCAACTCGCACCAGACCCGCGCGGCGGTCGCGCGTCTTGCCAGTCTCGACGCGCAGACGCCCGCTGACCGGGGGGCCGACAGCGCCGAGCAGGACAAACAGCTTGCCGCATCGCTTGGCGTAGGCGAGAAACGCGCCGCCGAGTTGCGCGCGCTCGTCACCGGCCGCGATCAGTCCCTGAACGCGCCGGCGCAGGACGAAGACGGCACCGAACGCATGGCCCTTCTGGTCGATCCCGCGAGCCTGGACGCGCCCCTGCCCCTGCAGCGGCTGGAAACGGCGGATCTGCGGGCGGTCCTGGCCGAGGCGCTCGCGACACTGCCCCGACGCGAGCGCGAGATCATTGTCGCCACTCAGGTAAGCGACCCGCCCGCCACGCTGGAAGGGCTGGGCGACCACTACGGCGTGTCGAAGGAGCGCGTGCGCCAGTTGCGCGAACGCGCCTTCGCGCGTCTCAGGGAGGCCCTGGCCGACCGCGGGGTCGGCCCGGACCATCTAGCCTGAGCGCGCCGGGTGGTCGCGCGGGCGTCGCACCTTGGCTTGATCGGCGGCGCGACGGCATCACCTTATGTCGCGGACGTGCCCCGCGTGCCCGAAACAACGCTCACAACAGGGAAAGGAAACCCCCATGTCGGACCCCGTTATCGCCCAGAAATCCCCGTTTGCAACGGATGTCGAAGCTGGAAAGACCTACTTCTGGTGCGCCTGTGGCAAGAGCAGCAAGCAGCCGTTCTGCGACGGAAGCCACAAGGGCACCGACTTCACGCCTGTGAAGTATACGCCCGAAAAGGATGGCAAGGTCTTCTTCTGTGGGTGCAAGGCCTCCGCGAATGCGCCGCTCTGCGATGGCTCCCACGCAAAGCTGTAGGGCCGGCGTTCCTGCGGCACCGGCATCGGCGAGAGGTCAGACCAGCGCCGGTCTCCTTGTGCCGTCAGTCCTCGGCGGGGTGGTCGTCGTAGGTATCTGACAGGATGCGGCGAGAGTCGCCTTCCGGGTCGTCGTACTGGTTTGTGCGCAGTGTCCAGATAAACCCGCCAAGTCCGACGACGCCGAGGAAGATCGAGATCGGGATGAGAAAGGACAGAACTTCCATTCCTACCTCACGCGCAGGGCGTTCAGGGACACGGTGATCGAGCTGGCCGACATGGCCAGCGCCGCGATCAGGGGCGAACACAGGCCCGCAACCGCCAACGGCACCGCAATGATATTGTACCAAGTGGCCACTGTGAAGTTCTCGCGGATGCGGCGGACACTGCGCCCGGCGGTCGAGATGGCCTCGGGCAGGGGGCCCAGGGTCGACCCCAGAAGCACGATGTCCGAGGCCACCCGCGCCGCGTCCAGCGCCGAAGCCGGCGAGATCGAGGCATGAGCGGCGGTCAGGGCTGCAGTGTCGTTCAGCCCGTCACCCACCATCAGGACCTTGGCGCCCTCGTCACTCAGGGCCTCGATGCGGGCCGCCTTGTCGGCGGTCAGGGCCTCGGCTGTCCAGTCCTCGATGCCCAGCGTCCCGGCCAGCGACTGCACCGCTTGGGGGCTGTCGCCGGACATCAGGATGACGCGCAGGCCCTTCCGTTTCAATGCCGCGACGGTCTCGGCGGCCCCCTCGCGCAGCCGGTCGGTGAACAGCAAGCTCCTCGGTGTGTCTTCGCCAACCCGCAGCCAGGCGGCGGTCTGGTCCACCGACCCGCCCCCAACCCAGGCGGCCCGGCCCAGCCGCACGGTGCGGCCCTGCCAGATACCTTCCGTGCCGTGGCCCGGCACTTCGGCAACGTCGGTGACGTCGGCCGGGGCGACCCCGGCATCGCGGGCCGCCTGCACGATGGCCTTGGACAGTGGATGCGACGACCCCTCGGCCAGGGCCAGGGCGATTTGCAGGTCGCGCGGCGGTAGCGTTTCGATATTGGTCAGGACGGGGGTGCCCGCCGTCAGCGTGCCGGTCTTGTCGAACATGACCGTGTCGACCTGGGCCAGGCGTTCCAGGGCGGTCGCATTCTTGATCAACAATCCGTGCCGGAACAGGCGCCCCGAGGCGGCTGTCGTGACAGCCGGAACCGCAAGGCCAAGGGCACAGGGGCAGGTGATGATGAGCACGGCAGCGGCGATGTTGAGCGCCACGCGCAGGTCGCCCGAGTAGACAAGCCACCCCACGAAGGCCAGCGCCGAGAGGATATGCACCCCAGGGGCATAGAGCTTGGCCGCCTTGTCGGCCAGCGAGGTATAGCGCGAGCGCCCGGATTCCGCGACCGCCACCAGATCGGCCATGCGGTGCAGAGAGGTGTCGCGGCCCACGGCGCTGGCGCGGATCACCAGAGGGCCTGTCAGGTTGACTTCGCCCGCGCTGACCGCGCGGCCGGGTTCGGCATAGACGGGCACGGTTTCGCCGGTCAGCAGCGACCGGTCGAGTTCCGAGGCGCCCGTGGTGATTTCACCGTCCACGGGCATTCGCGCCCCCGCGTGAACGCGGATCAGGTCGCCCACGGCGAGGGTCGAGACGTCGACCTTCTCGTCGCCGTCGCCCGTCACGCGCCAGGCCTTCGGCACCTCCAGCGCGGCCAGTTCGCGGGCAGCAGAGCGCGCGACGGACCGGGTGCGGTGATCCAGGTAGCGCCCCGTAAGCAGGAAGAAGGTCAGCGCGATGGCGGCGTCAAAATAGGCGTGTTCGCCGGACAGCGACGTTTCCCAGAGCGATGTGACCAGCGCCAGAAGGATCGCCAGCGAGATCGGCACGTCCATGTTCAGGTGCCCGGCGCGCAGGGCGGTCCAGGCGTTGCGAAAGAAGGGCTGCGCCGAAAAGGCCACGGCCGGCATCACGATGGCGGCGGAAATCCAGTGGAACAGGTCGCGCGTGGCGCCCTCGGCCCCCGACCAGACCGCGACGCTCAGCAGCATCACGTTCATCGAGGCAAAACCGGCCACGGCGAGGCGCATCAGCAGATCGCGCCCGGCGCGGTCGGCGGCATCGCTCGACAGGGTCGCGGAATCGAGAACGTGGGCCTCGTAGCCGAGGCGCTCCACATCGGCGGCGATATCGGCCGCATCTGTGCCGGGGGCGGCATGAACCGTGGCACGCTTGCGGGTCAGGTTGACCCGGGCGTCGCGGACATGGGGCAGGGCCAGAAGCCCCTGTTCGACCGTGTTGATGCAACTGGCGCAGTGGATCGTCGGCAAGGAGACCAGGATCGTCTCATCGGCGTCCGCAGCCTGTTGCCGCGCATGTTGCGCGGCGACGCTGGCCATGGAACAGCCCGGGCAGGCCGCGGCCCCGGTTTCGAAATCGGTGCTTGCCATCACTCCACCAGGACCACCACACGCTGGTGGAAGTCCGTTCCGTCCGGGGCCACGGCCTCGAGCCGCAGGTTCCAGTTGCCCTCCGCGGTTTCGACCGGGGCAACATAGGACTCGCCGTTGAACTCGAAATCCGGGGTCTGGTCATCGCGGACCGAGGTGGCCCGGCCGAAGGTGCCGCCCAGGCTCTGTACCTCAACCGGCGCGCCCTCAGCGTCGGTGATGCTGAGCGTCAGCATCTCGTCACGCACCACGGCATCCACGGTCCAGTCCAGGGCAAGCTGAGCCGCGCGTTCTTCATCCCAGTTCTGGCTGGCGACGTAGGAGTTCTCGACCTCCAGCCCCGGAAAGGTGCGCACGGCAGAGACGGCCAGCGTGATGTTGACCCCGATGATCAGGCCGAACGCCAGCACGAACCCGGTCAGTACCTTGCGGCCGGTGATAACCATTATCTGCTCTCCAATCCGTTGAAGTGGGTGTCCTCATGGGTGCGCTCGTTGCTTTCCAGATCCTGGACCCAGATGCGGAAGTCCGTGCGGGTGTCCTGGGCCGCCTCGGACCCGGCCGGCGCGGTGACATAGACCCGCTGGATCAGCATCTCGTCGGCCTCGACCTGCACGGTCTCGTAAGGCGTGCCCTCGATCTGCAGGTAAAGCCTCGGATCGCCCGTAACCGTGATCCGGAAGGGGCGGTCATCGCCGGTCATGTTGCGCAGGCGCAGTTCGTAGGTGTTGCGCACCGAGCCGTCCGACATCTGGTCGAACAGCGGGTTGCGCTCGGCCCGGACGGTCAGGTCGATCTCGGAGCGCACGAAGAGCGCCACGACCAGCCCCACGCCCACTGCTGCCCAGAGCGAGGAATAAAGCATGGTGCGCGGGCGGAAAATGTGGCGCCATATGTCCTTGGCCTGGCCGCCGGCGCGTTCGACCTCTTCGTCGCGCAGGGTGAAATAGTCGATCAATCCGCGCGGCTTGCCGACCTTTTCCATCATGTCATCGCAGGCATCGATGCACAGGCCGCAGGTGATGCAGGCCAGCTGCTGGCCGTCGCGGATGTCGATGCCCGTGGGGCAGACATTGACACAGGCATTGCAGTCGATGCAGTCGCCCAGGCCCTCGCGGGTCTTGCCCTTGCCGCGCGGTTCGCCGCGCCATTCGCGATAGCCGATGGTGATCGTGTCCTCGTCCATCATCGCGGCCTGGATCCGGGGCCAGGGACAGGCGTAGATGCAGACCTGTTCCCGCGCGATGCCGCCCATGAAGACCGTGGTGAAGGTCAGGATACCCATGGTCGTGTAGGCGATGGGGTGTGCCTGCCCGGTCACGAGGTTCTGCAACAGGGTCGGCGCGTCGGCGAAATAGAAGATCCAGGCCCCGCCCGTGGCCAGCCCGATCAACAGCCAGACGACGTATTTCGCGGCCCGCTTGCGGATCTTTTCCGTGTCCCACGTCTTTTTCCACAGACGGACGCGCGCGTTGCGGTCGCCCTCGATCCAGCGTTCGGTGAGAATGAACAGGTCTGTCCAGACGGTCTGCGGGCAGGTGTAGCCGCACCAGACCCGCCCCAGCGCCGAGGTGAACAGGAACAACCCCAGCCCCGCCATGATCAGCAGCCCGGCGATGAAATAGAATTCATGCGGCCAGATCTCGATCCAGAAGAAGAAAAAGCGCCGGTTCGCCATGTCGACCAGAACCGCCTGGTCGGGCAGCGACGGGCCGCGGTCCCAGCGAATCCAGGGCGTCAGGTAGTAGATGCCCAGTGTCACCGCCATGATCCACCATTTGAGGGTGCGGAACTTGCCCTTCACCCGGCGCGGAAAGACCGGTTCGCGCTTGGCGTAAAGCGACTGTTCTTCGCTCGAACTCATGGAATCATCCTGTTGGTGACTGTTCGCGTGGGAACAGGTTTCGCCGATATGACCAAGACGTGGCTTTGACCTGAATCAACCGAAAAGCCGTAGCTGCGGCTCTGGTTTCACCTTCGCATGTATGCACGGCCTTTGCCCCGCGCGAGGCCGGCGCGCTGCGACACTTTGCAACGCCGCCGGGCCGCGCAAGTCCCCCAGGGCGGGTCGGCCCCCAGGGGATTGGCCCTCCCAACCGGGAAGGGGCGAACCCGGGGGAATGCGCGAACAGGTCCCGGGTCCGCCCGTGCCGGAAGCCGCTGCAGGGCCCCCGGCACATCACTTACTGGCCGCCGCCCAGCTGATGGACGTAGACGGCCACGGCATTGACCTCGTCGGGGCTGAGGCCCGCGCCGGTGCGGTGGTCCTCGGACCAGGCCGGCATGACGCCGAAGCGCGAGTTCATCACCGTCTCGGTCACGCTGTCCTCGTCGCCGCCGTACAGCCAGATGGCATCGGTCAGGTTTGGGGCGCCGACGAAGGGGTCGCCCCTGCCCTCGGCCCCGTGGCAGGAGGAACAGTTCATCTCGAAGACTGCGGCCCCCGCGTCGGCCAGCGCCGCGTCGGTTTCGTTGCCCGACAACGACAGGACGTATTGGACCACCTGGTCCACCTCTTCAGGGGGAAGGATGTCGCCGAAGGCGGGCATCTGGGACCAGCGTGCATCGGGCGATTGCTCGTTGCGGATGCCGTGGGCGACGGTGAAGGCGATCTCGTCCACCGCACCGCCCCAGAGCCAGGCATCGTCGCGCAGGTTGGGATAGCCGTTTGCCGGGGCCACGCCATTGGCGCCCGACCCGTGACACTGGGAACAATTGGCGGCGAAGACCGCCCGGCCACCGTTGACCGCGTAGCTATAGACATCGCTGTCGCGGTTGTCGACAAGCGTGGCAAGGTCCGCATCGGCCAGTTCCGTGCGCAGCGCGGCGTTCTGTTCGTTCACCGCCGCGATGTCCTCGGCCACGTTGGCGCGGGTCGAGTACCCCAGCAGACCGGCGGTCGAACTCTTGATGCCGGGCCAGGCCGGATAGGCGATGGAATAGCCGATCGCCCAAACGATCGTGGCGTAGAAGACCCAGACCCACCACCGCGGTAGCGGATTGTTCAATTCCTCGATGCCGTCCCACTCGTGACCGGTGGTCTCGACACCATCATATTTTTGCTTTTCACTCATTTCGGACCCTCCGGGTCGGTGGTTGCGTCCTGCGACCGGTCGCCATCATCCTCCGCGGGGGCGTCCTCGTGGCGGAAAATGGTATTGGCCGCGTCCTCGTGCACCCGGCGCGACCCGGGCCGGAAGGCCCAGACCCAGGTCCCGAGGAAGAAGATGAACAGCGCCAGAAGCATCCAGCTGTCTGCGAATTGGCGAAGCAGGGAATAGGTTTCCATCGGTCTCTCCTCAGCGCGGCATCGCGGCTTCTTCGGGCGTGAAGGTCGAGAAATCGACCAGCGTGCCGAGCATCTGCAGATAGGCCACAAGGGCGTCCATCTCGGTCACGGCCTCCTGCCCGTCATAATTGCGCGCCACGATGGTGTTGCGCGGTTCGCGGTCGTCGTCGGGATTGTCGTCTGTGATGTAGCGCGCCACCAGCCCGTCATAGCCCTCCGAGGCGGGGTCGAGCTGGGCGTGAAAGTCCGCCTCCACATTCTCGATCATCTCGTCGGTGTAGGGCACGCCCACCATGGCCTGCGCGCGCAGCAGGTCGTCCATGTGCTCGGGCGTGATCTCCGCCTCCATGAGGTAGGCGTAGGGCGGCATCACGGATTCCGGCACCACGGCCTGCGGGTCCATCAGGTGATCGACGTGCCAGGCATCCGAATAGCGCCCGCCGACGCGGGCCAGGTCCGGCCCCGTCCGCTTGGAGCCCCACTGGAACGGGTGGTCATACATCGACTCGGCCGCCAGCGAGTAGTGCCCGTAGCGCTCGACCTCGTCGCGCATGGGGCGGATCATCTGGCTGTGGCAAACATAACAGCCCTCACGGACGTAGATTTCCCGGCCCGCCAGTTCCAGCGGGGTGTAGGGACGCACGCCCTCCACTTCCTCGATCGTGTTCTCGAGGTAGAACAGCGGCGCGATCTGGACGATACCGCCGACGGTCACCACCAGGAAACTGCAGACCAGCAGCAGCGTGGCGTGTTTCTCCAGCACCTTGTGCTTGTCGAGAATGGACATTTCTCGGTCTCCTTATTCGGCGGGGGTGGCGGCGGCTGTGGCAGAGACTTGCTTCTGCCCGCGGACCGTCATCCAAAGGTTGTAGCACATGATCAGCGCACCGGTGAGGTAGAGCACCCCGCCCAGGCCGCGCACCACGTACATCGGGAACTTGGCGCTGACCGTGTCGGCGAAGGAGTTCACCAGGAAGCCCTGCGCGTCGACTTCACGCCACATCAGGCCTTCCATGATGCCCGTGACCCACATCGAGGCCGCGTAGAGCACGATGCCGATGGTGGCGAGCCAGAAGTGCCAGTTGACCAGGGACAGGCTGTAGAGCCGGGCGCGGTTCCACAGGCGCGGCGTCAGGAAGTAGAGCGCGCCGAAGGTGATCATCCCGTTCCAGCCCAGGGCGCCGGAATGGACGTGGCCGATGGTCCAGTCGGTGTAGTGCGACAGCGAGTTGACCGCGCGGATCGACATCATCGGCCCTTCGAATGTCGACATGCCGTAGAAGCCGATCGAGATGACCATCATGCGGATGATCGGGTCGGTGCGGATCTTGTCCCAGGCGCCCGAGAGCGTCATCAGCCCGTTGATCATGCCGCCCCAGGAGGGCATCCAGAGCACGACCGAGAACACCATGCCCAGGGTAGAGGCCCAGTCGGGCAGCGCCGTGTAGTGCAGGTGGTGCGGACCGGCCCAGATGTAGATGAAGATCAGCGCCCAGAAGTGGATGATCGACAGTTTGTAGCTGAACACAGGCCGTTCGGCCTGCTTGGGCACGAAGTAATACATCATGCCAAGGAAGCCTGCGGTCAGGAAGAAGCCCACCGCGTTGTGGCCATACCACCATTGGGTCATGGCGTCCTGCACCCCGGCCATGGCACTGATCGAGCGGGACCCGACCAGCGAGACCGGAATCGCCAGGTTGTTGACCACGTGCAGCATGGCGACTGTCACGATGAAGGACAGGTAGAACCAGTTTGCCACGTAGATGTGGGGTTCGCGGCGCTTGATGATCGTGCCCAGGAAGACACCGAGGTAGGCGACCCAGACGATGGTCAGCCAGAGGTCCACGTACCATTCGGGTTCGGCATATTCACGCGACTGGGTGGCCCCCATCAGGTAGCCGGTCGCGGCCAGAACGATGAACAGCTGATACCCCCAGAAGACGAACCACGCGGCATTGCCGCCCCAGAGCCGGGCGGCACTGGTGCGTTGCACGACATAGAAGGACGACGCGATCAGGGCGTTACCTCCGAAGGCGAAGATCACGGCCGATGTGTGCAGCGGACGCAGGCGACCGAAGTTGCCGTAGCCTTGCAGGAAATCGAAGTTGAGCTGCGGAAAGGCCAGCTGGAAGGCGATGAACGTCCCCACCAGGAACCCTGCGATACCCCAGAAGGCCGTGGCGATGACGCCGGCGCGCACAACCCCGTCCATGTATCCGGACGGCGCCGGTCTCTCGTCCCCCGCGGTTCTCACCGTATAAATGAACAAACCGGCGGCGACGGCCATGACGATCAATGCGTGCACCTGAAAAGCCAGGTCCCTCGCAAAGTTCGCCGCCACTGCGGCCATCAGGGCAGTAATGCCCAGGACCGCGATCTTGATCCAATCCCACATGACGTGCGTTCCCTTCGTTGGCCCGGGCGCGACAGATCGGAATCGTCCGGGCAGATACTTATGCTTCCGGGGTGTCCCATCTCGAGAGAGCCAGAGCCTTGATCCATGTCAAGTAAATCCGGGCGCTGGGTTGTTAGAGATGAAAGCGTTCAATGCTCACGACCGCCCGATGGATCGGCGTGCCAGACCCGAGGATCCGCCATGGCCTACAAGACTATTTCCCTGATCGTGACTGATTCAGTCGCCGATGCGCCCGCCCTGACCGCCGCTGCCGAAATCGCCGTGCGCGAGCGGGCTCATCTGGATGTCCATGCGCTGGGGATCGACCCCGCCCACTACGAGGCCATGCCGGTGGGCACCGCTGCCGTGGTGCTGGACCCCGGCACGGACGAGGCGCGCCAGAGCGCCGATGATCTTGTCGCATGGGCCGAGGGTGTGCTTGCCACCTATGACCTGTCCGCCGTGGTGGCCCCGGCCGTGGTGACGACGATGGGCCTCGACGGCACCGTAGCGCGCTTGGCCCGCTACGCCGACCTTGTCGTGGCGGCCCAGCCCTACGGCGAGGGGGCGAGCCAGCTTCAGGTCCTGACGCTGGAGGCCGCGCTCTTCGGTACGGGGGCGCCGGTCATGGTCGTGCCGCGGGCCGCCTGCGATTTCACAGAGCCCCTGGACCGGGCCATGATCGCCTGGGACGAAAGCGACGAATGCCTGGAGGCCGTGCGCAAGGCGCTGCCGGTGCTGCGCGAGGCCGACCACACCGATATCGTCATGGTCGATCCACCCAGCCATTCGCCCGAACGTTCGGACCCCGGTGGTGTGCTTTGCCTGATGCTGGCCCGGCAGGGGGTGAAATCCGAGGTTTCGATCCTTGCCAAGACGCTGCCGCGGGTCTCGGGGGTGCTGAACCGCTTCGTGACCGAGCACGGCACCGAGATGATCATAATGGGGGCCTATGGCCATTCGCGCATGCGCGAGGCCGTTCTGGGCGGCCCCACCCGCGAAATGCTGGAAACGGCCACCGTACCGATTCTGATGGCCCATTGATCACGATGACGGATACCGCCGCGGCACTTCGTTCTCGGTCCGCCCGGTCAGGCGATCAGGCCGCCGTCCATGTCGTCGCCGGTCTCCTCCATCAGGGCGGGCATGTCGGGCACGATGATGCGACGCTTGCCGTCCAGCTCGATGACCCCCTCGCGCTTGAGCGCGGAAATCTGGCGGCTGACGGTTTCCAGCGTCAGCCCGAGGTAGTCCGCCATCGCTTCGCGGGTCAGCGGCAGGTCGATGACCACCGAGTCGCCCTGGGCGGCAAATTCCATGCTTTTCTCGCGCCGCGCGATGATCGTCAGCAGGCTCGCGATCTTCTCCCGCGCGGTCTTGCGGCCAAGGATCAGCATCCATTCGCGCGCCGCGTCCAGATCGTCGAGCGTCATTTCCAGAAGCCGTTCCGAAAGATGCGGCGTTTCTGCAAGCTGTTTCTCGAAGGGCCTGCGCCGGAAACAGCACAGCGTGATCTCGGACACCGCCGTGACGTCGTATGGCACCGATGTGCGTCCGGGGCGGCCGACGAAATCGGAAGGCAGCATCAGCCCCACCATCTGGGTGCGCCCGTCCTCCATCGTCTGGCTGAGCGAGGCGACACCGCGCACGACCGACCCGACGAAGGTCAACTCGTCGCCACCCCAGGCAATCGTCTGGCCGGGGGCATAGGTGCGGTAATACTTGATCTGGTCCAGCTCCAGCAACTCGTCGTCGGTACAACTGGAACAGACCGCCCGGTGACGGATCGGGCAATCGGCGCAACGGGTATCCGTTGTCGACAGCGAAATAGACACAGCTTTGGTTCCCGTTCGCATGGAGAGCGGGTCAAGCGTAACGCGAACGAATAGGAATTAGCAATGTCATCCATCGACAGACTGAGGCGTTTGGGCCTCTTTGACGCGAGGGCACCTCGCTACACCAGCTACCCGCCCGCCAACCATTTTGACGATAATGTCGGCCCCGCCACCGTGGCAGGATGGTTGCAGGCCGTCCCCTCGGGGGCGCGCGTCTCGCTTTACCTGCATATTCCCTATTGCCGGCGCCTGTGCTGGTTCTGCGCCTGCCGGACCCAGGGCACCAGCACCGACCGTCCGCTGATCCCCTATCTCGACCAATTGCGTGCCGAGATGGCGTTCATTGACGCGAACCTGCCGCAGGACGTGGTGCTCAGCCAGGTGCACCTGGGCGGCGGCACGCCGACGCTTCTGCCGCCCAACATGATTCGCGATCTTGGCCGTGACATCGGCGGTTTTCGGCCCTGGGCCGAAGACTGCCAGTTCTCGGTCGAGATCGACCCGACCGAGGTGGACCAGCCGCGGATCGAGGCCCTCAAGGACATCGGCATGACCCGGGCCTCGATCGGTGTGCAGGACTTCGATCCGGTCGTGCAGGAGTGCATCGGCCGCCAGCAGAGCTTCGAGCAGACCCTGGACGTCGTCGATATGCTGCGCGCCGCCGGGGTTCACAGCCTGAACATGGATATTCTTTATGGCCTGCCGCATCAGGACAAGGGGCGCATGGCCGACAGCGTGCAGAAGGTGCTTTCCCTGGCCCCGGACCGGGTGGCACTCTATGGCTATGCTCATGTGCCGTGGATGGCCAAGCGCCAGGCCCTGATCCGTGCCGACGCCCTCCCGGACGCCGAGGAACGCCTGGCGCTTTTCGATACCGCGCGGCGGCTCTTCGTCTGGGACGGCTATCGCGAGATCGGCATCGACCACTATGCCCGCGAGGGCGACACCCTCGCCGGGGCCGATCGCACCGGTACATTGCGGCGCAATTTCCAGGGCTATACGGACGACAATTCGGACCTGCTGATCGGGATGGGGGCTTCGGCCATTTCGCGCTATCCGCAGGGATTCGCGCAGAATCATTCGACCTCCTCGACCTATGCCGGGGCCGTTGCCGAGGGCCGTCTTGCCACGGTGCGTGGCCATGCCATGACCGCCGAGGATCAGCTCAGGTCGGACATGATCGAAATGCTGATGTGTGGATTCGAGCTGGACCTCGACGCGCTGTCGCAGCGCCATGGCCTGTCCGTCACGGCCCTGCGCGACCGCGTCCGCCATATTCCACATGATTTTCCCGACCATCTCGAAGTGCACGGCAACCGCATCCGCCTGACCGAGAACGCCCGCCTCGTCGCGCGGCTGGTGGCGGCCGAGCTGGACGCCTACGCCATGCCGGAGGGGCGCCACTCGCGGGCGCTCTGACATCCTGCGACTTGCCCTCGCCGCCGTCCCGTGCAACCTGACCCCCAGTCAACGAAGGGGGACAACATGCAAACGGGGGTCGTCAGCCTGGTTCTGGCTTATGTGCTCAGCCAGTTCTACCGCGCCTTTCTCGCGGTGCTGGCTCCGGCACTGAAGGCCGACCTCGGCGCGACGCCAGCGGACCTGTCCTATGCCTCAGGCATGTGGTTCGTGGTCTTCGCCGCCATGCAGATACCTGTCGGCGCGGCCCTCGACCGGATCGGCCCGCGGCGCACTGCGGCGGTGCTCTTTGCGCTGGGTGGCGCCGGCGGGGCGCTGGTCTGTGCGCTGGCGCAATCGCCGCTGCACATCGTCTTTGGCATGGTCCTTTTGGGCGTGGGCTGTTCGCCGGTGCTCATGGCCTCCTATTTCATCTTCGCGCGGGTCTATTCGCCGGCCGTTTTCGGAACGCTGGCGGGTGTGGTCCTTGGTGTCGGCTCGTTGGGCAACGTCGCCAGTTCCGTGCCTCTGGCCTGGGCGGCCGAGGCGGTTGGTTGGCGCGGGACGCTTTTCGGGCTTGCGGCGATCAGTCTTGCCATCGCGGCGCTGATCGCGGCCTTCGTCACGGACCCGCCGAAGGCCGAGGCGGAAAAGCGCGGCTCGGTGCTCGATATCCTTAAAATCCCTGCCCTGTGGTTGATCCTGCCGCTGATGTTCGTGAACTACGCGCCCTCGGCCGGGACCCGTGGACTCTGGGTTGGGCCCTACATGGCCGATGTCTTTGGCGCGGATGCCGCGCGGATCGGGCTGGTGTCGCTCGTCATGGGGCTGGCCATGATCGCGGGAAATTTCGCTTACGGCCCGCTCGATCGCTGGCTTGGCACCCGCAAATGGGGCATTTTAGGGGGCAACCTGCTGGGTGCTGCGGCCTGTTTCGCGCTGGCGGGCCTGACCACCGGCAACATCTGGACCGTGACGGTCCTGCTAGCGCTGGTGGGGTTCTTCGGCGCGTCCTTCCCGCAGATGATTGCTCATGGCCGTGCCTTTTTTCCCGCGCATCTGACCGGGCGCGGGGTGAGCCTGCTGAACCTGTTCGTCATCGCGGGCGTCGGGGCGATGCAGTTCGTCACCGGCCGGGTCCATGCCGCCCGCGCCGCGGTGGCCGAGACCCCGGCCGACCCCTATGCCACTCTGTTTCTGCTCTATGGTGCGCTGCTTCTGGCGGGGGTGGCGATCTATGCCTTCAGCCGCGACCGGACCGACTAGCCCTTTCAATTTCTGCCCTGCAGCGTTATCAGGCAGGCGATTTCAAGTCAGGAGCCAAAGCCAATGGGCTACAAAGTCGCCGTCGTCGGGGCCACGGGCAACGTGGGCCGGGAAATGCTCAACATCCTGGCGGAGCGCCAGTTTCCAGCTGACGAGGTCGTCGCGCTGGCCAGCCGTCGCTCGCTGGGCACCGAGGTCAGCTATGGCGACGAGACGCTCAAGACCCGCGACCTCGACGCCTTCGATTTCACCGGGTTCGACATCGCGCTTTTCGCCATCGGCTCGGACGCGACCAAGACCTATGCGCCCAAGGCCGCAAAGGCGGGCTGCGTGGTGATCGACAACTCCTCGCTCTACCGCTACGACCCGGATGTGCCGCTGGTGGTGCCGGAAGTGAACCCCGAGGCGGTCGAGGGCTACGCCAAGAAGAACATCATCGCCAATCCCAACTGCTCGACCGCGCAGATGGTCGTCGCGCTCAAGCCGCTGCATGACCGCGCAGGGATCAAGCGCGTTGTCGTCAGCACCTACCAGTCGGTCTCCGGCTCGGGCAAGGATGGCATCGACGAATTGTGGGACCAGACCAAGGCCGTCTACAATCCGACGGACGACTACGAACCCAAGGTCTATCCCAAGCAGATCGCCTTCAACGTGATCCCGCATATCGACGTCTTCCTCGACGATGGATCGACCAAGGAAGAATGGAAGATGGTCGCCGAGACGAAGAAAATCGTCGACCCGTCGATCAAGATCACCGCCACCTGCGTGCGCGTGCCGGTCTTCGTCGGCCATGCCGAGGCCATCAACATCGAGACAGAGGACTTCCTCGACGATGACGAGGCCCGCGACATCCTGCGCGAGGCGCCGGGGATCATGGTGATCGACAAGCGCGAGGACGGCGGCTATGTCACGCCCGTGGAATGCGTCGGCGATTTTGCCACCTTCATCAGTCGCATCCGCCAGGACAGCACCATCGACAACGGCCTGAACTTCTGGTGCGTCAGCGACAACCTGCGCAAGGGCGCAGCGCTGAACGCCGTTCAGATCGCCGAGACCCTTGGCGCGCGCTGCCTGAAAAAGGGCTGAGCGCCCCGCAGAGCGCAGCGCTGGTGCGCGGGGCAGGTTGCCACGGTGGCTCCGGGTGCTGTCTATGGTGCTGGAGGCCACCGTTCATACGCCAGCGCAGCCCCTGACCCACCGCAGCGCCTCGAGAAGAGCGCTAGCATCCGCCTCAAGCGCGTTGATATGCTGTCACGTCGGTAAAGGTGTTTGGTTCTCCGGGCCGGATGGGACCTTTGGCGCTGGTCGCGCGCCAAGGGTGGGAAACCCAGGCTATGCCCCTGGGCTGCTATCATGATATTGTCCAAAGCAGCATGATCAGGACGTTGACGGTATGATGGCGACAACGAAAACGGAAAACGGCACCAGGCATACCGATCTGACCTATGGGCACGCGCCCGGCCGTGCGCGGCATCGTCAGCACCCCCGGGGGGCTTTGCCTACCCCGATCTCTATGCCCCGGCCCTGGCCTCTGTGCACGCCCTGCACAACCCCGCCGATCCGCGCGTGGACATCGCGGCCATACGCGAGGTCGCCGCGCGCGGCGAGCGCTGGGTTGACCTGGTCGAGACCGCCGAGCAGCAGCACGGACGCATCCGCCTGTACTCGGACGAACCCGCGCGCGACGCATATGCACGTATACTGGGGGTCCTGCGAGGGCTTTGATGCGCCCCGCCTTTAACGCCGATATCACCGCGAAATAGGTGCCCTCGACACGCCTGCATCCAGATCCGGTCTTGTCGATGACCGCGTGGTGCACATGGATGGACATCGCCTGGGCACAGGGGCTGTTCTTCGTCAGCAGGTGCCGCCATTTCTTGTCTATCCGCCAAAAAGACGGCCCAGCCCAAGCGGGCTGACCGCCGCTGCCAGTTGCCGCGCCGTGGACCACAAGCGGGCCCGTGTGACCGCACCACCGTCGGCGCACCGATTTGTGCGGGCACGGGCCAGCCGGATAGTGGTTGCAAGACCTTCAGGTTCGATCGCGGGGGCCGCAAAGCGATATGGCCAGGCCGCGTTTCGGGCCGCGCAGGTCTACCGCGGGGCCGCTGCCCGGCGCAGCCGGTCGTTGATCGCCCGGCCCAGGCCGGTTTCGGGTATCGGTGCGACGGCGATGCGGTCGGCCCCCATGGCGTTCAGGTCATGCAGACGCGCAAAGAGCGTCGCCGCCGCCTCGACCATATCGCCGCCGGCCGAAAGCGTCAGGTCGCCGGTCACCGTGCCGAACCCCAGCATGACCTCGCCCGGGCGGGATTCGGTCGCGTTCAGCCGCATGGTGCCGCGGGGGGCGTAGTGCGAGGCCAGTTGCCCCGGCGAGATCGGCTGGCCTGCCGCGCCGCCCACGGGCAGGGGGGCGCCCAAGGCAGCCTCCAGCGCCTCGGCCGGGATGCCGCCCGCGCGCAGCAGCACTGGATCGGGCAGAAAGCCGACGATGGTGCTTTCGACCCCCACCGCGCAGGGTCCGCCCTCCGCCACGGCGGCGATCCGGCCCGCCAGACCGTCAAGCACATGCGCGGCGGTCGTGGGGCTGACCTGCCCCGAGGGGTTGGCCGATGGCGCGGCCAGCGGCCCGGTCCGGCGCAGCAGGTCGCGGGCCAGCGGATGGGCGGGCACGCGGACGCCCAGCGTTTCGAGCCCGGCCGTGACCAGCGGCGAAATCCCCGTGCCGTCCCGTAGCGGCAGGACCAGCGTCAGCGCACCGGGCCAGAAGGCCTGCGCCAGGCGGTCGGCCCCAGGCGCCATCTCGACCAGCGCGCGCGCCTGATCGACATCCGCCACATGCACGATCAACGGATTGAATGCGGGCCGCCCCTTGGCCTGATACAACCGGGCGACGGCGTCGTCGTCGGTTGCATCGACCGCCAGCCCGTAGACCGTTTCGGTGGGAATCGCCACCAGCCCGCCCGCTGCCAGCAGTGCCGCAGCACGGTCCAGCCCGGCGGCGTCGGCGGTCAGGGTCTTGGTCTGTGCTGGCTGAGCGGTCATGACGTGGCGTTTCGGTTGCGACAGGGCACCTGCGCATTAGCGTATCGCGAGGGTCCGGTCGCCTTACCCGGCCCCCGCCGCGAATCCAAGCATCATCGCAGGGAGGTCCCGATGCCCTATTACAGCCCCGTCCAGG
This sequence comes from Salibaculum sp., assembly GCA_031581025.1. Lineage (GTDB taxonomy): Bacteria > Pseudomonadota > Alphaproteobacteria > Rhodobacterales > Rhodobacteraceae > Salibaculum. The sequence goes on along the minus strand of JAVLCA010000039.1, from coordinate 6,231 downwards.
ACATGCGCTTTCTCCTCGACAAGGTGGCGGGCTTCGAGGCGGTCCGCGCCACGGACCGTTTCTCCGAGGCCAAACCCGACATGGTCGAGGCGATCCTGACCGAGGCCGGCCGCATGTGCGACGAGGTGCTTGCCCCGCTGCAACGGGCGGGCGACCAGCACCCCGCGACACTGGACAACGGCGTTGTCCGCACGCCGCCGGGCTTTGCCGCAGGCTATCGCGCCATCGCCGAGGGCGGCTGGATCGGCATGTCGGCGCATCCCGACAATGGCGGGCTGGGCCTGCCGATGACGCTGACCAACGCGGTGAACGACATGATGTGCGGCGCCTGCCTCGCGCTGCAGATGAATCCCTTGATGACCCAGGGCCAGGTCGAGGCGCTGGAACACCACGCCAGCGAGGAGATCAGGGCGCTCTACCTGCCGAAGCTCATCTCGGGCGACTGGTGCGGCACCATGAACCTGACTGAGCCGCAGGCCGGATCCGACGTCGGCGCCCTGCGCACCCGCGCCGAGCCGAAGGACGACGGGAGCTACGCGATCACCGGCCAGAAGATCTACATCACCTGGGCCGACAACGACTTTGCCGAGAACGTCTGCCACCTGGTGCTGGCCCGCCTGCCGGACGCCCCGCCGGGCACCAAGGGCATCAGCCTGTTCATGGTGCCCAAGCTGATCCCCGACCAGGACGGGACGCCCGGAGACCGCAATGCCCTGCGCGTGGTCAGTCTGGAACACAAGATGGGGCTGCACGGCTCGCCCACTGCCGTGATGGAATACGACGGCGCAACCGGCTGGCTTGTAGGCGAACCGCAGGGCGGCATGGCGGCCATGTTCACCATGATGAACAACGCGCGCCTCGGCGTCGGAACCCACGGGATCGGCGTGGCCGAGGGCGCCTATCAGCAGGCCCTGACCCATGCGCTGGACCGCAAGCAAGGCAAGGCAGGCGGCACGGGTGCGATCGCCGAGCACCCCGACGTCCGCCGGATGCTGGCAACGATGAAGGCCGATACATTCGCTGCCCGCGCCATCGCCTTTGCCAATGCCGTGGCCATCGACCTCGGCCAGGCCACCGGCGACAGCGCCTGGACCGCCCGCGCCGCGTTGCTTACGCCGATCACCAAGGCCTTCGGCACCGAGACAGGCATCCGCGTGGCCGACCTGGGCGTGCAAGTCCATGGCGGCATGGGCTACATCGAGGAAACCGGCGCCGCGCAGTATTACCGCGACGTGCGCGTCTCGGCGATCTACGAGGGCACCAACGGCATCCAGGCCATCGACCTTGTCGGGCGCAAGATGGCCGACGGGGGCGAGGCCGCCATCGCCCTGATCGACGAGATTTGCGAGGGGGCCGATGCCGCCAAGGGCGCCCTGCCCGATCTGGCCCGGGACGTCTACGAGGCGGCCGAGACACTGCGCGACGCCGTGGAATGGCTGGTCGCGCGCGACATGGAAGACCGGCTGGCCGGGGCCGTGCCCTTTCTGATGGGCTTTGCGCGGGTGCTGGGCGGGCACTATCACCTGCGCGCCGCCCGACAGGGCAACGCCAGCCACACGCGGCTGACCCGGTTCTATATCACCCGCCTGCTGCCCGAGTATGCCGCCCAGCTGGCCGAGGCCCGCGCCGGGGCCGAGGGCCTGATGGCGCTGACGCTTGACGACCTGGGCGCGTGATGGTCAGAGGCGGGCCATGAACAGAGCCACGACCGGCATCAGATACCCGTGGGAGACGCCGCCCGATCATGGCGCGGCGCGCGAGATCGCCGACGGCGTGCTCTGGCTGCGCTTGCCTCTGCCAATGGCGCTGGATCATGTGAATGTCTACGCGCTGGATGATGGCGACGGCTGGACGGTGATCGACACCGGCTTTGACAGTCTCAACTCACGCGCCATCTGGGAGACGGCGCTGGCCGGGCCGCTGGCAGGCAAGCCCGTCACCCGCGTCATCTGCACCCATCATCACCCCGACCACATGGGCCTGGCCGGCTGGTTCCAGGAGGCGGACGCAGAGCTGGCCATGCCGCGCACCGGCTGGCTCATGGCGCGGATGCTGCAACTGGACGAACAGCCCGCCTACCCGGCCCGCTCGATCACCTTCTACCAGCGTGCCGGGATGGACGCCGAGGTGCTGAAGACCCGCCGCGCCGAACGCCCATTCAATTTCGCCGACTGCACCCACCCGCTTCCCCTGGGGTTCACCCGCCTGCAAGAGGGCCAGATGATCCGCATGGCCGGGCGCGACTGGGACATTCGCATGGGCAACGGCCACGCGCCGGAACAGGCCACCTTCTGGTCCTGCGATGACGACCTGGTGCTGGCGAGCGACCAGTTGCTGCCTTCGATCAGCCCCAACATCGGCGTCTACCCCACCGAACCCGAGGCCGACCCGCTGGCCGAGTGGCTGGACAGTTGTGCGCGGTTCCAGCCGCTTGCCGAGGATCGCCACCTCGTGCTGGGCGGGCACAAGCTGCCCTTCACCGGGCTGCCATTGCGCCTGACCCAGTTGATCGAGAACCATCACGGTGCGCTGCAACGGCTTATGGGCCACCTGTCCGAGCCGCGCCGGGCAGGCGATTGTTTCCTGCCGATTTTCAAGCGCGAGATTTCCGGCGGCCAGTATGGCCTGGCCCTGGTCGAGGCGCTGGCCCATCTCAACCATCTCTACCAGACCGGCCGCGCCACCCGCGAGCTGCGAGAGGATGGCGCCTGGTGGTTCCAGGCCCGCTGAGACCGCATACGCGCGTGCGTCAAATCGGCAGGTGCCCCCCTGCGCGGTTCGAACGGGGCTGACAGGGCCCCGCGAATGGGCTACGTCATGTCACGATCGCAGTTGCACACCCGAGGACACGACATGGCAGAGCACAAGCACGGTGAGATGGACACCAGCGAACAGGAAAAGACCTTCGAGGGGTTCGTGACCTTCACGGTTCGGAGCACCCTCGCGATCATCGTCATCCTGATCTTCCTCGCGTTGATCGGTGCCTGAGCGCACGGGGCTCTCATGGACCGCCGCACGTTCCTGCTTTGTGCCCCGCTGGCCCTGGCGGCCTGCGGAGCCACACCGGAATGGGCACCGGACGAGTTCGTCGCAGCCAAGGCCTATGCGCATCCCGGCCCCAAGGCGCTGACGCTTTTCACGATGCGCAACACCGGCACCGACAACGGCGCCCACACGGGACTGATGATCAACGCCAGCCAGCGCGTGATCTGGGACCCGGCGGGCACCTTTGGGCATGACACGATCCCCGAACGCAATGATGTCCACTTCGGGATCACCCCGCGGATCGCGCTGTTCTACATCTCGTATCATTCACGGGTCAGCTACTACATGCAAATCCAGCGCGTCGAGATTCCGCCCGCCACCGCCGAGCTTGCCCTGCGCCTGGTGCAGGAGAACGGCGCGACGCCCAAATCGCTATGCACCATCCATACGTCGCGGATGCTGGGGAAATTGCCGGGGTTCGAGGACATCCACACCACGCTTTTCCCGGACACCCTGGCCGAGCAGTTCGCGCGGCTGCCCGGGGTGACGACTCGCACCTATCGTGAGTCCGACAGCGCCGACAAGTCGGTCGCCGCCGCGCAGTTCGATGCGGCTAGATCGACAGACCCGTAAACCACAGAAGCGCATAGAGCGTGACCGCCCCGGCGGCGATCGCCCCCAGCACGTTGCGCGTGAAATATCCCACCACCACCGTCGCCACGGCCGCGGCAAAACGCGGGCCGTCGGGCTGGCCGCCCGTCGCCTCGGGCCAGAGCACCAGCGGCGCCACCAGCCCTGGCAGCACCGCCACCGCGGTATAGCGCAGGTGCCGCAGAACCCAGTCGGGCAGGGTCGCCCCGCCCAGCACCCCCAGAAAGGAAAACCGCAGCAGGAAGGTGCCGATCCCGGTGGCCAGGATGATGATCCAGATGGTCGCGTCGCTCATGGCGCGGGCCTCCGGGTCTGCCACAGTTCGACCCGGGCGCCCACGGCCATGGCCACCAGCGCCGCGACCAGCAGGCCAAGGTTGTAGGGCACCCCCGCTAGCAACAGTGCCAGCGCGACCGAGGCGAAGGCCGCCGCCAGGTGCGCCGCCGTCCGCATCATCGGCCCGATCAGGGCCAGGAAACAGACCGGCATGGCGAAATCCAGCGCGAGCCAGGCCGGGATGCCCTCGCCCAGCCAGAGCCCCAGCGCGGTCATGGCCACCCAGGCGGGCGCGATGGGCGTGACCACGCCAAAGAAGAATGCCATGCGTTGGGCCACGGACCAGTCGGGGTATTGCTCAAAGCGTATCGCCGAGCAGGCAAAGCTCTGATCAACGTTCACATAGGCCGCCAGCGCCCGCTGCCACAGGGGGGCACCCCCCAGCCAGGGCGCCAACCAGGCCGAGTACATCGCCATGCGCAGGTTGACCGCCAGGGCGGTGGCCACGACGATCAGGACCGGCGCGTTGTCCACCATCAGTTGCAGGGCCGCGAACTGTGCCGCCCCGGCGAAGACCACGGTGGAAAAGGCCATGGCCTGCGGCACGCTCAGCTCCGACTCGGCGGCCACCACCCCGAAGAGCAGGCCGAAGGGCCCCGCAACCAGCAGGAAGGGCAGCGCATCGCGCAGGCCCATCAGATAGGTGTTTTTCGGCTTGGATCGGGCCACGGGACTGACCTAAGGTTCTGGTCGGAGAGGATCGCGTACCGCGCCAGGGGGAGCATGGCAACCAATGACACAGCCGTTGGGCGTGATACTGGCAGGCGGGCGCGGCACCCGGATGGGTGGCCGAAACAAGGCCATGGTGATGCTCGGAGGCGAAAGCCTGCTGCAGCGCGCCACCGGGCGGCTGGGCCCGCAGGTCGCCGCGCTGGCGGTAAACACCAATACCACGCTCGACACCACGTTGACGCAGGTGCCCGACAGCATTGCAGGCCACGCCGGACCGCTGGCAGGCGTTCTGGCTGCGTTGGACTGGGGCGCGGCCATGGGGGCGCGGCATGTGGTGACCGTGCCCGTGGACGTGCCCTTCTTTCCCTGCGACCTCGTCCCGCAGCTTTTGCTGGCGGGCGAAAGCCACCCGGTGGGCCTGGCCATCGCGGCGGCCGAGGACGGCCTGCACCCGACCTTCGGTCTCTGGCCGGTGGACCTGCGCCCGGAGCTGACCACGGCGCTGGCGGACGGGGTGCGCAAGGTCACCGACTGGACAGACCAGTACGGCGCGGCGCGAGCCTATTTCCCGACGACTGTGCCCTCGTCCTTTCTCAACGTGAACCGGCCCGAGGACCTGGCGCGGGCCGAGGCGGCGTTGGCCGCCCCGGAATGACCCCAGCACGCGGTTTCTCCGAGGTCGAGCGACCACGGGTCGCCGCGCTCTATTGGGGGGCCTTCGGCGGCAAACTGGGCCGGGTCATGGGGCCGCGCCGCCGGGCGCTGGCCTTTCTTGGGGACGTGATGGACCCGACCCATGCGCTGACCATGCGCAACGACGCCGGGCAGATCCAGGGCCTCGTCGGGTTCAAGACCTACCGCGGCGCCCTGGTGGGCGGGCACATGAGCCACATGATCCGGCACTACGGTCGGCTGGGCGGCGCCCTGCGCGCCGGCGCGCTGAGCTTGCTGGAACGCGAGGTCGAGAACCACCGCTTCGTCATGGACGGGATCATCGTCGCGCCCGAGGCACGCGGACAGGGCATCGGGACGGCGCTGCTGGAGGCCATCGCGCAGGAGGCCGCCGACCGGGGCTTCTCGGAACTGCGGCTCGACGTGATCGACAGCAACCCGCGGGCCCGGGCGCTTTACGAACGGCAGGGCTTCGTGGCCGGGGGAGAGCACCGGCTGGGCCTGCTGCGGCACGTCTTCGGCTTTCGCTGCGCCACGACGATGATCCGCCGCGTCGCCTGAGCCGCCGCCCCTGCCCCCCGATCGGCCTTACGCGCCGCCGTGCCTATTATGGCGCGAACGCCCTCGTCATGGCCAGACCGGTCGCCACCAACCAGCCTGCCCGAACGACAGCTTTGCGCAGGGAGGGGGGGGGCTGCAAATTCATAGCTGTTTCCCGATCCCCCCTATACAGGGTCAGAGCTGTCATCGACGCCCTTATCCGCGCGAACAGCGCCGAAGGCGCCGCGCGATCGCCAGACCGCCCCCCGGGCTGGCGATTTGGTGGGGCTTGGCACCCCGTTCGGATGTTTTGCGGATTTGGTCGGATAAAGTGCCTCGCTCAAAGGGCCGATCGCCATCCCGCGGGCTGGCCAT
>JAVLCA010000077.1:0-3641 GCA_031581025.1 Salibaculum sp. | reverse complement strand
ACTGCGCCGGGAGATCGATGCCGGGGGTGATCCTATGGCAAACCGTGATGCGGTCCGCGAGGCGCCCCGAGTCGCCGATCTGATCGCGCGCTATGTCGAGGTGCACCTGACGCATCTGGCCGCGCGGAATGCGACTGATCAGCGGGCAATGATGAACAAGTTCATCGCGCCCGCCTGGGGCCGAATGCTGGTGACCGAGGTGAGTTCTTATGACGTGGAATTGCTCCTGACCAAGGTCGCGGAGGGACGCGCGCGGCCCGCCAAGGCCAAGCCCAATAATCGCGCGCGCAAGCTGCAGGGCGCCAAGCCGACGCCAGTGCGCGCCAACCGCGTCGGTGAGGTGGTCCGCAAGATGTTCGCCTATGCCGTCAAATGGGGCTGGCGCGCGGACAATCCGGCTATGGGCTTTCGCCGCCGGATGGAGACGCCGCGGGAGCGGTACCTGTCGCAGGACGAAATCGCCCGCCTCGCCGCCGCGCTGGATGCAGCCGAGGACAAACGCGCGTCGGACATCATCCGGCTGTGCATGCTGACCGGAGCGCGCGTTGGGGAGGTGCGGCAGGCGCGCTTCGAGGATTTCAACATCGAGCAGCTGAGCTGGACCAAGCCTGCGACAACGACCAAGCAACGCCGGGTTCACCGCGTTCCGATCTCGGATGAGACCGCCGCAATCGTGCGCCAGCGGCGCCTTGCGGTGGTTTCGGGATCACCCTGGCTGTTCCCCGGCGACACCCCCGGCCAGCCCGTTCAGGAAATTCGCCGGTTCTGGCGGCGCATCCAGAGGCAGGCCGGGATCGAGGATGTCCGCATCCATGATCTGCGCCACACCTTCGCGTCGCTGCTGGTGAGCGGCGGGGCCTCGCTCGAGATGATCGGCAAGCTGCTGGGCCACAGCCAGATGCAAACGACCCAGCGCTATGCGCATCTCATGGACTCGCCCCTGCGCGCGGGCGTCGATGCGGTGGCCAGCGCGTTTACGCTGAAACCTCGATTGGTTCACGATAGTGACCACGTGAAAGAAGAGGTGCCACGCCGCGGACCAGACCAGGTCACCTCATCCGCCTCTTGAACTGCAGGGCATCGAGAATGGGTTTGAGGCGGCGCCGGATGGAGCGTTCATCGGGGAAGTTTCCATTGTCGGATCGCGCGGCAAACCAGTCCTGCAGCTCCCGGATCCACTCGTTTTGTGAGGCGGGCAAGCCGTCCTCGAAGACCCGGCGCGTGATTTCGACATGCATCGCGGCCCAGTCATAATCCCCGTCCTCGCTCAGCCCAGCGCCTTCTGCGATCCGGCCGAAGAGATTATGCGCGTCTTCGAAGTTCTGAACATCTTGACCAAGGATCAGAACGTCGCCGATCGAGACCAGAACTCCGTCGGCGGGCGCGCTTATATAGAGCCAGTCGGTTTCGCCCAAGGGCCGAAAGCGCTGCAGATGCGCCGATTGCGGTCCGGTGCCACAGCGGCGGAATATCGGCAGGATATCGACGGGTTCAAACTGTACGAGCCCGCCCGCCCGTGTCTCGCCGCATTCAACCGGTGGAATGCCCGTGACAAGTCTCAGATTTCCTGTGTTCGCCCAGCCAGCGATGTCGGATACAACGCAGCCCCAGCGTGCGGCGGCTTCGTGGATGGTGTAGAAAACGCGTTGTGGCAGTCCCATGCGGCAGCGGTCCTTTACTTGTGCGCCGCAGCCAGGGCGAGCAGCCCCCGGAGGCGACGAAATTTCCAGTCCAGTCTGAGGCTTGGTCAAGGATCACGGGGACCCGTGGAGAACGATTCGGCCTCGACCATCGATTGTAGACTGGCTACGGGGTCAATCTCTTACCCCTTATTGTAGCTGCCGCTGTTTGGGAGCCGCGACATGTCCTTCTTCAAGGCGCAGCAACTCTACCGAATGGCTGAAATGGCCGCGGCGCAACGCCAGGGGATTTCCCTGCGCAAGGTCATGGATGAGTTCGATGTCGAGGAGCGCACTGCGCGACGCATGTTCCGCCAGTTCGAAGACCTGTTTCCCGGGGTAGAGACCCGGGACGATGGTGATCGGCGACGTTGGTGGACCTTGACCGATGTTCCCTACGTCCAGCACCGCGTTCTCAGAGAGAACGAGCTGGCCGCTCTCGACCTGGCGATCCGGCGTGCGGCGCGCGATGGCGCCGAAGGTGAGGCCAGGGCACTGGAGGTTGCGCGCGATCGTCTGGTCGCCTCCTACTCCAAGCCCATGACCCAAGGCGCGATGGGCTATTCGGAAATCCTTCTTCTGGCGAACGGCTTCGCGTCCCGGCCGGGACCCACCCGGAAGGTGCCGGAGGACTATCTCAATCTGCTGTTCAACGCGTTCCGTGGGCCGACAATGGTCGAGATCATCTACAAGGGTGCGCGGGATCCGGAGCCGCGCAAGCGGCTGGTCGAGCCGCATGCCGTGATTGTCGGCACCCGCTATTACCTCATTGCCCGCGACGTCGACGCCGACCGCCAATACCGGCAGTTTCGGTTTGACCGCATTCACGAGATGTACGGCACCGTCCACGCCTTCGAGCGCGACCCGGATTTCGATGTCGAAAGCTACAGCGCCCAAGCGTTCGGATCGTTCTTTTCTGAGGCCGAGCAGGGTCCGGTGCGTTGGCGGTTCTCGCCCAGCGCCGCCTCAGAGGCGCGTGACTTCGTGTTTCATCCGACACAGGAACTGACCTACCTGGAGGATGGCAGTCTCCTCGTGGAGTTCACGGCGAGCGGGTGGCTGGAGATGGCCTGGCACCTCGTCCAATGGGGCAACGCCGTCGAGGTTCTGGATCCACCCGAGCTCAGGGACATGCTGGAGCAAGTGCGGCGGGGGGAGGTGGATATCTTGCCGTGATGGCTGCCCAGCATGGCGACCAGCAGATAGCCGTCCCACTCAGCGAGTGCATTGAACGGCTTTCATGTAGCGCGAGGTCCGCCGTCGGTTGCCCTCTCCACGACGCCATTTGCATAGGGTGGTCAATCGGGCGGCCATCGAACCCGCCGGAGACTCGACCAGAGCTTCTCGTCGTGGAAGAAGTGAAGTCGAGACCGCGCCACTCGGAACCCGGCCCCATGCTTCGATTGAGTTTTATCATCGTCATTCTCGCTCTGCCTTTGCAGAGCGCGGCTCAGACCATCACTGGTGTGGCCAGCGTCATTGACGGCGATACGATCGAGATCCGCAACCACCGAATCCGTCTGCACGGGATCGACGCGCCAGAAAGCCGTCAGCTTTGCTTTGACGCCGCGAACGAACGGTGGCGCTGCGGTCAGCGCGCCGCCTTCGCGCTGGCGGATGAGATTGGACGCGCGCCGGTCGAATGTACGGTGCGCGGCACGGATCGCTATGATCGCGCGATCGCGGTCTGTGCGCAGGCGGGTCAAGACCTTAACGCCTGGATGGTGCGTCACGGATGGGCTGTCGCTTACAGGCGGTATTCCCGAGATTACGTCCGTGCTGAGAAAGAGGCGCGCCGCAACCGCCGCAATCTCTGGGCGGGGCGGTTCGACATGCCCTGGGACTGGCGTCGCGCCCAGCGCGGCGGATGAGTCAGAAGGCCGAAAGCCAGACGGAGGTCCTGGCGGGCCTCGTGGAGCGGGTCACGTTCCACAGCCAGGAGAGCGGGTTCTGCGTGCTGCG
>JAVLCA010000006.1:0-93955 GCA_031581025.1 Salibaculum sp. | reverse complement strand
TGGAGGCGAGTACCGGAATCGAACCGGTGTACACGGATTTGCAATCCGCTGCGTCACCACTCCGCCAACTCGCCGCCAGTGGTCCTTGTCGGAACACGTGCCAGATATACCAGCCCAGGCGGCCTTGCAAGGGTGATCAGGCGTTGCCCAGGCCGGGGCGATATGGCAAGACACCACGGAACAATCTGAACGAAAGAGTCTAGCGCGTGGCCGACTACGAAACCCTCCGGACCGTGATGGTGGACACGCAAGTCCGCCCGTCGGATGTCACCAAGTTTCCCATCATCGACGCCATGCTGGCCGTCCCGCGCGAGGAGTTCGTGCCCGATGACCGGCGCGAGGCCGCCTATGTGGATGGCAACCTCGATCTGGGCGGGGGTCGGGTCATGCTCGAGCCGCGCACCATGGGCAAGATGCTCGATGCGCTCGACATCCAGGGCTCCGAGGTGGTGATGGATCTGGGCTGCGGGCTGGGCTATTCCACCGCGCTGCTGGCGCGGCTGGCCGACTTCGTCGTCGCCGTGGAGGAGGACGCGCCCCGCGTGAGCGAGGCCCAGGCGAACCTTTCCGCCCATGACGTGGACAATGCCGCCGTGGTGCAGGTCACCCTGGCCGAGGGGGCGCCGAAGCAGGGCCCTTATGACGTGATCGTCCTTGAAGGGGCGGCCGAGCATGTGCCCGAGGCGCTGATCGAACAGCTCAAGGAGGGTGGCCGCATGGCGGTGCTCTTCAGCGAGGGCGCCCTTGGCGTCATGCGGATCGGCTATAAGCTCGATGGCGGGATGACCTGGCGGATGGCCTTCAATGCGGGCGCGCCGGTCGTGTCCGGCTTCGAGCGCCACCCGGCCTTTACCCTGTAACCTGGGCCCGCCCGGTTCCGCCGGCGGCCAATTCGGGAGACCCGCCAGATGAACCTTCGCCGACTGGTCACCGCCGCGAGCCTTGTCCTGGCCGTCGCAGCCCCTGCCGCTGCCGAATCCCTGGCCAATGCCCTCGCCGACGGCTATCGCAATTCCGGCCTGCTGGATCAAAACCGCGCCCTGCTGCGCGCCGCCGACGAGGACGTGGCGCAGTCGCTGGCCGCCCTGCGCCCTGTCGTGGAATGGTCGGCGAATTACAACTGGCAGCGGGCTGACGTAACATCGCCGGAAACTGGCCGCACTTTCGAAAACCAGGTGACGAAGTCGGCCAATTTCGAGCTCTCCGCCAGCCTGCTGCTGTATGACGGCGGGGCGAGCAAGCACCGGACCGAGGCCGCCAAGGCAATGGTCCTCGAAACCCGACAGGACCTTCTGGAAATCGAACAGGACGTCCTGTTGCGCGCGGCCACCGCTTACATGAACGTGCGCCGCAATTCCGAGTTCGTGGCCCTGCGCAAGAGCAACATGACCCTCATCGAGGAAGAACTGCGCGCCGCGCGCGATAGGTTCGAGGTCGGCGAGGTGACGCGCACCGATGTGGCCCTGGCCGAGGCACGGCTGGCCGCCACCCGTAGCGAACTGGCCGCCGCCGAAGGGTCTCTGGCGCAATCCAAAGAAGAGTTTCGCGCCGCCGTGGGGCGTGCGCCGGGCAGTCTCGACGTGGTCTCGCCCGCGCCCATCGACAGGGGGCCGGACGCGGCGCAGGGCTTCGCACTGAGCAACCACCCCTCGATCAAGGCCGCGCAGCAGGGCGTGACCGCGGCCGAACTGACCATCCGCGCCACAGAGGCTGCCCTGCGCCCCTCGGTGAGCCTGCGCGGGTCGGCCTCGGTCGATGACGATGGCAACGGCACCGAGAGCCTCGGGGTCACCGTCGGCGGGCCGATCTATTCCGGCGGGCAACTGGAAAGCGCCATCCGCCAGGCCACCGCGCGGCGCGATGCGGCACGGGCGGGCTTGCACCTGGCGGGCCAGTCGGTGGCGCAATCGGTGGGCAATGCCTTTGCTCAGCTGCGCGTGGCGCGTGCCAGCAGCGAGGCCTCGCAGCTTCAGATCCGCGCCGCGCGCACCGCCTTTGAGGGTGTGCGTGAAGAGGCGACCCTGGGCGCGCGCACCACGCTGGACGTGCTCAACGCCGAGCAGGAATTGCTCGACGCCCGCGCCAATGCGATCTCGGCCCAGGCGGACGAGGTGATCGCCAGCTACGAGGTGCTGGCGGCCATGGGCCTGCTGACGGCCGAACACCTGGGTCTGGCTGTCCAGACCTATGATCCGGCGGCCTATTACAACCTTGTCAAGGATGCCCCGGCGACCCTGTCCCCCCAGGGCCGCGCGCTGGATCGGGTGCTGGAGTCCATCGGCGAATAGCTCAAATCGCGGGTATCTGTTGTTTGCAGGCGCGGTTGCGCGTAGTCTTGGCCGCGAGGCAAAAGCAGGATGATCCATGACAGATCCCGTCACCAAGGTGGACATGGAGGGTGTCCTGTCCTCCGTCCGCAAACTCGTGAGCGAGGGCGCCCCTGACGAGACAACCACGACCGGCGATGACGCCGCGACCGCCGACAGGGCATCGGACGGCCCCGATGGGGCACCCGCCCAGGACGGCGGCCGACCGGCAAAACTGGTTCTGACCCCGGCACAGCGGGTGACCGAGGGCAGGAGTGTGGCGACGGCCACCCCTGACACGCGGACCGAATCGGCCTCAGCGACGTCGGACCGCGCGGCCGCGCCGCTCGTTCTGGAGCGGCCCATAAGGACCGTCCAGCGCAGATCCGGTGGCGGGGACGCGGGGAAGGGCGACACTGCCACGCCCGCGGTGGCCCGCGCCACCGAGGGGGGGAGGGCTGAACAGCCATCCGAAGGCCCCGTCGGCGATGCTGTGACCCCCGAACCGGCCGACCAGGACGTGGCAGCCCTCCGCACCGACGCCGAGTCGCCCGTGGCGGAAGAGACGGTGCCCGAAGACCGGGCCGCGGGCACTGCGAGCGATGACGCCGGGTCTGACGCCCGCCACCCCTCCGGGCTTGACGCGCTGGACGAGGCCGCGCTGCGCGCACTTGTCGCCGAGATCGTGCGCGAGGAATTGCAGGGTGCGCTGGGCGACCGCGTTACCCGCAACGTGCGCAAGCTGGTGCGCCAGGAGGTCTACCGCCACCTGTCCACCCGCGAGTTCGACTGAGGGTTTCCGGCAGCGGCTTGCCCTCCCTGTGCGAAAGCGCCCTCTGGACGGCGCGCATTACAGGATCATAAGGCGAATCCCGTAAGCGACGACCGCCAGGACCGATACCGACGCCAGCCAGAGCGCGCCGAACCAGGCCAGACGTTTCAGCGTCGTGCGGCGCATCAGTGATACCCCGCGTCCGGGTCGACCTTGCCGCGGAACACCCAGTAGGCATAGGCCGTGTAGCCCAGGATCATCGGCACCAGGATCACCGTGCCCACCAAGGCAAAGGCCAGGCTGCTGTCCGGAGCCGCGGCCTGCTGGATCGTCAGCGCGGGCGGCACCATCATCGGGTAGAAGCTGATGCCGATGCCGACGAAACTGATCACGAAGAGCGCGAGGCTGGCCAGGAAGGGCGCGTGGTCGCTGCCGGTGGCCAGGCCGCGGAACAGGTACATCGCGGCGACGAAGAGAATCACCGGCACCAGGGCCGAATAGAAGGCCGCCGGAAAGCTGAACCAGCGCTCGAAATAGACCGGGTCCTGAAACGGCGTCAGCAGGCTGACGACCCCGATCAGGCCGAGCGTGCCTAGCGCCAGCGGCCCGGCCCGGCGGCGCATGGCCGATTGCAGGCCGCCCTCGGTCTTCATGATCAGCCAGGTCGCCCCCAGCAGGGCATAGCCGACCACGAGCGCCACACCGGTGAGCAGCGAGAAGGGCGTCAGCCAGTCCCACCAGCCGCCAGCATAGGCGCGGTCGGCGACCTCGATCCCTTGCACCAGGGCCCCCAGCGCGATCCCCTGCGTGAAGGCGGCCAGCGTCGACCCGCCGATGAAGGCCGCGTCCCAGACGCCGCGCCAGCGCGTCGTCCGCCAGCGGTACTCGAAGGCCACGCCGCGAAAGACCAGTGCCAGCAGCATCAGGATGATCGGCATGTAGAGCGCGGGCATGACCACCGCATAGGCCAGCGGGAAGACCGCGAACAGCCCGCCGCCGCCCATGACCAGCCAGGTCTCGTTACCGTCCCAGACCGGCGCGACGGAATTCATCATGACGTCGCGCTCGGACTCGTCGCGGGCGAAGGGAAACAGGATACCGACGCCCAGGTCGAACCCGTCTAGGATGACGTAGGTGAGCACGGCAAAGGCGATAATGCACGCCCAGATTGTTGCAAGATCGAACATGGCTCAGTCTCCTTTCATTCACCGGGCACGACGTCGGGGTCGACCTACGCGGCCGGCGTGATGCCGCTGCTGCGCAGCGGGCCTTCGCGGGTTGCGTCCGGCCCCTTGCCACCGGGCGCGCTGGTCATCAGGCGCAGGATGTAGAAGGTGCCCGCGCCGAAGATGAAGAAATAGACCACGATGAAGACCAGCAGCGAGGTTGCCACCGCGGGTGCCTCGACCGGGGCGAGCGAGTCGGAGGTGCGCATCAGCCCGTAGACGGTGAAGGGCTGGCGGCCGACCTCGGTCGTCACCCACCCGGCCAGCACGGCGACGAACCCGGCCGGCCCCATGGCGACGGCCGCGCGCTGCAGCCACGGGCTGTCGTACAGACCGCCACGCCAGCGCCGCCACAGGCTCCAGGCACCCAGGCCCAGCATGGCAAAGCCGAGGGCGACCATGACGCGGAAGGACCAGAACACGATGCCCACGGGCGGTTCCTCGTCGTCGGGGATCGTGTCCAGCCCGGCCATGGGCGCGTTCAGGTCGTGCTTGAGGATCAGCGACGACAGCTTGGGGATCTCGAGCGCGTAGTCGATCTCCTTGTTATCCGGGTCGGGGATGCCGAACAGGATCAGCGGCGCGCCCTCGGGGTGGGACTCGTAGTGACCTTCCATCGCCATGACCTTGGCGGGCTGGTGTTCCAGCGTGTTCAGCCCGTGCACGTCGCCCGCGACGATCTGCAGCGGGGCCACGACGACGACCATCCACAGCGCCATCGAGAACATCGTGCGGCTGGCGGCGGTGGCCCGGCCGCGCAGCATTTGCCAGCCCGCGGCCCCGGCGACGACCAGCGCCGTCGTCAGGTAGGCGGCCAGCACCATGTGCAGCAGGCGATAGGGGAACGAGGGGTTGAAGACGATTTTCCACCAGTTCTCGGGCACGAATTGCCCGGCCTCGTTGATGGAATAGCCCGCCGGGGTCTGCATCCAGCTGTTCACCGACAGGATCCAGGTCGCCGACAGCAGCGTGCCGAAGGCGACCATGGCGGTGGCGAACATGTGCAGCCGCTCGCCCACCTTGTCGCGGCCGAACAGCATGATCCCGAGGAACCCGGCCTCGAGGAAGAAGGCCGACAGCACCTCATAGGCCATCAGCGGCCCGATCACCGGCCCCGCCCGGTCGGAAAAGACCGACCAGTTGGTCCCGAACTGGTAGGACATGACAATGCCCGAAACGACACCCATGCCGAACGCGACGGCAAAGATCTTCTTCCAGTAGTCGAAAAGCTGCAGATACGTCCGGTTCCGCGTGCGCAGCCACTGCGCGTTGAGCACCGCAAGGTAGCTGGCCAGGCCGATCGAGAAGGCCGGAAAGATGATATGGAAAGAGACCGTGAAAGCGAACTGCATCCGCGCCAGCGTCTCCGCGGTGAACCCGTCTAGCATCGTGCCATCCTTTCAGATCGTGAACACATGCATTAAATATAATGTAATGTACCGATGACTACCCCTCAGGGGGGCGGCGGGGTGTCGCGGCCCCTGTCCGCTTCATTCGGGCTTTGCAATTTGTCCCGGGCGGATACGGGTCAACGCCGCGATGGGCCTGTCGGTCATGGCCCGAACATCCACCGCGGCCGTGGCCGGGACGGCGTGACCGATCCGGTCCGCGCCGCGGATGTGCTGGTGCAAGCGGTCGCCGTGCCGCCGGCCCGTCCTGTCGCTTGATCGCTGCCTTGGCGCGGGTGGCGCGCAGGTCCGGCTCGTCCGGGTGCGTAACGGGCCGCGGGTCGGCCCGGCGTCTGATCACCGTCCGCTGCGGATCGAAATCGACATCCCGGCAATGGGCCGGGCCGGATGGGACATCCCGGTCGATTGGCCGGCGTGCGCGGTTTCGGCCGGGCCTCAGTCCCGGGCCCCGGCGAAGCGGGCCTGCCACGCGTCGCGCTGTTCGTCGGTGATCTTGGTGAAGAGGTTCTCGGGCACCGAGAACCCGTGGCCTGCCGGAAGCGCCTGCAATGCTGAGGGCACGTCGTCGGGCCAGGCGGCATTGGGGGTGTTCAGCGCCGCCAGCATGCTGGCCGCTACGCCGGGAATGAAGGGCGCCGAGAGCACCGCATAAAGCCGGATCAGATTCAGCGCCACGCGGATCTGCATGGCGGCGCTCTCTGGGTCTTCCTTGAAAGTGGCCCAGGGTGCAGCCTCTTGCAGGTATTCGTTGCCCACGGCCCAGATGGCGCGCAGCTCGGCGGCGCCCTTGCGGACCTCGATGGCGTCCATCTGCGCCTCGTAGCTGCGCACGCGGGCGCTCAGATCGGCGAACAGGGCCTGTTCGGGCGCGCCCATTTCGCCGCCGGCGGGCACGGCTTCGCCGAATTTCGAGCGGCAGAACTTCGTCACGCGGCTGACGAAATTGCCCAGCACATCGGCAAGGTCCTTGTTCACGCCGGACTGGAAACTTTCCCAGGTGAATTCACTGTCAGAGGTTTCGGGCGCGTGGCTGAGCAGCCACCAGCGCCAGTAGTCCGCGGGCAGAAGCGCGAGCGCCTGGTCCATGAAGACGCCGCGCCCGCGCGAGGTCGAGAATTGCCCGCCATCGTAATTCAGGTAATTGAAGGACTTGATGTAATCGACCAGCTTCCATGGCTCGCCCGAGCCGAGGATCGTGGCCGGGAACGACAGCGTGTGGAAGGGCACGTTGTCCTTGCCCATGAACTGGGTGTAGGTCACGTCGTCCGCGCCCTTGTCGGTGCGCCACCAGCGTTCCCAATCGTCCCCCTTGCCCGCGTCGACCCATTCC
The DNA here is from genome assembly GCA_031581025.1 of Salibaculum sp. Lineage (GTDB taxonomy): Bacteria > Pseudomonadota > Alphaproteobacteria > Rhodobacterales > Rhodobacteraceae > Salibaculum. The sequence continues at coordinate 86,912 of JAVLCA010000006.1, read as the reverse complement.
GAGCCGCAGGCGATATATTCGATGGGCGCGTCGAACCAGACGTAGAAGACCTTGCCTTCCATCCCCGGCCAGGGGTCATCGCCGCGCCGGACCGGGATGCCCCAATCGAGGTCGCGGGTGATGCCGCGGTCCTGCAGCCCGTCGCCGTCATTGAGCCATTTCTTGGCGATCGAGGTGGTCAGGACCGGCCAGCCCTCCCGGGTGTCGATCCAGTCTTCCAGCCGGTCCTTCATCTTGGACTGGCACAGGTAGAGGTGCTTGGTCTCGCGCATCTCAAGGTCGGTGGCACCGGAAATGGTCGAGCGCGCGTTGATCAGGTCGACCGGGTCCAGCTGCTTGGTGCAGTTGTCGCACTGGTCGCCGCGCGCGCTTTCGAACCCGCAGTTGGGGCAGGTGCCTTCGATGTAGCGGTCGGGCAGGAAGCGGCCATCGGCGGGGGAATACATCTGCGTCTCGCTGACTTCGCGGATCAATCCGGCCTCGTCCAGCTTCTTGGCGAAATGCTGGGTCAGGCGGTGGTTGGCCGGCGACGAGGACCGCCCGAAATGGTCGAAGGACAGGCCGAAGCCTTCGGCGATATCGGCCTGGACCTGCCACATCTCGGCGCAATAGTCGGCCACCGGCTTGCCCGCCTTGGCGGCGGCCAGTTCGGCGGGCGTGCCGTGCTCATCCGTGGCACAGAGAAACAGCACCTCGTGCCCGCGCCCGCGCTGGTACCGTGCGAAGAGGTCGGCGGGAAGCTGGCTGCCCACGAGATTGCCGAGGTGCTTGATCCCGTTGATATAGGGAATCGCCGAGGTGATGAGATGCCGGGCCATGACGTCTGCCTGTTGCTGGGTGTGCGCGGCCCGTTTAATCGCTCTGATCGCGAAGGACCAGAGGCCGGATCGACTGCGGCGGCACACTGTGCCCCTGTCGCGCGCCTTCCCCCTTGTTGCTGCCGGTCAGGCGGTTATCGTCGCGCGCGTCAGACAGGAAAGGGGTTGGCGCATGAACAGGCTGGAACTGGGCCGCACGGGGATCGAGGTCAGCGACTGGTGCCTGGGCACCATGACCTTCGGGGCGCAGACCCCGCAGGACGATGCCTTCGCGCAGATGGACATGGCGCTGGAGGCGGGGATCGATTTCTTCGACACGGCCGAGATGTATCCCGTCAATCCGGTACGTCCGGAGACCGTCGGCACCGGCGAGGAAATGATCGGCCGCTGGTTCGCCGACAGCGGCAAGCGCGACCGCGTCGTGCTGGCCACCAAGGCGGGCGGCGACAGCCGCATGATCCGCGATGGCGAGGGCTACGGGCCGGGCAACATCGAGGCACTGATCGACGCCTCGCTGCGTCGTCTGGGCACCGACTGGATCGACCTCTACCAGTTGCACTGGCCCATGCGCGGCTCGTACATGTTCCGCCAGAACTGGACATACGATCCCTCGGGGCAGGTTCGCCAGCAGACCATGGACCACATGGCCGGCGTGCTGGAGGGGCTGGAACGGGCACGGCAGGCCGGCAAGATCCGCGCCTTCGGCATGTCCAACGAAAGTGCCTGGGGCTGCACCCGCTGGATCGACATGGCCGCCCTGGTTGGCGCACCGCGCCTGGCCAGCGTTCAGAACGAATACTCGTTGCTCTGCCGCCTTTACGACACCGACATGGCCGAGATGGCGGTGAACGAGGACGTCACGCTGCTGTCCTATTCGCCGCTGGCCGCAGGGCTGCTGACGGGCAAGTACCAGGGCGACGTGACACCGCCAGGGTCGCGCCGGGACGGGGCCAACACCAGCCTGGGCGGGCGCATGACGCCGCGGGTTCTGCCGGCGGTGCAGGCTTACCTCGACATCGCCGCGAAACACGGGCTTGACCCCGCGCATATGGCGCTGGCCTGGCAACGCAGGCGGCCCTTCCCGGTCTCGGTGATCCTCGGGGCCACGACGCGGGCGCAACTCGTGCATTTGCTGGCGGGTGACGCGGTGGCCCTGTCGGACGCGGTGCTGGAGGATATCGACGCCGCCCATCGCGCCCATCCGATGCCCTACTGAGGCGACATCGGCCGCCGGGCGGGCTACAATTATGCGAGTCGGGCAATGAACGGAGGCGCAGGATGCGCGGTTGTTTCACGGTATTGGCGGGGGTCCTGGCGCTGGGTGCGTGCGACGAGGCGGCGTTGCAGGGCGGCGATGGGGACGGGATGCGCGAATACATGGTGCTCGGCGACAGCATGAGTTTCGAGCAATGCCGCGCCCGTGGCGGGCTGATCATCCGCGACCGGGGCAGCCCCATGGTGGCCTGTGACCCCCGCGTGGTGGGCGAGCCGGTTCCGCCCGACGAATTCGACCATCCCGACAGCCCCGTGCCCCAGCCAACCGCGGATGAAACAGGCGGTGAAAACGCCTGATCAGGCCGCCCCGGCGGGCTGGTCGTCGGTCAGGTCGGTCCAGGCCTCGTATTGGGTCAGAAAGACCTTGCCGCCCAGCTCGTCGAGGAAATGCGACCGTCGCAAGCGGTCCATGACCGGGCCCTTGACCTCGGAGAGGTGCAGCTTGATGCCCAGCCCCTTCAGGCGGGTGTTGATCGCCTCGAGGCTTTCCAGCGCGGACATGTCGACCTCGTTGATCGCGGTGCATTGCAGGATCACGTCGGACAGCCCGCAATCCTCGGCGACGCGGTCATAGAGGTAATCCTCGAGAAAGCGGGCGTTGGCGAAGTAGAGGCTTTCGTCCACGCGCAGCGTTATCACACGCGGATGCGTCTCGACCTGGTGGCGGCGGATGTTGCGGAAATGTTCGGTGCCCGCGACGCGCCCCACCTCGGCCACATGGGGCCGCGAGGTCTTGTAGAGATGCAGCGCGATGGACAGGACGACGCCGGCGCTGACGCCGGTTTCCACGCCGAAGCCGAGGGTCAGCAGGATGGTGGCCAGCACGGCGGCGAAATCCGCGCGCGAGTAGGTCCAAGCGCGCTTGAGGATGCCCAGATCGACAAGGCTGAGCACCGCGACGATGATCGTGGCCGCCAGCGTGGCCTTGGGCAGAAAGTAGATCAGCGGGGTCAGCGCCACGGCGGCGATGGCCAGGCCCACGGCGGTGAAGGCCCCGGCGGCCGGCGTTTCGGCACCCGCGTCGAAGTTCACGACCGACCGGGCGAAGCCGCCGGTGACCGGGTAGCCGCCGGTGAAGGCCGCGCCGATGTTGGCCGCGCCCAGGCCGATCAGTTCCTGGTTCGGGTCGATGCGCTGGCGCTTCTTGGCGGCCAGCGTCTGGGCCACCGAGATCGACTCGACGAAGCCGATGATCGAGATTAGCAGCGCGGGCAGGAACAGCGCGCGGATCAGTTCCCACGAGGTGTCGGGCAGGGTGAATGGCGGCAGGGCCTGCGGCACCGCACCGACGATCTGCACCCCGGCAGTGTCCAGCCGGAACACCCCAGCCAGCAGGGTGGTGACGACGACGGCGGCGACCGGCCCGGCCTTGGTCAGGATGTCCACCAGCCGCGGACCCAAGCCCACGCGCAGCAACAGCGGTTTCAGGCCCTTGCGCACCCAGAACAGGAACCCGGTGGCCGCCGCGCCGATGGCCAGCGTGATCCAGTTGATCTGTGACAGGTTGTGGAACAGGCTTTCCAGCAGATGCGGCAGGGTATGGCCCGAGGCGTCGATGCCGAGGATGCTCGACAGCTGGCTGGTGGCAATCAGGATGCCCGAGGCCGTGATGAAGCCCGCGATCACCGGGTGCGACAGGAAATTGGCCAGAAAGCCCAGCCGCAGCACCCCCAGCGTCAGCAGCATCGCCCCCGACAGTCCCGCCAGCGTGAGCGCGGCGGCGGCATAGCCGGCGGTGCCCTGCTCGGCGACCTCGCCGATGGCGGCGGCGGTCATCAGCGACACGACGGCGACCGGTCCGACGGCCAGGGCCCGGCTGGTGCCGAAGACGGAATAGAGCATGATCGGCACGATCGAGGCATAGATCCCCGCCTCGGGCGGTAGCCCCGCCAGCAACGCATAGGCCAGCGACTGCGGGATCAGCATGATGGTGACGATCACCGCTGCCACAAGGTCGTTGGACAGGGCGGTGCGGTCATAGGTCCGACCCCAGGTCAGGATCGGCAGGTATCTGGACAATGCGCGCATGACAGGGGCCTTTTCGAAGTCATAGGCGCCGACGGGGCAGGGGCACCCCGTCGGCCTGCAGGGGACCCCCGCGACGGGGTCCGGAGGGTTTCGATGTCAGCTGGCGCTGACCTTTTCCGGGCGGGCCAGCCATTCGCGGCCCCGGAGCATGGCGCGCCAGTAGACCGGCGGTAGCACCTGTTCCTTGAGCAGCCAGGCCAGCCGCGAGGGTTTTTCGCCGTTGATCAGCCACTTGGGGAAGGAGGGCAGCAGGGTGCCGCCATAGCCGAACTCGGCCAGGACGATCTTACCCTTTTCCACCGTCAGCGGGCAGGAGCCGTAGCCGTTGTATTGCAGCTGCGGCCCGCGCCCGTCGATATCGGCCACGAGGTTGTCGGCCACCACCGGGGCCTGCATCCGCGCGGCGGCGGCGGTCTTGGCATTGGGGGCGTTCATCACGTCGCCCAGCGCCCAGATGTTGTCGAATTCCTTGTGGCGCAGTGTGGCCTGGTCCACGTCGACCCAGCCGGCGGAATCGGCCAGCGGCGAGACCCGGATGAAGTCCGGCGCGGTCTGCGGCGGCGTGACATGCATCATGTCGAAATCGACGGTGACTTCGCGGTCTTCTTCATCGGGCGCGGTGACCTTGAAGGTCGCCTTTTTCGCAGGGCCGTCCACCGCGATCAGGTTGTGGTGAAAGTTGAGGTTCGCGCCATAGCGTTCGACGTAGCTTTCCAGCGCCGGGACATAGTCCTTGACACCGAAGAGCACGCCGCCGGCATTCATGAACTCGATGTCGATCTTGTCCAGAACGCCCATTTCCTCCCAGTTGTTGGCGGACAGATACATCGCCTTCTGCGGCGCGCCCGCGCATTTGATCGGCATGGGCGGCTGGGTAAAGATCGCGCGGCCCTGTTTCAGGCCCTTGACCAGCTCCCAGGTATAGGGGGCCAGGTCGTAGCGGTAGTTCGATGTCACGCCGTTCTTGCCCAGCGTCTCGACCAGGCCGTCAACGGCGCCCCAGTCGAGTTTCAGCCCCGGCGCGACGATCAGCCGGTCGTATTTCACCACCCGGCAGCCATCGAGGACCACGGCGTTGTCCTTGGGTTCGAAGGCGGCCACGGCGGACTTGAGCCAATGCACGCCCTTGGGGATCAGGCTGCCCATGGTCTTGGCGGTGGTCGAGGCATCGAAGACGCCGCCGCCGACCATGGTCCAGCCGGGCTGGTAATAGTGGATGTCGGCGGGGTCGATCAGGGCGATCTCCAGCCCTTGCCGGCGCTGCAGGATCGAGGCGGCAGCGGCGATGCCCGCCGCGCCGCCGCCAACGATCACGACGTCATACTTGGCGTCGCCGGTGTCGGTGGGCGTCTTGCCGCCGTTGACGATCCGGCGCACGACGCCGGCCATGTCATAGCCCGCGGCCTTGGTCTTCGACAGGATGTCGGAGGGCTCCAGCCGGTCCGCGCTGGCCAGCGACCACAGCGTGGCCGACCGGGTGCCGGTCCGGCAATAGGCCAGGACCGGCCCCGGCAACTCGGTCAGGGCGGTGCCGAAATCCTCGGCATCCGCGTCGCTGACCTTGCCGGCCACGATTGGCAGGTAACGGGCTTCAAGACCGACCTTCTTCGCCGCCGCCTCGATCTCCTCGAAGGTGGGCTGGTCGGCCGCCTCGCCGTCGGGGCGGTTGCAGATGACGGCGCGATAGCCCGCGTCCTTGATGGCCGTCAGATCATCGGGGCAGACCTGCGGGCTGACGGTGATCGCATCGGTGATGGTCTTGAATTCCATTGTCCTCTCCTTGCTGTCGGGGCGTGGTCTGGGGGGCTGGTTACAGCCCGTTGACCGGCACCTTGAGCATCGGGTTGCCGTCCTTGTCGGTCGGGATCTCGCCCGCGCGCATGTTCACCTGCAGCGAGGGAATGATCAGTTTGGGCATGCCCAGCTGCGCATCGCGTTCGGTGCGGAACTTGACGAAATCCTCTTTCGTCTTGCCGCCGCCGACGTGGATGTTGTTTTCCTTCTCCTCGCCCACGGTGGTTTCCCAGGCAATGTCGCGGCCGCCCGGGCCGTAGTCGTGGCACATGAACAGGCGCATCTCGTCGGGCAGCGCCAGAACCTTCTGGATGCTGTCATAGAGCGTGGCCGCATCACCACCGGGGAAATCGGCGCGGGCCGAGCCGCCGTCGGGCATGAACAGCGTGTCGCCCACGAAGGCCGCATCGCCCATGACATGCACCATGCAGGCCGGGGTGTGGCCGGGCGTGTACATGGCGAAGACGGGCATGTTGCCGACCATGTAGGTGTCACCATCCTCGAACAGCGCGTCGAACTGGCTGCCGTCGCGCTGGAACTCGGTGCCTTCGTTGAAGACCTTGCCGAAGGTGTCCTGCACGACCATGATCTTGGCGCCGATGCCGATCTTGCCGCCGATCTTTTCCTGGATGTAGGGCGCGGCGGAGAGGTGGTCGGCATGGACATGGGTCTCGATGATCCATTCCAGCTTGAGGCCCTGGGTTTCCACCTGGCGGATCAGCTCATCGGCGTGGTCATAGGTGATCCGGCCGGCGGCATAGTCGATGTCCATGACGCTGTCGACGATGGCGCAGCTGTCCGAGGTCGGATCTTTCACGATGTAGGAGATCGTGTTGGTGGCGTCGTCGAAGAACGCCTGGACCTCGGGCTTGATCTCGGTGTTGACGGGATAGTCGGTCATGTCCTGTTCCTCTTTCTGGGGCTTGGGTCAGGCTGCCGCCGATTTGGCGCGGCGTGCGGTCAGATTTTGCGTGAACTTCGCGGTGAAGATGCCGACGATGAGCGCGGCGGTGAATGTCAGAACGGCCGGGTTGAGCGTTCCGACGGCGGGCAGGGCGCCGCCGGGGCAGAAGCCCGCGATCCCCCAGCCCACGCCGAAGGTGGCAGAGCCGGCGATCAGCTTCATGTCCAGCTTGCGGTTCTGCGGGACGTGAAAGGCCTCGCCCATCAGAGGTTTGCCCGCGGGGCGCGCCACCACCAGCCAGTAGCCCGGCGCGGCAACGAGGATGGCCCCGCCCATCACGAAGATCAAAGAGGGGTCCCAGGTGCCGAAAACGTCGAAGAAGTTCAGAACCTTGGCGGGGTTGGCCATGCCGGACATCATGATTCCGATGCCGAAGATCAGGCCGATGAGGTAAGTCGAGACAATGCGCATCATTGGATCAGGCTCCGAAGACGTGACGGACCACGTAGACCGTGATCGCGGTGAAGATCATGAAGGTGACGGTCGCGGCGATCGAACGCGGCGAGAAGCGCGCCATGCCGCAGACGCCGTGGCCGCTCGTGCAGCCCGCGCCGTAGGTGACGCCGAGGCCGACGATGAAGCCGCCGATGACCATCATCAGCGTGCTGACGGGCACCTGGATGGTCGGCGGCTGGCCGGTCGCCAGCGTCATCAGGGCGGGGGCCGTCACCATGCCGGCCAGCAGCGCCGCGCGCCAGGACCAGTCCGAGGTCGAGGCCGGTTGCAGGAACCCGGCCAGAACGCCCGTGGCGCCCAGGATCCGGCCCAGGGTGAGCATCAAAAGCACGGTCGAACTGCCGATCAGCAGCCCGCCGAACAGGGATATGAAAGGTGTGAATTCCGTGGTCATCGGTCTATCGGTTCCCTCGCGGGGCGGACCCGTTGCAGCGGTGCGCGCCCTGGTTCGTGTTGCATCCGACAGCGGGGTCCGCTGCCTTGAACGGGTACATATGTAAAAAACCTAATATATGCAAGTGTTCTGATGCATCCGGGTATCCGAAAGATGAACGGGGCCGCCAGGGCCCTGTTTCCATTCAATAAAAATCAGATCGGATTGCGGTAGCGCATGCGCCGGACCGACCCGGTCTTGGATCGCATGAGAATCGTCTCGGTCGTCAGGCTGTCCGGTTCGCGCTGGATTCCGGGCAGCAGCGAGCCATCCGTCACACCCGTGGCCGCGAAGATCACGTCGCCTGTCACCATGTCGTCGCGGGTATAGACGCGGTCCAGGTTGGTGATCCCGGCCTTGTCGGCGCGGGCGCGCTCTTCGGCGTCGCGGAAGACAAGCTGCCCGTACATCTGCCCGCCCATGCATTTCAGTGCGGCAGCGGCCAGCACCCCCTCGGGGGCGCCACCCTGGCCCATGTAGATGTCGATGCCGGTTGCAGGCTCGGCGCAGTGCATCACGCCGGCCACGTCGCCATCGGTGATCAGCCGCACCGCCGCGCCGGTGCCGCGCAGCTCGGCGATCATGTCGACATGGCGCGGGCGTTCGAGCACGCAGACCGTGATGTCCTTGGTCGAGCATCCCTTGGCCCAGGCTAGCGCCGAGACCCGCTCGGCCGGGGACATGGCCAGCGTGACGACGCCGGGCGCGTAGCCCGGTCCGACGGCCAGCTTGTCCATGTAGGTGTCGGGCGCGTGCAGCAGCGTCCCGCGCGAGGCCATGGCGATCACAGTCAGCGCGTTGGGCATGTCCTTGGCCGTCAGGGTGGTACCTTCCAGCGGGTCCAGCGCGATGTCCACGTGCGGGCCCTGGCCATTGCCGACCTCTTCGCCGATGAAAAGCATGGGCGCCTCGTCACGCTCGCCCTCGCCGATGACCACGGTGCCCTGGATGTCGAGCTTGTTGAGCTGGTCGCGCATGGCGTTGACGGCGGCCTGGTCGGCGGCCTTCTCGTCGCCGCGGCCGATCCAGTCGGCGCTGGCGATGGCGGCCTGTTCGGCGACCCGGGCCAGGCCCAGCGAAAGCATGCGGTCATTGAAATCGGTGGGCAGGGACATGGGCGCGGGTCCTTGTTGGGAAATGACGTTGCCTGTCGCCTAGCGCGCTGGGGTCGGGGCGGCAAGCCTGTGCGCGCTAACACCGGTCTAGAAGGTGTCAAGCCTGTCCTGGATCACCGTGATGGCCTGGCCCAGATGCGCGCCGTCGGCGATGGCGTGATGCACCTCGGCGGTGAAGGCGCAGGTCGTGTGCCCGTCGGCGCCGGGCACGAATTTGCCCCAGCTCAGCCGGGGGATGCAGTCCTGCGCGCCGGGCAGGGCATTGGTCAGGCCCGTGAAATCGACCCAGGGCAGGCAGGACAGATACAGCAGGTCGTCGCGTTCGCCGGTGTTGGGCACGCGCGGCGCCCCGGCGCGGACGGCGGCGATCTCGGCCGCGGCGGCGGCATCGAAGGCGGGCCAGTCGTCCTGGTAGTCGATGTAGCCGAAGCCAAAGCCGCCGTCCGGCAGGGCGATGGTGGGGGAAAGCGTCAGCCGGTCATGCTCGACCACCCTGTCCGCCCCGCGAAAGCGCGTGCGCAATTCCGGCACCGCGTGGAACCCGGCGGCCAGCGCATGAAGACAGGCCCGGAAGGGCGAGACTCCCTCGGCCCTGCGCGCCATTAGTCGGGTCACGTCAAGCCGGGTGGTCAGTGCGAAATGCGGCTTCTCGTAGGACCGGAACAGGCGGAAGGCGCCGGCGCGGGGCCAGGTGGCCAGGTCGATCACCCGCTCGGTCACGGTGTCAGACTTCCTCGATGCGGATCGCCACCGGATCGGCCAGCACCACGTCGGTTTCGCGCACTGCCGCCAGGGCCTCGGACAGGTCGGCACGGGTGGTCTTGTGGGTAACGATCAGCACCGGGGCCGAGGTGTCCTGGTGGCCGTACTGGCGCATCCGGTCGATGGACACGCCGGCATCGCCGAGGATCGCGGTGATCTTGGCCAGCGCACCGGGCTTGTCGATCAGTTGCAGGCGCAGGTAATAGGCCGCCGGTACCGTGGAATTCGCGGGTTTGGCCTCGGCCAGCGTCTCGGCGGGCTGGCCGAAGACGGGCAGCCGCAGCCCGCGGGCAATGTCCATCACGTCACCCATGACGGCGCTGGCGGTGGGGCCTTCGCCTGCGCCGGGGCCGCGCAGCACGATCTGCTCGACCGCGTCGCCCTCCAGCACCACCATGTTGGTGCCCCCTTCCAACTGACCCAGCGGCGAGTGGGCGGGCACGAGGCAGGGCGACATGCGCTGTTCCAGCCCGCGCCCGGTCATCTGCGCCACGCCCAGCAGCTTGATGCGATAGCCCATGTCGGCGGCCTGGGTGATGTCCTCGATGGTGATCGCGCCGATGCCCTCCAGCGCGACCGAGGCGAAGTCGATGCGCGTGCCGAAGGCCAGCGCGGCGAGGATCGCCAGCTTGTGTCCGGCGTCGATGCCGCCCACGTCAAGCTCCGGATCGGCCTCCAGGAAGCCCAGCGCGTCGGCCTCGGCAAAGGCCTCTTCGTAGGTGAGGCCCGCGTGCTGCATCCGGGTCAGGATATAGTTGCAGGTGCCGTTCATCACGCCCATGACGCGGGTCATCTCGTTGCCCGCCAGCCCTTCCATCAGCGCCTTGATGACCGGGATGCCACCGGCCACGGCGGCCTCGAAGCGCAGGCTGCACCGGTTGTCCTCGGCCAGTTCGGCCAGCGCCTGTCCATGATGGGCCAGCATCGCCTTGTTGGCGGTAACGACATGCTTGCCCGCCGCCAGTGCAGCTTCGGTCGCGGCCTTGGCGGGGCCGTCCGAGCCGCCCATGAGTTCCACGAAGACATCGACGTCGTCACGCCGGGCCAGGGCCACGGGATCGTCTTCCCAATCGTAGTGCGCGATATTGACGCCGCGATCCTTGTCGCGGGTGCGGGCCGAAATGGCCACGATCTCGATCGGGCGCCCGGCGCGGGCGGCAAGCAGCTTGGCTTGCTGGCGCAGGATGCGCACGACACCGCCACCGACGGTTCCGAGGCCTGCGATGCCGAGGCGGAGAGGGCTGGTCATCTGGCTGATCCTTCGCTGTGTCCTTGCGCGCCTGTTAGCCGGTCTGCGCTGCTACTGCAACGCGGGCGCGGTGACGCCCCGGCGCAGGCTTGCGCGGCCGGCCGGGTCCAGCACCGGGGTGGTGCGCAGCCGGGCGGCACGGGTGTTGAGGGCGGCCAGCCGCGCGGGCAGGCCGGCGGTGAACTCCGGGCCGGTCCGCGCCGAGGTTTCCAGCGCCGCCGCCCGGGCCAGGATACCGCCCAGCGGCGCAAGCGCCGGGCCGTTCCCGGCACCGGCCGCCGGGTCGGTTGGCAGGTCCAGGTCGGGAAAGGGGGCACAGGCGGCAAGCCCGCCCAGCAGGACAAGGATCATCAGGCGCATCGGGCCGACAATAGGGCCAGCCGGGCCCCGGGGGCAAGCGGCCCGGGCGGGTTTGTCCAATGCCGCGTCATGCTGTCAATAGGCCAGGGCTGTCCACCGGGGGCATCGCGTCGCGCCGGGGATCTCGACCGAATGTGGTGTCTGATGGGCATCTGAGGGCTTTTCGCCAGCGCGCGCGCGCGCTATGCCGACCCCCAGCGACAGGAGCCAGCCGTGACGGAAGACGCCCCCATTGCCGTTCTGCACGCGGCCCCCGGCCGCCGGGTCTTTGCCTATGCAGTCATGCTGGCTCTGGGGGGGCTGCTGATGCTGTCGGCGCTAACGCAGCCGCCGGCCCCGGGCTGGCAGGTCTTCCTGCTGGGCCTTGCCGGGGTCTCGCTGTTCGGGGCCGAGGCCCTCCGCCGGGCCACGCGCCCGGCCCTGTACCTGGACGGGGATGCCCTGCGCGACAGTGACGGCACCGTCCTGGCGCGGCTCGACGATGTGACCCGCGTCGAGCGGGGGGCCTTCGCCTTCAAACCCTCGAACGGTTTCGTGCTGCACCTGCGCGCGCCGCAGCCCCGCGCCTGGCACCCGGGTCTGTGGTGGCGCATGGGCCGGCGGCTGGGCGTGGGCGGGACGGTCTCGGCGGGGGCGTCGCGTTTCATGGCCGACCAGATCGCGCTGCGCCTGGCGACCCGGGGCGACTGAGGCTGACGCCGGGCGAACCTCGCCTGCGGCGGGGCCGGGGTCGGGTGGGAGCCGCCCGAAACAGGAAGTGTTCAGATTTCGGGCGAATCGGCGTTAGGGTCAATGCAAGGCAACAAAAGATTGCCCCTGACCCCTGCAAGGAAGGTAGTCCCATGAACATCATGCCCCAGAACGAGCCGACATTCCGCGAAAGCGTGGATATCATGTACAACCGGGCAGTCGCCCTGATGGACCTGCCCCCGGGGCTGGAAGAAAAGATCAGGGTCTGCAACGCCACCTACACGGTCCGGTTCGGGGTGCGGTTGCGGGGCAAGGTCGAGACCTTCACCGGCTACCGGTCGGTGCATTCGGAGCACATGGAGCCGGTCAAGGGCGGAATCCGTTTTGCCCTTGCCGTGGACCAGGACGAGGTCGAGGCGCTGGCGGCGCTGATGACCTACAAGTGCGCGGTGGTCGAGGCCCCCTTCGGCGGGTCCAAGGGGGGGCTTTGCGTCGACCCCACCCATTGGGAAGAGCATGAGATGGAGCAGATCACCCGCCGCTTCGCCTATGAGCTGGCCAAGCGCGACCTCATCAATCCATCCCAGAACGTGCCCGCCCCGGATATGGGCACGGGCGAACGGGAAATGGCCTGGATCGCCGACCAGTATCGGCGCATGAACACCACCGACATCAACGCCGCCGCCTGTGTCACCGGCAAGCCGCCCCACGCCGGCGGCATCCAGGGCCGGGTCGAGGCGACGGGCCGCGGCGTGGAATATGCCCTGCGCGAGTTCTTCCGCGAACCCGAGGACGTGAAGAAAGCGGGCCTGTCGGGCACGCTCGACGGTAAGCGCGTGATCGTTCAGGGCCTGGGCAACGTTGGCTATCACGCCGCCAAGTTCCTGTCCGAGGAGGACGGCTGCAAGGTCATTGGCATCATCGAGCGCGACGGTGCGCTGTTCAACGAGGCCGGCATCGACGTCGAAACCGTGCGCCAGTGGATCGTCAAGCACGGCGGCGTCTCGAATTACCCCGATGCAACGCATCATGCCGACGGGTCCAGGGTGCTGGAAGCCGAATGCGACATCCTGGTGCCGGCGGCGCTGGAAGGGGTCATCAACCTGCAGAACGCCGCGCGCATCAAGGCGCCGCTTATCATCGAGGCGGCCAACGGTCCGATCACCGCGGGGGCCGACGATCTGCTGCGCGAGCGTGGCACGGTGGTCATCCCGGACCTTTACGCCAACGCGGGCGGTGTGACCGTGTCCTATTTCGAATGGGTCAAGAACCTCAGCCATATCCGCTTTGGCCGGATGCAGCGCCGTCAGGAAGAGGCCCGGCACGAGCTGATCGTGGCCGAACTTGAACGTCTGGACGTGACGCTCGGCGATGCCTGGTCGCTGTCACCGGATTTCAAGCGCCGCTACATGCGCGGCGCGGGCGAGCTCGAACTCGTGCGCTCGGGGCTGGACGACACCATGCGCGCCGCCTTCCAGGCCATGCGCGAAACCTGGCACGGGCGCAGCGACGTTCATGACCTGCGCACAGCCGGTTTCATCACCGCTATTGACCGGGTCGCCCAGAGCTACACGGCCAAGGGCCTCTGAGCGCGGCCGCGCTCCATGGTCCGGGGACGGGATCGCGCGGCCCTGCCGCCGGGCCGGGCCGCGATGAGGCCAAGGATAGTCGCGCGTTGGCCAGCCCGTGTCGCGCAGATCCAAGCCGCGCAGTGCCGGGCATTGAAACCTGCGGCTGCGCCCGCTTGACTGCGCGGGCGCAGGGAAAGGGCAAGCCATGGGCGTCTTGGGGGGCTATTCAGGGTTCCGCGTTCTCAGGGAAGGGCTGTTCGGCCAGAAGGGCTGGCGGCCCGTCTGGCGCGATCCCGAGCCCAAGCCGGACTACGACATCATCATCATCGGCGGTGGCGGGCACGGGCTTGCTACGGCCTTTTACCTCGCCCGCGAACACGGGCTGACAAACGTCGCCGTTCTGGAAAAGGGCTATATCGGCGGCGGCAACGTCGGCCGCAACACCACCATCGTGCGCGCCAATTATTTCCTGCCCGGCAATTCGGAATTCTACAGCCATTCGCTCAAGCTCTGGGAGGGGATGGAGCAGGAGCTCAACTACAACGTCATGCACTCCCAGCGCGGCCTCATCAACCTGTTCCACTCTGATGGCCAGCGCGAGGCCTTCGTCCGGCGCGGCAACGCCATGGTCAACCAGGGCGACGACGCCATCCTGCTGGACCGTGACGGCGTGCGCGCGCATCTGCCCTACCTGGATTTCGACAACGGGCGCTTTCCCGTCTACGGCGGGCTTTATCATCCGCGCGGGGGCACGGCCCGGCACGACGCCGTCGCCTGGGGCTATGCCCGGGGGGCGGACCGGCGCGGCGTCGACCTGATCCAGAACTGCGAGGTCACGGGCATCGAAATCGAAGCCGGCCGCGTGCGCGGCGTGCAGACCACGCGCGGCGCGATCCGGGCGCGCAAGGTCGCCATCGTCACCGCGGGGCGCTCGGGACAGGTGGCGCAGATGGCCGGTATGCGCCTGCCAATCGAAAGCCACGTGTTGCAGGCCTTCGTGACCGAGGGGCTGAAACCCGTCATCGACCAGGTTGTCAGTTTCGGCATGGGGCATTTCTACATCAGCCAGTCCGACAAGGGCGGGCTGGTCTTCGGCGGCGATCTGGATTTCTATGCCTCCTATGCCAGCCGGGGCAACCTGCCCATGGCCGAACACGTGATGGAGGCGGCGATGACCCTGATGCCCGTCATCGGCAAGGCCCGCGTGCTGCGCAGCTGGGGCGGGATCATGGACATGACGCCGGACGGTAGCCCGATCATCGACAAGACCGACACCGAGGGCCTCTTTCTCGATTGCGGCTGGTGCTATGGCGGCTTCAAGGCGGTGCCCGGCTCGGGCTTCGCGCTGGCGCATCTGATCGCGACGGGCCGGCACCACGCCCCGGCGGCGAAATTCCGGCTGGACCGGTTCCGCACCGGCCGCGGCCTGATGGACGAAGAGGGCACCGGCTCTCAGCACAACCTGCACTGAGGAGAGACGATGCGTATTCCTTGCCCCCTCTGCGGGACCCGCGACCGGCGCGAATTCACCTACCAGGGCGCCGCGGTGCTGCTCGACCGTCCGGCCCCCGATGCGGGCGACGCCGCCTGGGATGACTATCTGCACAACCGCGCCAACCCCTGCGGTGAAACCCGCGACCTGTGGTTTCACGAGGCCGGCTGCGGGGCCTGGCTGGTGGTGACGCGCGATACCGCCACGCACCAGGTCACGGGCGCCGAGCTGGCCGGGACGGTGGCGTCATGAGGATTGCGGACCGCGGGCTTCATCAGGGCACAACGTCCGTGCCCTTCACCTTCGACGGGGAACGGCTGACCGGGCGCGCGGGCGACACGCTGGCCGCCGCCCTGATCGCCAATGACAAGCGCGTCGTGGCCCGGTCCTTCAAGTATCATCGCCCGCGCGGCATCCTGACCGCAGGCTCCGAAGAGCCCAACGCGCTGGTGACGATCGGCCACGGCCCGCAGGCCGACCCCAACGTGCGCGCCACCGTGCAAGAGCTGTACGAGGGGCTGGAAGCGCGCAGCCAGAACGCCTATCCCTCTGTCGATTTCGACGTGATGGCGGTCAATGACCTGATGTCGCCCTTCCTGGGGGCGGGGTTCTATTACAAGACGTTCATGTGGCCGAAATCCTTCTGGGAAAAGCTCTACGAGCCGGTCATCCGCCGGGCCGCCGGGCTGGGCGCGCTGTCGGGGCTGCCCAACGCCGACACCTACGAAAAGGCCTTCGCCCATTGCGACGTGCTGGTGATCGGCGCGGGGCCGGCCGGGCTGATGGCCGCGCGCACGGCGGCCCGCGCCGGGGCCGATGTGATCCTGGCCGACGAGGATGCCCGCATGGGCGGTCGCCTTCTGGCCGAGACCGAAGAGGTGGACGGCCAGCCGGGCCATGCCTGGGCGTCCGACATGGTGTCCGAACTGGCGGAGATGGACAACGTCCGCCTGATGCCCCGCACCGCCGTGACCGGCGCCTATGATCAGGGCACCTACGGCGCGCTGGAACGGGTGGGCCAGCACCATCCGTTCCGGCCCGGCAAGCCGCTGGAATGCTTCTGGCGCATCGTTTCCCAACGGACGATCCTTTGTGCCGGGGCGCTGGAACGGCCCGTCGCCTTCCCCAACAACGACCGCCCCGGGATCATGATGGCGGGCGCCGTGCGCGCCTACCTCAACCGCTGGGCCGTGGTCGCGGGCCGCAAGGTCGCCGTCTTTGCCAACAACGACGGGGCGCACCGCACGGCGCTGGATCTGATGGCGGCGGGCGTGACGGTCTCGGCGGTGATCGACAGCCGGGCCGAGGCGCAGGCGCTCGGCGATTACAAGCTCTTCGCCGGGGCGCGGGTCATCGGCACCCGGGGCCGCAAGGGGCTGGAAAGCCTGTCGCTGCGCCAGGGCGACCGCACCCTGCGGATCGAGGCCGAGTGCCTGGCCGTCTCGGGCGGCTGGAACCCCTCGGTCCACCTGGCCTGTCACATGAACGGGCGGCCCGAATGGGACGCGGCCACGCTCAGCTTCCTGCCGCGGAGTGGCATGGTGCCGGGGATGGTCGCCGCTGGGGCCGCGCGCGGGCAGTTTTCCACGGCCGCCTGCCTGGCCGACGGCGCCCGCGTGGCGGCCGACGTGGCCGCCGAGTTGGGCCTGACGCCCGCTGACGCCAAGGTGCCGGACGCCGAGGACCGCCCCTATCGCATCGAAGAGCTCTGGGCGGTCGAGGGCCGTGGCCGCAAATGGCTCGATTTCCAGAACGACGTCCATGTGAAGGACGTGCGGCTCTCCGCGCAGGAGAATTTCCGCTCGGTCGAGCACATGAAGCGCTACACCACCCAGGGCATGGCCACCGACCAGGGCAAAAATTCCAACGTCGCCGCGCTGGCCGTGCTGGCCGATGCGACGGGGCGCAGCATCCCCGAAACCGGCACGACCACGTTCCGGCCCCCCTACACGCCGGTCTCCATCGCCGCCATGGGCGCGGGGGCGCAGGGTGAAGGCTTTGCCCCCAAACGCCTGACCACCAGCCAGCACGCCAACCTCGATCGCGGCGCGCCCATGGTCGAGGCCGGCCTGTGGTATCGCCCCGGCTATTTCCCGAAACCCGGTGACCCGTCGTGGCAGGAGGCCTGCAACCGCGAGGTCACCATGGTGCGCACTGCCGTGGGCATCTGCGACGTCTCCACCCTGGGCAAGATCGACATCCAGGGGCCAGATGCGGCGGCTCTCCTCGATTTCGTCTATGCCAACACCTTCAGCACGCTGAAGGTGGGTCGCGTCCGCTATGGCCTGATGCTGCGCGAGGATGGCCATGTCATGGACGATGGCACCACCGCGCGGCTGGGCGAGACCCACTTCCTGATGACCACGACCACCGCCGCGGCGGGGCTGGTCATGCGCCACCTGGAATGGGTCGCCCAGGTGCTGCGGCCCGATCTGGACGTGGTCTTGACCAGCGCGACCGAGCAATGGGCGCAGTTCGCCGTGGCCGGGCCGCGGTCGCGCGAGTTGCTCGACGCGGTGGTCGATGGCGGCCTCGCCCCCGAGGCCTGGCCCTTCATGGCCTGCGGTGCGGTCGGTGTGATGGGCGCGCCGGGGCGGCTGTTCCGCATCTCGTTTTCCGGCGAACACGCCTACGAGATCGCGGTGCCCGCCCGCTATGGCGCCGCGCTCTACCGCGTCCTGCTGGCCCAGGCCGAGGCGCTGGGCGGTGGGGTCTACGGGGTGGAAGCGCTCAACGTCCTGCGCATCGAAAAGGGCCATGTCACCCATGCCGAGATCCATGGCCGCACCACGGCCTTCGACATCGGCTTCGAGGGCATGGTCAGCAAGAAGAAGGATAGCCTGGGCTTTTCCGCCTCGCGCCGGCCGGGCCTTCTGGAGGAGAGCCGCGAACAGCTGGTGGGCCTGAAACCCGCCGATCCGGCGGGCCGGCTGACAGCCGGGGCGCATCTGTTCGAGGACCACGCCCAACCCGTGCGCAGCAATGACCACGGCTATGTCACCAGCACCTGCCATTCGCCCACGCTGGGGCATGATCTGGCCCTGGGGTTTCTGGCCAATGGGCGTGCGCGGCATGGCGAGATCGTGAAACTGGTCGATCACCTGCGCGGGGTCACGACACAGGCGCGGGTCTGCGATCCGGTATTTTTCGACAAGGACGGAGGGCGCACCCGTGGATAACCTTGTCGCCCTTTCGCCCTGCGACGGGCTTTTGCCGCGCACCATCGGCGCGGTGTCGATCACCGAAACGACACCCGGCCCGATCACCGCCATCCTGCCCTTCAAGGGACAGGACGACGCGGTGAGCGCGGCCTTGGAATCAACGCTGGGTGTGGGCTTTCCGGCCCCCGGGCGCAGCCATGCCAAGGGGGACGTGCGCACGCTCTGGGTCGGCCGGGGCGAGGCGCTGCTGATGGGGGCAGACTGCCCTGACCTGCCGGGGGCCGCCTGCGTGGATCAGTCCGACGCCTGGGCCACCGTCGAGATCGCCGGCACGCCGGTCGAGCAGGTGCTGGCCCGGCTGGTCCCGGTGGACCTGCGCGCGGCGACGTTCGAGCCCGGCCACACGGCGAAGACCCTGCTGGGCCACATGACCGCGAGCGTGACGCGCACGGGCAAGGATGCCGTCGAGGTCATGGTGTTCCGGTCCATGGCCGAAACCTTGGTCGAAGAGCTGACCCGCGCCGCCAACGCCGTTGCCGCCCGGGGCTGACGGGCAAGAATTTTCCAGAAAATTCTTCGCCCCCGTCAGCCGATGCGCGCCAGCACCGAGGCCTGTGTGACCTTGCCGATGGGCTGGCCAGCCTCGGCGACCGTCAGGCTGGGCGTCTCCTGCAGCCGGTCGATCAGGGCCGACAGTGGCATCTCGGCGTCCACCTCGGGCCCCTCGGCCCCCTCGATCATCACGTCGCGGGCGCGCAGCACGCCCAATGGGTTCATGTTGGCCACGAAATCGGCCACATAGGCGTTGGACGGGTTCGAGAATATCTCGCGCGGGGTGCCGCATTGGACGATGCGCCCGCCTTCCATGATGGCGATGCGGTTGCCGATCTTGAACGCCTCGTCCAGGTCGTGGCTGACGAAGATGATGGTCTTGCCCAGCCGTTTCTGAAGGTCCAGCAACTCGTCCTGCAACCGGGTCCGGATCAGCGGGTCGAGCGCCGAAAAGGGCTCGTCCATCAGCAGGATCGGCGCGTCAGTGGCAAATGCGCGGGCCAGGCCCACGCGCTGTTGCATGCCGCCCGATAGCTCTGCCACCAGGGCATCGGCCCGGTCGTCGAGTCCCACCAGCGACAGTTGCTCGGCGACCTTTGCGTGCCGTCGGGCCGTGTCCATGCCGTCCAGTTCCAGCCCGAAGCCAACGTTGTCGCGCACGGTGCGCCAGGGCAGCAGGCCGAATTGCTGAAAGACCATGGCAATCTTCTTGCGCCGCAGACGGCGCAGGGTGGCCATGTCGGCATGGGTGACGCTGATCTTGTCGCCGTCTTCCTCGACCCGAACCTCGCCGCGCACCACCGGATTGAGCCCGTTCACCGCGCGCAAGAGTGTGGACTTGCCCGACCCGGACAGGCCCATCAGCACGAGGATCTCGCCCTCTTCCACGTCGATCGAGCAGTCATGCACCCCGAGGACCTGGCCCGTTGCCGTCTGGATCTCGCCACGCTCCTGGCCGGCGTCCATCAGGGGCAGGGCGCTTTCGGGCGCCTCGCCGAAGACGATCGAGACCCGGTCGAATTCCACCGCGCTCATTTGCGGTCCACCCTCAGCATCCTGTCCAGTATGATGGCCACGATCACGATCACCAGGCCGCTTTCAAAGCCCATGGCCGTGTCCACCGTGTTCAGCGCCCGCACCACCGGCACGCCCAGCCCGTCGGCCCCGACGAGGGCCGCGATGACGACCATGGACAGCGACAGCATGATGGTCTGGTTCAGCCCGGTCATGATCTGCGGCAGGGCGGAGGGCAGTTCGACCTTCCACAGCTTCTGCCGCGGGGTCGCGCCGAAGGCGTCGGCGGCTTCCAGCAGCGCCAGCGGGGTCGAGGCGATGCCCAGTTGCGTCAGACGGATGGGGGCGGGCACCACGAAAATCACCGTCGCCACAAGGCCCGGCACCATGCCGATGCCGAAAAACACGATGGCGGGGATCAGGTAGACGAAGGGTGGCAGGGTCTGCATCAGGTCCAGCACCGGGCGCATCCAGGCATAAAGGTGCGGACGGTGCGCGGCGGCAATCCCGATCGGAACGCCCACGGCCATGCAGACGACACAGGCCGATAGCACGAGGCTGAGGCTTTCGGCCGTTTCCTCCCAATAGCCCTGGTCAAGGATGAACAGAAATCCTAGCGCCACAAAGGCGGCAATCGTCAGACGACGTTGCAGAGCATAGACCAACACGACAAGACCCGCGACGATCACGAACGGATGGGTCGTCTGGTTCCAGAACGAGACATACGGTTCAAACCCGCGCCCGCCAATCCAGTTGGTTCCAGGCGGGCGCGACAGCAGTGCCAGCAGGAATTCGATCAATATTTCGACGCTTACTGAAAATCCGTCCAGAAACACTTGGGCCCCGTCGCGCACATACTCAAACCCGCGGCTGGCCGTTTCACCCACGGGCAACTTTTCATCGGTGAAGCCAAGTATCCGTTGGGGCAGCCATTTTAGAAACCACCACAGCGCAGGGATCAGCCACCACAGGAAATCCCAGGCGGCAACGATGCACCACCAAAAGGCATTGGCGATGGACACCACCGCATCAAGAAGACTGTTGAGAAAGGACATCTAGCCGCCCGTTGCAAATGGGCCGCCCCGGATGGGACGGCCCGTTCTGGATTACATGCCCAGGGCGGCCGAGACGGCCTCGGTGGCATCGCCGCCGTCGCGGGTCGTCACGCCGTCCAGCCAGCCCATGACGACATCGGGGTTGTCCGACATCCAGTCCATGGCGGCCTCGGTCGGGTCGGTGCCGTCATTGAGGATCGCGCCCATGATCTCGTTCTCCATGGCCAGCGTGAACTCGAGGTTGTTCAGGAAGGCCCCGAGGTTCGGGCAGGCCTCGGGATAGCCGGCGGTGGTGTTGGTATAGACCGTGGCGCCGCCGAGATCGGGGCCGAACCAGTCATCGCCGCCTTCCAGGTAGGTCATGTCGTAGTTGGCGTTCATCGGGTGGGGTTCCCAGCCCAGGAACACGATCGGTTCGTCGCGATCGCTTGCGCGGCCGACCTGGGCCAGCATCCCGGCCTCGGAGCTTTCGACGACATCGAAGTCCGCGTCGCCCAGCCCGAAGGCATTGTCGGCGATCATGTCCATGATCAGGCGGTTGCCGTCGTTGCCCGGCTCGATCCCGTAGATCTCGGCATCCAGCGCCTCGGCATTTTCGGCGATGCCGTCGAAACTGGTGATTCCCAGATCGGCCCCGGCGGCATTGGTGGCCAGGGTGTATTTCGCGCCTTCGAGGTTGGCGCGGATCGTGTCGACGGTGCCCGCCTCGCGGTAGGGGGCGATGTCGCCTTCCATGGTGGGCATCCAGTTGCCCAGGAAGACGTCGATGTCGCCCTCGGCCAGCGAGGTGTAGGTCACCGGCACCGAGAGGAGCTTGGTCTCGGTGTCATAGCCCAGGGCCTCGAGCACGGCGGTTGTCGCGGCGGTGGTGGCGGTGATGTCCGTCCAGCCCACGTCCGAGAAGGTGACGGTGTCGCAGTCGGCCTGTGCGGTGGTGGCCGCCGTGGCCGCGCAGATCGCGATAATTGAAAGCGAGGATTTCATGGAAGTCTCCCTGTGTTGGTTGGCGTTTTCTTGATTGACGAGTCAATAAAGAACAAACTAGCTTGCGCAGTGCAAGTCGTTTCGAGGACAAGATGCCAAAGCTTGGGGCCGAGCCTACACGCAGAGAGGCGCTGGTAAAAGCCACCATCGCCGAGATCGGGGCCAGCGGCAGCCTTGACGTGACGGTGTCGCGCATCGCCCGGCGGGCGGGAATGTCCAGCGCGCTGGCGCATCACTACTTCGGCGGCAAGGAGGATATTTTCCTGGCGGCCATGCGCCATACGCTGACGGTCTACGGGGCCGAGGTGCGCGGCGCGCTGGTGATGGCCCCCGACCCGCGGGCGCGGCTCGAGGCGATCGTGCGCGCCAGTTTCTCGACATCGAATTTTCGCAAGGAAACCGTCGCATCCTGGATGAATTTCTATGTTCTTGCGCAGAGAAATGAAAGCGCCGGGCGGCTTCTGAGGGTTTATCGGCGGCGCCTGCGATCCAACCTGCTGCATGATCTGCGCCCGCTGATCGGCGCGGCCGCCCCGGCGGCGGCCGACCGTCTGGCGGCGCTGATCGACGGGCTCTACCTGCGGGTGGGGCTGCGCGAGGATGTCGATCTCGCCGATGAGGCGATCACGCTGGCGCTGGACCAGATCGACACCGAACTGAGGATACCCCAGGCCGGTTGAGCGGCGCGGGGGCCACGTTTCACAGGCAGAATCAATGACCGCCGAAAGGAGAGTCACATGATCGACCCGCAACCCAAGGGCAGCCATTTCATTGGCGGTGCCCATGTCGAGGATGGCAATGGCGCCGAGATCCCGGTGATCTACCCGGCAAGCGGCGCGCGCATCGCCACGGTTTATGCCGCCACCGACGCGGTGGTCGAACAGGCGCTGTCGGCCGCGAAACGGGCCCAGCGGGAATGGGCCGCCATGAGCGGCACCGAGCGGGGCCGCATTCTGCGTCGGGCCGCCGATATCATGCGCGACCGCAACCACGACCTGTCGGTATTGGAGACCCACGACACCGGCAAGCCGCTGCAGGAAACGCTGGTGGCCGATGCCACCAGCGGCGCCGATGCGCTGGAATATTTCGGCGGGCTGGCGGCCAGCCTGACCGGCGACTACATCCCGTTGGGCGCGGATTTCGTCTATACCCGGCGCGAGGCGCTGGGGGTCTGCGTGGGCCTCGGCGCCTGGAACTACCCCACCCAGATCGCCTGCTGGAAGGCCGCCCCGGCGCTGGCCTGCGGCAATGCGATGATCTTCAAGCCTTCGGAAACCACGCCGCTGTCGGCGCTGCAGGTCGCCGAGATCCTGCACGAGGCGGGCCTGCCCGAAGGGGTGTTCAACGTGATCCAGGGCCGTGCGCGGGTCGGGGCGCTTCTGGTCAATGACGCGCGGGTCGCGAAGGTCTCGCTGACCGGCTCGGTGCCCACCGGGCGCAAGGTCTATGCCATGGCCGCGGTGGGCATGAAGCATGTGACGATGGAACTGGGCGGCAAGTCGCCGCTGGTGATCTTCGATGATGCCGATCTGGAAAACGCCGTCAGCGGCGCGATCCTGGCCAATTTCTATTCCTCGGGGCAGATCTGTTCCAACGGCACGCGGGTCTTCGTGCACAGCGCCATCAAGGAGGCCTTCCTCAAGCGTCTGACCGAACGGCTGGAGGGCGTTCGGATGGGCGACCCGCTGGACCAGGCCGTCAACTACGGCCCGATGGTCAGCGCCGAGCAACTAGAGATTGTCGAGGGCTACATCGCCAAGGGCATCGCGGAGGGCGCGCGGCTGGTGGTCGGCGGCAAGCGGGTGGACCGCGCGGGGTATTACCTGGAACCCACCGTCTTTGCCGATGTCACCGACGACATGACCATCGCCCGCGAGGAGATCTTCGGCCCTGTCCTGTCGGTGCTGGATTTCGACACCGAGGAAGACGTTCTGGCGCGGGCCAATGACACCGAGTTCGGCCTGTCCGCCGGGGTTTTCACCCGCGATCTGTCGCGCGCGCACCGCGTGGCCGCCGGATTCGAAGCCGGGACCTGTTATATCAACAGCTACAACGACGCGCCGGTCGAGGCCCCGTTCGGCGGCACCAAGATGTCCGGCCTGGGCCGCGAGAACGCCCGCGACGCGATCGAACACTACAGCCAGAAAAAGTCCGTCTACGTCCGTATGGGCGATGTCGAGGCCCCGTTCTAGGAAAGAGACCCCCATGCAGGCTGACTACGTGATCGTCGGGGCCGGCTCGGCGGGCTGTGCCATGGCCTATCGGCTGGCCGAGGCCGGCAAATCCGTACTGGTGATCGAATACGGCGGCTCGGACGCCGGGCCCTTCATCAACATGCCCGGCGCGCTGTCCTTCCCGATGAACATGCGCCGCTATGACTGGGGGTTTCAGACCGAGCCCGAGCCGCACCTGGGCGGGCGGCGGCTGGCCTGTCCGCGCGGCAAGGTGATCGGCGGGTCGTCCTCGATCAACGGGATGATCTATGTCCGCGGCCACGCCCATGACTACGATCACTGGGCGGGCAGCGGCGCCGCGGGCTGGGGCTATGCCGATGTGCTGCCCTATTTCCGGCGGCTGGAGGACTGGCACGACGGCGGGCGCGGCGGTGACGCGGCCTGGCGCGGGCAGGGCGGACCGCTGCATGTCACGCGTGGGGCGGGCAAGAACCCCCTGGTCCAAGCCTTCATCGAGGCGGGCGCGCAGGCGGGCTATGAGCGGACCGACGACTACAACGGCGAAAAGCAGGAGGGCTTCGGCCCCTTCGAGGCAACGATCTGGCAGGGCAAGCGCTGGTCCGCGGCCTCGGCCTACCTGCGGCCTGCGCAGGCCACCGGGCGCTGCGATGTGGTCTCGGGGCTGGCGGCGAAGCTGGTGATCGAGGACGGGCGCGCGACGGGCGTCGCATTGACCGACGGGCGGGTGATTTCGGCCTGGGCCGAGGTGATCGTCGCCGCCTCGGCAATCAATTCACCCAAACTGCTGATGCTGTCGGGGATCGGCCCGGCGGCGCATCTGGCCGAGCACGGAATCGAGGTCGTGGCCGACCGCCCCGGCGTGGGCCAGAACCTGCAGGACCACCTGGAGCTTTACGTGCAGATGTCGGCCAAGGGCCGGGTCAGTCTTTACAAATACTGGAACCTGCTGGGCAAGGCCTGGGTCGGGGCGCGATGGCTGTTCGGCAAAAGCGGCCCCGGCGCCAGCAACCAGTTCGAAAGCTGCGGCTTCATCCGCAGCCGGGCGGGCATCGCCTATCCGGACATCCAGTTCCATTTCCTGCCGCTGGCCGTGCGCTATGACGGCAAGGGCGCGCGCGAGGGCTTTCAGGCCCATGTCGGGCCGATGCGGTCGAAGTCCCGCGGAGAGGTCACGCTGCGCTCGACCGATCCCGAAGCGGACCCGCGCATCTTTTTCAACTACATGTCCCACCCCGACGACTGGCAGGACTTCCGCACCTGCATCCGCCTGACCCGTGAAATCCTCGGCCAGGAGGCATTCGCGCCCTGGCGCGGCGAGGAACTGGTGCCGGGGCCCCAGGCGCAGGGGGATGCCGACCTGGATGCGGCGGTTCGCGACCACGCCGAAAGCGCCTATCACCCCTGCGGGACCTGCCGCATGGGCCGGGCCGATGATCCGGAGGCGGTGGTCGATCCGCAGGGCCGGGTGATCGGGGTCGCGGGGCTGCGCGTGGCCGACAGTTCGATCTTTCCGCGCATTCCCAACGGCAACCTCAACGCCCCGTCGATCATGGTGGGCGAAAAGATCGCCGATCATGTGCTGGGCCGCGGCCTGCCGCCCGCCAACGATCGCCCCTGGGTGCATCCCGATTGGGAGAATTCGCAGCGATAGGCGAATTCCTTTGATCCCTGTCAAAGTGCCGGGGGAGCACAGGCCCTAGCCTCGATCCGTAAAGTCGCGAACAGAAAAGGAAAAGACATGTCGCACACCCCTCACGAGCTGGCCGAGGAATTTCCCGAGCACGCCGAGACGATCCACAAGCTCAAGGTCGAGGACGCGCATTTCGCCAAGCTCTTCGACGACTACCACGAGGTCAACCGGGCGGTGCATCGTGCGGAAACGGACGTGGAGCCCACGGACGACCTGCACATGGCCGAGCTGCGCAAGCAGCGCCTGGCCCTGAAGGACGAAATCTGGACCGAGCTGCAGAAAGCCTGACGCCGGCCCTCGGGCCGGCAGTGTGGAAGGTCAGGCCTCTTCGCCGGGGCCTTCCACCTGGGCCTTGAAGTTCTCGAAGAAGGCATCGGCCATCTTGCGCGCGAACCCGCCCACGACACGGCTGCCCAGTTGCGCCAGCTTGCCGCCGACCTTGGCCGCGACCGCATAGGACAGCTCGGTGCCCGCGTCGACCGGTACCAGTGTCACGTCGGCCGACCCCTTGGCGAAGCCCGCGACACCGCCTTTGCCCTCGCCCACCAGGGTATAGCTTTCGGGGGCATTCATGTTTTCCAGCGTGACATGGCCCTTGAAGGTGGCCTTGACCGGCCCGACTTTCTGCTTGACCACGGCCTCGAACCCCTCCTCCGGGGTGCCGGTCAGATCTTCGCAGCCCGGGATGCAGGCCTTGAGCGTTTCGGCATCGTTGAGATGGGCCCAGACGGTGTCCCGGTCGGCCGCGATCACCTGTGTTCCGCTCAGTTCCATGGCGCACTCCTCCTGCGTTCTGCCCTGCCCATGTGTTCCGAAACGCGCGGCGGCGTCAATCGACCTTGCGCGTCAGTCAACCTGATAGGGCAGCATCCCGCGGTGGTTCGGATCGACGCGCAACTGACGCTCCAGCGGCGGGACCGAGCGTTGCGGGCAGTTGCGCCGTTCGCAGATGCGGCAGGAAATCCCGATGGGCTCGAAGGCCTCGCCGTGGTCGGTGGGCATGTCGTCGGCATAGGTCAGGGTGCCTGCATGCTTGACCTCGCAGCCCAGCCCGATGGCATAGCGCCGGGTCGGGATGCCCCAGGCGCCGCCGGGCTTGGACACATCGCGGGCCAGGCAGAAATAGCGCACCCCGTCCGGGGTCTCGGCCAGTTGCCGCAGCCAGCGGCCGGGGGTCTCGAAGGCGCGATGGACGTTCCACAGCGGGCAGGCCCCGCCGAAGCGGGCGAATTGCAGGGTCGTGGCCGAATGGCGCTTGGTGATCGTGCCAGCCTGATCCACGCGCACGAAGAAGAAGGGAATGCCCTTGGCGCCCGGGCGTTGCAGGGTGGACAGCCGATGCGCCACCTGTTCCAGCGAGGCGCCGAAGCGGTCGGCCAGGCGTTCGAGGTCGTGGCGCGTCTCCTGCGCGGCCTCAAGGAACGCGCGATAGGGCATCAGCGCCGCCCCGGCGAAATAGTTGGCCAGCCCGATCTTAGCGATCGACCGGGCCTGGTCGCTCTGGAAGCGGGCGAAATCCAGCGTCGCCTCCAGCAGCTTGTCCTGGTCGAGCAGGGCCAGTTGCAGCAGCATCTGGAACACCTGCGTGGCCGGCGCGGCGGTGCGGGCCAGCGTCAGCGTCCTGGTTTCGGCATCATAGCGGCGCAGCTCGGGGTCGCGGCTGCGGGTGATGGTGACGCCGTGGCGCGTCAGGGCCGCCTCGGCGGCGGCGGCGATGTCCGGCCCGGCGCGGGTGGCAAAGCCCTCGGCGGCGCGGTCGACCGCGTCGATGTAGTTGTCGCAATAATGGAAGAAATCGCGCACCTCTTCCCAGGGGCTGGGTTGCAGGCGGCTGTCCTCGCGGCCCAGGGCCTCGTCGAGGCTGGCCAGCCGTTCGTGGGTCTGGCGATAGGCGGTGTGCAGGTCGAGGAAGGCGCGGGCCAGCGCGGGTGCGTTCGAGGCGGCGAGCCGCAGGTCCGAGGGCGGCGGCGCGGCGCCGATGAAGACAGGGTCGGCCAGCGCCTCGCGCATGTCCGAGACCAGCCGCGCCTCGTCGCCCGATTGCAACTCGGTCACGTCGAAGCCGAACTCCTGCGCCAGCGCCAGAACGACGGTGGTCGAGACCGGGCGGTTGTTGTTCTCCATCTGATTGAGATAGGGCAGCGAGACGCCCAGTTTCTCGGCAAAGGCCTTTTGCGTCAGGCTGATGCGGCCGCGCAACTCGCGCAGCTTGGCCCCGGCATAGAGTTTCTGGGTGGTCATGGGCGCGCCTTTGCAGATTAGCTCGGGCTGAGCCTAGCCTTTGCAAACATGGCCCGCAATGCTCAGCGCATCATCCGCGCCGTGCGCCGCATGACCAGCCCGATCGCCACCATGGCCATCAGGGATGTGACGAACATGATCGCCTGCAGGGGCAGGGCGCCGGTCCGCTCGGTCAGCAGGGTGCCCGCCGCGGCCGAAAGCAGCGCGCCGCCCCCGATCATGATCGACCCGCCCAGCCCGCTGGCCGTGCCTGCCAGGTGCGGCCGCACGGAGAGCGATCCGGCGGTGGCATTGGGCAGCATCAGGCCGTTGCCCAGCCCCAGCGCGGTGCAAAAGCCGAAAAACAGCAGCGGATGCACAAAGCCCAAGAGCGTCAGGACCATGGACAGCCCCATGCCCGCGCTGGCCACGCCGGTGCCGATCAGGATCATCCGGTCGATCCCCAGCGCCACGGAGTAACGGCCCGACAGGCCGTTGCCCAGCGCATAGCCGATGGCCGGCGAGCCCAGCGCGATCCCCGTCCAGAAGGGGCTGAGGCCGAAAACCTCTCCGGCCACGAAAGAGGCCCCGCCCAGCAGCGCGAAGAAGGCGCCCGATCCGAAGGCCGCGCAAGCCACGTAGCCCCAGAACCGCGGCGAGGTCAGAAGCTCGGGATAGGTGCGCATCTGTGCGCGGAAATCCATGCCTGATCCGGCCACGGTCTCGCCCAGGTCATAATAGGCCAGGGCCAGTACCCCAAGCCCCGCCAGCGCGAGGAAAACGAAAGAGGCGTGCCAGTCGAAGGCCTGGTCCAGCGCCCCGCCGATGGCCGGGCCGATCATCGGCACCAACGCCATGCCCATGGTGACATAGCCGATCATCGAAGCGGCCTGTTCGTCGGGCACCATGTCGCGCACCACCGCCCGCGACAGCACCATCGTGGTGACAACGGCCGCCTGCAGCAGGCGGAAGGCCAGAAAGACCTCGACCGTCGGCGCCATCACCGCGCCCAGGGTGGCCAGCACGAAGATTGTCAGCGCCCCCAGCACCATTGGGCGCCGCCCGAACCGGTCGGCCAGCGGGCCGATGGCGATCTGAAGCACCGCGGTGGCGGCCAGATAGCCCGAGACGGCCAGCTGCATCACCGCGTACTCCGTGCCGAAATAAATCGTCATGCCGTTCAGCGACGGCAGGAAGATCGACATGTTGAGCGCGGCGATACCGGCCAGCAGGATCAGCGTGACAAGGTGGGGCGCGGTCCGGCGATCGAGAAACCGGACGGTGGGCTTTGTGGTCATCCTGCCCAGCTAGGCGGTTTCGTGGGGGCTGTCCATGCACAGCCATGCGGCGATTGATGCACAGGGCGCCGCAGGGGGATGGAATTCGCAGATTTGCTGAAATCTGCCATGGCAAATCTTGAGATTTGCAAATTTGCCAATCGGGACTCGGGTTTTGCCCGGCACCCGGATAGAAGAGGGCAATCAAGGCGAGGGACAACACGCATGACCGACATTCTCCAGCAACTGGAAGACCGCCGCGAGGCCGCCCGCCTGGGCGGTGGCCAGAAGCGGATCGACGCCCAGCATGCCAAGGGCAAGCTGACCGCGCGCGAACGCATGGAACTGCTGCTCGACGAGGGCAGCTTCGAAGAATACGACATGTTCGTCGCCCATCGCTGCATCGACTTCGGCATGCAGGACAATCGGCCCTACGGCGATGGCGTGGTTACTGGCTGGGGCACGATCAACGGCCGGCAGGTCTATGTCTTCAGTCAGGATTTCACGGTGCTGGGCGGGTCGGTTTCGGCGACCCACGCCCAGAAGATCTGCAAGATCATGGACATGGCCATGCAGAATGGCGCGCCGGTCATCGGCATCAACGACTCGGGCGGTGCCCGCATCCAGGAAGGGGTCGACAGCCTTGCCGGCTACGGCGAGGTCTTCCAGCGCAACATCGAGGCCTCGGGCGTGGTGCCGCAGATCAGCGTCATCATGGGACCCTGCGCCGGTGGTGCGGTCTATTCCCCGGCCATGACCGATTTCATCTTCATGGTGAAGGACAGTTCCTACATGTTCGTGACCGGACCGGATGTGGTCAAGACCGTGACGAACGAGCAGGTGACGGCCGAGGAACTGGGCGGCGCGGGCACCCATACCAAGAAATCGAGCGTCGCCGACGCCGCCTTTGACAACGATGTCGAAGCCCTGGCCGAGGTGCGCCGCCTCGTCGATTTCCTGCCGCTGAACAACCAGGAAAAGCCGCCCCGGCGGCCCTTCTTCGACGACGTGGATCGCGTCGAGGACAGCCTGGACACGCTGGTGCCGGAAAACCCGAACATGCCCTATGACATGAAAGAGCTGATCCACAAGATCGGCGACGAGGGCGATTTCTACGAGACCCAGGAGGATTTTGCCAAGAACATCATCACCGGGTTCATCCGTCTTGAAGGCCAGACCGTGGGTGTCGTGGCGAATCAGCCCATGGTTCTGGCCGGCTGCCTGGACATCGACAGCAGCCGCAAGGCCGCGCGTTTCGTGCGGTTTTGCGATGCCTTCGAGATTCCGCTGCTGACCCTCGTCGATGTGCCCGGCTTCCTGCCCGGGACGGGCCAGGAATATCGCGGCGTCATCAAGCACGGCGCCAAGCTGCTGTTTGCCTATGGCGAGGCGACCGTGCCCAAGGTCACCGTCATCACCCGCAAGGCCTATGGCGGAGCCTATGTCGTCATGAGTTCCAAGCATCTGCGCGGGGATATCAACTATGCCTGGCCCACCTCCGAGGTGGCGGTGATGGGCGCCAAGGGCGCGACCGAGATCCTCTATCGCTCGGAACTGGGCGACGAGGCGAAGATCGCGGCGCGCACCTCGGAATACGAGGACCGTTTCGCCAACCCCTTCGTGGCGGCCGAACGCGGGTTCATCGACGAGGTGATCCAGCCCCGCTCGACCCGCAAGCGGCTGTGCCGGGCCTTTGCCGGGCTGCGTAGCAAGCAGCGCAAGATGCCCTGGAAAAAACACGACAACATCCCGCTGTGAGCCGACGCGGGGCAGGGGGTTCTGCCCCCGTCGCGCAAGCGCGACGCCCCCGCGGTATTTTCGACCCAAAGACGCCAGGTAGCCTGTTGATGATCCGCCCGTTCCTGTCCGCACTCATGCTCGTGGCCGCCCCGGCGGTGGCTGCGCAGGATGTCGCGGTGCCCTCGGGCCAGCCGCTGGAGTTGATGGAACTGCGGCTTGACGAAGCGCAGGATATGGCCCGGTTCCGGTTCCTTGCGCCCGAGCTGGCGGCGCGCAGCTTTGCCGAGGTGGCCGATGATTTCGCGGTGCTCTGCGCCGATTTCGCCCGCCCGGCGCTGGACGCCGAGGGGATCGCGGTGGAGAAGGTGGTGATCTCGCTGTCGGCGCAGAAGGTGTCCTTCGGGGAGCCCGCGCCGGATGTCACGCAGTTTTTCGAGGTGTTCCGGCTCTCGAACACTGACTGTATCTGGGAGTATTTCTGATGCACCGCCGCGATCTTTCCCTGCGATCGTCACGGGATGTCCGTCGTGTGGCGGCCCGCGCACAGGGCCCGGCCCCGCGCCTGATCACGACAGGGGGCGCGTGATGGAAAAGCACCGTGGCTTTCCCAGTCGCTTGCCCGGGACGGACTACCAGTTCACCCTGCGCCGCCCGGCAAAGGGCACGCCGCCCGCGCTGAAGCGCCGCGAGCGCTACGCCGACCGCAGACCCCCGGACCGCAAGGCCGACGCGGGCTTTCTCTGGGCGCTGATCGAGCATTTCGGCGAGGCCCCCTTCGTGCGCGGAAACCTGGATGCGGGCCGGATCAACTGGCTGTTCGGGCGCGAGATTGTCCCGGCGGAAGACCCCTTCGACCCCGAAAGCTACGACGCCCTGCTGCGGGTCGATATCGCGGCGGCCCGGGCCGCTTTTCCCGAGATATTCGAGCCTGGGTGGGCGCCATGATCGGCGGGTTCTGGCGCAAGAAGACACAATCCCGGCGGGAAACGGCCGACCGTGCCCGCCTCGCGATTGCGGGTGGTGACCGGCCGCTTGGGGCGTGGCAGGTTGTCGGTGCGGGTGGCCCCCAACCGCCCGCGTATTGTCAAGACTGTGACCCTTCCCCGTGCCGGTTCGATCGCCTCGCGATCGGGCCGGCACCCCTTTGCCGCAGTGCAATGATGTCGGCGGGGCGACTCCGCCCATCCTCGGCAGGCTGTCAGTTTCCATTTGCCATGCGGCCCCGAAGCGCGGAAGCTGGGCGGTGCAGGATCAACCAAGAAAAAGGCAGTATCCCATGTTCAAATTTCGTCTCGTTCTCGCCTGTGCGGCGGTCGCGGGCCTCTCGGCCTGTCTCGACAATGATCTCGAACGCGGGCTCGCCGGGGCCGCGGGGGGCGCGGTTGTCGTCGATGCCCTCGGTGGCGACCCTGTCACCGGCGCGATCGTCGGCGGCGCCGGCGGGGCGCTTTGCGACGAATTCACGACCGCTTGCCGCTGACCTGACCGCGCCCGTTCAAGGCGCCCGATCTTTTCCGACCGCCGTTCCGGGTGCCCCCCGGGGCGGCGGTCTTGCTTTTGAAGGACCCTAGCCATGTTCAAGAAAATCCTGATCGCAAACCGGGGCGAGATCGCCTGCCGCGTCATCAAGTCCGCCCGCCGCATGGGGATCGCCACCGTCGCCATCTATTCGGATGCGGACAAGCATGCGCTGCACGTCCGGATGGCCGACGAGGCGGTGCATATCGGCCCGGCGCCGGCAAACCAGTCCTATATCGTGATCGAGAACGTCATGCGCGCGGTCCGAGAAACCGGGGCCGAAGCGGTGCATCCGGGCTATGGCTTCCTGTCGGAGAACGCGAAATTCGCCAAGGCCCTGGCGGCCGAGGGTGTCGCCTTCATCGGGCCGCCCGAGGGCGCGATCGAGGCCATGGGCGACAAGATCACCTCCAAGAAACTGGCACAGGAGGCGGGGGTCAGCACCGTGCCTGGTGTCATGGGCCTGATCGAGGATGCCGAAGAGGCGGTGAAGATCAGCCAGGAAATCGGCTATCCGGTCATGATCAAGGCCAGCGCCGGGGGCGGCGGCAAGGGCATGCGCATCGCCTGGACCGACGACGAGGCGCGCGAGGGCTTCCAGTCCTCCAAGAGCGAGGCGTCCAGTTCCTTTGGCGACGACCGCATCTTCATCGAAAAATTCGTCACCCAGCCGCGCCACATCGAGATCCAGGTGCTGTGCGACCAGCACGGCAACGGCATCTACCTGGGCGAGCGGGAATGCAGCATCCAGCGCCGCAATCAGAAGGTCATCGAAGAGGCGCCCAGCCCCTTCCTCGACGAAGCCACCCGCAAGGCCATGGGCGAACAGGCCGTCGCCCTGGCCCAGGCGGTGGACTACGCCAGCGCGGGCACGGTGGAATTCATCGTCGATGGCGACAAGAACTTCTATTTCCTGGAAATGAACACGCGCCTGCAGGTGGAACACCCGGTGACCGAGCTGATCACCGGCGTGGACCTTGTCGAACAGATGATCCGAGTCGCGGGGGGCGAGGTGCTGCAACTGGCCCAGGACGACATCACGCTCAATGGCTGGGCCATGGAAAGCCGGCTCTATGCCGAGGACCCCTATCGCGGTTTCCTGCCCTCGATCGGGCGGCTGACCCGCTATCGCCCGCCCGAGGAGGTCTCGGAGGCCAAGCGCGCCGTGCGCAACGACACCGGCGTGTTCGAGGGCGGCGAGATTTCCATGTATTACGACCCGATGATCGCCAAGCTCTGCACCTGGGCGCCGGACCGCGACACGGCGATCGAGGAGATGCGTATCGCGCTGGACAGTTTCGAGGTCGAGGGGATCGGCCACAACATCCCCTTTCTGGCCGCGGTCTATGACCATCCGAAATTCACCAGCGGCAAGATGACCACCGCCTTCATCGCCGAGGAATACCCCGAGGGTTTCGAGGGTGTGACCCTTCCCGACAGCGAGCTGGGTCGCGTCGCCGCAGCGGCGGTGGCCATGTACCGGGTCTGCGAGATCCGACGCGCGCGCATCTCGGGGCGCATGGGCAACCATGAACGCCAGGTCGGAGAGGACTGGGTCGTGACCCTGCAGGGCAAGGCCCTGGAGGCCGGCGTCTCGGCCGACCGCGCGGGCGCGGATGTGACCGTCGCGGACAGGACCTACCGGGTCGAGGGGGATTGGGCCCCGGGGCAGTCTCTCGCGCGGATGAGGGTGGACGGCGCGCCGCTGGTGCTCAAGACCGAGCTGATCTCGGCCGGGTTCCGCCTGCGCTATCGCGGGGCGGACCTGCGGGTGAACGTGCGCACCCCGCGCCAGGCCGACCTGGCGGCCCTGATGCCCGAGAAGCTGCCGCCGGACACCTCCAGGATGCTGCTCTGCCCGATGCCCGGCATGATCATGACGGTCGATGTCGAAATCGGCCAGGAGGTGCAAGAGGGCCAGGCGCTCTGCACCGTGGAGGCCATGAAGATGGAGAACATCCTGCGTGCCGAGCGGGCCGGGATCGTGGCGCGGATCAACGCCGGGGCGGGTGACAGCCTGGCGGTGGATGACGTGATCATGGAGTTCGAGTAACCCCATGTCGCGTCGCGCCCATATCGCGCTGGTCTACCTGCTGGCCTATGTGGCCGGGGTGGGAACCGCTTTCGCCGTGATGCGGGTTCAGGCCGGGGCTGGGCCGATGCCGCCGGGGCCGTGGCTGCTGGCCGCGCCCGTGGCCGGCCTGGCCGCCTTTGCCACCGTTTTCGGGCTGGGCCGGGGCCGGGCGCTGCGCGCGGTGTTCTGGACGCTGGCGCTGCTGGGGCTGGCGGCGCTCTGGCTGCTGGCCGTCTTGCTGATCCGGCTGGGCGTCGCGCCGGTGCCCGTGCTGGGGATCATCGTGATCGCGCTGCTCCCCAGCGGCATGGCGCTGGCCCTGCGCGACGGGGGGCGCTGAGATGGCTCAGAACCCCCGGGCCGCGTCGATCTCCTGTTGCCGCAGCGGCATCTTGTCGATCGTGCGCGTGATCTCGCGGCCGCCCCAGGGGGTGGGCTTGCGCAGCTCGATTTCGCCGTCCTTGCCCATGATGACCAGCATGAAGCCGCGCGGGCGCAGGCGTTTGCGCAACTCGGTCATGGGTTCGGTATCCGTATCGGTGATGACAACCACATCACGTTCGGCAAGAGACTCCGAGCGGTCGTTCAGAAAATCCAGCTGTTGGCGAAAGTTCGGGTCATTGGGGTTGTCGGCAAAGAGAACGATGGGGCGCGCGATCCAGATAAAGTCTTTCACCTCCACCTCGGTGGCGGAAAAGACCGTGCTGGGGTCGTCCTGCCATATCTCGACAGCGGATCGGTCGCTATCGTCCTGGGCAGCTGCGGCCCCGGCCATGAGGCCTGCGATCACAAGGGCGATGAGTCTGAACATGGGATCTCCTTCTGGTATCGATATAGACTTTCCGGTGGGGAAATCGAAGGCCATGCGCGCGGCTGGCCGTAACAATTTTGCCAGTCCGCCATGCGCCCCGGCTCGCCCACGGCGCGTGGTCCGGGCCGACGCGCCGCGGTGGGGCGGGTCCACCACATGGCAAACGGACTTTGCGCGGCCGCCCGGTGCCAACCGGCACGGCACCGCAAACCCGCGGAAGGCGCGCGCCCGAAACGACGGACAGGCCGGGCCAGCCCGGCAAGAGGAATCTGCGCGTGGTGCCGGGCAATGGCCCCACGCCCAACGGAGGACTGAAAGATGGGATCGAAAAAGGAGTGGGCTGACCGCGCCGAGAAGGAATTGCGCGGCCGCCCGCTGGACGACCTGACCTGGAAGACGCTGGAGGGCATCGAGGTCCAGCCGCTCTATACCGAGGAAGACACGAGCGGCTTGCCGCATATGGGGGCCTTGCCGGGCGAGGAACCCTTCACCCGTGGCGTCCGCTCCACCATGTATGCGGGCCGCCCCTGGACGATCCGGCAATATGCCGGCTTCTCGACCGCCGAGGAGTCCAACGCCTTCTACCGCAAGAACCTGGCCGCCGGGCAGCAGGGCGTTTCCGTGGCCTTCGACCTGGCCACCCACCGCGGCTATGACAGTGACCACCCCCGGGTCGAGGGGGACGTGGGCAAGGCCGGCGTGGCCATCGACAGCGTCGAGGACATGAAGGTGCTGTTCGACGGCATCCCGCTGGACAAGGTCAGTGTCTCCATGACCATGAACGGCGCGGTGATCCCGGTGCTGGCCAGTTTCATCGTCGCGGGCGAGGAGCAGGGCCATGACAAGTCGGCGCTGGCCGGGACCATCCAGAACGACATCCTCAAGGAGTTCATGGTCCGCAACACCTATATCTACCCGCCAGACCCCAGCATGCGGATCGTCAGCGACATCATCGAGTATACCAGCGCCGAGATGCCGCGCTTCAACTCGATCTCGATCTCCGGCTACCACATGCAGGAGGCCGGGGCGAACCTGGTGCAGGAGCTGGCCTTCACCCTCGCCGACGGGCGCGAATACGTCCGCGCCGCCGTCGCGGCCGGCATGGACGTGGACAAGTTCGCGCCGCGGCTGTCCTTCTTCTTTGCCATCGGCATGAACTTCTTCATGGAGGCCGCGAAACTGCGCGCCGCGCGCACGCTCTGGCACCGTATCATGACCGAGCTGGGCGCCGAGGCCGAGAAATCCAAGATGCTGCGCACCCATTGCCAGACCAGCGGCGTTTCGCTGCAGGAACAGGACCCCTACAACAACGTCGTGCGCACCGCCTATGAGGCCATGAGCGCGGTTCTGGGCGGCACCCAGTCGCTGCACACCAACGCGCTGGACGAGGCCATCGCGCTGCCCACGGAATTCAGCGCCCGGATCGCGCGCAACACACAGCTGATTCTGCAGGAGGAAACCGGCGTGACCAATGTGGTCGACCCGCTGGCGGGCTCTTACTACGTGGAAAAGCTGACCCACGACCTGGCCGAACAGGCCTGGGCGCTCATGGAAGAGGTCGAGGAAATGGGCGGCATGACCCGCGCCGTGGCCAGCGGCATGCCCAAGCTGCGCATCGAGGAAACCGCCGCTACCCGCCAGGCCATGATCGACCGGGGCGAGGAGGTCATCGTCGGGGTCAACAAGTATCGCAAGGACCACGAGGACCCGATCGACATCCGCGACGTGGACAATGCCCGCGTGCGCGACTCGCAGGTCGCCGCGTTGCACCGCATCCGCGACAGCCGCGACCAGGCGGCCTGCGACGCCGCGCTGGATGAGGTGACCCGCCGCGCGCGGGAGGGGGGCAACCTGCTGGCCGCGGCGGTGGAAGCCGCGCGCGCCCGCGCAACCGTCGGAGAGATCAGCATGGCCATGGAAAAGGAATTCGGGCGCCATCGCGCCGAGGTGAAGACGCTCGCCGGGGTCTACGGCGCCGCCTACGAGGGCGATGCGGATTTCGCCGCCATCCAGGAGGCGGTCGATGCCTTTGCCACCGAGGAGGGCCGCCGCCCGCGCATGCTGGTGGTCAAGATGGGCCAGGACGGCCACGACCGCGGCGCCAAGGTCATCGCCACGGCCTTTGCCGACATCGGCTTCGACGTGGATGTGGGCCCGCTGTTCCAGACCCCCGAAGAGGCCGCGCAGGATGCGGTGGACAACGATGTTCATGTCATCGGCATTTCGTCCCAGGCGGCCGGTCACAAGACCCTGGCGCCCAAGTTGATCGAGGCGCTCAGGGCCAATGACGCCGGAGACATCATCGTGATCTGCGGCGGGGTGATCCCGCAGCAGGACTACGAGTTCCTGACCAGGGCAGGGGTCAAGGCGATCTTCGGGCCGGGCACCAACATCCCCGAGGCGGCCAAGGATATCCTGCGGCTGATCCGCGAGGCCCGGGGCTAGAGGGCCGGGGCGGCCCCGCCGGCTGTCGCCGAGCGTGCCCGCCCGGCCCGTTGCCCTTTTCCCCTCAAGCAGCCAGTGTGGGGACAGGGAGGACCACACCATGCAGCTTGACCATCTTGCCATATGTGCCGCCGACCTTGAGACGGGCGTGGCCTGGGCCGAGGAGCGCCTGGGTGTGGCCTTCGGGCCGGCCGGGCGGCACGCGCGCTTTGGCACGCACAACCGGCTGTTGGGGCTGGGCGAGGGGCTTTACCTTGAGGTGATCGCGCCAGAGTCTGGGGCCACTGTCGCGGGGCCGCGCTGGTTCGGGTTGGATGCGCCGCCCCCGACCCCCTGCCTGGGCAACTGGATCTGCCGGGTGCCGGACATTGACGCGGCGCTGGCCGATCTGCCCGAGTGCGGCGAGGCGGTGGACCTTGCCCGCGACGCCCTGCTCTGGCGCATCTCGGTGCCCGAGGATGGCAGCCTGCCGATGGGCGGCGCGCTGCCCACCCTGCTGCAATGGCAGGTCGACACGCCACCGGGCGAGAGCCTGCCCCCGAGTGGCCTGCGGTTCCTGGGGCTGGAGGTGACGCATCCGCAGGCCACGGCCCTGGCGGCGCGGGTTCAGGTGCCGGGTGTGACATATCGGGCGGGCGACGGGCCGGGCCTGTCCGCCCGGTTCGACACGCCGCGCGGCGTGGTCGTGCTGTGACCCCGCGCCCGGCCCGTGCCGGGGATGCCCCCGCCATCGCCGCGATCTGGAACCACCATATCCGCAACAGCGCGGCCACCTTCAACGCGCAGGAAAAGACCGAGGCCGAGGTGGCCGCGGCCATCGCCACAAATCCCTGTTTTCTCGTGATCGAGGCGGACGGTGCCATCGCCGGTTTCGCCACCTATGTCCAGTTTCGCGGCGGCGTGGGCTATCGCCACACGATGGAACATACCGTGCAGCTTGCGTCGGGGCAGTCCGGGCGTGGGCTGGGCCGGGCCCTCGTGACCGCGCTGGAGGACCACACCCGCCTTGGGGCGGTGCATTCCCTCATCGCCGGGGTCAGCGGGGAAAACCCCGCGGGGATCGCCTTCCACCGCGCGCTGGGCTACACCGAGGTGGCTCGCCTGCCCGAGGTCGGCCACAAGTTCTGCCGCTGGATGGACCTTGTCCTGATGCAAAAACGGCTCTGACATTCCGGCCCGTGGCGGCTATGCTGCGCCCATGTCGATCTGGAGCCGCATATCCGATGCCATCGCCGCCCTGCGCAAGGGCGACAGCCTGTCCGAGGTTTTCGGAAGACTGCGCGCGCCGCCCGAACGCACGGTGGCCTTCGCAATCGCCGTGATTGCGCTGGGGGCCAAGATGGCCAAGGCAGACGGACAGGTGACCCGCAACGAGGTGGCGGCTTTCCGCGAGGTCTTTCACATCCCCGCGCGCGAGGAAAAGAACGCCGCACGGCTGTTCAACCTCGCCCGTCAGGACGTTGCCGGCTTCGAGGACTACGCCGGCAAGATCCGCAGGATGTACGGCGACGACCAGTCGGCACCCCTGTGCGAACTGCTGGAGGGATTGTTCCACATCGCTGTGGCCGACGGGGAATATCACCCGCGCGAGGATGATTTCCTGGCCCGGGTGGCCGAGATATTCGGCCTGGAGGAGCGCCGCTTCAAGGCCGTCCGCGCGCAGTTCGTGCCGCAGGCGGAGCGCGACCCCTACGAGGTGCTGGGCGTCGATCCGCAGACGCCGCTCGACGAGATTCGCAAGCAGTGGCGGCGGCTGGTGCGTGACACGCACCCCGACGCCATGATGTCGCGCGGCGTGCCCGAAGAGGCGGTGAAACTGGCCGAGAAACGCATGATCGCGATCAACCAGGCCTGGGATGAAATATCCCGGCAGGGCTGATCACCTTGCAGCGGGCCTGGCCATTGGCACTCGGGTCCGGGGGGCCTATTTTGGCGGCATGAAACGGATTGTCCTTGCCGGC
Organism: Salibaculum sp.; assembly: GCA_031581025.1. Taxonomy (GTDB): domain Bacteria; phylum Pseudomonadota; class Alphaproteobacteria; order Rhodobacterales; family Rhodobacteraceae; genus Salibaculum. The sequence goes on along the minus strand of JAVLCA010000006.1, from coordinate 47,208 downwards.
TTCATCGCCCTGGCCCCGCTGACCGCCGCCGCGCAACCCGACACCGACCCGTCCGACCAGCCCGGTCCGGACGAGATCGGCGAGGGGTTTTCGCTGATGGAGGAGGGCGCGCAGATGATGATGCGCGGCCTTCTGCGCGAGATGGACCCGGCGATGGAGGATGTCGCGGGCATGGCGCGCAGGATCGGCCCGGCGCTCGACATGCTGGCCAGCGAGATGGGCCCGGCGCTGATCGCGCTCATGGGCAAGCTGGACGCCGCGCGCCACTACACTGCCCCCGAGGTGCTGCCCAACGGCGATATCATCATTCGCCGTCGCGAGGATGCGCCGCCCTATGACCCCGACAGCCCAATGTATGAACCGGGGGCCGAGATCGAGCTTTAGCCGCGTCGCGCGCCCTTGACCCGCACGGAATGGGCCACGTCGAGGGACTGGGCAAGGGACTTCAGGCGCGACTCGGCGACCTCGCCGAAGAGGGGGCCGGCCTGCGGGTGCAGCACCAGTTCCAGCGTCTTGCCCTTGGGCGAGAGTCGCAGCGTTCCGGGCGGGTCGCTGGCATCCTTGAGCCAGAGCATCGCCCCGAGCCGCATGGCCTTGCCCAGCACCTCGGCGTCGCGCCGGTCGCGGTCCTCGAGCAACCCGTAGAGCGGTTCAAACCGCGTGCCCTCGCGCTTGTTGGAATAGCGGTGCAACAGCGCCAGGCCCAGAAAGACCCGTTCGGAATGCTTCAGCCCGCCCAGGTTGGCGCGGGTGGCATTGTCGAAGACGACCTCGTGGCGATAATCGGGGTGGGCGCGCCAGCTGACGTCATGCAGCAGGGTGGCAGCCTTGATCAGGCGCTTTTTCTGCCAGCCGCAGCGCGGAAACAGCGGCATGACGAAATCGAAAAGCGTATTGCCGTAGCCGGGCAGGCGGGCGTCCTTGGCCTCGGCAAAGCGGCAGGCCTCGATCAGCGGGTCACGCTCGCGCAGTTCCTGCGGCATCTGTTCATAGAGCATCCCCTCGCGGATCCCGTAAGAGGAGACGACGATGTCCTTGGGCCGGAACCGGGCCACGACCTCGCGCAGAACGTGGATGGCCAGGGGGACAAGCTCCATCCGGCGGGCGGAGATGCCGCAGCGCGCGCGCAACTTGTCGAGATCGCTGTCCTCGATGTATTGCAACGTCTTCGAGACCCGGCGCGGGGTCATGCGGTATTCGTGCAGCACGGTCAGCGGATAGCCGCGGCGTTCCATGTCGATACGCGCGATGGCCCGCCAGGACCCGCCGACCAGGAACAGGCGCTGGCCGGTCTGTTCGCCCATGTCCTGGAACAGCGACTTGACGGTGTCCCGGATGAAGGCGCGGCGGCCCTTCTTGCCGCCCTTGACCTCTTGCAGCTTCAGCGGCCCCAGTGGCGAGGTCATGCGGTGGCCGACCTGACCGTCCTGCAGATCGGCCAGTTCCATCGAAGAACCGCCGATATCGCAGACCAGCCCGTAAGAGCCGGGCCAGCCCAGAAGCACGCCCTGGGCCGACAGGCGCGCCTCTTCCTGCCCGTCGATGACCCAGAGCTTCAGGCCGGTCTCGCGTTCGACCTCGGCCTGGAAGGCGGGGCCGTCGCTGGCGTCGCGCACCGCCGCCGTGGCAACGGCCGTCAGCGGCGAGATGCCCAGCCCGTCGGCCAGGGCCACGAACCGCAGCAGCGCGGCCTTGGCGCGCGCGCGCCCCTCGGGGTTGAGGTGGCCGGTGCGCGACATGCCCGCGCCCAATCCGGCCATGATCTTTTCGTTGTAGAAATAGGCGGGGCTGCGCGCGGCGCCGTCGAAGACAACCAGCCGGACCGAGTTCGAGCCCACGTCGATGACGCCCACCCGGGACAGGGCCCGCGCCTTGGGATCGTCGAAGAGCGGCCGGCCGAAGGGGCCGTGATCACCCGGCGTCGCGCCGGGCGCATTGTCCGATGTGCCGTCCATGGGCCCCCCTGCCAGGTCACCGCCCTGTTATCGCCCCGTCGCGGGGCCGTGGTCAATCGCGCGTCCCGCGGGGCGGTCAGTCCTCGGCGTGGGTCAGCTTGGGCACGTCCGAGGCCCCGGCCGAGCCGCGCCCCGAAAGCGAGGGGTTTTCCATGAAGAAGCGATGGCAATTGAAGGCGAAGGCGCCCTCGGGCATCTCGGCGCGCACGAAGTGGCCGTCGGGTTTCATCACCCAGCTTTGCGCGATATCGGCCAGGTTGGCCGCCATGATCTGGCCCACGATCTGGGACTTCACGGTGGGGTTCGTGATCTCGACAAGCGTCTCGACCCGGCGGTTGAGGTTGCGCCCCATCCAGTCGGCCGAGGAAATGAAGACCCGCGCGCGATCGTGCGGCAGCCCCGCGCCGTTGGCAAAGCAGACGATGCGGGAATGCTCCAGAAAGCGGCCCACGATTGACTTGATGCGGATGTTCTCCGACAGCCCCTCGATACCGGGGCGCAGCCCGCAAATGCCCCGCACGACAAGGCTGATCTTCACGCCCGCCTGGCTGGCCTCGTAGAGCGCGTCGATCACGTCTTCCTCGATCAGCGAGTTCATCTTGGCCCATATCGCCGCCGGCTTGCCCTTGCGGGCCTGCTCGGCCTCGGCGCGGATCATCTCGATCAGGCGGGGCTTGAGCGTGGTGGGCGAGATGGCTAGGTTTTCCAGGTTCTCCGGCTGCACATAGCCCGACAGGTAGTTGAACACCTTGGTCGCATCGCGCCCCAGCGCGGCGTCGCAGGTGAACAGGCTCAGGTCGGTGTAGATCCTGGCGGTGATCGGGTGGTAGTTACCGGTGCCGTAATGAGTGTAGGTGACCAGCTGGTCGCCCTCGCGCCGGACCACGGTGGAAATCTTGGCGTGGGTCTTGAGGTCGAGGAAACCATAGACCACATGCGCGCCGGCGCGTTCCAGCCGGCGCGACTGGCGGATGTTCGCGGCCTCGTCGAAGCGCGCCTTGAGCTCGACCAGCGCGGTGACGGACTTGCCGTCCTCGGCGGCCTCGCAAAGGGCCTCGACGATGGGTGAGCGCTTGGAGGTCCGGTAGAGCGTCTGCTTGATCGCCACGACATCCGGGTCGCGCGCCGCCTGGGTCAGGAAGCGCACCACCATGTCGAAGGTCTCGTAGGGGTGGTGCAGCAACATGTCCTTCTGCCGGATCGCGGCGAACATGTCGCCGTCGAAATCCGTCACCCGTTCGGGCACGCGGGGCGAAAAGGGTTTCCACAGAAGGTCGGGGCGTTCGTCCAGCACCAGTTCGCTCAGATCGCCGATGCCGATGACGCCGTCCACCTCGACGACCTCGCCCTCGGTGACGTGCAGCTCGCGCATAATGAGCGATTTCAACGTCGTCGGGGCGCCCGCCGATATCTTCATGCGCACGACCTCGCCACGGCGGCGGCGTTTCAGAGCGACCTCGAATTCGCGCACCAGGTCCTCGGCCTCGTCCTCGACCTCCAGGTCGCTGTCGCGCAGCAGCCGGAACGCGCAGGACCCCTTGAAGGTGTAACCGGGAAACAGGCTGGCCAGATTTTCCAGCAGTACCTCTTCGAGCGGCAGGAAACGGTGGCCCGCGTCACCGGGCAGCGCGACGAACCGGTCGATCTGGTGCGGCACGGGCAGAAGGGCGCGCAGCGGGCGCTTGTCGGCGTCACGTTCCAGTTCCAGCGCCAGGGCAAAGCCCTCGTTCGGCAGGAAGGGGAAGGGGTGCGCGGGGTCGATGGCCAGCGGCGACAGAACCGGGAAGACCTTGTTGAGGAACACGTCACGCAGGTAGGTGCGGTCGGCCTTGGTCAGGTCGCTGCGCGACAGGATGGTGATCTTTTCGGCCTCCATCTCGGCGCGCAAACCTTCCAGCACTTCCTGCTGGCGGGCCAGCAGGCGGCGCGCGTCCATGTCGATCAGGGCCAGCTGCTCGCCCGGGCTCAGTCCGTCCACCGAGGGGGTCTGATGGCCATTGCGGACCAGTTCGCGCAGGCCGGCCACGCGGACGGTATAGAATTCGTCCAGGTTGGTGGCCGAGATCGAGAGGAACCGCAGCCGTTCCAGCAGCGGAACGCGCAGGTTCTCGGCTTCTTCCAGCACCCGCCAATTGAAGCCCAGCCAGCTGAGCTCGCGGTTGTAGAACCGGTCGGGGCCGGTCACCTCGCCTTCGGGGGTGACGGGGGCGGAAAAGTCGGAGCGCAGGAAATCGGCTTGGGTCATGGGGGCCTTGTGGCGGGTCGGGGTTACAAAAGCATGACACTATCACCCCTGGCGCGGGGGGATGTCCAGAACGCGCAGGACCAGCGCGCGGTTGACCGCGTGCCCGTCCTCCATGGCGGCCTGGTCCAGCGCGGCCACCGCCTCGATGGCGCCCTCGAAGGTCCGGTCGATGTGCTTGCGCAGCAGGGCCAGGGCCTCGGGCGTGGGTGCGATCTGGCGGTCCTGGAACTGCTTCATCAGAACCGCGTCCAGCAGGCGGTCGTCCGGATCGGCGATGGTCACGCAGGTTGTGGCCGACAGGCGCGAGGCCAGGTCGGGCAGGGTGATCGGCCAGCGGTTGGGCGGGGTCTGGCCTGTCAGCAGCAACGGCAGGGCGCGGGCGCGCAGGTGATTGTGGGCGTGAAACAGCCATTCCTGGGCGGCCTGCGGCAGAGTCTCGCCATCCTCGATCACCAGCGCGCCATCGGGCAGGGGCGCGGCGGGGTCGATCTTGGCCGCGTTCAGGACAGCGGCGCCGCTCTGGTCAGCGAAAAGCCGCGCCAGGTGGGTCTTTCCGGCCCCCGGCGGCCCGGTCACGGCCAGCTTGGCATCAGGCCAGCCGGCCGGGGCGGTCACCAGCGCATAGGCTTCGGCATTGGCCTCGGACACGAAGAACGTCTCGGCCCCCATCGCGATATGCCGGGGCCAGTCGAAGGTCAGCTGTTCGGCCATCACTCACCCGGATCCGACAGGCCCCGGTAGAGCCGCCCGCTCTTGTATTCGGCGATCAGAAAGCGCGCGACCACGCCCAGCATGGCCGCCACGGGCACCGCGACAAGCATCCCCACAAAGCCGAAGAGCGACCCGAAGATCGACAGCGCCAGGATCAGCCAGACCGGGTGCAGCCCCACGGACTGCCCCACCAGGTTCGGCGTCAGGATGTTGCCCTCGAAGAACTGGCCAAGCATGAAGATCGCCGCGACGATGGCGATGCGCAGCCAGTCGATCCCGGTCTGGATGGTCTCGCCGTCCACCGTCTCGGTGCCCGACCACCACTGGATCAGCGCAACACCGATGGCCAGCACCCCGCCCACCAGCGCGCCGACATAGGGAATGAACGAGATCAGACCGGCCACGAAGCCGATGATCAACCCGTAGTTCAGCCCCGCCAGCATCAGCGCCACGGCATAATAGGTGCCCAGCACCAGGCAGACCGTGCCCTGCCCGCGGATGAACGAGGCCAGCGTGCCGTCGATCTCGGCGGCCAGCTTGCGCACCGTGGGGGCGTGGTCCCGCGGCAGCAACTCGTCGATCCGCGCGACCATGCGGTCCCAGTCCATCAGCAGGTAGAAGGTGACGACGGGCACGATCACGATCAGAACGAGGATGTTGATGAGGTTGACCGCCGAGGACAGGATCGAATTGAGGACGGTGCCGCCGGAGGCCTGGACCGCGTTGCCGAGGTTGCCCAACTGCTTGCGGATGGCGTCGGAGTCCAGGTCGATGGCTGGGAAGCGGCCGCTCAGCCAGGTCTCGAACCGGTTGAAGAGCTGCGGCGCGTTCTGGATCAGCTGGCCGATCTGCTGGATCAGTTGCCCGGCCTGGTTGATCAGCGAGGGCAGGATCAGCAGCAGACCCACCACGAAGATCAGCACGCCGACAAGGGTGATCAGGATGGTGGCCGCGATGCGGCTGAGGCCCGCCCGTTGCAGCCGGTCGGCGACGGGATCAAGGCAATAGGCCACCGCCCCGCCCAGCACGAAGGGCAGCAGCACATCGCCGAGAAACCACAGGATGGCGATGAAGACCACCGTGGCGATGCTCCAGTATCTGACCTGTTCGCGGGGGGCGAGCGCCATGGCAGCTTCCGTTCATGATCCCCAGAGGACTTGACCTTCTACTTGGCGGATCACGCGCCGCGTTGCAAGGCAAAGGCCCCGGCGCGCGCGTAGGGGTTGGTCATCCCGGCGGTTCCGGGACGGCGCGGGGGGCGGCGTTCCGGCTCACCCCGCTCACGCAACCGTCAGACCGCGTGACCGCCCGGGTCAGTCCCCGGGCGGCGGCGGCGGGGTGTAGCCCGCGGGGTCGGCCTGCCACTTGCGCCATTCGTCGTGGAAGTCGGGGCCGTGAAAAGGGGCCAACTCCCAATCTGGCCAATGGGCAGGCCGCACCAGCCCGTTCGGCAGGGTTACGCTGGCATCGCCAAAGGCCGAGTCGATCTGCGCTTGCGTCACGTCGAGCATGGAGAGGTCAACCTTCTTTAGCGCGGTCGACCGAAGGATCGCGTCCTTGAAGCCTGTTGCCGCGCTGAACCGTATCTCGCGGAGGTGTGCACCATCCATCCGCGCCCATTCGAGGTTTGCTCCGTCGATCGGTATCTTTCTCATGATCGCCCCGTCCATACACGCACCGCTGAGGTAAGTCCCCTCCATCCCAGCGTTGGAAAGGACCACCCCCTCCATCCGCGCCCGGCGGAGATCTGCCCCCTCCATCCGCGCCATAAAGAGGTACGCCCCCTCCATCCGCGCGGTGGAGAGGTATGCCCCCGCCATCCGCGCTCCGACTAGTTTTGCCCCGTCGATCCGAGCCTCGCGAAGTTTGGCCCCTTCAAGGTGCGCCTCGCCGAGGTTGGCTCCCTCCATCCTCGCCTCGGAGAAGCGCGCGCCGGAGAGGGTCAGGCGCGAAAGATCGGCCCCTTGCAGGTTGGTGCCGCGCAAGTCCAGGCGATAGCCCGCGTAACCGCTGATCCGGGCTTTCCAAGCGTCCAGCTTCGCCGTGAAGGCGTCGAGCGTTTCCGTGCCGTGGGGCGCATCGCCCTCGGGCTCGGGCAACTCCGGGCAGGGCGTATCGAAGACCCAGGCGGCGTCGAGCGCGGCCGTCGGCCCCCACCGGGCCTCGACCAACCGCTGATCCGGGCTGCGGCGGCCGATGATCTGCAGGGCCAGCGCGATATCGGCACGGGGGCCGGGCAGGCTTCGCGCCCAGTCGTAGGCATTTGGGCGGGGGACTGGAATATCGGTATCGCCGAACCGCGCCTCGCGCCATTCCTCATGCGCCGCGCGCGCTTCCTCGGTCGCGTCGTCCGGCAGCGGCTCCCAGTCCGGCAGGGGAAAGTCGCGCGCCCCGCTCGCCGGGGCATTGTCCCGCACATAGGCGCAGAGGATTTCCATCACCCGCACGTGGTCGCGGCCCTTGTCGTTCTGCGTGCTGTCCTGCGCGATGCGTTCGAGCGACAGCAGCCCGCCGATGCGCACCTCGATGTTGGGAACGGTGACCTCGCCCCCGTCGCGCTTGACGGTCTTTTCCTCGCCCAACTGCTCCACCGCCTTCGAGATGCGGTCGGTGATGTGGCCCTCTTTCTGGTATTTCACCGTCTCCTGCTTGATGAGCGTGGACCAGACCAGGAAAGGCGCGCCGAGCAGGGCGACGATGACTGTGCCGGTCCCGAAGTTGGCTTCCCTCCCGCCAAACAGGATGCCGTAGATCAGAAAAAAGGCGGCAAGATACGCACCGCCGATCAGCAGCGCCAAAAAGAGCGAGGTTGCCCCGCCGAGCCATCGGCCGCGGGTCCAGGTTGGCGTATTGGTGAGACCGAGCCAGTCGAGCAGGTCCTTGGGCAGGGTCTTGTCTGTCATGTCCGTCCTTTGCGCGGTCTGTGCCCGTCAGGGCGACTATGGGCCAAAGCCCGCCCCGGATAAAGCCGCCGCCCTTGTCCGGGTCTGGCGCTTGGCGTATGGGCGAGGGACCAAGACCCGGAGAGACCGATGCGCCTGACCCGCTATTTCCTGCCCGTCCTGAAAGAGACCCCGTCCGAGGCCCAGATCGTCAGCCATCGCCTGATGCTGCGCGCCGGCATGATCCGGCAACAGGCGGCGGGCATTTATTCCTGGCTGCCGCTGGGCTTCAAGGTGCTGCGCAAGATCGAGAACATCGTCCACGAGGAACAGGCCCGCGCCGGGCACATCCCGATCCAGATGCCGATCCTGCAACCGGCCGACCTGTGGCGCGAAAGCGGCCGCTACGACGATTACGGCCGCGAGATGCTGCGGATGCAGGACCGGCACGAGCGCGACCTGCTCTATACCCCCACCGCCGAGGAGATGGTCACGGATATCTTCCGCTCCCATGTGAGCAGCTACAAGGATCTGCCGCTGACGCTGTATCAGATCCAGTGGAAGTTCCGCGACGAGGTCCGCCCCCGGTTCGGCGTCATGCGCGGCCGCGAGTTCTACATGAAGGACGGCTATACCTTCGACCTGACGCGCGAGGACGCACTGCACGCCTACAACCGCCACTTGGTCAGCTACCTGCGCACCTACGAACGGATGGGCCTGCAGGCGATCCCGATGCGCGCCGACAGCGGCCCCATCGGCGGCGATGACACCCATGAATTCCTGGTGCTGGCCGAGACGGGCGAGTCCGAGGTGTTCTATGACAGCGAGATCACCGAGCTGAAATTCGGCGACCGCGAGATCGACTACGACGACAAGGCCCAGTGCCGCGCGGTGCTGGAGGAGTTCACCAGCCGCTACGCGCGCACCGACGAAACCCACGACGCGGCGAAATTCGCCGAGGTCCCCGAAGACCGCCGCCGCGTGGCGCGCGGCATCGAGGTCGGCCAGATCTTCTATTTCGGCACCAAGTATTCCGAGCCCATGGGCGCCACCGTGCAGGGCCATGACGGCAAGCCGGTGCCGGTGCACATGGGGTCGCACGGCATCGGCGTGTCGCGCTTGCTGGGCGCCATCATCGAGGCCAGCCACGACGACAACGGCATTATCTGGCCCGAGGGAGTGACGCCCTTTCACTGCGGCATCGTCAATCTCCGGCAGGGCGTTGCCGAGGCCGACGCCGCCTGCGAGAGCCTGCACGCGGCGATTACCGCGCTGGGGCTGGAGCCGCTCTACGACGACCGTGACGAACGCGCGGGCGGCAAGTTCGCCACGATGGACCTGATCGGCCTGCCCTGGCGGATCACCGTCGGGCCGCGGGGGCTGAAGAATGGGGTGGTCGAACTGACCAGCCGCCGGACCGGCGAGAGCGAAGAGCTGCCGCCCGACGAGGCCGTCGCGCGGATCGCGCAAATCTACGGCAAGGCGCGCTGAGACCGCCTCGGCCGGTTTTACGCACCCCGCGCATCCTGCTATCATTGGCATCATGCTGAGCCGTTTCGCGCGCGTCCTGTCCCTTTGTCTTGCCGGTGGAATGACCCCCATCGCGGCGGGCGCCGATCCGGTTGCAGCCTTCCACGCCTGGGCCGACACGCAGGGTGCCGGCACGACGGCGATTGCCGTGGTGCGGGAGGGCGACGTCATCGCCGGGGACAACAGCGACCGGCCTTTCGACCTTGCGTCGAATTCCAAGGTGATCACGGCGCTCTGCATTGCGGCGCTTGTCGATGAGGGCGCGCTGGACTGGGACACCCCGCTGTCCGACGCGCTGGGCGCGCCCGCGCCAGAGGCCACGCTGGCCGAGCTCGTCACCCACACCTCGGGCATTGCGCCGGACGGGACGCAACTGCGCATGGGGCTCTGGCTGAACGAAGCCACACCGCGGCATGCGCATGTCGCCCGGATCGTGCTGGATCGCCGCCAACAGCGCGGCACCCGGGGCAGTTTCCAGTACAACAACGAGAATTACGCCCTGCTGGGCCGTATCGTCGAACACGCGACCGGCACGACATACGCCGAGGCCTGCCGCGCCCGTGTGCTCGCGCCCGCCGGCGTCGAGGGCCGCCTGTCGCCCCGTTTCGCGGCCTTTGCCGCATGGGGCGGATGGCGCATGACCATGGCGGATCACGCCCGCCTGATCGCGCACTGGTTCGGGCCCGGGCGGACGATTGGCGCCGACCCGCTGGCCCATCCCCACGCCGAGCGGGGCGGAGATGCCTTTTACGGGCTTGGGATGAATTATGTCCGTCTGGGGACGGGTCTGCGGATGTCGCACGCGGGGGCGATTTCCATTCCCTTCGGCCCGAAGACCGGCGCCTTTGTGGTGCATTATCCGGACGGGACCGTGGCCGCGACGGCCTATGACGTGGCCGTGGCCCGGCCGGAGCAGTTCCGCAGGCTTGAACACGCGCTGTCCAAGGCGTTGGCCTTGTCGCCGGCAGACACGCAAGCCGCGCAATGATCTGCCGATCCTCGGCCTTGAAACTGGCCTGATCCCTTTGGGCCAGGGGAGGCCCGTGGTAGCTTCGCAGAAAACGTCGCGGCTAACGAGCCAAGGAGCGTGAGCCATGATCATCAGAGCAGCGGCCCTGGCCGGCGGGCTGGCCGGGGCGGCGGGCCTGTCCCAGTATCCCGCGTTCACCCAGCAATAAAACCAGCACCTCGCGGGCCGGATCGAGGCGCTGTCGGTCGTGACGGCGGATTTCGACGCCTCGGCGGCGCGCGCCGGCCTGACGCGGGACGAGGCGCTGGCGCAGATGACCGGCACGGATTTCCTGGAAGATCGCCGCGCCGACATGACCCGTGCCTTTGCCCGACTGGACCGGCTGACCGCGCACTACGATGCCCTGCAGGGTGCGAACCCGGTGCAGCGGCTGGCCATGCCGCATCGCCTGGGCGATGCCGCCACGCTGCGCGGCACCTGGGCGATCTTCGAGCCCGGCCTGCCGCTGACGCTGGCTGGGGCGCTTGCGGCGATAGCGGGATTCCTGGCCGGGGCGGCTCTCCTGCCCGCGATGCTGTCAATGCTGTCCTTGCCGTTTCGGCGTCTTTTCGGCAGCCGCGCTTGACCATATCCCGCTTTGCCCGCAGGTTGCGGCGACCCCAGCAGAAGGCCCTTGGCACATGGCAGGCAGGACCGCCCCCTTTTCCCGTTTCGAATGGATGATCGCCTGGCGCTACATCCGGGCCAAGCGGGCCGAGGGTGGCGTGTCGACCATGACCTGGATCAGCCTTGTGGGGATCACCCTGGCCGTCTTCGCCCTGATCGCCACGCTGGCGGTGCGGTCGGGGTTTCGGACCGAGTTCGTCAACACCATCGTCGGCGCCAATGCCCATGTGACCGTCTATGAACAGGGCAGCGTGACCGAAAGCGGGGCCGTGGACCGCAGCATCGAGGACCATGATGCCCTTGCCTCGGCCCTGCGCAATGCGCCCGGCGTGACCCGCGCCGCCCCGGTGGTGCGCGGTCAGGTCATGGCCAGCAACAGGTCCAGCAATTCCGGGGTCGAGGTCTACGGCATCGCGCCGGACGACCTTGCCACGATCCCCCGCATTGCCGATCCTGTTGAGGCCTCCGGCGATATCGACCGCTTCGACGAGGGGATCGCCATCGGCTCGGGGGTCGCGCGAGAGCTTGGCGCGACGGTCGGCGACCGTATCCGCATCATCAGTCCCGATGGACAGAAGACGGCCTTTGGCACCAGCCCGCGCGTGAATGCCTACGAGGTCACCTATATCTTCACCGCCGGGCGCTGGGACATTGACCGCACCCGCGCCTATCTGCCCATGGGCGAGGCGCAGAGCTTTTTCAACAAGGATGGCGTGGCCGACGAGATCGAGGTCATGGTCGAGGACCCGGACCGCGTCGACAGCTTCCTGCCCGCGATCCGCGCCGCCGCGGGCGAGGGATACCTTTTCTGGACCTGGCGCGACAGCGCCGGCAGCTTTCTGCGGGCGCTCACGGTCGAGGACAACGTGATGTTCGTCATCCTGTCGATCCTCGTGCTGATCGCCTCGATGAACATCATTTCGGGGCTGATCATGCTGGTCAAGAACAAGGGCCGCGACATCGGCATCCTGCGCACCATGGGCCTGACCGAGGGGTCGGTGCTGCGCATCTTCTTTATCTGTGGGGCGGGGATCGGCACCATCGGCACCGCGCTGGGCATCCTTCTGGGCAGCCTTTTCGCGATCTACATCGACCCGATCTTCTCGGCGGTGAACTATGTTGCGGGCGGCGGCGTCTGGGACCCCTCGATCCGCGGCATTTATGATCTGCCGGCCGAGTTGCGGCTGGTCGACGTGGTCAAGGCCAGCGTCCTGTCGCTGGCCCTGTCGTGGATCGTCACGATCTTTCCGGCCCGCCGTGCGGCGCGCATGAACCCGGTGGAGGCGCTGCGCTATGAATGACGCGCTGGAGCTGAGCGGGATCGAGAAGGGCTATAACCACGGCCAGCCCAATGAAATCAACGTGCTGCGCGGCGTGGACCTGTCGGTGAGCCCGGGCGAGGTCGTGGCCCTTGTCGCGCCCTCGGGGGCAGGCAAGTCCACGCTGTTGCACATCGCGGGGCTGCTGGACACGCCCGACACGGGCCAGGTGCGCATCGGGGGCGAGGACATGACGGGCCTTGGCGATCGCCGCCGCACCGGCATCCGGCGCAACGACGTGGGCTTCATCTACCAGTTTCACCACCTGCTGCCCGAGTTCACCGCGCTGGAAAATATCGTATTGCCGCAACTGGCCAACGGCGCGTCCCGCGGCGCGGCCGAGACCCGCGCCCGCGACCTTCTGGGCCGGGTCGGCATCGCCGCGCGTGCCGATCATCGCCCCGCGGCCCTGTCGGGCGGGGAACAGCAGCGCGTCGCCTTTTGCCGGGCCCTGGCCAACGAACCCCGCCTGTTGCTGGCCGACGAGCCCACGGGCAACCTTGATCCCGACACCGCCGACCGGGTCTTTGCCGCCCTGATGGAGCTGGTCCGCGACACCGGGCTGGCCGCCCTGATCGCCACCCACAACCACGCCCTGGCCGCGCGCATGGACCGCACGGTGCGGCTGGACGGCGGGCAGGTGGTCACGCCGGGCTGACAATGGTGTGAGAGGGCGCAACGCCGGTTGAGCGTGCCGCGTGCCTGCCTAGGATCACGCCAAACACTCGAAAGGTTGTCCCATGTGGTCGTTGCGTCTTGCCCTGCCCCTCGCCCTTGCCGCCGGCGCGGCCGCCGCCGGCCCGGTCTCGCTGGCCGAGGGCTGGAACCACCAGCGCTTGTCGCTGTTCAGTTCCAACCATTACAGCTATGGTGCCGCGCTTGGCATCGTCTCGGACGGCGCGGTCTCGCTGACCTGGAAGCCGCTCGATCGCCCGGACTGGGGCGCGCGCGGCGCCAGCTGGTCCTGGGCCGTGGATCGCTCGGTGCCCGCCACGGACCTCGCGCAAAAGGGCGGGGACGACCGCAACATCTCGCTCTACTTCGTTTTCCTGCCCCGCGACGAGGCCGAGCGGCTGCAGGGCGCGGGCCTGTTGCGCCTGCAACGCAATGACGCGGTGCGCATCCTGCAATATGCTTGGGGCGGCGCCCATGACCGCGGCGAGATTCTCGCCTCGCCCTATGCGCCCGGCCAGCAGGTCACCGTGGCCCTGCGCCAGGCGGGCACCGGGCAGCATTCCGAAAGCGTGGACCTCGCCCGCGACTATGCCGCGGCCTTTGGCGGGCAGCCGGGCGCGCTGGTGGGGCTGGCCGTTTCGGCCGACAGCGACGACACCGACAGTGCCGTGCGCGCCCGCCTGTCCGACCTGACCCTGCGCTAGCCGCAGATCCCCTCGATCACCGTGTCGGTGTGAATGCCCGAGACGGCGATGGGCCGGGGCGCCTGCCCGGGCGGCGCCACCGGCATCACCGCGCGCAGCCGCTCCCAGATGCGCCGGGTGCGTGCGCCCCCCGGGTCCAGCGTGCGGCAGCAGACGTATTCCTCGACCAGCGCGGCCTGCTGTTCATAGCCCAGGGCAAGAAACGGCGTCCGGTCCTCGGGATCGAAAAGATAGGGATCATCCCCGCCCCGGTGCTCGGCCGCGCCGCGCAGGGGGTGATAGCCGGTGGTCCCGCGGTTCTGCCATTGCCAGACATGGGTCATCTCGTGGGCTAGGAACATGGCCGCGGGCAGGTTCATCGCCTGCGGATAGTCGGGCAGGTAATCCGGCAGCGTCCAGTCGGGGTTGGTCAGCACATGGTCAAAAAGCACCGCCCCGGCCGTGCGCGACTCGAAGGTCGGGCCATCGGGCGGCGGGGCGATCTTCTCGCGGCAGGTGGTGCGCGGGCGCACCGGGTAGGTCCGGCTGGTCATGCCGATGACCCCGGCCTCGACGAAGCGCACCTGCGACCCCTCGAGCGTCGGGCCCATGACCTCGCTCATCAGCCGGGCCTCGCCCTCGCTCAGGGGGCGGCCACAGGCGGCGAGACAGAGCAGACAGAGCGTGACAAGACGCATGCCGCGACCTTAGGCTATTCCTGATCTGGATCAAGGCACCGCCACGGCCGCCGCGCGAGGCTGGCGGCGCGAGCAGGAGGGAAACACCATGAGAAAAGCCCTGTATTTCATGCCACTGGCGCTGCTGGGCGCCTGTGTTACGGCGCAGCCCGACACCAGCGTCGAGGCCGGGCGCGCCGCCTATCAGGACGATTGCGCCGCCTGCCACGGTCCCGACGGGCGCGGCGGCGGGGCGCTGGGCGCGCAGCTCGCCACCCCGCCGCCTGACCTGACCACCCTGAGCGCCCACAACGGTGGCAGCTTCCCGCGCGACGCGGTCATGTCTGTGATCGACGGCTACGACCGCAGCCACGCTTTTTCCGCGGCCATGCCCGAGTTCGGCGCGCTCGACCTCGGCCCCGCGGTGATCGTCGAGGACGACGGGATCGGCACCCCGGTGCCCGCCACGCTGCTGGCGCTGGCGAACTACCTGGAAACGATCCAGGAATAGGCGGGCGCTGGGATCGGCCCCGCGCGCAAGCCGCGCGATGGCCAGACCGCGGGATGGCGATGCGCGGTTCGCGCCTTTCGAGCTTATCCCAGTTTCTCTGGCGGTGAGGTCATGAGGCGCGCGGGTTTCAATCCATGGGTTGAGCGACGCCCCGGTGCGGACTCAAGGGCGAAGCCCGCCGCACCAAAGCCGTTTCGGACGGCACGCCTTCGGCGTGACGCGCCCCCACGCGGCGGCTTTTTCCCTAAGCTGCGAGCAAGCCGCGCGATGGCCAGACCGCGGGGTGGCGATGCACGGTTGGAGCCTTTTTGATTTATCCATGAAACTGCCGGAAACCGCCCAAACGGCGCGCTTGCGGTAGTCAATCGCCAGCCCGGGCGGTGGGTGAGCAGGCTTCCGGGAAACGCTCCGGGGGAGCGTTTCGCCTGCGAACGGGCGGAGCCCCGGACTGGCGATCGCGCGGCGGGCCTGCGGCCCTTGATTCCGCGCGGGGTGTTTCGAAAGTTATGGCTCTCCCAGTGGTGCAACTGTATTCAGCCTAGATCGGTCAATCCACTTCAAGGTTCGCAATCAATTTTTCCCATTTCTGCAAATCTTCACCAAAATCTCCCCACCCTAGAGATTGATCGAACTCAGATTCATAAATATCGGACAATAAACAGTAGCAACTATTTATAAAGTCTTGGAGGTCGCTCCCGGGTATTGGTGTTTCTGCTTCGCTCTTCAGCTTTGCAAGACTGTGTGCCACAAAACTATCTCGGATGGCGTTCATAGTGGTGATAGTTTTGTCTGTTCTAAGTCGATCAAGCAAGGCTTGCTGGTCTTGCGTTAAATTCAAATCACTCCGCTGCTTCAAGTTGGGAAAAGAAAGGCAGTCCTTATTATTTGAGCCGTGATCCCAAATTCGAGACATTGTCATCACTAAATGTGCTCTTAGCGCATCCGAAATTACATGGCTAACGGCGACTCGGTATTTACTTTGTTTTGCAACTGCTTCTAGGCGAGCATAGAGCCTTGCAGCTACCCAGCAATGAGCAAGGTTTTCTCGAATGATTTCTAAATGCCATCGTAGCGATACTCCGCTAATTGCGCCTGGAGTCTGCTTTCTAGTCAAACATCCAACTCCTCCACAAACCGCGCATTCTCCGAGATATACTGGAACCGCAGTTCCGGCTTTTTCCCCATCAGCCGCTCGACCAGGTCGCCGGTCTCGCCCGGTTCGTCCTCGTCGATGGTCACCCGGATCAGCTTGCGCGAGGCGGGGTCCATCGTCGTTTCCTTCAAATCCTTGGCGTCCATCTCGCCCAGGCCCTTGAAGCGGCTGACCTCCATCTTGCCCTTGCCGCCCAGCCCGGCCTCCAGCGCCGCGTCCTTCTCCGCCTCGGACAGGCAGTAGCGCCGCTTGGCGCCCTGCGTGACGCGGAACAGCGGTGGGCAGGCGAGGTAGAGGTGCCCCGCGTCGATCATCGGCCGCATCTGGCTGAAGAAAAAGGTCATCAGCAAGGACGCGATATGCGCGCCGTCCACGTCGGCGTCGCACATGATGATGATCCGGTCGTAGCGCAGGTCGTCGATGTTGAACTTCGTGCCCAGCCCCACGCCCAGCGCCTGCGTCAGGTCGTTGATCTCGGCGTTGCTGCCCAGTTTCGAGCTGGCCGCCCCCAGCACGTTGAGGATCTTGCCGCGCAGGGGCAGCAGGGCCTGGGTCTTGCGGTCGCGCGCCATCTTGGCCGATCCGCCGGCGCTGTCGCCCTCGACGATGAACAGTTCCGTGCCCACCCGGTTGGTGGCCGTGCAATCGACCAGCTTGCCCGGCAGGCGCAGCTTTTTCGTGGCCGATTTGCGGGCGGTTTCCTTTTCTTGGCGGCGGCGCTGGCGTTCCTCGGCCCGCAGGACCAGGAAATCGAGGATGGCCCCGGCGGATTTCGTGTCGGCGGCCAGCCAGTTGTCGAAATGGTCGCGCACGGCGTTTTCCACCAGCCGCTGCGCCTCGGCGGTGGCCAGCCTGTCCTTGGTCTGGCCGACGAACTCGGGCTCGCGGATGAAGCACGACACCAGCGCGCAGCCCCCGGTGACCAGGTCCTCGCGGGTGATCTGGGCGGCTTTGCGGTTGTTGACCAACTCGCCATAGGCCTTGATCCCCTTGAGGATCGCCGCCCAGAAGCCAGCCACATGCGTGCCGCCCTCGGGCGTGGGCACGGTGTTGCAGTAGCTTTGCAGGAACCCGTCGCGGCTGGGCGTCCAGTGGATGGCCCATTCGACCTTGCCCGGCGTGTTGAACTTCTCCTGGAAATCCACGGTGCCGGAAAAGGGCGTTTCCGAATAGGTCGCCGACGCGCCCAGCGTCTCGCGCAGGTAATCGGCCAGCCCGCCGGGGAAATGGAAGGTCGCCTCGGTCGGGGTCTCGCCGTCGTCAAGGTCCGATTTCCAGCGAATCTCGACGCCCGAGAAGAGATAGGCCTTTGACCGGATCGAGGCGAAGAGCCGCCCGGGCTTGAACTGGTGGCTGCCGAAGATCTCGGCGTCGGGGTGAAAGGTGACGGTGGTGCCGCGCCGGTTGGGGGCGTGGCCCACCTTTTGCACCGGGCCCAACGGCTTGCCGCGGGCAAAGCGCTGTTCGTGCAGTTCCTTGTTGCGGGCCACCTGCACCACCATGGAGTCCGACAGCGCATTGACCACCGAGGCGCCCACCCCGTGCAACCCGCCCGAGGTCTGGTAGGCCTTGCCGCCGAACTTGCCCCCCGCGTGCAGGGTGCAGAGGATCACCTCGAGCGCCGATTTTTCCGGGAACTTCGGGTGCGGGTCGATGGGAATGCCACGGCCGTTGTCGCGGATGGTGATGCTGTTGTCCGCGTGCAGGTCCACCTCGATGCGGTTGGCATGGCCCGCCACGGCCTCGTCCATGGAATTGTCGAGCACCTCGGCCACCAGATGGTGCAGCGCACGGTCGTCGGTGCCGCCGATATACATGCCGGGGCGTTTGCGGACGGGTTCCAGCCCCTCGAGCACCTCGATGGAAGAGGCGTCGTAGTCCCCGTGCCCGGTGGGGTTGAGAAGGTCATCTGCCATGGTTGCTGCTCTGCCTGTTGATTGGCACGCAGTGTGGCGCAATCCCTGTTCCGGGGCAATCGGTTCATGGGCGCGATCCCCCTTGCAGCCGGTTGCGAGGTGCGTAGGCTGGCGCGGCATCAAGGAGGATCGACATGCGTGTTTTCTTCACCGGCGGCAGCGGCAAGGCGGGGCGCCATGCGATCCCGGTCCTGCAACAGGCGGGTCACGAGGTTGTCAATATCGACCGGGTGCCCAGTGGCCTGCCCGACACCAACGAGTTGCTGATCGACCTGTGCGACAGTGGCCAGGTCATGGGGGCGATGACCCAATGGGCGGGTCTGGACGAGCTGGACAGGCCGCCGCAACCCTATGACGCGGTGGTGCATTTCGCCGCCGTCCCGCGCATCCTCATCGGCTCGGACGGCGAGTGTTTCCGTCAGAACACCCTGGCGACCTACAACGTGATCGAGGCGGCGGTGAAGCTCGGCATTCCCAAGGTCATCTTCGCCAGTTCCGAGACCACCTACGCCGTCTGCTTCGCCGCCGGAGAGCTCAAGCCCGACTACGTGCCCGTGGACGAAGATCACCCCACGGTGCCCCATGACAGCTATGCCATGTCCAAGGTCTGCAACGAGGCCACGGCGCGGTCGTTCCAGGCTCGATCGGGCGCGGACATCTACGGGCTGCGGATCAACAACGTGATCGAACCCCATGAATACGAGGAAATGTTTCCAGATTTCGTCGAACGCCCGGCGCTGCGGCGGCGCAACATCTTCGCCTATATCGACGCGCGCGATCTGGGTCATATGGTGGACTGCTGCCTGCGGACCGACGGGCTGGGCTACGAGGTCTTCAACGTGGCCAATGACGACACCTCGGTCGGCATCCCCAGCTCCCAGGTGATCGAGGAATTCTACAAGGGCGTGCCGGTCAAGGGCGAGATGGGCGCCTTCGATACCTTCTATTCCAACGCCAAGGCGAAACGGATGGTCGGGTTCAAGCCGCAACATGGCTGGCGTGACAGGATCGGCTGACGCGGCCCAAAATTCCAGAATTTTGGGCCGCGTCAGCCCCGCGCGCCCAGCCCCAGCTGCATCAGCGACTTGCGCAGCGGCGCGATGCCGTAAAGCGTCTCGACCCCCTTGGCGCGCAGGTCGCGCAGGATTGGGCTGCCGGCCATCGAGGCGCGGTTGAGCGCATCCACGCCGCGCACTCGCAGCAGAACCTCGGGGTGGCGGCGGCGGTGATAATCGGCAAGCATCCGGGCATCGCCCAGCCGGTCGGGGTGCTGCTCCGCAAGGTCCAGCAGGCAGGTCAGATCGGCCAGCGACATGTTCAGCCCCTGCGCGCCGATGGGGGGCACCACATGGGCGGCCTCGGCCACCAGTGCAGTGCGCTCGGCCTGCATGCGCGCGGCCAGCTGGCTGATGATCGGCCAGACCATGCGACGCCCGGCCAGTTTCAACGGCCCGCTCACCCCGGCGGAGCGCTCGGTCGCCTCGGCCTCGAAGCCGGCCGCGGACAGGGTCATCCGGCGCAGGCATTCGGGGCCGGTGTCCATCCAGACGACCGCCGAACAGGGCTTGCCGTCATGATCGGGCAGGGGAACCAGCGTGAAGGGCCCGCCGGTGCGGTGTACCTCGGTCGAGACGTTGTCATGGGGTTCCGGGTGGGTGACGGCGAAGACCACGGCCTTCTGGCCATAGCGGGTCGTCGTCGCCTCGATCCCGACGGCCTGCCGGACGGGCGAGCCGCGGCCATCCGCGCCGATCACCATCCGCGCGCGCAGCCGGCTGTCATCGGAGAGCGTCACCAGCGCCTCGGCCTCGCGCGTCAGCATGGACTTGAACCCGATACCCGGGCGGAAATCGACATTGTGCACGTCCGAAAGGCGCGCGACCAGCTCTCGGCGCAGCAACCAGTTGGAAAAGTTCCATCCGAAGGGTGCCTCGGAAATGTCGGCGGCATCGAAATCGCGGGTCACGCGGGGCTCGGGTTCCGCGCCGCCGGCATCCACGATGCGCATGATCTGCAAGGGGGCGGCATGGGGCAGCAACCTGTCCCAGACACCGGCCCGGTCCAGAAGGGCGCGTGCGGGTTGCAGGAAGGCAGTGGTGCGCAGGTCGGCCCCCTCTGCCGCAGCCTCGGTGATCGGCGGGGCGGGGTCTGCAATGACCACGGAAAACCCGGCGCTGCCAAAGGCGGCGGCGGCAGCCAGCCCGGCCACCCCGCCACCCGATATGAAGATGTCGACCTGTTCCATGCCCCAGACATAGGCGCGGCCGCAGTCCGGGGAAAGCACTCTCAGGCCAGCTGCGACAAGAAGGCCGCGAGGTCGTCGGTGTGATGATGGATATGATCGTGATGCGCCGGCTGCGGCGCGACGTGGACCGTCCGCATGCCCATGGCGTGCGGCGCGGCCAGGTTGCGGGTGTCGTCCTCGAACATCGCGCCGCGATCGGCGGGCAGGTCGTCCAGGGCAAAGACCGCCTCGAAGGCCGCCTGTTCCGGCTTGGGGCGGAAGCCCGCGTGTTCGACGCCATAGACCGCGTCGAACACTTCCGTCAGGCCGCGCGCGGCCAGCACGTTGCGCGCGTAGGGTTCGCAGCCATTGGTATAGACGATCCTGCGCCCCGGCAGCGCGGCGATGGCGCGGGCCAGCTGGGGCGCGGGATCAAGCACGGTAAAGTCGATCTGGTGCACCTCGTCGAGGTAGGGGGCCGGGTCCACATCGTGTTCGGCCATGAGACCGGCCAACGTGGTGCCGTACTGCCGCCAGTAGAGATCGCGCAGCCGGTCGGCCTCGTCCAGGTCCACCCCGGCGGCGCGGGCGACATAGGCGGTCATGCGCGGCTCGATCTGGG
This sequence comes from Salibaculum sp., assembly GCA_031581025.1. Taxonomy (GTDB): domain Bacteria; phylum Pseudomonadota; class Alphaproteobacteria; order Rhodobacterales; family Rhodobacteraceae; genus Salibaculum. Next base: position 26,469 of record JAVLCA010000006.1, on the reverse strand, counting down.
CGAAAAGCCCCGTTTCGGGCGGGTAGAGGGTATTGTCCAGGTCGAAGACCCAGGCGCGGACATGAGAAAATGCAGCTTTGACCATGCCGTGTTATCTAGTCCGGAATCGTTGGGGCGGCAATCCGTCCGGCTTGATACAATCGGGTGCAACGGGATACGGTCTGCAAAACGCGAAGGGAATCCGCCATGGTCGAGCTGAAAACGCCACAAAAGGACGCCTATCAACTGATCCTCGAGGCTATTGATACCGGCGTCTACAAACCCGGAAGCCGACTTGTGGAAAGCGAGCTGGCCGACAGGTTCGGTGTCTCGCGCACGCCCATCCGCGAGGCCCTGCAACGGCTGGAAACCCAGAGCCTGCTGACCCGCGACGGCCGGTCGCTGATCGTGGCCTCCTTGGATCATTCGCAGCTCAGCGAGCTTTACGTCGTGCGTGGCGAACTCGAAGGGTTGGCGGCGCGGCTGGCCGCGCGCCACGCGACGCCCGAGGAAAAGCGCGTGCTGCGCGACATGCTGGAGGCCGACCGCAAGCTGCAGCACGACCCCGAGGCCATGGCCCGCGCCAACCGCCGGTTTCACAAGCAGATCCATCTGGCCAGCCACAACCGCTATCTGGTGCAGCAGCTTGACCTCGTGCATCGGTCCATGGCGTTGCTGGCCTCGACCTCGATCGCCGCCGAGGGGCGCACGGTGGACACCCTCGAAGAGCACGGGCGCATCGTGCGCGCCATCGAGCAGGGCGACGGCGATGCCGCTGATGCCGCCCTGCGCGAGCACATCAGCCAGGCCTTCGTCATCCGGTTGCGCCTCGATGCCGAGGCCGACGACGCGCTGCGTTAAGCGCCGCCTCGGCCCGGCGCGGACCGGGGTCGTAGATGCCATGGGCGGTCTTGTCCCAGTAGAATGGCCGGCTGGCCAGTTCCAGCAGGCCCTTGTAAGCGGCGAGGGCGGCGAGCGGGAAATAGACATGCAGCGATGGCGCCCATTTCATCAGCTCGGGCTTGCCTGCGTCGCGCACCGCCAGCGCGGCGATCCCCGCGCCGATGACCTCTGACGTGAGGAAAAGCAGGGCAAGCCCCAGCGCCACCGGCCCGGTCACCACGCCGGACAGCGGATGCGGCAGCCCCAGCGCGATCAGCCAGAGCGACCAGAGCGCGGGCATCAGCACGAACTGGCTGAGCGTGCCCAGGAACAGCAGTTGCACCCCGAAAAAGGCGTGCGGTCCGAGGTTGCGCCAGAGCCGAAGGGGGCTGCGCATGTGCACCGCCCATGTCAGCGCGTACCCCTTGAGCCAGCGCGAGCGCTGCTTGACCCAGGGCCAGGCGCGGGCATTGGCCTCTTCCTCGGTGACGGTTTCCAGCATTTCCGTGCGGTAGCCATGCCGGGCGAGGCGAATCCCCAGGTCCGCGTCCTCGGTCACGTTGTGGGCGTCCCATCCGCCGAGGCTTTCGAGGACATCGCGGCGGAAAAACAGAGTCGTGCCCCCCAGAGGAACCGCCAGGCCAAGTTTTTGCAGTCCGGGCAGAACGATGCGGAACCAGGTGGCGTATTCGATGGTGAAACACCGCGCCAGCCAGTTGGTGTGACTGTTGTAGTAGTCCAGCCGCCCCTGCAGACAGGCGACGCGTCCATCGCTGGTGGCGAAGCGGCTGGCCACCATGTTGATCTGGTCGGGGTGGGGGGCGTCCTCGGCGTCGTACACCCCGATGATGCTGCCGCGGGCGAAGGCCAGGGCGTAGTTCAGCGCCCGCGGCTTGGTCTGCAGCGTGCCCGGCGGCACCTCGATCACCCGCATGTGAGGTGGCAGATCGGTGGCCGCGACGGTTGCGCGGGTCAGCTTGTCATCGCGCTCGACAACAAGGCAGATGTCGAGCCTCGTTGCGGGATAGTCCAGTCGCATCAGCCGTGTGATCAGCGCGGTGGCGATGTCGCGTTCGTTGAAAAGTGGCACCAGGACGGAAACCGTGGGCAGGTCCTTGCCGCTCAGCGAGCGCGGCGAGGGGCTCTGGGGCGGGTGGCGCAGGAAAATGATCGTGGCGGCGAGTTTGAGCACGGTCATGATAAGCAGGGTGAGTACGCCCCAACCTAGGATCAGGGCAAAGCCCGCGGCGGGCCAGGCCAGCAGGCCGCCCAGTGCGCCCAGAAGGGTGGCCGCCCCGAAAGCGCGCGCGCGGCCCACGCGCCAGCCTCGACAGCTGTCCTGCAGCGGTGTCCGGCGTTCGGCCATGTCCTGCAGGGCGGCGGGGCAGGCCCGGGCGAGATGCGCGTCCAACTGGTCGGGCGGGCAGGGCACGAGGCGCAGGATGCAGTCCTCGAACCCGGGCAGATCGGTAGGGTTGGGTGGGGGTGTGGCCCCGGCAGTGTCGGCCAGCAGGACCAGCGTGCCGGCAAGGTGGCGCAGGGGAAGCAGCCGGCGCGCCAGGCAAAAACGCGCGCCCAGGGCGCGGACCAACCGGGGATCGGCCGTCATATGTGCGGTGTCGACCGCTTGCAGCCTGCGGGCCGAGGCGGCCCGCGCGCGGCGATGCCGTGCCAGCGCCGCCGCGCGCGCGGCGTGGTCAAGCCCCTTGAGATCCAGAACCTCGGCCGCGCTGTCCGGCGTGGGCAAGCTGCGCCCGGCCGGTCTTTGCCTGAGTGTACGCATCATGCCCGTCCCGTTAACCAGTCAATCCCGTGGATAACGCTGGGATAACTTTGGTTAACGGGCGATTAATAAACCATAGGTTGTAGGGCTGAATAAGTCATGACAGCCGGCACAGCCCTCAGGCGGCGCGGTCGTCCATCGCCTTCGCGAAGCGTTCGAACAGATAGTAGCTGTCCATCGGCCCCGGGCTGGCCTCGGGGTGATACTGCACCGAGAAGACCGGCCGGCTGTCCATGGCGATGCCGCAGTTGGAGCCGTCAAACAACGAGACATGGGTCTCGCGGACCCCGACGGGCAGGGTCTGGCTGTCGACGGTGAAGCCGTGGTTCATCGAGGTGATCTCGACCTTGCCGGTGCCGAGATCCTTGACCGGGTGATTGGCACCGTGGTGGCCGTGGTTCATCTTGACCGTCCGAGCGCCAAGCGCGAGGGCCAGCATCTGGTGGCCCAGACAGATACCGAAGACGGGCATGTCGCTTTGGTCCAGAACCGTGCTGATCATCGGAACGGCATAATCCCCGGTGGCCGCCGGGTCGCCGGGGCCGTTGGACAGGAACAAACCGTCCGGGTTCAGGGCCAGTACCTCTTCGGCCGTGGCGCTGGCGGGCAGGACCGTGACCTCGCAACCGGCACTGGCCAGACACCGCAGGATGTTGCGCTTGGCACCATAGTCGATGGCCACGACGCGGTGGCGGGCCTCGGTCTGGCGGGTATAGCCCTCGGGCCAGGCCCAGCGCATTTCGTCCCAGCGATAGGACTGGGCGCAGGTGACCTCGCGCGCCAGGTCCAGCCCTTCCAGGCCCGTGAACCCGCGCGCGGCGGCGACCAGCGCGTCGAGGTCGAAGTCGCCCCCCGGATCATGGGCCAGCGCGACATGGGGCGCACCCTGCTGACGGATGGCGCGGGTCAGGCGGCGGGTATCCACGCCGCCGATGCCGATGCGCCCGCGTTTGGCGAGCCAGGCCTCGAGCCGTTCGGCGGCGCGCCAGTTCGACGGCTCGGTCGGGTCCCATTTCACGACCATGCCTTCGGCCACCGGATCGACGGTTTCGTCATCTTCGGGGGTCACCCCGACATTGCCCACATGCGGAAAGGTGAAGGTCACCACCTGCCCGGCGTAGGAGGGATCGGTCATGATCTCCTGATAGCCGGTCATGGCGGTGTTGAAGCACAGCTCGGCCGTGGTCTGACCGGTGGCACCGAAGCCGGTGCCGTAGAAGACGCTGCCATCCGCGAGAACGAGGCAGGCGGTCGGTTTGGCGGTCTCGGAACGGGCCATGCTGCGCGACTCCCCTGTGGCGAACTGACCGGGGTTTAGGGCCGGGGCTCGGGCGGGTCAAGCCGCTCAAGCCGTGCAAGCCGCGTCCGCGCGACCGGGCTAATCGCGGGCTTGTGACGCCCGCCGCAGGTGCGGTAGAGTGCTGGCTTGTGCCGCAAGGCATGGCTGGAACCGGGGATCACACCGATGGATTTGCGCACGCGCCTCAACACCGCCCTCAAGGAGGCGATGAGGGCCAAGGACAGCGATCGCTTGGCGACGCTGCGCCTGATCAATGCGGCGATCAAGGACCGCGACATTGCGCTGCGCGGCGACGGGGCCGAGGCCGGCGTCAGCGATGCGGAAATCATGTCGATCCTCGGCAAGATGGTGAAGCAACGCCAGGAAAGCGCCCGCGCCTATGAAGAGGGCGGTCGGCTGGAACTGGCCGACAAGGAGCGCGCAGAAATCACCGTGATCGAGGAATTCCTGCCCAAGCAGATGGACGAGGCCGCGGTCGCGCGAGCCGTGGACGCGGCCATCGCCGAGGTCGGGGCCGAAAGCCTGCGCGACATGGGCAAGGTCATGGGCCAGCTCAAGTCGAAATACGCCGGCCGGATGGATTTCGGCAAGGTTGGCCCCATGGTCAAGGATCGGCTGGGCTAGACGTCCCCGGATCTGAAGCCCCGGGCGACCGCGTCATGGTCGATAGCCGTGCCAGCCGCCCCTGCAAGTCGTCGAATAGTGCCGCGCGTTCGTCCTCGGACAGGAAGGCGCCCACTTCAACCTCGCGGCCCGCACCCTTGAGGGTAACGTAGTTCGGCACGGGGCCGTCCTGTCGCATGTTGACCTGCACCCAGTAAGGGTTGGCCGCCCAGTTGCGGTGCCCGCCCTTGCGGTCGTGACGGTCCAGCTCCATGCGGTCGGGCCAGAGGCGCAGTTCCTCGAGGATCTCGCCATCGCGATAGGACCGCGACAGCCCCGCCCAGAGCCCGCCCAGCATAAGCAGGATGAAGGGCAGTAGCCCCCAGAGCACGGGCGAGCCGATCACCGTCAGCAGGGGCACCAGCACCAGGGCGGCTGTCAGGGATATGAAGATCACGAAGTCCCGCCGCAGCAGCGAGCGATAGGGCCAAAGGTGCAGCTCGGCCCTTGGGCTGCCCGGGCGCGGGGGGCGGCTGTCTGGCGTGGTCCATTCGTAGGGCATGACCGAAGGTCCGGGTTCGTTCTGGGTCAGTCGTGGATCAGTTAAGCCGGGCGGCCCGAAAGAAAAGGGCCCCGGAAATCCCGGGGCCCCTCGAAGCGTGTCGGATGCGGCCCCTAATGGGCGTGTTCCTTGTCCCAGTCCTCTTGCTTGGGCAGCTGCTCGAAGGTGTGTTCGGGCGGCGGCGAGGGCAGGGTCCATTCTAGGGTATCGGCCCATTCGTTCCAGGGGTTGTTCTCGGTCGCATTCTTCGGGCTCAGCAGCAGCTTGAACAGCATCACAATGAAGAACACGAAAGAGGCGAACGCGATGAAGGCGCCGATCGAACTGACGTAGTTCCAGGTGGCAAAGGCCTCCGGGTAGTCGATGTAGCGGCGCGGCATACCCTGGCGGCCCAGGAAGTGCTGCGGGAAAAAGGTCAGGTTGGACCCGATGAACATCGCCCAGAAGTGGGTCTTGCCGACCCATTCGGGGAATTTCCTGCCCGAGAACTTGGGCATGTAGAAGTATATGCCCGCGAAGATGCCGTAGACGGCGCCAAGACTCATCACGTAATGGAAGTGGGCCACGACGTAGTAGGTGTCGTGGTAGGCTCGGTCGATGCCGGCCTGGGACAGCACGATGCCGGTGACACCGCCCACCGTGAACAGGAACAGAAAGCCGAAGGCCCAGTACATGGGTGTCTTGAAGTCGATCGAGCCACCCCACATCGTGGCGATCCAGCTGAAGATCTTCACCCCGGTTGGCACGGCGATCACCATGGTGGCCAGCATGAAGTAGCTTTGCTGGGTCAGCGACATGCCAACGGTGTACATGTGGTGCGCCCAGACGACGAAGCCGAGCACGCCGATGGCGACCATGGCGTAGACCATGGGCAGGTAGCCGAAGATCGGTTTGCGGCTGAAGGTGGCGATCACGTGGCTGATGATCCCGAAGGCGGGGATGATGATGATGTAGACCTCGGGGTGCCCGAAGAACCACAGGATGTGCTGATACAGCACTGGGTCGCCGCCGCCGGCCGGATCGAAAAAGGTCGTGCCGAAATTGCGATCCATCAGCAGCATGGTGATGGCACCGGCCAGCACGGGCAGGGCCAGAAGGATCATCCAGGCGGTGACGAAGATCGACCAGGCGAACAGCGGCACCTTGTGCAGCGTCATGCCAGGCGCGCGCATGTTCAGGAAGGTGGTGATGATGTTGATCGCGCCCAGGATGGACGAAGCCCCCGAGACGTGCACGGCGAAGATCGCGAGATCCATGGAAAAGCCGGCCTCGTTGGTCGAGAGCGGCGGGTAGAGAACCCAGCCCACGCCCGAGCCGGCCTGGCCGTTGCCCCCGGGGGCGAGCATCGACGCGACGCCGAGTGACACACCGGCCACGAACATCCAGAAGGACAGGTTGTTCAGGCGCGGAAAGGCCATGTCCGGCGCACCAATCTGCAGCGGCATCAGGTAGTTGCCGAACCCGCCAAAGAGCGCGGGAATGACGACAAAGAACATCATCAGCACGCCGTGATAGGTGATCATGACGTTCCACAGGTGTCCATTGGGGGTGCATTCCCCGGCCGCCGCGGCGGTCAAGCGGGCACCTTCGAGGCACATGTATTGCACGCCGGGCTCCATGAGCTCGAGGCGCATGTAGACGGTGAAGGCCACCGAGATGAACCCGGCGATCCCCGCCACCCAGAGGTACAGGATCCCGATATCCTTGTGGTTGGTGGACATGAACCAGCGGGTGAAGAACCCTCGGTTGTCCTCGTGCTCGTGGCCGTGAATGGCGGCGTCTGCCATGTGGCTCTCCTCTGCGAAAACTTCTGAGCGGACGAGTCACACGGGACTCCCCCTTCCGGACATCGTTTTAGAGCGGAGCAGGCAACGAGGCAATAACCCATGCAGGGAAAGGCATGGGTTAAAATGGCGCAGCGGCATGATTTTGTGGGATAGCTACCGAATTCCCCAGGGGCCTGCGTTGATGCAGATCAAATCGTGCAGGAGCAGGCCGTCACCGCGATCCGACAGCCAGGCAGGCCTATGCCCTGCGGTGCCTCTGCCCGCCTCAGTCGCCGAAGACGCTGTCGAAGTTGCTGCGCAGGGCCAGGTCCAGATCCGCCATGGTCACCGGCAGGCCCAGGTCCACCAGCGAGGTCACCCCGTGATCGGAGATGCCGCAGGGCACGATTCCGCTGAAATGGTCGAGGTCCGGGTCCACGTTCAGGCTGATGCCGTGGAAGCTGACCCATTTGCGCAAGCGGATGCCGATGGCGGCGATCTTGTCTTCGCGCGGGCTGCCATCGGACAGCAGTGGTTTCTCGGGCCGCTGCACCCAGACACCGACGCGACCGGGGCGCACCTCGCCCTTGATGTTGAAATCCTCCAGCGTGGCGATGACCCAGGCTTCGAGGTCGCGCACGAAGCAGCGCACGTCGCGGCCCCGCCGGCCCACGTCCAGCATGACATAGGCCACGCGCTGACCGGGGCCGTGATAGGTATACTGCCCGCCGCGCTTGCTCTGATGCACCTCGAACCGGTCCGGATCGACAAGGTCGGCAGGCCGCGCACTGGTGCCCGCAGTATAGAGCGGCGGGTGCTCGACCAGCCAGATGCATTCCCCGGCGCGGCCTTCGGCGATGGCGGTGGCGCGGTCCTCCATGAAGGTGACGGCGGCGGCGTAACTGGTCAGCCCGTCCGTGGTGATCCATTCGACCATGCGTTTACCGGGGCAGCAGCCCCGCCTCCTTTACCTTGGGCAGATTGGTGCGGTCGCCCTCGCGCCGGGCCGCGCGCACCTGGTCGAAGGCCACCAAGTGCACGCGGTGCACCTGCGCGCCGCGCGTGTCGCCCACCTCGCGCATGGCATCGGCCAGCCGCATCAGCCCCATTTCTTCCTCCTTTTCCGTTTCATCATGGCTACATAATGCGCCGGGATGTCCAGCGCCACCAATGCCGCGGTCGTGCTCAGCGGCCCACGTTGCGGCGGCGCGGGCGATTGCAGTGCTGTCCGGCGCATGGGCTTCAGAGGCCCGCCGAGGCTGTGGTGGTGTGTACGCCGGCATTTCGTGAAGAATCCGGGGGCGTGCTGAAAATTCGACCTTGAGGTGCGGCGGGGCTTTGTCTAAAGACCTGTTCACCAAGCCTGTGACAGTGCGGTCGTGGCGGAATTGGTAGACGCGCAGCGTTGAGGTCGCTGTGGGGTAACACCCGTGGAAGTTCGAGTCTTCTCGACCGCACCAGACATCCTTCTTCTTGACCGTTCGCGGGGCTTGGTCCTGACACCGCGCCTGACTGCTCGAATCCCGGTTGGCACAACGCCGTGCCGGTGCCCTGGCCGGGGCCTTTCCGCGTATTGCTGACGCCAACCGTGATGGCCAACACGTGGGCGCGGTCCCTGTGCTGTTGCGCGTCAGGTTCTCTCAATCGCGGTGATCCTGATACGGCGCTGTCGCGACCTGAATCTGAGCCGGTCGCCGCAGCATCCCGCGACTTCGTCAAGTCAGTGACCATCCATTGGGCTGTGCGCTTAAAAAATAGTCATATTTGCTGGACGCCGTCCTGTCAGCCCTTGGCAGGGGAGGCCAACGGTGGTGGCGCGGGCGGAGGGCGATAGGGTCGGGCGCAGTTGCCGAAGGAGTTTGAAATGACCCTCCAGACCGCCCCGGTGCTGCCGTCCGAGCGCAGCCACGGCGCCGCCCGTGTCGTCCTGCGCGCCGGGCCGGATCGCGGCCGTCTGGAGCGGTTGCACCAGTCGGGCTCGGCCAAGGCCTTCGTGCATGCCGGCGAGGCGGGCCCCGAGGTTGTCTTTTTGAACACGTCGGGCGGGTTGACCGGGGGCGACCGGATGACCTGCGGCATCGAGCTGGGCGCGGGCGTGCGGGCCGGCGGCACCACCCAGACCGCCGAGCGCGCCTATCGCAGCCCCGGCGGCGCGGCGGCGGTGACGGTGCGGCACGCGGTGGGCCCCGGGGCGCATCTGGACTGGCTGCCGCAGGAGACGATCCTTTTCGATCACAGCCAGCTGATGCGCGAGACCCGGATCGACCTGGCCGCCGATGCCACCTGCCTGATGCTGGAGATGCTAGTGCTGGGCCGGGCGGCCATGGGCGAGCATCCCGCCACGCTGCACCTGCGCGACACCCGCCGCGTGATGCGCGCAGGCCAGCCGGTGCTGGTCGAGCCGCTGCATCTGACCCCCGCGGCGCTGACCGCCGGACCGGCGGTGCTGGAGGGCGCGCGCGCCCTCGCCACGCTGGCGCTGGTCGCCCCCGGCGCGGCGGATGCGCTGGCCCCCGTGCGCGCCGCGCTTGACGAGCCGGGCACCCGCGGCGGCGCTTCGGCCTTCGACGGCAAGCTGATGATCCGGCTGTTGGCCGACGACGGCTGGTCGCTGCGCCGTCAGGTCGCGCGGCTGCTGGCGGTTCTGCGCCCCGGCCCGCTGCCGCGCGTCTGGCAAACATGATCCCCACCCGACAGGAGAGCCCCCGCGATGAACCTGACCCACCGCGAAAAGGACAAGCTGCTGATCTCGGTCGCCGCCATGGTGGCCCGCGGCCGCAAGGCCCGTGGCGTCAAGCTCAACCACCCCGAGGCCATCGCGCTGATCTCGGATTTCGTGGTCGAGGGCGCGCGCGAGGGCCGCAGCGTGGCCGACCTCATGGAGGCGGGCGCGCATGTCGTCACGGCCGAGGACTGCATGGCCGGCATCCCCGAGATGATCCCCTCGGTCAAGGTCGAGGCCACCTTTCCCGACGGCACCAAGCTGGTGACCGTTCACGACCCCATCCGCTGACCTGGAAAAAGGACCGATCCCATGCGTTTTCTTCTGCCTCTTCTGCTGATCCTGCCGGGCCTGGCGCAGGCCCATACCGGCGCGCACATGCACCCGCACGGCAGCGACGCGGCCTGGCTGGTGCTGGTCGGGCTGCTGGCGCTGGCGGGCGGCTACGTCCTCGGGCGGGGCCGCAAATGATCCCTGGAGAGCTGTTTCCCGCCGAGGGCGAGATCACCCTGAACGCGGGCGCCGAGGTCACGGTGCTGGAGGTCGCCAATACCGGCGACCGGCCTGTGCAGGTGGGCAGCCACTACCACTTTGCCGAGGCCAATTCCGGGTTGGACTTCGACCGTGCCGCCGCCCGCGGCCAGCGGCTGGACATTCCCGCGGGCACCGCGGTGCGCTTCGAGCCGGGCCAGACCCGCGAGGTGCGCCTTGTCCCCTACGGCGGGGCGCGGCGGGTCTTCGGCTTCAACCAGCAGGTGATGGGGGACCTCTGATGGCACGTACGCTTTCCCGCGCCGCCTATGCCGGCATGTACGGCCCCACCACGGGCGACAGGCTGCGGCTGGCCGACACCGAGCTGGTGATCGAGGTCGAGCAGGATCTCACCACCTATGGCGAAGAGGTCAAGTTCGGCGGCGGCAAGGTCATCCGCGACGGCATGGGCCAATCCCAGGCGACCCGCGCGGCAGGCGCTGTGGATACCGTCATCACCAATGCGCTGATCCTCGACCATACCGGCATCTACAAGGCCGACGTCGGGCTGAAGGGTGGCCGCATCGCGGCCATCGGCAAGGCTGGCAACCCCGACACCCAGCCCGATGTGGACATCGTCATCGGACCGGGCACCGAGGCCATCGCGGGCGAGGGCAAGATCCTCACCGCCGGGGGCTTCGATGCGCATATCCATTTCATCTGTCCGCAACAGATCGATGACGCGCTGCATTCGGGCATCACCACCATGCTGGGCGGCGGCACCGGCCCGGCCCATGGCACGCTGGCGACCACCTGCACGCCCGGTCCCTGGCACATCGGGCGCATGTTGCAGGCCGCCGATGCGCTGCCCATGAACCTGGCCTTCGCGGGCAAGGGCAACGCCAGCCTGCCCGACGCGCTGGCCGAACAGGTGCGCGCCGGGGCGGCCGCGCTCAAGCTGCACGAGGACTGGGGCACCACGCCCGGGGCCATCGACTGCTGCCTGACCGTGGCCGAGGACATGGACGTGCAGGTCATGATCCACACCGACACCCTCAACGAGAGCGGCTTCGTCGAGAACACGCTGGCCGCCTTCAAGGGCCGCGCCATCCATGCCTACCACACCGAGGGCGCGGGCGGCGGCCACGCGCCCGACATCATGAAGGTCGTGGGCACGCAGAATGTGCTGCCCTCGTCGACCAATCCGACCATGCCCTATACCGTCAACACGATCGAGGAACACCTCGACATGCTGATGGTCTGCCACCACCTGGACAAGGCGATTCCCGAGGATGTCGCCTTTGCCGAGAGCCGCATCCGGCGCGAGACCATCGCCGCCGAGGATATCCTGCACGACATCGGGGCCTTTTCGGTGATCTCGTCGGACAGCCAGGCCATGGGCCGGGTGGGCGAGGTCATCGTGCGGACCTGGCAGACCGCCGACAAGATGCGCCGCCAGCGTGGCCGCCTGGCGGAGGAAACCGGCGAGAACGACAACGCCCGGGCCAAGCGCTATATCGCCAAATACACCATCAACCCGGCCATCGTGCACGGGTTGAGCGCGCATATCGGCAGCATCGAGGTGGGCAAGCGCGCCGACCTCTGCCTCTGGGACCGGGCCTTTTTCGGCGCCAAGCCCGAGATGGTGCTGATGGGCGGGTCCATCGTCATGGCGCAGATGGGCGATTCCAACGGCTCGATCCCGGCCGAGCCGGTCCACGCCCGGCCCATGTTCGGGGCGCTGGGCCGCGCGCGCGAACGCTCTTCGGTGACATTTGTCAGCACCGCGGCCCACGAGGACGGGATCGGCGCCGCGCTGGGGCTGGCCAAGGATACGCTGCCGGCCACCAACACCCGCAGCATCGGCAAGCGCGACATGATCCACAACAGCCTGACCCCCGAGGTCGAGGTGGACCCCGAGACCTACGAGGTGCGCGCCGATGGCGCGGTGCTGACCTGCGCCCCGGCCGAGGACCTGCCGCTGGCGCAACGCTATTTCCTGTTCTGAGGGGGCCCGATGCCTGATCCTTCCGTGACCGACCTGCCCGTGACCGACTTGCCTGTCACCAACCTGCCCGTGGCGCGCGCGGTGCTGACCGATCCGGCCGCCGAGGTGGCCGATACCGTGCGGCTCGACTATGACGGGCGGCTGCTGCGCCGCAAGCGGCTGGTCGGGCAGGGCGGGCTGGCCTTTCTGGTGGACCTGCCAGAGCTGACCAACCTGGACGATCACTGGGGCCTGGCGCTCGACGACGGGCGGGCCGTGGCCATCGAACCCGCGCCCGAGGCGCTGATCGAAGTGCGCGGCGATCTGGCCCGGCTGGCCTGGCATATCGGCAACCGGCACACCCCCTGCCAGATCGGCACGGCGCATCTGACGATCCGCCGCGACCCGGTGATCGAGGCGATGCTGGCCCGGCTGGGCGCTGACCTCGCCCCCGTGACCGGCCCCTTCCGCCCCGAGGGCGGGGCCTACGGCAAGGGGCGCACCATGGGCCACGATCATGGCCACACGCATGACCACGGGCACGGCTGATGCTGTCCCCCGCCCATATGGCGCTGGTGCAATGGCTCTCGCCCGCCTTCCCGGTGGGGGGCTTCGCCTATTCCCACGGGCTGGAGGCGGCCATCGCCGCGGGCACGGTGGCGGATGCCCCCGCGTTGGAGACCTGGCTGGCAAACTTGCTGGCCTTCGGGGCGGGATGGCAGGACGGGGTGCTGCTGGCCCATGCCCTGCGGGGCGAGGCCGCCGAAGCGGATGCGCTGGCCCGGGCCCTGCAGCCTTGCGCCGAACGTCTGCAGGAGGCCCGCGACCAGGGCGCGGCCTTCGCCCGCACCGTGGCCGGGATCACCGGGCGCGATATGCCCGCGCGGCTGCTGCCCGTGGCGGTGGGCGAGGCTGCGGCGACGCTGAACCTGCCGGCGGGCGACGTGATCGTGCTCTATCTTCAGGCCTTCACGGGCAACCTGGTGACCATCGCCACCCGCCTGGTCCCCCTGGGCCAGACCGAGGGGCAGGCGGTGCTGCACCGGCTGGCGCCGCGCTCGCACGAGGCGGCCACGCGTGCGGCCGAGGCGCCGCTGGAGGCGCTCGGCGGCTGCGCGCTGGCCGGGGATCTGGTCGCGCTGACCCATGAAACGCAAGAGGTGAGGATCTGTCGCACATGACCACATCATCCATGAACGGCCCGCTGCGCGTGGGCATCGGCGGCCCGGTGGGGGCTGGCAAGACCACCCTGACCGAGGGGCTGGCGCGGCTGTTGGCGCCACGGTGCTCGATGGCCGTTGTCACCAACGACATCTACACCCGCGAGGACGCCGAGGCGTTGATGCGCGCCCAGGTTCTGCCCGGTGCGCGCATCCGTGGCGTCGAGACGGGCGGCTGCCCGCATACAGCGATCCGCGAGGATGCCTCGATCAATCTTGCCGCCGTGGCCGAGTTGACCGAGGCCTTTCCCGACCTGGACCTGGTGCTGATCGAATCCGGCGGTGACAACCTTGCCGCGACCTTCAGCCCGGAACTGGCCGACCTGAGCATCTATGTGATCGACACGGCGGCGGGGCAGGACATCCCCCGCAAGCGCGGACCTGGGCTGGTGAAATCCGATCTTCTGGTGGTCAACAAGACCGATCTGGCCCCCCATGTTGGCGTCGACCGGGATCTGCTGGAGGCCGATACCCGGGCGGCGCGGCAGGACCGCCCGCATGTGCTGGCACAGCTCAACCGCGGTGTCGGACTGGACCGGGTCATCCGATTCCTGACCGAGGAGGGGGGACTGCCCATCGCCCTCGAAAAGGCGTCCTGACCGTGGGTATTGCGGTGCCCCAACCAGGTTCACGCGCGGCTACCCGGCCCCTGACATGGCGCCCCGCCCGGCCCGAAAACGGCCGCAACGGGCGCGACAGGCGGTTCAAGCGCCGACATCGGAGCGGGAAAAACGACTTTTGCGGCATCTTTTCGCAGGGTTTTATGTTTGAAAATTGCCCCAAAGCGGGCCAAACGACGAGAATTCCGGCCTGCGGCAAAGACGAACATCTAATCCGTTGCAATCCGGTCCCCGGATTGCTTTAGTCTTGGAACGCAAGTGCAGCGACAAGCTGCCAGATAACAGGGAGACACGGCTTGGCCGATGGTGCATCGAACGACGCGTTCGTCGAGTTTGAACGCGTGCAAAAGAGCTACGATGGCGAAACGCTCGTCGTCAAAGACCTCAACCTCGACATGCCGCGCGGCGAATTCCTGACGATGCTCGGGCCGTCCGGCTCGGGCAAGACCACCTGCCTGATGATGCTGGCCGGGTTCGAGACCGCGACGCATGGCGACATCCGGCTGGGCGGTCAGTCGATCAACGACATTCCGCCCCACAAGCGCGGGATCGGCATGGTCTTTCAGAACTACGCGCTGTTCCCGCACATGACCATTGCAGAGAACCTGTCGTTCCCGCTGGAAGTGCGCGGCATCGGCAAGTCCGACCGCGAGGAAAAGATCAAGCGCGCCCTCGACATGGTCGAGATGGGCGATTTCGGCGGCCGCCGTCCGGCCCAGCTTTCCGGTGGCCAGCAGCAGCGGGTCGCCCTCGCCCGCGCGCTGGTCTTCGAACCCGAGCTGGTGCTGATGGATGAACCCCTCGGCGCGCTCGACAAGCAGCTGCGCGAGAAGATGCAGTTCGAGATCACCCATCTGGCGCACAATCTCGGGATCACCACCGTCTACGTGACCCACGACCAGACCGAGGCGCTGACCATGTCGGACCGTGTCGCCGTCTTCGACGACGGCAAGATCCAGCAGCTGGCCGCCCCGGACACGCTCTACGAAAGCCCCGAAAACAGCTTCGTGGCGCAGTTTATCGGCGAAAACAACACGCTTGAAGGCACGATCAAGGAGCTCAAGGGCGAGACCTGCATCGTGGAGCTTGACGACGGCGAGGTCATCGACGCCAATCCCGTCAACGTCGACAAGGTCGGGGACCGGACGCTTGTGTCGATCCGGCCCGAGCGGGTCGAGATCGACCAGTCGCGCCTGCAGGAAGGCGCGCATACCCTGGATGCCGAGGTGCTGGAGTTCATCTACATGGGTGACATCTTCCGTACACGGCTGCGGGTGGCAGGTCAGGATGATTTCATCATCAAGACCCGCAACGCCCCCGACCAGCAACGCCTCGAGCCGGGCCAGAAGATCAAGATCGGTTGGCTGGCAGAGGATTGTCGTGCCCTCGACCCCTGAGGTCGCACAGGCATGACGCGCGCGCAACGGCCCAAACCCGGTTGCCGTTCGCATGACATCAATGAACCGGGAGACATACGGGAGTATGAAATGAGACTTCTCAAGACCCTAACCGCGACGACCGCACTTTGTGCCGCCGGCTCCATGGCCGGCGCCGAGGCGCATATGGTCGACGACATGACGCTGGTCAGCTGGGGTGGTGCCTATCAGAACTCGCAGATCGAGGCCTACGCCAAGCCCTACATGGAGCGGAACCCCGAGGTTTCGATCACCTGGGACGAAAGCTCGAACGAGGCCGTGGCCAAGCTGCGCGCCATGAACGAGGCCGACAACATCACCTGGGACCTGGTCGACGTGGTCGCCGCTGACGCGCTGCGCCTGTGCGACGAAGGCCTGGCGATGGAAGTGGACCATGACGAACTGCTGGCGCCCGCGCCGGACGGCACCGATGCCAGTGACGACTTCGGCGACCTGATCGTCAGTGACTGCTTCATCCCGCAGATCGTTTATTCGATCACCTTCGGCTATCGCACCGACATGGTGCCCGAGGGCGTCGACGCGCCGGATGACATCTGCGACGTGTTCGACCTGGAGACCTATCCGGGCAAGCGCTCGCTGGAATCGCGCCCCATCAACACCATGGAATGGGCGCTGATCTGCGACGGCGTTCCCAAGGACGAGATCTACGATGTGCTTGCCACCAACGAAGGCCAGGATCGCGCGCTCGACAAGCTCGATACCATCAAGGACGACGTGATCTGGTGGTCCGCCGGCGCCGACACGCCGCAGCTTCTGGCCGACGGCGAGGTCTTCATGGGCTCGACCTACAACGGGCGTCTCTTCTCGGCGATCGAGGAGCAGGACCAGCCCATCGGCATGATGTGGGACGCGCAGGTCTTCGACCTTGACGGCTGGATCATCCCGACCGGCCTGTCCGACGAGCGTCTGGCCCGCGTCGAGGACTTCCTCTACTTCGCGACCGACACCCAGCGTCTGGCGGACCAGGCGGCCTACATCTCCTACGGTCCGGCCCGTGACTCCTCGGCGCCGCTGGTCGGCGACCATGCCGAACTGGGCATTCCGATGGGCCCCCATATGCCGACGGCCCCGGAAAACAGCGAGAATGTCTTCGTGTTCAACTACGGCTTCTGGGCTGACTATCGCGACGACATCGACGCGAAGTTCCAGTCCTGGCTGGCCCAGTAAGGGCTCGGCTTTCGGAGGGGCCGGTGATCCGGCCCCTCCACCTCCAATTCGTTTGGACCTTTAACAAGACAGACCGGACAACCGGCAGATCGACGGGGAAACGATGAGTGATAGCACAGATACCGGCCCGGTGCTGGCCGCCGACGGCTCGCCGCTCAAGCAGAGCCTTGCCAAGGCCCTGCGGCGAGAAAAGCTGCGCGCTCTTGCGCTGATCGCGCCCTTGTTGCTCTTCGTGGTGCTGACCTTCATCATCCCGATCCTGTCGATGCTGTTCCGCTCGGTCGAGAACCAGATCGTGTCGGACACCTTGCCCGGCACCGTCGCGGCGGTTCAGGACTGGGACATTGACAGTGGCGAGGCCCCCGACGAACTGGTGTTCCAGCACCTCTTCATCGACCTCTTCAACGCCTCCGAGGCCAAGGAACATACCAAGCTCGGCTCGCGCCTGAATTACGAACAGACCGGTCTGTCGTCGCTGTTCCGCAGCTCGGGCCGCAGCGTAGACGACATCGGCGAAGCCTTTCAGGACCCGCTGGAAGAGATCGACCCGGTCTTCGAGGAAGCAGATTTCTGGTACGACATGATGAACGGCGCGGGCGGCACGGGCCTGCTCGAGGAACGCCGCGACATGTGGGAGGCGCAGGTTGGTGACCCGATGCCGGGCGACGTGGGTTTCGTGCCGTCGCAAGCCATGATCGACCTGCTGCCCTGGACGACCACCGCCTATACCGACTTCGCCATCTGGACGGCCCTGGATGACGAGGATGTCGTCGCCGAAGAAGAGCCCTGGGAAGCGGTCTACGGCGCCCTGGGCATGGACCTGCGCAACCCCGAGACTGTCGCCGCCATCGCCGATTACGACGGCCCCGGCGCCGCGCAGCTTCAAGCGGTGGTTTCCAATCTCGACCAGTTGCCCGAGACGACCTTTCGCGCCGCCTTCGGCGAGCTGGACGAGGACTGGCTCGACCCCGAGGTCTGGGGGACGATTTCCGTCTACTCGCCCAACTATACACCGGGCTATTTCCTGACCGCCATCGACATGCAGCTCGGGGCTGACGGGATCGAGGCACAGCCCGACAACCGCCAGATCTACGTCACGCTTTTCAACCGGACGCTGTTCATGTCGCTGGTCATCACCGGGTCCTGCATCCTGCTGGGCTACCCGGTGGCCTGGCTGCTGGCCAACCTGCCGCTGCGCACGGCCAACGTCCTGATGATTCTGGTGCTCTTGCCGTTCTGGACCTCGCTGCTGGTGCGAACCTCGGCCTGGAAAGTGCTGTTGCAGCAACAGGGGGTCATCAACGAAATCCTCGTCTGGCTAGGCTTCGTGGACGATGCCAACCGATTGATCCTGATGAACAACCAGACCGGTACGATCATCGCGATGACGCATATCCTTTTGCCCTTCATGATCCTGCCGCTCTACTCGGTGATGAAGACCATCGACCCGTCCTATCTGCGGGCGGCCAAGTCCCTGGGGGCGACCAACTTCGTGGCCTTCTGGCGGGTCTACTTCCCGCAATCGGTGCCGGGCATCGGGGCGGGCTCGATCCTCGTCTTCATCCTGTCGATCGGCTACTACATCACGCCCGAGATCGTCGGCGGCACAAGCGGTGTCTTCATCTCGAACCGGATCGCCTACCACATCTCCAGTTCGCTCAATTGGGGCCTTGCGGCCGCGCTTGGCTCGATCCTGCTGGTGGTGGTGCTGGCGCTCTACTGGCTCTACGATCGGATCGTGGGCATCGACAACGTGAAACTGGGGGGCTGAGACCATGAGCACTTTGACCGTGAACGTGGAACGCCCGCCGCTGTTGACCTTCACCATGCCCGTGGTGGCGGTGCTGGGCGCCTGCTTTGGTTTCATCACCGGCAATATCTTCGGCCAGCCCTGGCTGGGCTTCTTGGCCGGCGCCGTGATCGGCGCCGTGCTGGCCGGTATACTGGCCCGGATCGTTCAGGTCCGGCTCTGGCAGAAGGTTTGGGGCACCTGTGCGCTCTTCGGCCTTGTCGGCCTGATCGCGGGCGGGATCGGCGGCCTTGTCGGCGGCCTGGTTGTGGGCCTGTCGATGGGCTGGTTCGGCACCTGGATCGGCTCGGGACAATACCGCGCTGGGGTGCCGATCTATTACACCGCCGGGCAGACGCTCTGGCACAATGTGTTCCTGTTCATCTGCGCCTTCGTTTTCTTCTTCCTGATCGCGCCGCTGATCCCGGTCATGTGGCTGAGCTTCAACGCCGAGAACTTCTTTACCTTCACGCCGGAAATGCTGACCTTCCAGGCCGAGGGCTACAGCCTCCGGCACTACCGGGAATTCTTCAGCGGCGGGGGCCACCCGGTGCAGGGTATCCTCTACGGTGTTGTCATCGGCGCGGTGCTGGGCGGGCTGGTGCAGCTTCTGCCCAATGCCGAGCGCGGCATTCGCAAGATCGTCGTTTTCGCCATCATCGGCACGCTGATCGGCGTCGTGGTCGGCAAGATGTGGGGCGTTTCGGGGGCCGAGTGGATGACACCGCTCAAGAACTCGCTCATCATCGCGCCCTTCGCCACCTTGATCTCGGTCAGCCTGGGAACGCTGGCGGCCATCGGCCTTTCACAGACCCATGTGCCCGGGCGTCAGGCGATCATGGCGATCATGATCTCGCCGATGATCGTGCCGCTCATCATCTCGGCAACGGGCATGTTCTTTTTCTATGCGCCGCTGGGGAACTGGCTTCAGTCCAACCTCGGTCTGAACCAGAATTTCGTCGGGTACCTCAAGGTGATCCTGGCCCACGCTGCATTGGGCGTGCCTTTCGTGATCATCACGGTGACGGCCACGCTCGTGGGGTTCGACAGGTCTCTGACGCGGGCCGCGGCCAACATGGGTGCCAACCCCGTGACCACGTTCTTCCGGGTGCAGATGCCCTTGATCCTGCCAGGGGTCATCTCGGGCGGGCTTTTCGCTTTCATCACCTCGTTCGACGAGGTTGTCGTGGTGCTCTTCGTGGGATCGGCCCAGCAGCAGACCCTGCCGTGGCAGATGTTCACCGGCCTGCGCGAACAGATCAGCCCGACCATTCTGGCGGCGGCTACGATTCTGGTGTCGATCTCGATCTGCCTGTTGACCACGGTAGAGCTGCTGCGCCGCCGGTCCGAGCGGCTGCGGGGCATGAGCCCGGGCTGAGGCTCGGCCAAGGCACTCGCAAAAGGCCGCCCTGCCGGGGCGGCCTTTTTTCGGTCAGGGCAGGATGGACAGCCAGAAGGTCGCTGTCAGGATCGTCAGCCCCGTGCCGATCAGCACTGCCGAGGCCGCGACACGTTTGGCCACGCCGTACATGTTGGCAAAGAGATAGGCGTTGACCCCCGGTGCCATGGCCCCGGTCACCACAGCCGAGCGCAGCGCCTCGGTGGACAGGCCCAGGGCCTGGCCCAGCCCCCAGGTGACCGCCGGGTGCATGATCAGCGAGACCGCGCAGACGAAGAGGATGGCCCGCATGTCGCCTGCGGGTCGGTAGTGGAACAGCACACCGCCCAGCCCGAACAGCGCCACGGGAATGCCGGCGCGCACGATCAGGTCCAGGGCATCCGTCAGCACACCGGGCAGGGCAATGCCGCCCAGGTTGACGATGAAGCCCAGCGTGATTCCCATCACCAGCGTGTTGGAAAAGACTGCCTTGAGGATCTTGACCGGCAGCGCCCGCGCCGGCGTGCCGCCCGCCCGCGCCAGTTCCATCGCGATGATGCCCACCGCATAGCAGAACGGCGAATGGATCGCGATGATGGCGTAATTGGTCGTCATGGCCGCCGGGCCATAGGCCAGTTCCGTGATCGGCAGGCCCAGCAGGACCGAGTTCGAGAACATGCCGGCGAAACCGATGGCGATGGCCTCGGGCCAGCTGCGGTGAAAGATCAGCCGCGCTGCGCCCAGCCCCAGGGCGAAACCGGTGATGGCCCCGGCATAGAAGGCCAGCAGCAGCGGCCAGTTGAAATGCTGGCCCAGGTCCAGCGTCGAAATCGCGCGGAACAGCAGCATCGGGATGGCGATGCCCTGGGCGAAATTCATCAGCCCGTCGATGCCCGCGTCGCCGATGATCCGTCGCCAGCGGGCGAAATAGCCGACCCCCACGACAAGGAATACCGGCAGGATGACCGAGGCAAGCGCGCCCATGGCCGTCAGGCCCGTATGGACAGGGTCATCCCGTCATGGGCCGGGGTGACATTGGCCGGCGTCTCGGCCGCCACCGTCTCCCAGTCCAGGTCGATGTGCATGTTGGTGAGCACCGCGCGCTCTGGGGTCGCGCGTTCGATCCACTCCAGGCTCTTCGCCAGGTGGGCATGCGTCGGGTGCGGATCGCGCCGCAGCGCATCGAGAATCCACAGCTCAAGACCTTGCAGCACGGGCCAGGCCGCGTCGGGAATATGCGCCACGTCGGGCAGGTAGGCCGCGTCGCCGATGCGGAATCCCAGCGCCTCGATCGCGCCATGCTCCACCGCGAAGGGGGTAAAGGTGATCGGCCCGCCAGCGCCCTCGATGGTGACATCGCCGTCGATGGTGTGCAGGTTGCAGATCGGTGGATAGGGCGATCCCTCGGGCTGCACGAAGGCGTAGCCGAAGCGCGACAGAAGCTGCTGCCCGGTGTCGCCGTCGGCCCAGACATCCAGTTGGCGGCGCATGTTGAAGACGATCATGCGCAGGTCGTCCAGCCCGTGGACGTGATCGGCGTGCGAATGGGTATAAAGGACGGCGTCCAGTTCGCCGACGCCAGCCTCGAGCAGCTGGTGGCGCAGGTCCGGCGAGCTGTCGATGAGAACGCGAGTCGTGCCCTCGGGGCCGTCCCGCGTGACCAGAAGGGAACAACGCGTGCGGCGATTGCGCGGATCGTCGGGGTCGCAATCGCCCCAATGTCCGCCCAGGCGCGGCACGCCGCCCGAGGACCCGCAGCCCAGTATGCGCAGGGTGATCTCGCCCATCAGGCGGCCGCCTGCCACTGTGCCGCTTTCCAGAAGAGGCGGTGGAAGTTCTCGGTCGTCTGGTGGGCGAAATCGGCCTCGTCCATGCCGAAGACCTCGGCGCCAACCCTGGCGGTGTGGGCGGTATAGGCCGGTTCGTTGCGCTTGCCCCGGTGCGGCGGTGGGGCCAGGTAGGGGCTGTCGGTTTCAACCAGGACCCGGTCCACCGGGGCGGCGGCGAAGATGTCGCGCACCTGCTGCGATTTGGGGAAGGTCGCGATCCCGGACATGGACAGGTAAAAGCCCATGTCGAGTGCGGCTTTCGCCAGATCCGGCCCCGAGGAATAGCAGTGCATGACGCAAGGATAGGGGCCGTTGTCAAACCCCTCGCGCAGGATCGCGGCCATGTCGTCATCGGCATCGCGGGCATGAATGATCAGGGGCAGGCCCGTCTCGCGCGCCGCGTCAATGTGCAGGCGCAGGGATGTGCGCTGCACCTCGGCGCTTTCGGCGGTGTAGTGGTAATCCAGCCCGGTTTCACCGATGCCGACGAATTTCGGGTGCCGCGCCAGCGCGACCAGGTCGTCCACGCTGGTCAGCGGTTCCTCTGCGGCGCTCATCGGATGGGTTCCGGCGGCATAGAAGACCGGGTCGTGGGCCTCGGCGATGGCGCGCACCTGCGGCTCGTTGCGCAGGCGGGTGCAGATGGTCACCATGCGGGCCACGCCCGCGGCCTGCGCCCGGGCGATCACATCCGGCAATTCTCCCTCGAAGTCGGGAAAATCCAGGTGGCAATGGCTATCAACGAGTCGCGCTTGGGTCATGGCACCCTGTCAGGCTGTGGTGGCATTGGCGACGGTGCTCTGGGCCGTCTGCTCGATCCTGAACAGGGTATCTAGAATGAGCAGGGCAGGGTCAAGGTTGACCGCCTTGCCGTGGCGGGTCCGGTCCGAGACCTCTTGCGCCAGCGTGGCCCAGATGCGGGCGGCGCGCGCATCGGGGGCCAGGCGGGCCAGCAGGCGGGCCTCGCCGGGGGCGCCCTGGTCGGCCGGCGGCCCCTCAAGCCCGCTGCGCGCGGCGCGCGACAGGAAGCGGTCGATCAGGTCCAGCACCAGTGTGAAGCGGGCGTCGCTGTTGCGGCCCGTGCAGCTTTCGGCCAGCCTGATCGCGCGCGGCCGGTCAAACCCGGCGGGCGCGTCCAGCACGCCCACCAATTCGGAATAGAGGGACAGCCCTTCGAGGTTGATCAGCCGGATCGCCTCGCCGACCGACCCCCCGGTCAGGGCCGCCAGTGCTTCGGGGGCGTCGGTGTGGCTGTCGGCCTGCGCCAGGGCGGCGGCCATGTCCTGCGCGGCGGGCATCGAGCAGCGCAGCACCCGGCAGCGCGACCGGATCGTCGGCAGCAGGCGCGAGGGCTGATGCGCCACCATGAGGATCGTTGCGCCCCGGGGCGGTTCCTCCAGCAGCTTGAGGATCGCGTTGGCCGCGTTGACGTTCATCTCGTCGGCGGCATCCACGATCACCACGCGGCGCCCGCCATCGGTGGCCGACATGCCGAAGAAGCCGCGCAGCTTGCGGACCTCTTCGACGGTTATGACCGTCTTGAGCTTGTCGGCCTTCTCGTCCCAGCCCCGGCGCAGCACGAAAAGCCGGGGATGCGCGCCAGAGGCCAGCAGCCGCATGTCGGGATGGTCGGGATCGACGTCGAGCCTGTCGGGGGCCGGTGGGGCATCCCCGAACACCCCCTCCTCGGGCGCCTCGGCGGGCTGCGACAGCAGGAAACCGGCGATCTTCCAGGCCAGTGTCGCCTTGCCAACGCCGCGCGGCCCGGTGATCAGCCAGCCCGAGTGCAGCCGCCCGCCGTTGAAACTGTCCAGGAAATCCGCCTGCGCGGCATCCTGGCCGAAAAGCTGCCGCGTCTCGCGCGGGTGGGGCGCGCCGGCGACCTGGTCGGGCAGGGGGCGGTCCTCTGGGGCGGTGGCCATCAGCCCGCCTCGCGCCTGGCCAACTGCGCGGCAACCTCTGCGGCAACTGCCTCGGGGGCACGGTTGCCGTCGATCACGACGCAGCGCGCGGCATGGGTCTCGGCCAGCTGCAGAAAGCCGTGACGCAGGGTTTCCTGAAAGCCCAGGCCGAAATCCTCGAAGCGGTCCTCGCCCGAGGCCCGGGCCAGCCCCCGTTCCAGCGCCAGGGCAGGGTCCATGTCGATCACGAAGGTCAGGTCGGGCTCGCGCCCGATCATCAGACTGTGCAAACGGTCCACGCTGGCGCGCAGGTCGCCGCGCGTCGCACCCTGGTAGATGCGGGTGGAATCGGCGAAGCGGTCGCAGATCACGGTGCGGCCTGCCTCCAGCGCGGGCAGGATCGTCTTTTCCAGGTGATCGCGCCGCGCGGCGGTGAACAGCAGGATCTCGGTCTCGGCCGACCAGCGGTCCGGGTCGCCTGTCAGCAGCAACTGGCGGATTTCCTCGGCGCCGGGGCTGCCGCCCGGCTCGCGGGTCAGCACGGCGTCGGGCAGGCGCTTGGCCAGCAGCCGCGCCTGGGTGGACTTGCCCGAGCCGTCAATGCCTTCGAAGGTGATGAACATGCCGGGCCGCCGCGTGGAAATGCCGTGATCTCAGGCGCCTTCCTCGGCGTCGCTCCCGTTCTTGTCAAGGAGCTTGGTCATCAGCACATCGGCGGCAACCCGCAGCCGAGAGGCGAAACCGCCCCGCGGCACGTCTGCCTCGGCCACAAGGGGCGCGCGCGTCTCGGGCAGACCGTCGAGCCGGATCACCAGTTCGGCGATCTCGTCGCCCGCGGTGATGGGGGCCTCGACGGGGCCGTTGTAGACGATTTCGGCCTCGAGGTCGCGGGATGCGGTCAGGGGCACCAGCATCGACAGGTCCTCTCGCACCGAAAGCCCCACCTGCGGGCTTTCGCCCATCCAGACTTCTGCTTCGGCCAGGCGCGTTCCGGCGCTGGCGACATCGCGCTCGGCGAACTGGCGAAAGGCCCAGTTGATGATCTTCTCGGCCTCTTCGGCGCGGGCACTGGCACTGTCCATCCCGGTGATGGCGAAGATGATCCGCCGATCGCCCTGCTTGGCGCTGGCGGTCAGGCCGTACCCCGCTTCCTCGGTGTGGCCGGTCTTGAGCCCGTCGGCCCCGATCCCCAGCCCCAGCAGCGGGTTGCGGTTGCTGACATTCTCCGGGGCGCGCCCGTCGAATTCATAGCGGCGCTCGGCGAAGAGCGGGTAGAAGGTGGGAAAATCGGTGATGATCCGGTCGGCCAGCGTGCCGAGGTCGCGCATGGACATGCGATGGCCCGCCGCGGGCCAGCCGTTGGAGTTGGTGAAGGTCGAATTGGTCATCCCGAGATTTTCGGCCCGCTCCGTCATCATCCGGGCAAAGCCCGCCTCGGTGCCATCCGGCGAAAGCGCTTCGCCCAGCACGCAGGAGGCATCGTTGCCCGACAGCACCACGACCCCGCGCAAGAGGTCCTCGACGCGGACGCGGTCAGTGGTGTCCAGGAACATCGTCGAGCCCCGGTATCCGAAACAGTGCTGCGAGACCGGCAGTTCGTCCTCCACCTCGAGCCGTCCGTCGCCGATGGCCTCGAAGGCCATGTAGAGCGTCATCAGCTTGGACATGGAGGCCGGCGGCAGGGGGCGGTCCGCGTTCTTTTCCAGCAGCACAGTGTCGGTGGTCTGGTCCAGGACATAGGCCGCCTCGGCGCGGGTGTCGAAGCTCTGCGCGAGAACGGCCGGCGCGATGGCGAGCCCGAGCGCGGTGGCCAGGGTGACGGCGATGAGGGTCAGGCGGATCATGACAGCGTTCCTCCTTGGGCGTGCGTAAGGGGTCAGTCGCTTACGACGTAGGCGTCCGAAAAGCCCATGTCGCGCACTTTTTCAAGAAGCGTCGCGGGATCCTCGGACGGATTGGCCGGGCTTGCGAGGACGCGCCAGAAGGTCCGCCCGTCGCCGTCCTGTGCCACGACGGTGGGCACGACGCCGTCTCCGCGCAGCCGGTCGGCGGCGCGGGTGGCATTGGCCTCGACCGAAAAGGTGGCGGCGCGGATATAGGGCGTGTTCGGCCGCCGACCGCGGGCCGGGGCAGGGGGCGGGGCAGCCGCCCCTGCCGTTTCCGAGGCCTGATCGGCAGCGTCCTTGGCAGACGTCCCGGTATCGGTCGCCCCGTCGGCGGGGCCATCGTCCAGAGGTGCGGCGCTGATTTCGTCGGGGCTGTCGAAATCGTCGGTCGCGGCCGGGTCCGGTGTGCTGACCTCCTCGCGACGCAGCGCGGTCACCTGCAGCTCGGCAGGGTTGCCGGCCAGCATCTCGAGCGCGGCGGCCGCCTCCGAAGAGACCTGCAGTTGCGGTCCGGGGGTGTCCCGCTCGCGCCGGAAAAGCGCGCCGGTGACCGAGCGGCCGTTGTCCCGGTTTCGGATAATAACCCGCTCGGGCGCCTCGACTTGCGGGTGCGCGACCCATATCCCGCCTAGTGAGGGGCGCCCGTCCCACAGGCCCGGCTCGGTGACCTGAAAGACCTCGGGCACTTCGGTATCGCGCGCGGCCACCCCGGTCTGCGCCGCGCTGTCTGGGGCTTGGCCGTCGCGCGGAGCGATCAGCCGGTCAAGGCCGAAGCCGTCCTCGCTGCCGCAGCCTGACAGCGCCAGCAACAGCACCGCTTTTGCCAGGACTCT
The DNA here is from genome assembly GCA_031581025.1 of Salibaculum sp. GTDB lineage: Bacteria > Pseudomonadota > Alphaproteobacteria > Rhodobacterales > Rhodobacteraceae > Salibaculum. The sequence goes on along the minus strand of JAVLCA010000006.1, from coordinate 355 downwards.
GGATTTGTATGGTCGCGGTGTGCCTGTCATGTCTCGCCCCTGCTGCCGGGTCTTGTGGCGCGGTCTTGCCGTCCTGTCTTGACCTTGCACGCTGGCCACACCCAAAGCCGCAACGACCAGCAAGGTCAAACGGATATCGGCCGTGCAGGATCATCATAGCCTGCCGGGCCGCATTGTGAAAGCACCCCTGCTCCGGGTAGGCGCATTTCCACGTCGTGCTTTGGGCTTCCAGAATCGCTCGCAGCCCCTTACGCCCACCTTCGCCGGAGGAGTGGCAGAGTGGTCGATTGCACCGGTCTTGAAAACCGGCGTGCGTGAAAGCGTACCGTGGGTTCGAATCCCACCTCCTCCGCCA
>JAVLCA010000038.1:0-25304 GCA_031581025.1 Salibaculum sp. | reverse complement strand
CAATTAAAGCGAGTCTCGGTAAAGAATTAAATAGCGGCAAAGCTTTCCTTAAAAGAAGCGGAAACACTTAAATGTAGCAATTACATCTACCACATTACTCCCTTCACTATTCTAGCCGGTTCCTCAATTCAACCCCGTACGACCACATTTGGCTGCGCCAAACGTTTACCCGCACCCGCCCTCGAAATGGCCAGTCTCAGCTGTCCATTTTAAGGGCGTTAATGAACGCCTCCTGCGGGATGTCCACCTTCCCGAACTGGCGCATCTTCTTCTTACCAGCCTTCTGCTTGTCCAGCAACTTGCGCTTGCGCGAGGCGTCGCCGCCGTAGCATTTCGCCGTCACGTCCTTGCGCATGGCCGAGAGCGTCTCGCGGGCGATGACCTTGCCGCCGATGGCCGCCTGGATCGGGATCTTGAACATGTGGCGCGGGATCAGGTCCTTGAGTTTCTCGCACATGGCCCGGCCGCGCATCTCGGCGCGGTCACGGTGGACCATCATCGACAGCGCGTCCACGGGCTCGTCATTCACCAGGATCTGCATCTTGGCGAGGTTGTCCTCGCGATACCCGGTCAACTGGTAGTCGAAGCTGGCATAGCCCTTCGTCACCGATTTCAGCCGGTCGTAGAAATCGAAGACCACCTCGTTGAGCGGCAGGTCATAGACCACCATGGCGCGGGAGCCGGCATAGCTGAGGTCGTTCTGTATCCCGCGCCGGTCCTGGCAGAGCTTGAGCACATCACCCAGGTAATCGTCGGGGACAAGGATGGTGGCCTTGATGCGCGGCTCTTCCACGTGGGCGACATGGGCCAGGTCGGGCATGTCGGCGGGGTTGTGCAACTCCTCGCAGGTGCCGTCCTTCATGTAGACATGATAGACGACGGACGGGGCCGTGGTGATCAGCTCGATATCGTATTCACGCTCGATCCGGTCGCGGATGACCTCGAGGTGCAGCAGCCCGAGAAAGCCGCAGCGAAAGCCGAAGCCCAGCGCGGCCGAGCTTTCCATCTCGTAGGAGAACGAGGCATCGTTGAGCGCCAGCTTGTCGATGGCCTCGCGCAGGTCCTCGAACTGGGCGGTGTCCACGGGGAACAGCCCGCAGAACACCACCGGCTGGGCGGGCTTGAAGCCGGGCCAGGCGGTGTCGCAGGGCCGCTTGTCGTGGGTGATGGTGTCGCCGACGCGGGTGTCGCGCACCTGCTTGATCGAGGCGGTCAGAAAGCCGATCTCGCCCGGGGCCAGGTCGTCCACCGTCTGCATGGCGGGCTTGAAGACGCCGATGCGGTCCACCTGATGGACGGTGCCGTTCTGCATGAAGCGGATGCGCTCGCCCTTTTTCAGAACCCCGTCGCGGATGCGCACCAGCACGATGACCCCGAGGTAGGGGTCGTACCAGCTGTCCACCAGCATGGCCTTGAGCGGCGCGTCGCGCGTCCCCTCGGGCGGCGGCAGATGGGTGATGATGGCCTCGAGCACATCGCGGATGCCCTCGCCCGACTTGGCCGAAACGGGGATCGCGCCGCTGGCGTCGATGCCGATCACATCCTCGACCTGTTCGGCGACGCGGTCGATGTCGGAGGCGGGCAGGTCGATCTTGTTGAAGACGGGGATCAACTCGTGATCCGCGTCGATGGCCTGGTAGACATTGGCCAGGGTCTGGGCCTCGACGCCCTGGGTGCTGTCCACCACCAGCAGCGAGCCCTCGACCGCGCGCATGGAGCGGCTGACCTCATAGGCGAAATCGACGTGGCCCGGCGTGTCGATGAGGTTGAGCACGTAGTGCTGCCCGTCCAGCGCGTCGTATTCGATGCGCACGGTGTTGGCCTTGATGGTGATGCCGCGCTCGCGCTCGATGTCCATGGCGTCGAGCAACTGTTCCTTCATGTCGCGATCGGGCACCGTGTTGGTGGCCTGGATCAGCCGGTCGGCAAGGGTCGATTTCCCGTGGTCGATATGCGCGACGATCGAGAAATTGCGGATATGGGTCAGGTCGGTCATGTGCCCCGATATGTCGGGGTTTGCGGGCTTTGGCAATGGGGCATGGCGCGCGCGGACGGTGCGGGCGCCGGGGCTGTACTGTGACCCTTATGGGGATACGGCAAGCAGGGGTGTCAGCACCGGGCCGGACAACGCAAGCCGCGCGACGGCCAGACCGCGGGGTGGCGATCAGCCCGCCGAGCCGCGCACTTTATCCCTGCCAAATCCGCAAGAGCGTGGATCGGCGCGCCCACCCCCCCAAATCGCCAGCCCGTGCGGGCGGTCTGGCGAGGGGCCGGGCACCTGCGGTGCCATTCCGGCCCCGGGCGACAGTGAATGACGGCAGCCAGCCCAGGGCGGATATTGAGAGCAAGTCGCGCGATGGCCAGCCCGCGGGATGGCGATCGGCCCTTTGAGCGAGGCACTTTATCCGACCAAATCCGCAAAACATCCGAACGGGGTGCCAAGCCCCACCAAATCGCCAGCCCGGGGGGCGGTCTGGCGATCGCGCGGCGCCTTCGGCGCTATTCGCGCGGATAAGGGGGTCGATGACAGCTCTGACCCTGCATAGGGGGCATCGGGAAACAGCTATGAATTTGCAGCCCCCCCTCCCTGCGCAAAGCAGCCACTCACGCCCTCGCCCCGCACGTAGCCTCAGGCATTGGAATTGAACGGCGGGTCGAGGTAGACCAGATCGACGAAGCCGTCCGGCATGGCGCGCAGCACGTCCAGTTTGTCGCCATAGAACAGGTGGTTGCCCGTGGAAAGGTCGGTCATGCGCGCGGGCTCCTGTCTGGTGGCGGGCCGGTTTCGGGGGCACCTTGTCCCGCCCCGGTCTGGCCCGGGGCCGGTCAAGGCACAGTTTAGGCCCGCGCGCCGGCGGGATGCAATGGCGCGTCGCCGGGGCCGCATCAGGACCGCCCGCCCATGATCTCGCGCGCGATGTCGCGGGCGATGGGGGCAGCTTCGGCCGCCGTCATCCCGGCGTGAAACCTGTCGTCGTAGAGCATCCGCAGCAGCAACTCGTCGTGGCGGGTCAGCAGGGCGAATTCCTCGTCATCGTTGAAGATCGAGGGGCGCGCCCGGGGGCTGTCGTTGGCCAACCCCAGCCCCTGGGCGATTTCCTCGTGAATGCAGGCGCGGCGCATCAGGTCGGGGTGTTCGCCGCGAATAAGCGCCACCGCCCGGTCGTAGCCCGGCCCGCCGCGGGCGGAACTGGCCAGCACCAGGCAGAAGGTCTCGCGCGGCGGGTCGGTAACGGCGCGCAGGGTGGCCCCGGACAGGCCCGGCATGAGGGCGCGCAGGCGGGTGGCGTCCGCATCCCTGTCGTCCTCGTTGAGGATCAGGACATGGAAGTTCGGGTCGCTGTCGGTCAGCGAGATTCGCAACCCCGAAACCCGCGACAGCCGGGCGACGTAGTCGCCAATGGTGGCGCGGTCGTCCCGGCGCTGGGCCTGCGGGATGGTGTCGCCGAATTCCACGGACATGCGCACGGGCTGCTCCCAGCGGCGCAGGCGGCTGACGTTGGCCTGGGCGCGCAGCCTGCCGCCGGTGTCGAGGTATTCGTTGAACAGCGCGATGCGCACGAAGTTGCGCGCCAGCATGCTGTCGGTGAAGGGGGTATCCGGCCCGCCGCCGTCGGTGCGCAGCAGGCCCTGCGCGTCCAGATCGTCCTGCACGCGCCGGTAATAGCGGCGCAGGGCGCGGCTTTCGGGCGACAGTGCGGGCGTCTCGGGGGCCTCGGGGCGCGCCTCTGGCGGGGTGGCGGGCGCGTCGTCGGGGGCGGCGACCCGGTCGTCGCAACCCGCCAGCAGCAGGCCCAGGCAACCCGCCACCAAGGCCTTTGCGACCGCGCGCACCGGATCAGCCCCCGGCCGCGGGCGTGTCGCCCGATGCTCGCCCCCCCGCGCGGGCGGCGGTGAGGGCGGATTTCAACTCGGTTTCCATGGTCGCAAGCTCCGTCTCAGCCGCGGCGCGGCGCTGCTTGCCGTCCTCGGCGATCTGCAGGCTGTCCTCGATGGTGCCGATCAACTCGGCGTTGGCCTGCTTGACGGCCGTGATGTCGAAAACGCCGCGCTCCATTTCCTCGCGGATGGTCTTATTGGCGCTGCGCAGGTTTTCCGCGTTGGCGGTCAGCAACGCGTTGGTCAGGTCGTTGGCGTCGCGCACAGCCCCGGCGGCGTCGGCGGCGTTCTGGATTGTCACGGCCTGGGCCAGCTGGGTTTCCCACAGCGGCACGGTGTTGATGAGCGTCGCGTTGATCCGCGTGACCAGCGCCTTGTCGTTTTCCTGCACCAGCCGGATCGAGGGCAACGCCTGCATGGTCACCTGCCGCGTCAGCCTGAGGTCGTGCACCCGGCGCTCCAGGTCGTCGCGGGCGCCGCGCAGGTCGCGCAGCTCCTGAGCCTTGAGGGTGACCGCGTCCTCGGCGGCGGACTCGACCTCGTTTTCCTTGGCGGGGATCGTTGTCTCGTCCAGCTCTTTCAGCCTGGCCTCGGCGGCGGCGATGTAGAGCGCCAGCTCGTCGTAAAACGTCAGCGTCTTTTCGTAGAGCCGATCCAGGCTTTCGATATCCTTGAGAAGGACGTGTTCGTGCTTGAGAAGGTCGTCGGTCACACGGTCGATCTGGCCCTGCACCTGCTCGAAGCGGGCCGCGAATTTCGCCGCCGGGGTCGCGCGGCCCAGCAGCCTTTCCCACCAGGACCGGTCGCGGCTCAGGTCCAGTTCGCTGGTATCGAAGCCGCGGATCGCCGTGACGATCCGGCGCAGGCTGTCGCCCGCCGGGCCGATATCCTTGTTGCGCACGCCCTGCAGCATGGACTGCGCGATCTGTTGCAACTCCGCCTGGGTGGCCGCCCCGAAGGAGATGATCGAGTTGGTGTCGGACAGGTCCAGTTCGGCCATGCGGCGGTTGATCGCCTCGGCGGTGGGGGCGTCGGCCGTCTCAGCGGAGACAATCCCGGCGTCGGGCTCGGGCAGGACGGTGGCGGACACCTTCTCGACCTCGGCCCGAGCGGCCTCGGCCTTCTGCACGGTCTCGGTTGATCTTTTCGACATTTCAACACTCCCCATCGGAAACGGGCCTCACAGCCCCTCACGCTGCAAACGATCGCGCAGCACCTTGATCTCAACCTCCATGTCGCTGCGATCGTCCAGCAGCATCTTTTCTGTCCTGGCGGCGAAATTCTCTTCCAGGTCGGCCAGAAGCGCCTCGAAATCGGCGCGGGCCGCGGCATCGCCGGTGCGGGCATAATGCGCGGCGAACTTGGCCGTCGCGTCGCGCGCGCCCATCAGGTAGACGCCCAGGAACTTGCGCGCGGTGGCCAGGTCGCGGGGGTCCTGCTCGACGGTACGGATCATGCGCCGCGCGGTGGCCTGGAACTGCATCACGCGCCCCTCCAGACGGCGATCCCCCAGACGGGCCACATGGGCGCGCATGGCCTGCAGATAGGCCTCGGCCTCGTCGACCACGCGGGCCACGCGATCCTGCTGGACCCCGTCGACCCCCGCGACCCGCTTGTCGCGCAGCGGGTCCGGGCCGAAGGCGGCCAGGTGCAGCCCGCTGGCGGCCAGGGCGAAAAGCCCGCAAGCCACCAGCCCATCGCCATTGGCAAAGGCGGCGATGCCGATCCCTGCGCCCGTCAGGACCGCACCGAGGATCTTGCGCGGCAGGGCGGGCCGTCGCACAAGGCGGCGCGCGTCATAGGCGGCCTGGGCGCGCAGCCCCTCGCGGGTCAGCCAAGCCGCCAGCGTCAGCGCGGCCGCCCCGGCCAGGCCCAGCACAAGCCCCGTCGCCCCCTCGTCGAGCGCGGTAAAGGCCAGCACGCCGCCCGGCACGAACAGCAGGTTGGCCCGCGCCCCGGCCGCATCGACCCGCCGCCCGGCGTCCAGAGCCGCGCCGGGGCCGGACCCGCCGCCATGCGGTCCGCCGGCCATCGTCACAGCCCCCCGAGCCAGCCGGTGACGACCCCGAACATCAACAGGATCAACAGGGCATAGGCCACGGTGCTCAGGGTGTCAGGCAGGCCGTCGCCCTCGCGCCGCGCGGCCCCCCGAGCGGGCGCGGCCAGCAGGTGCCCGGCGATCCCCGCGACCAGCAAGACAGCCGCCGCCACGGCCAGAATGAGGATGAGTCGTGCCATCATGCTCCACGTGTCGAACCCTTGCCAAGATAGGCGACCGAACGGCCGGTTACGAGGGGGCCTGCGTGCAAGGATGCACGGCCCGCCCGGCCCGGCAAGGGTCAATCGGGTCGGGATTTCCCCGCCCGGCTGCGTCTGACCGTGGGTTTGCCGGGGCCTTGCGGTTTTTTGCCGGCGTCCAGCCCCAGCTGGTCGCGCACCACGCGCGAGCGCAGTTCCTCGACCGCGCCGGGCTTGAGGTTGCCCAGCTGGAAGGGCCCGTAGCTGACCCGGATCAGCCGGTTCACGGTCAGGCCGATGGCCTCCATGGCGCGGCGAATCTCGCGGTTCTTGCCCTCGCGGATCGAGACGGTCAGCCAGGCATTGGCACCCTGGTTGCGGTCGAGTGTGATCGTCATGGGCTGATAGCGCAGGCCGTCGACGGTGATGCCCGCGCGCAACCGCTCCAGCGCGGCCTCTTCGGGCGAGCCCTTGACCCGCACACGGTAGCGGCGTTGCCAGCCGGTGCTGGGCAGTTCCATGCGGCGCTTGATCTCGCCGTCATTGGTCAGCAGCAGCAGCCCTTCGGAACTCAGGTCAAGCCGGCCGACGCTCATCACCCGCGGCAGGTCCTCGGGCAGGCCGTCGAAGACCGTCTCGCGGCCCTTGTCGTCGCGCGCGCTGGTCACCAGACCGGCAGGCTTGTGATAGAGCCAGACGCGCGGTGGCTCGGCCGCCGCAATGGGTTTGCCGTCCACCGTGATGCTGTCCCCGTCCGTCACGTTCAGGGCCGGGCTGTCGATCCGCTTGCCGTTCACCGCGACGCGGCCCGCCGCGATCATGCGCTCGGCCTCGCGGCGCGAGGCGACCCCGGCGCGGGCGAGAACCTTGGCGATCCGGTCGCCGGACGGGGAAACGGGCTTGGACATGATCGAGGGCTTAGTGGTCCGTTGCGCGTCAGGCAATCGCTGCCGGCTTCATCTTGGCAAAAAACTCATCTCCCGCCCTTGCCAAGCCCGGACAGCCGCCCGATCAAGGGTCATGCCCTTTCGCAGCCACATGGATGCCGCCCTGGACGAGGCCCGCGCCGCCGCCACCCGCGGCGAGGTGCCGGTGGGGGCCGTGGTGGTGCGCGACGGCCAGGTACTGGCCCGGGCGGGCAACCGGACGCGAGAACTCAACGACCCCACCGCCCATGCTGAGGTGCTGGCGATCCGCGCTGCCTGCGCCGCGCTGGGGCAGGAGCGCCTGAGCGGCCATGACCTCTACGTGACGCTGGAACCCTGCCCGATGTGCGCGGCAGCGATATCCTTTGCCCGGATCGCGCGGCTCTACTACGGCGCGGCCGATCCGAAATCCGGCGGCGTGGCGCAGGGCGCGCGGGTTTTCGACCATCCGCAATGCCACCACGCCCCCGAGGTCTACGACGGCATCGGCGCCGAGGCGGCCGGGCAGTTGCTCAAGGCCTTCTTCGCAGACCGCCGGGGCGGCGACGCGTTTTGATGAAAACGCGTCGCGGCGCGTCGACGCTGCGTCGCGCTCAGAGGCTGATCGGCTCCAGAACCTCGGGTTCGATCAGCCTTGTGCCCACGGGCAGGCGTGCGCCCAGCGGTTCGGCGTCCTGCGCCAGCAGCGGGAAGGTCTTGTAGTGGCAGGGAATGACCGCCTTGAAGTCGAAGTAGCGGTTGGCGGCATAGGCTGCGCCCTCCATGTCCATCGTGAAATGCCCGCCCGCGCAGAGGATGCCGATGTCCGGCGCATAGCGGTCGGCGATCACCTCCATGTCGGCCATGACGTCGGTGTCGCCGCTGACGTAGAGGCAATGCCCCTCGCCGCGGATGATGAACCCGGCCGGCTCGCCCGCGTAGTGCAGCCCCGTCCCGGTGAAATCGAAGGACGAGGAATGCACGGCGTGGGTCATGGTGACGCTGACGCCATCAAGGTCCAGCGTGCCGCCCTTGCCGAAACCCATGACCTCGACCCCGTCTTCTTCGGCCCAGAGCTGCGCGATCTCGTGGATGCAGAGCACCGGAATGCCGCGCTCCCGCGCGATCGCCAGCGTGGTCGAGGCATGGTCGCCATGGCCGTGGGTCAGGCAGATATGCGTCGCCCCCGCGGTTGCCTCTGCCGCCCGATCCTCGGGAAAGGCGGGATTGCCCGCCAGCCAGGGGTCGATCAGCAGGACCTTGCCGCCGATCTCGATGCGAAAGCCGCTATGGCCCAACCAGATGATCTTCATGTCGCGCTCCCTTGGTTCGGTGTGGCGGGCAGGATAACACGACAGGGCGATGTGACCACAGCGGGATGCAGCCCATGGACCTGACCGAGCAGATCGACGGCTATTGCGAGCGGATGGATTTCAGCTTCTGGGCCGAACCGGTGAACGCGCTCACGAACCTTGCCTTCCTCGTGGCCGCGGTGGTCCTGTGGCGGCGCAGCGCCGGGGTGCCCATGGCCCGCGCGCTGGCGGCGGTGCTCTTCGCCATCGGGATCGGCAGTTTCCTGTTCCACACGCTGGCCACGGGCTGGGCGGCCCTGGCCGATACGCTGCCGATCCTCGGGTTCATCCTGCTCTACCTCTTCGCGGTGCACCGCGACGTGCTGGCCTGGCCCGGCTGGGCGGCGGGGCTGGCCACGGCCGGGTTCCTGCCCTACGCGGCCGGGGTCACCGTGTTGCTGCGCGACGTGCCCTTCTTCGGAGTGTCGTCCTTCTACTGGACGGTGCCGATCCTGTTGGTGATCTACGGCATCGTTTTGCGCCACCGGTTCCCGGCGCTGGTGCGTGGCTTCGCGGTGGGCGCGGCGCTCTTGTCGCTGTCCATCACCGCCCGCAGCCTGGACGAAACGCTCTGCGCGGCCTTCCCCGTGGGCACGCATCTGTTCTGGCATCTTCTCAATGCCGTGATGCTGGGCTGGATGATCGAGATATACCGCCGCCACATGCTTGAAGGCCGCGCGGCGGGGCGCTAAAGCGGGCCGCAACGCAACAAGGGAGTGCGCCGCGCAATGTCCATCGACACGGAAACCGCCCGCAAGGTGGCCCATCTCGCCCGCATCAAGGTCGAGGAGGACGAGCTGCCCGCCCTGGCCGGCGAATTCAACGCCATCCTCGGCTTCATCGAGCAGTTGCAAGAGGTCGATGTCGCGGGCGTGGAACCGATGACCACGGTCACCCCGCAGCGGCTCAAGCGGCGCGCGGATGTCGTGACCGATGGCGATCAGCAGGACAAGGTTCTGGCCAATGCCCCCGATGCCCGCGAGGGCTTCTTCGCCGTGCCGAAGGTGGTTGAATGATGACCGAGCTGAGCAAACTCAAGATCGCCGAGGCCCGCGACGCCCTGAAAAAGGGTGAGGTGACCAGCGTGGAACTGACCGAGGCCTGCCTCGGGCAGATCGGGGACGCCGGCGCCCTGAACGCCTTCGTCCATGACACGCCCGACCTGGCGCTGGACCAGGCCCGGGCAGCCGATGGGCGCACGGATGGTGGCAGCCTCAACGGCATCCCGCTCGGCATCAAGGATCTGTTCTGCACCAGAGGGGTTGCGTCGCAGGCGGCCTCGAAGATCCTGGATGGTTTCAAGCCGGAATACGAAAGCACGGTCAGCCGGAACCTGCTGGACGCCGGCGCGGTCATGCTGGGCAAGCTCAACATGGACGAATTCGCCATGGGCTCCTCGAACGAGACCAGCGTCTACGGCGATGCGGTGAACCCCTGGAAGGTGGACGACCGCAGGCTGACGCCGGGCGGCTCCTCGGGCGGGTCGGCCGCGGCCGTGGCCGCCGACCTGTGCCTCGGCGCGACCGGCACAGATACCGGCGGGTCGATCCGCCAGCCCGCGGCCTTCACCGGCATCACCGGGATCAAGCCGACCTACGGACGCTGTTCGCGCTGGGGGATCGTGGCTTTCGCGTCCTCGCTCGACCAGGCCGGGCCGATGACCAAGGATGTGCGCGACGCGGCGATCATGCTGCAGGCCATGTGCGGCCATGACCCCAAGGACAGCACCAGCGCCGACCGGCCCGTGCCCGATTTCGAGGCCATGCTGACCGGCGACATCCGCGGCAAGACCATCGGTATTCCCGAGGAATACCAGATGGATGGTATGCCACAAGAAATCAGCGATCTCTGGGCAGACGGTACCGAGATGCTCAAGGCCGCTGGTGCCAAGATCAAATGGATATCGCTGCCGCACACGCAATACGCGCTGCCTACCTATTACGTCATCGCCCCGGCCGAGGCCTCCAGCAACCTCGCCCGCTATGACGGGGTGCGCTTCGGCCACCGCGCCGCGCTGGGCGAGGGCGACGGCATCGTCGAGATGTACGAAAAGACCCGCGCCGAGGGCTTCGGCGCGGAGGTCAAGCGCCGCGTCATGGTCGGCACCTACGTCCTGTCGGCCGGTTTCTACGACGCCTACTACAACCGCGCCCGCAAGGTGCGTGCCCTGATCAAGAAGGATTTCGACGCGGTCTTTGCCCAGGGTGTCGACGCGATCCTGACCCCGGCCACCCCGTCGGCGGCCTTCGGGCTGGGCGAGATGATCGAGGCGGACCCGGTGGCCATGTATCTCAACGATGTTTTCACCGTCACCGTGAACCTGGCCGGGCTGCCGGGGATCAGCGTGCCGGCGGGGCTCGATCGGCAGGGCCTGCCACTGGGGCTGCAGCTGATCGGGCGTCCCTGGGACGAGGGCGACCTGCTGAATACCGCCTATGCGCTGGAAAACGCCGCCGGATTCGTGGTCAAACCGGCACGTTGGTGGTAGCAACGCCCACCGGCATGGGCCGCGGGAAAGGCGGATGGCGATGAGACCTCACAAGATACTGAAGGCCGTGGCGGCGCTGCTCGCGCTGGGGGCCTGTGCGCCCGCGATCCCTGACAGCGGCGACAGCGGCCTAGGCGTCGGCGTTTCGGGGCCGGACCGGGACGCGCGGGCGCAGGCCCGCGGCGGGGTGCGCGCCGAAGCGGCCCCGGAAGACGATGCGCAGGGTGGCGGCACCGGCGGGTCGGTCACGACCTCAGAACTGACTCGGGCCGGCATCGGCGGGGTGGAGACCCCCACCGCGGAGTCCCAGGCAGACCCTGCCGCCAACGACGGAATTTCCGACGAACAGGATTTCGAGGCCGTCGCCGCCCGCGAGACCATCGAGAGCGACGCCGAGCGCCGCGAACGCCAAGCCGCCGCTTACGAGGTCATCGAGCCGACCGCCCTGCCGCGACGCCCCGGCGACGGCGGCCCCAACATCGTGCAATTCGCGCTGGAGGTGCCGAACGACAAGGGCGAGCCGGTCTATTCCCGGGCCGGGCTGTTCAGCGAAAGCCGCTTTCAGCGCAACTGCGCCAAGTACAACAACCCCGACGCCGCGCAGCGCGATTTCCTCGCCCGGGGCGGGCCGGCGCGCGACCGGCTGGGCCTTGACCCCGACGGGGACGGTTTCGCCTGCGGATGGGACCCGACGCCGTTCCGCACATCGGCCGGCGACGGCTGAACCGGCGCGTGGCAGGGTCGCCCAATTTCGGGGACCGCCGCGGCGGCGCGCATCCCTCCTTGGTGGTGCTGCATTACACGGCGATGGCGGACTGCGGCGCGGCGCGCGCCTGGCTGTGCAACCCGGACTCGCAAGTTTCGGCGCATTACCTGATTTCCAAGAGGGGCGCAGTTGAGGCGCTTGTCCCCGAGGACAAGCGTGCCTGGCACGCCGGGGCCGGGGCCTGGGGCACCATCACCGACGTCAACTCGCAGTCCATCGGCATCGAACTGGCCAACCCGGGCACCGCGCCCTTTGCCGCGGCCCAGATGGATGCGCTGGAGGCGGTGCTGGCCGGGATCATGGCCCGCTGGGACATTCCGGCCAAGGGCGTGATCGGACACTCCGATTGTGCACCGGGGCGCAAGATCGACCCGGGCCGGCGCTTCGACTGGGCCCGCCTTGCCCGGTCAGGCCTGGCGGTGGCGCCCGCGCGCGCGGGCGCGTCGCCCCCCGTCGACGGGGGGCGCATCCGGCGCAACCTGCGCCGGATCGGCTATACCGCGCCGGTGGACGACGAAACGCTGCTGGCCGCCTTTCGCCTGCGTCATCGCGCGGGGAAGGCCGGCCCGCTTGACGGGGTGGACTGCGCGCTGGCCGCCGAGCTTGCCCGCCGCTTTCCCGTTGACCCGGCTTCGGCCAGTGCCTAAGTCCGACCGGCGCGGAGGACCGGATGGCCGGGGACGGGCGTCAGCCCGTTCCAGGAAAGTCCGGACTCCATCAAGGCACGGTGCCGGGTAACGCCCGGGCGCGGTCGGTGGCATCACCGGCCGTGACGGAAAGCGCCACAGAGAACAGACCGCCGCGCATGCGCGGCAAGGGTGAAAAGGTGGGGTAAGAGCCCACCGGGGGCCTGGCAACAGGGCCCGCATGGCAAGCCCCACCGGGAGCAATGCCGAATAGGGATCTCATCGCGGGTCCGGTGCCGTTTGGCATATCGCCGCAGGGGCCGCCTTGGCCCCGGAGATCCGGGTTGGCAGCTAGAGGGTATCGGCAACGGTGCCCCCAGAGGAATGGTCATCGAACCGGGGCAACCCGGGGAACAAAATCCGGCTTACAGGTCCTTCGCGCATGTTCATCTCTCATTGGGGGAGGTGGAACAGGGGTCGCAAGGGCGGTTGGCGTCAGCCAACCGCCCACGTCAACATCGTGCCTTTGGCGGTTGACTCGCCGGGCTGAGCCGGTAGAAGGCGGGCTTCAGATCAATGCACGCGCGGCGTCCAACGGCCGCGGACCAGGAGACGAGCCAATGGCGAAGCCGACCACCATCAAGATCCGCCTGAACTCCACCGCGGGGACCGGGCATTTCTACGTGACCAAGAAGAACGCCCGCACCATGACCGAGAAGATGGTCGTGCGGAAATACGATCCGGTCGCGCGCAAGCATGTCGAATACAAGGAAGGCAAGATCAAGTAAGCGCTCTTCGCCTCTCCACATCGACAGGGCCGCGCCGCAAGAGCGCGGCCTTTTTCGTTTCACCCCCGGACCGCCGGGCCCTTGCCGGGGCAGGTCGGCCGATCAGGCTGACCCCGGGGCGGCCGACAGGACCCCTCGCAGCGGCAGGCCCGCCACCCAGACCGCCCGCACCGCGCGGTCGTCGCCCATCATGATGGTGGGAAAGAGCGCCTCCCAGATGTCCCCGGCCCGGGCGCTGCGCTGGGCGATGGCGCGGGTCGAGGCGAGGTCGAGCACGCAGATATCCGCATGGGCGCCGGGCGTCAGCGTGCCAATCTGCCCGCCCATGTGCAGCGCGCGGGCCGCGCCTTCGGTCGCCAGCCACAGCAGATGCGCCGGGTGCAGCGGGGTGCCGCGCAGCTGACCGATCTCGTAGGCCGCCGCCATGGTCCGCAGCATCGAGAAACTGGACCCGCCGCCGGTGTCCGTCGCCAACCCCACCGACATCCCGCGTGCCTTGAGCCCGGCCATGTCGAACAGCCCCGAGCCGATGAAGGTGTTCGAGGTCGGGCAATGCACCACCGCCGCGCCCACCTCGGCCAGCCGGTCGATCTCACGCGTCGCAAGGTGGATGGCATGGCCGTAAAGCCCGCGTTCGCCCAGAAGGCCGTGCCGCTCGTAGGTGTCCAGGTAGTCGCGCGCTTCGGGGAACAGCTCGCGCACCCAGGCGACCTCGTCGGTCTGTTCGCTCAGGTGGGTCTGCATCAGGCAGTCTGGGTATTCCGCCCAGAGCGCGCCAAGGGCCTCCAGCTGCTCCGGCGTCGAGGTGGGTGAAAAGCGCGGCGTGATGGCATAGGCCGCGCGGCCCCGCCCGTGCCAGGCCTGCAGCAGGGCCTCGCTGTCGTCATGGGCGGTTTGGGCCCTGTCGCGCAGCCCCTCGGGCGCGTTGCGGTCCATGCAGGTCTTGCCGGCGACAACGCCCATGCCCCGCGCCTCGGCCGCCTCGAAGAAGGCTGTCACGCTTTGTGTGTGGATGGTGCAGAAACTGGCCAGTGTCGTGGTGCCATTGGCCAGGGCCAGGTCCAGCGTGAGATCGGCCTGTGCCCGGGCATAGGCGGGCTCGCCAAAGCGCATCTCCTCGGGGAAGGTGTAGGTGTTGAGCCAGTCGATCAGCCGCTTGCCCCAGCTCGCGATCATCCCCGTCTGGGGATAGTGCATATGCGCATCGACGAAACCGGGCAGGATCAGCGCGTCGCCGTAGTCCGTGACCTGCGCGCGGGGGTGGGCGCGCCGCATCGCGTCGGCCTCACCCGTCTCGGCGATGCGCCCGTCCCGGATCACGACGCCGCCGCGCGCGCTGTGACGGGCCGCCGCCTGCCAGCCCACCGCGAAAGGGTCGCCCTGAAAGGCCAGCACCTGGCCAAGAAGCAGTTGGTCACTCATGCAGGCAGGGTAGGCGGCGCCGGGGGCGGGGTCCATCGGCATTCGGTAGCAGACAGCTTTCGGTTTCGGATGAAACTGCGCCGCTTGAGGACTTGAGGGCCGGCGGGCTTTCTCTATGCTCCGGCCAAGGCAAAAGGGGGCGCCATGTCCGACACCACCGAGATCATCGAGGGCGAGAAGAACCAGCTGACCGACCGCATCGTCGCGCTGATCCTCGATGCCGTGGAAGGAGGCGACACCGCCGCGCTGGAGGAAATCCTCTCGCCGTTGCATCCCGCCGACATCGCCGACCTGTTGGAACAGATCGACGACCGCGACCGCAGGGAGCTGCTGCGGCTCTGGTCCCACAGTGTGGACGGCGAGGTCCTGTCGGAGCTTGACGAGGCCCTGCGCGAGGATGTCATCGCCGCGCTGTCCCCCGATGCCCTGGCCTTTGCCGTGCGCGACCTGGAATCCGACGATGTGGTCGACCTGGTCGAAGACATGGAGAGCGACCGGCAAGAGGCCGTGCTGGACGCGCTCGAGGCCCCTGACCGGGTCGCCGTGGAAACCGCGCTGTCCTACCCAGAGGACTCCGCCGGCCGCCTGATGCAGGTCGAGGTGGTGCGCGCGCCGGTCCACTGGACCGTGGGCGAGACCATCGACCACCTGCGCAGCCACGACGCCCTGCCGGCGCAGTTCTACCATGTCGTGCTGGTCGATCCGCGCATGAAGCCCGAGGGCTATGTCGCCCTGGGCCGGCTGCTGGGTGCGCCACGGGCCACGAAGCTGACCGATCTGACCGAGGACAGCTTTCGCACCTTCCGTTTCGACCAGGACGAAGCGGAAGTGGCCTATGCCTTCAACCAGTATCACCTGATCTCGGCGCCGGTGGTGGATGCCGATGACCGGCTGGTGGGCATCATCACCATCGACGACGCCATGGCCGTGCTCGACGAGGAACACGAAGAGGACATCCTGCGCCTGGCCGGCGTGGGCGAGGGCAGCCTGGCCGACCGGGTGGTCGCGACGACCCGGCGGCGCCTGCCCTGGCTGGCGGTCAACCTGGTGACGGCGATCCTCGCCTCGCTCGTCATCGCGCTCTTCGAGGACGTGATCGCCGGGCTGGTCGCGCTGGCGGTGCTCATGCCCATCGTGGCCTCCATGGGCGGCAACGCGGGCACGCAGTCGCTGACCGTGGCAGTGCGCGCCATCGCCACCAAGGACCTGACCGGCGCCAACGTGCTGCGCGTCATCCGGCGCGAGATGCTGGTGGGCCTCATAAACGGCCTGATCTTCGCCGTGGTGATGGGCCTGATCGGCTGGGCCTGGTTCGGCCAGCCCCTGCTGGGCGTGGTCATCGCCGCGGCCATGGTCATCAACCTGGTTGTAGCCGGGCTGGCCGGCACCGTGGTGCCCATCGTGCTCGACCGCATGGGGATCGACCCGGCCCTGGCCTCGGGCGCCTTTGTCACCACGGTGACGGATGTGGTCGGCTTCTTCGCCTTCCTCGGGCTGGCCGCCCTGGTCCTGCTGTGACGCTGGCGGATCGCAAGGCCGCGGCGCGCGAGGCTGCCTTCGCCGCGCGCAGGCAGGCGCACGCGAGCGGCGCGGGCACGGCCACCCACCTGCGCCGGGTGCTGGCAAAGCGCCGTGGCGTGCCGCTGGCTGGTTACATGGCGATGCGCACCGAGATCGACCCGACCCCGGCCATGGCAGAGGCCGCCGCTCATGGCCCCGTGTGTGTTCCGGTCATCATCGGCAAGGGCCAGCGCCTGAAATTCCGCGAATGGGCGCCGGGCTGCGCCATGATCCCCGGCGCCTTCGGCGCGCGGATCCCCGAAACCGGGGCCTGGATCGAGCCCGAGATACTCATCGTGCCGCTGGTCGCCTTCTCGCGCCAGGGCGGGCGGCTGGGCTACGGCGGCGGCTTCTACGACCGCACCCTCGAGGCCCTGCGCGCGCGCCGTCCGACCCTCGCCATCGGTTTTGCCTATGCCGCCCAGGAACAGCCCGACCTGCCATTGGAGCCCACCGACCAGCAACTCGACCTGATCGTCACGGAACAGGGCGTGATCGCGCCGCGCGAATGAGGGCCGCAGGGGCGCTGCCCCTCTTGGCCTGCGGCCAATTCACCCCGGGATATTTTCGGCCAGAAGAAACGCGCGGGCGACTGTATCGCCTCGAGGTCTCTGATTTTCCCGTTCTTTGGGTCGCAAATACCGTCGGGGGTGAATGCCGCAGGCAGAGGGGGCAGACAGCCCCCTGAACGCGCAGGCGGCGGCGCAGCCGACGCCGAGACAAACCTGTGTGGCGCAGCCACCCGGCTGGAAAACGCTTGCCTCTACCGCGCAGGCTTGGTCTTAAGGCGCCATGAGAGTTCTGTTTCTTGGCGATGTGATGGGCCGGGCCGGGCGCCGGGCCATCACCGGGACGCTGCCGGAGGTGCGCGACCGCCTGCGCCTCGATTTTGTCGTGGTCAACGGCGAGAATGCCTCGAATGGCATGGGGCTGACCGCCGACCATGCAAAGCTGTTGCTGGAGGCGGGCGCCGATGTCGTGACCCTTGGCGATCATGCCTTCGACCAGAAGGACATGCTGCAATTCTGCGAGACCGAGCCGCGCGTCCTGCGCCCTCTCAACTATGCCAAGGGCGCGCCGGGCCGGGGGGCACGGGTCTTCGAGGTGCCGGGCGGGCGCAAGATCCTCGTGGCCCAGGTTCTCGGCCAGGTCTTCATGAAGCGGCCCTTCGACGATCCGTTCTCGGCGGTCGAGACGGTGCTCAAGGCCCATCCGCCGGGTGGCATGGTCAATGCCGCGCTGATCGACATGCACTGCGAGGCGACCTCGGAAAAGATGGCCATGGGCCACTTCTGCGACGGGCGCGCCAGTGTCGTTGTGGGCACCCATACGCATGTGCCCACCGCCGATGCCACGATCCTGCCGCGCGGCACGGCCTATCAGACCGACGCGGGGATGTGCGGCGACTATGACAGTGTCATCGGCATGCAGAAGGAGGAACCGCTGCGGCGCTTTCTGACCGGCATGCCCAAGGCCCGGTTCGAGCCTGCGAATGGCGCGGCGACGCTCTCGGGGCTCTACGTCGAGATCGACGACCGGACGGGCCGGGCCACCCGGGTCGACCCCTTTCGAGAGGGCGGACGGCTGACGCCCGCGGACCCGGCATGATCGAGTTCCTGGACCTGGGCCCGAACGCCGATGCGTTCTTGACACTGGCCATCGTGCTGGGCATGTTCGTGGCTTTCACGCGCGAGAGCTATCCGACCGAGGTCGTGGCCATCGCCGGTGTCGCGCTGATGCTGGTGGCCGGTCTGCTGCCCTATGACGCCGGGCTGGCGGTGCTGTCGAACCCCGCGCCCTGGACCATCGTGGCGATGTTCCTTGTCATGGGTGCGCTGGTGCGGACTGGCTCGCTGGACGCGCTGACCACGCTGGCGGACCGGCGGGTGCGCACCAACCCGCGCCTGACCATGGTGCTGGTCTTCGCCTTCGTGCTGGTGGCCAGCGCGATCATGAACAATACCCCCGTGGTGGTGGTCATGATCCCGGTCTTCGTGCAACTGGCCCGCACGCTGGGGCTTTCGGCCTCCAAGTTGCTGATCCCGCTGAGCTATGCGGCGATCATGGGCGGCACGCTGACGCTGATCGGTACCTCCACGAACCTTCTGGTCGACGGTGTGGCGCGCACGCAGGGGCTGGCGCCCTTCAGCATCTTCGAGGTCACGCCGGTGGCGCTCGTGGTCGTGGGCTGGGGACTGGTCTACCTGACCCTGATCGCCCCGCGCCTGCTGCCCGAGCGCGACAGCATGGCCAACCTGCTGTCCGACCGGTCAAAGATGCGGTTCTTCACCGAGGCGGTCACCCCCCCCGACAGCAACCTGATCGGGCGCGAGGTCCTGGGCGTGCAGCTGTTCAAGCGCGATGGCGTGCGCCTGATCGACGTGATCCGTGGCGACACCTCGCTGCGGCGCGAACTGGACGGGGTCGAGCTGCAGGTGGGCGACCGGGTGGTCCTGCGCACCGCCATGACCGAACTGCTCAGCCTGCAGCGCAACAAGTCCCTGCGCCGGGTCGACCAGGTCAGCGCGGTCGAGACCCAGACGGTCGAGTCGCTGATCACTCCGGGCTGCAAGATGGTGGGCCGTCGCCTGGGCGCGCTGCGGCTGCGGCGCCGCTATGGTGTCTATGTGCTGGCCGTGCACCGGCGCAGCCAGAACATCGGCCGGCAGCTGGACGACCTGACCGTGCGCGTGGGCGACACGCTGCTGCTGGAGGGCGCGCCCGAGGACATCAAGCGGCTGGCTGACGACCAGGAGCTTGTCGATGTCTCGACCCCCTCGGCCAAGGAGTTCCGCCGCGGCCATGCCCCCATCGCTGTTGGCGCGCTGCTGGCCATCGTCGCGCTGGCGGCGGCAGGCGTAGCGCCGATCCTGCCGCTGGCCGTGGTGGCCGTGGCGGTGGTTCTGGTAACCGGCTGTATCGACGCGGAAGAGGCGTTTTCCTTTGTTGAAGGCCGCTTGCTGGCGCTGATCTTCGCCATGCTGGCCATCGGTGCGGCACTGCAGGCCTCGGGCGCGGTGGAACTGATCGTCACGGCCATTGCGCCCGCCCTGCAGACTTTCCCGCCCGCCCTGATCGTCTGGGCGGTCTACCTTCTGACCAGCATTCTGACCGAACTGGTCTCGAACAACGCGGTGGCGGTGGTGGTGACCCCCATCGCCATCGGCCTGGGCCAGACCATGGGGATCGACCCGCGCGGTCTGGTGGTGGCGGTGATGCTGGCCGCCTCGGCCAGTTTCGCAACGCCCATCGGCTATCAGACCAACACGCTGGTCTATGGCCCCGGCGGCTACAGGTTCACGGACTTCCTGCGCGTGGGCATCCCGCTGAACCTGAGTGTCGGCCTGCTGGCCTCGGCCGTGATCCCGCGGGTGTTCCCGCTGTGACCACGCCCGGCCTTTCTCCCTATATGCGCGGGTTCCTGATCACCCTCTTCGGGGTGCTGGTGATCTCGCCCGACACGCTGTTGATCCGGCTGATCGAGGCCGACCACTGGGCACAGCTCTTCTGGCGTGGCACGCTGAGCGGGGCGGCGGTGCTGGTCGGCATCACCGTGGTAACGCGTGGGCGCGGGTTGCGGCCCCTGCTGCGGCCGACGCGGGCGGATGTGGCCATGGCGGTGATCTATGGCTCGGGCAATATCGCCTTCGTCTACTCGGCCACGCATACGCTGGTCGCCAACACATTGTTCCTGCTGGCGACCTCGCCCGTCTTCGCGGCCCTGATCGCGCGTTTTGTCCTGAAAGAGGCCGTGGGCCTGCGCACCGTGCTGACCATCGCGGCCACCCTCGTGGGGATCGCGGTGATCGCCAGCGGATCGCTGGGTACGGGCGGCGGGCGGATCAGTGGCGACCTTGCCGCGCTCTGGGCCGCCATGGCGATTGCGGTGACCTTCTCCATCGCGCGGTTCCAGAGGGGCCGGTCCATGGTGCCCGCGATGGGGGTAGGCGCGCTGATGGCCGGGATGGTAGCCGCCGTTCTGGCGCCGACGGTGATGATCCCCGAGGGCGATAGGATCTGGATGGGGCTGATGGGCCTCTGGGTGGTGCCCGTGGCCTTTGCCTGCCTGACAACCGGCCCGCGCTACCTGCCGGCCGCCGATGTCGGGCTGCTGATGCTGCTCGAGGCCGTCTTCGGCCCGCTGCTGGTCTGGTGGGTGCTGGGCGAGGACCCGGGCCCGCGGACCCTGCTGGGCGGCGCGATCGTGATGGGGGCCATGGTGGTCAGCAACCTTTGGCTGCTGGCGCGGGGGCAACGCGACAGGCGGCTGGCTCGGCGGGCGTAGAGCCAGGCGCCCGCGTTTTGGCCGACCCGATCCCGCCTGCCGAATCATGGTGCGGGCGGCGGGAGTCGAACCCGCACGGGCCATGCCCCAGCGATTTTAAGTCGCTTGTGTCTACCGTTCCACCACGCCCGCACGGCGCGACCGGGGACCGGTTCCGGCCCCGAGGTTTTGCCTATCGCCCCGACGCCCTGGCAACAATGCGGTTTATGGTCGGGACACCGGGATTCCGTGCCGCCGTGTCTGACAGCCCACCCAGTATCAGGGCGCGTCGCCCGCGTCAGGGGTCATGGCAGCCTTTGTAGCCCCGTCAGATATCCTCGCCCGGCAGGCGCTCCAACAGCGCGCGTTCGGCCAGGTAGGGGTGCAGTTCCACCGCCCGGCGCAGCCAGGGGATCGCCTCGGTCGGGCGGTCCAGCTCGATGAGGGCCAGCGCCATGCCCGACAGCGCCCCGATGTGGCGGGGGTTCAGGTCGAGGGCGCGGTCCAGGTCCGCCACCGCGCTCTCATACTCTCGCGCCACGAAATAGGAAAAGGCGCGCTGGTTGTAGCCTTCGGCATAGGTCGGGCAGTAATCCACCAGACGCGTCAGCACCTCGATGGCGCCGAGGAAATTCTGGCTCTCGCGCCGCGCCATGCCCTCGTCCAGCAGAGCCTGGGCGCGCGCGTCCGGGGCATCGAGCCAAAGCTCCCAGAGCGTGGCGTTATGGTCTCGGGCTTCCAGTTCGTTGCCGCTGGCCTGCAATTGCGCCAGGGCGTCGTCGATGGCCGCGGAATGATCCGGCGGAGCGGGACACTCGGCCAGGGCGGGGCCCGCGATCAGGGCGAAAGGCAACAGAAATTTCATGTCCTGAAGGATGGCGCGGCCTGACGCCGGGTCAAGTCACGCCTGCGCGACGGTGGTCACACCTTCTTCCTTGACCGCCTGCATCGCCACATAGGTGGAGGTATTCGCCACATGCGGCAGGGTCGAGATACTGTCGGCCAGCACCATCCGGTAGGCCCCCATCGAGGAGGTCCGCACCTTCAAAAGATAGTCGAAGGCCCCCGCGATCAGGTGGCATTGCTCGATCTCGGGCACCCGCGTGACCGCGTCGTTGAAGGCCGCGAGCGCCGCCTCGCGGGTGTCGGAAAGCTTGACTTCGACAAAGGCGACATGGTCACGTCCAAGGCGGATCGGGTCGAACAGGGCCCGGTAGCCACGCACGACGCCGGTTTCCTCCAGCCGTTTCAGGCGCGCCTGGGTGGGGGATTTGGACAGGCCGATGCGGCGGGCCAGTTCCGTTACACTGATCCGGCCGTCCACCGCGATCACGTCGAGAATCCGGCGGTCGAAGGCATCCAGGTCTGAAGATCGATCGGTCATTTTACGCCCCATTTTTCAGGCTTTTTGACTGTATATCGACACTATAGAGGTCAGACTGACTGGCCGCAACGGTGTATTCTGGAACAAATGAATTCGGTACCTCGGGGATCTGCCATGACCGACATGACCACACCGACCGACCTGCGCCAGGCCATAGACGCGCATTACCTGGCCGACGAGGCCGCCATGATGCGCGACCTCGTCGCCCGGGCGGACCTGGACCCGGCGGCCCGCACCGCGATCAGCGCCGGCGCCGCCGACCTGGTGCGGCGGATTCGCGGCGCGGCCTCGCCCGGGCTGATGGAGGTTTTCCTGGCCGAATACGGCCTGTCCACCGAAGAGGGCATCGCCCTGATGTGCCTGGCCGAGGCCCTGCTGCGTGTGCCCGACGCCGAGACCATCGACGCCCTGATCGAGGACAAGATCGCCCCCAGCGACTGGGGCAAGCACCTCGGGCATTCAGCCTCGTCGCTGGTCAATGCCTCGACGTGGGGGCTGATGCTGACGGGCAAGGTGCTGGCCGACCGGAAACCGGGCCCTGCCGGCCATCTGCGCGGCGCCATCAAGCGGCTGGGCGAGCCTGTGATCCGCTCGGCCGTGGGCCGCGCCATGCGCGAGATGGGCCGCCAGTTCGTGCTGGGCGAGGACATCCAGGCCGCCATGAAACGCGCCGCCGGGATGGAGAAGATCGGCTTTACCTATTCCTACGACATGCTGGGCGAGGCCGCGCGGACGGATGCCGACGCGCGCCATTTCCACCTGTCCTATTCGCGCGCCATCAGCGCTATCGCCGCGGCCTGCACATCCGATGATGTCACGGGCAACCCCGGCATATCGGTCAAGCTGTCCGCGCTGCACGCCCGCTATGAAGAGGCCCAGCGCGACCGGGTGATGGACGAACTGGTGCCGCGGCTGCGGTCGCTCGCCCTGCTGGCGAAATCCGCCGGGCAGGGCTTCAACATCGACGCCGAAGAGGCCGACCGCCTGTCGCTCTCGCTCGACGTGATCGAGGCGGTGGCCAGCGACCCCGCGCTGGCGGGCTGGGACGGCTTCGGCGTGGTCGTGCAAGCCTACGGGCAGCGCGCGGGCCAGGTGCTGGACTGGCTGCATGACCTGGGCCATCGCACCGGCCAGCGCTTCATGGTGCGGCTGGTCAAGGGCGCCTACTGGGACGCCGAGATCAAGCGCGCGCAGGTCATGGGGCTGGAGGGGTTTCCCGTCTTCACCTCGAAATCCGCGACGGATATCAGCTATATCGCCAATGCCCGCAAGATGCTGGGCATGACCGACGTGATCTATCCGCAGTTCGCCACCCACAACGCGCATACGGTCCATGCCGTGCTGCACATGGCCGACCGCATGGGCGTGGCCAAGGACGCCTTCGAGTTCCAGCGCCTGCACGGGATGGGCGAAGAGCTGCACAAGATCGTCATGGCCGATCACGGCACCCGCTGCCGCATCTATGCCCCGGTCGGCGCGCACGCCGACCTGCTGGCCTATCTCGTGCGCCGCCTGCTGGAGAACGGCGCCAATTCCAGTTTCGTCAACCAGATCGTGGACGAGGACGTGCCCGCGGAAGAGGTCGCCGCCGACCCCTTCGCGGATCTGGAAAGCCGGTATCCGCTGGCCACGGGGCCGACGCTTTTCGCGCCCGATCGCGCCAATTCCAAGGGCTGGGACCTGACCTATCGCCCGACCCTGGCAGAGATCGACGCGCGCCGCGACCCGCATCGCAACACCCGGTGGCAGGCCGCGCCGCTGTTGGCGTCATCGGGGCAGACAAGCGCGGAGGCGCAGGCGCGCCGCATCATCAACCCCGCCCTGCCGGGGGATACGGTGGGCCAGGTCACCGATGCCACCCCCGAGGCGGTGGCCACCGCGCTGGAGGTCGCCCGGCCCTGGGATGCCTCTGCGACAACCCGCGCCGAGACCCTGCGCGGGGTCGCCGCCGCTTATGAGGAGAACGCGGAAGAGCTCTTTGCGATTCTGCACCGCGAGGCGGGCAAGTCGCTGCTGGATGCCGTGGGCGAGGTGCGCGAGGCGGTGGATTTCCTGCACTATTACGCGCGGCAGATCGACCGGGCCGAGGCCCCGGCCCCGCGCGGGCGCTGGGTCTGCATCAGCCCCTGGAACTTCCCGCTGGCCATCTTCACCGGCCAGATCGCGGCGGCGCTGGCCGCGGGCAACGCGGTGCTGGCGAAACCGGCGGAACAGACCTGCCTGCTGGCCCATCGCGCGGCGCAGCTTATGCATGCGGCCGGCGTGCCCACCGGCGCGCTGCAACTGCTGCCCGGCGCCGGGCAGGTGGGCGCAGCGCTGACCTCTGACAGTCGCATCAACGGCGTGGCCTTCACCGGCTCGACCGAGACCGCGCTGATCATCCGCCGCGCCATGGC
Source organism: Salibaculum sp. (assembly GCA_031581025.1). Classification (GTDB taxonomy): domain Bacteria; phylum Pseudomonadota; class Alphaproteobacteria; order Rhodobacterales; family Rhodobacteraceae; genus Salibaculum. The sequence goes on along the minus strand of JAVLCA010000038.1, from coordinate 1,236 downwards.
TGACAACGCCGCCCCCGGCACGCCGCTGATCGCGGAGACCGGCGGGCTCAACGCCATGGTGGTGGACAGCACCGCCCTGCCCGAACATGCCATCCGCGACATCCTACAAAGCGCCTTCCAGTCGGCGGGCCAGCGGTGCTCGGCGCTGCGCTGCCTCTATGTGCAGAATGACGTGAAGGACAAGGTTCTGACCATGCTGAAAGGCGCGATGGACGAGCTGCGCCTGGGCGACCCCTGGCACCTGTCCACGGACGTGGGCCCGGTGATAGACGACGCCGCGCGCCAGACCATCGTCGATCACGTCGACACGGCCCGCGCCGAAGGCCGCGTGCTGCACGAACTGGCCACGCCCCGGGACGGCACCTTCGTGCCCCCCACCCTGATCGAGATCGACGGCATCGCCGCGCTGGAGCGCGAGATCTTCGGCCCTGTCCTGCATGTGGCGGGATTCGACGCCGAGGACCTGCCCGAGGTGCTGAAGCAAATCAACGCCACCGGCTATGGGCTGACCTTCGGATTGCACACCCGCATCGACGACCGCGTGCAAGAGATCGTCGAGGCCATGCGCGTCGGCAACATCTACGTCAATCGCAACCAGATCGGCGCCGTGGTGGGCAGCCAGCCCTTTGGCGGCGAGGGGCTGTCGGGCACCGGGCCGAAGGCGGGCGGGCCACATTACCTGCCCCGGTTCCTGTCGCCCGCCCCCGCGGGCGTTGCAGGCGCATGGGATGGCCCGGCCGACCTGTGCAACCTGCGCAGATCCCTTGCCGCGGCCCCAGCCGGCGCGCCGGGGACACCCGTCGATCTGCCCGGCCCCACCGGAGAATCCAACCGCCTGTCGGACGTGGCGCTCGGGCCGGTCCTCTGCCTCGGCCCCGGGGCGCAGGCGGCCCGGGCGCAGGCCGAGGCGGTCCGCGCGCACGGCGGGGTGCCGGTCGAGGCCGCGGGCGCGGTCCCGCCAGAGGCGCTTGCGGATCTACCCGCGCAGGCGGTGATCTGGTGGGGCGATGACGCGACCGGCCGCGCCTACGAGGCCGCGCTGGCCGAACGCGAGGGCCCGATCGTTGCATTGATCACGGCCCAGCCCGATGCCGCCCAGGTGCTGCACGAACGCCACGTCTGCATCGACACCACGGCGGCGGGCGGCAACGCGGCGCTACTCGCCGCCGTCGCCCAGCAGGACTAGCACCGCGCGGGGGGCGCTGCGCGATCAGGTCCAGTCACCCCTGGCGGTTC
>JAVLCA010000037.1:0-25510 GCA_031581025.1 Salibaculum sp. | reverse complement strand
ACTAGCACCGCGCGGGGGGCGCTGCGCGATCAGGTCCAGTCACCCCTGGCGGTTCCGACCGCGTCGGCAACATTCGCGAAACCGTCGCGCGCCAGCAGGGCGTCCAGCCCGCGCGCGATCTCGCCGGCCAGCGAGATGCCGCCATAGACCATCGCGGTGTAAAGCTGCACCGCCGAGGCCCCGGCGCGGATCTTGGCATAGGCCTGGTCGGCCGAGCCGACGCCGCCGACGCCGATCAGGGGCAGCCTGGTCAGGGTCGCCAGCCGGGCCAGCACCCGCGTGGATCGGTCGAAAAGCGGCTGGCCGGACAGTCCGCCCGGCTCGTCCCGATGCGGGCCGCGCAGCCCGCTGCGGGACAGCGTCGTGTTGGTGGCGATGATGGCCGCGACGCCGGCGGTCTCTGCCACCGCGGCCACCTCCTGCAGCTCGGGGTCGGACAGGTCCGGTGCGATCTTCAGGAAGATCGGCACGCCGCCCGCGTTCGCGGCCATCACGCCCTCCAGCAGTGCGGCAAGCGCCGCCTTGCCCTGAAGGTCGCGCAGTTTCTCGGTGTTGGGGCTGGAGACATTGACCGTGGCGAAATCGACATGCGGGCCGCAGTGGCGCAACACGGTGGCGAAATCCGCCGCCCGATCGGCGCTGTCCTTGTTGGCGCCCAGGTTCAGGCCCACGATCGCCCCCGCCGGGCGGCGGGCCAGACGCGCCGCGATCGCCGCCATCCCGTCATTGTTGAAGCCGAAACGGTTGATGGCGGCAGCATCCTCGGCCAGCCGGAACAGGCGCGGTCTGGGGTTGCCCGGCTGCGGACGCGGGGTGGCGGCCCCGACTTCGAGGAACCCGAAGCCGGTCCGGGCCAGGGGTCCAAGCGCGACCGCGTTCTTGTCGAACCCGGCGGCCAGCCCCACGGGGTTGGGCAGGTCCAGCCCGGCAAGCTGCGTCTCAAGACGGGCCGATGTCACCGGCCCGCCCCGCGGCCCGAGCCCCAGGTTGAGCGCCCGCAACGCCAGATCGTGTCCGATTTCCGGGTCCACCGCGCGCAGGGCACGCAGGCCGACCTGTTCCAGCACCCTCACGAGACGGGCACCTGCGGCACGCCATCCACGACCGGGATCGGCCTGGCCCAGAGGACCTCATCGCGCAGAAGCGGGCGGTTGTAGAGATGCGGGAACTCGGCCCCACCGCGCGAGACCTCCCAGCGCAGGTCATCGCCATAGGTCGCGGCCTCGAGCGCGGCGAGCATCAGCCCGGACTGCCCGGCAAAGTGCTTTTCGGCGGTCTCCTGCGCCTGCACGGCGGTCGAGGCATGGATATAGCCGTCGGCCAGGTCGATCGGGGCGCCATCGAAGCGCCCGGTCCTGTCGAGAACGGCCCATTGGTCGGCGGTCAGAATCTTGTAAATCAGCATGGTGGACGGTTTGGCCCGTGACTGCCGCCCCGTCAAGCAGGCCGCCTGTCATGCAGGCGTCACGCAGGCGGGCTAGGCCTTGTCATGACGGGGGTTTTGACTCCCGCATGGCTTGTGCGCAAGCTTGCTGCATTCCAACATCTGAGGGGTATGACCATGACCGTCCGTCTGCTTTCCACAACCGCCGTGCTGGCCATGACCGGCAGCATGGCAGCCGCGGAATATTCGCTGACCATCCTGCACACCAACGACATGCACAGCCGCATCGAGTCGATCAGCCGCTTCGATTCCACCTGCGGCGCCGAGGCCGAGGCCGCCGGCGACTGCTTCGGCGGCATCGCCCGCGTCGCCACGATGGTCGAGCAGAAACGCGAGGACCTGGCCGACCGGAATGTCGTGCTGCTGGATGCGGGCGACCCGTTCCAGGGGTCGCTGTTCTACACCACCTACAAGGGCGCGGCCGAGGCCGAGTTCATGGAAGAGATCGGCTATGACGTCATGGCCGTGGGCAACCACGAATTCGACGACGGCCCGCCCAAGCTGGCCGAGTTCATCGACGCGGTCAGCTTCCCGGTGGTCTCTGGCAACCTCGACCTGTCGTCCTCCGATGTTCTCAAGGACCGGGTGCAGAACCACGTGGTGCTCGAGGTGGGCGGCCAGCGGATCGGCGTGATCTCGGCGCTGGCCTCGGACACCGGCGAGACCTCGAGCCCCGGCCCGAACGTGACCTTCCAGGACGAGATCGACAGCCTGGCCGCGGATGCCCAGACCCTGACCGACGAGGGCGTGGACATCATCATCGCGCTCAACCATGTGGGCCTTCCGGCGGATCGCCGCATCGCCGAGGCCGTGCCGCAGATCGACGTCATCATCGGCGGCCACAGCCACACGCTGATGACCAACGATGACGCCGACACCCCGGCCTATCCCGCGATGATCGAGGGCACGCCGGTGGCGCAGGCCTATGCCTACACCAAGTACCTGGGCGAGCTGACCCTCACCTTCGACGATGACGGCAACGTCATCGAGGCCACGGGTGATCCGATCCTTCTGGATGCCTCGGTCACGCCGGACCCCGAGATGTCGGCGCGCATCGCCGAAATGGGCGCCCCCATCGAAGAGATGAAGACCGAGGTCGTCGCCGAGACCGCCGAGTCGATCATCGGCGCGCGCGAGGTCTGCCGAACCGGCGAGTGCGAAATGGGCAACCTGGTGGCCGATGCCATGCTGGACCGCGTCGCCGACCAGGGCGTCCAGATCGCGATCCAGAACGGTGGCGGGCTGCGCGCCAGCATAGAGGCCGGCGAGGTCACGATGGGCGACGTCCTGACCGTTCTACCCTTCCAGAACACGCTGTCGACCTTCGAGGTCAGCGGCGAGACCATGGTCGCGGCGCTGGAAAACGGCGTCGGCGAGGTCGAGGAAGGCGCGGGCCGCTTCCCGCAGGTCGCCGGCATGTCCTTCACCGTGGACCTGAGCGCCGAGCCGGGCAGCCGGATTTCCGATGTCATGGTCGGTGGCGAAGCGATCGATCCGGGCGCGACCTACGGCGTTGTCTCCAACAACTACGTCCGCAATGGCGGCGACGGCTATGCCATGTTCGTGGGCGCCGAGAACGCCTATGACTATGGCCCCGACCTGGCCGATGTCACGGCGGAGTACCTGGCCGACAACACCCCCTACGCGCCCTACACCGACGGCCGCATCACCGTCACGGGCAACTGAGGTCAAGTCGCCCGCGGACGTTGGCCCCCGGCGCGCAAGCGGCGGGGGCTTTTTCACGCCTCGGCCGCGTCTTCCAGCGCGCGGTAGCGCAGGCCCAGGGTCACGGCGCGCGCGACAAAGCTGGTCAACATGGCCATCCACAGACCGTGATTGCCGAAGGCCGGGATCAAGAGTGCCGCCGCCAGAACATAGATCGCGAGGGACAGGGCCATCATGTTGCGCATGTCGCGGGTGCGGGTCGCACCAATGAAAATGCCGTCCAGCATGAAGGGCGCCGCGCCCAGCAACGGGGCCAGCACCATGTAGGGCAGGAAGACGCGCGCCACCTCGCGCACCGGCTCGGCCGTGGTCATCACGTCGATGATCGGGCCGCCGAAAGTGGCGAAGGCCCCGGCCAGAAACGCGCCCGACATAAAGGCCCAGACCGAACAGAGCAGCGCCGCGCGCCGCAGGGCCGCCCGGCGGCGCGCGCCCATGGCCTGCCCCACCAGCGTTTCGGCGGCGAAGGCAAAGCCGTCCAGCGCGAAGGCGGTGATCGTCATGAACTGCAGCAGGATCTGGTTGGCCGCCAGGGTAACGTCGCCGAACCGCGCCCCAAGCAGCAAAAAGGACACGAAGATGCCCTGCAACAGCAGCGACCGGATCAGGATATCCGTGTTCACCTGCGCGAAATGGCGCAGCCGGGCGGGGTCGAGCACCCACGCCCGGTCACACCAGGACGGATTGGCGAAGGCGGCCCGGCAGAACCACAAGCCCAGCGCCAGCCCGGACAATTCGGCGATGAAGGTGGCGATGGCGACCCCTTCCACACCCCAGCCCAGTTGCAGCACGAACAGCAGGTCCAGCCCGATGTTCAGCCCGTTCATCACCACCTGCAGCACCAGCACCGCGCGGGTGCGCTCGGCCGCGATCAGCCAGCCGGTGATGGCATAGATCGCGATGAGCGCCGGGGCCGACCAGACCCGGATGGCCATGTAGCCGCGGGCCAGCCCCTCAACCTCGGCACTGGCGGGCGACAGCCAGAAGCCCAGCGCGAAGATCGGCCATTGCAGCACGATGATCCCAAGCCCCCCAAGGGCGGCGATGGCCAGACCGCGGGTGAGGATCGCCGCGCCCTCGGCCGTGTCGCCACGCCCCAGCGCCTGGGCGGCGAAACCGGTGGTCCCCATCCGCAGAAAGCCGAAAATCCAGTAGATCGCGGTCAGGATCGTGGCCCCGATCCCAACGGCGCCGATGGGCGCCGCCGCCCCCATCTGCCCGACAACACCGGTATCCACGGCGCCAAGGATCGGCACGGTGGCGTTTGACAGCACGATGGGCACCGCAATGTTGAGCACCCTGCGGTGCTTCAGCGCCTCTTCCATGCCCTCAGCCTTCGCGGGTGGGCATCAGGAAATGCCCGGTGGCCTGGGCGAACATGCGGTCGCGGTTGTCCTGCCAGGCCTCGACCTGGACGCTGGCATAGCGCCGCCCCGAGCGCACGACGCGGGCACGGGCATAGGCGTCGCGCGGCAGGCCCGAGCGCAGGTAATCGACCGTCAGGTCGATCGTCTTGGGCAGGCGCGGCGCGCGGTCCGCCAGTTGAATATCGGCCCCGCCCTGTTCGATCTCGTCCCAGCGGGTGGTCCAGGACAGCTCCACGATGGCCGTGGTTTCAAGAAAGGCCGCCGTCACACCACCATGCAGCGCGGGCAGCATGGGGTTTCCGATCAGGTCGTCGCGGTAGGGCAGCAGGGCCGTCAGTTCATCGCCCCGCCGGTCGAACCGGATGCCCAGGAAGGCGATGTAGGGCACCGCTTCGACCAGCGCCTCGAGCGCGGCATCGCGGCGCTGCTTGACCACCTGCACGGGTTCGGGGCGTTTCATGAGGCACCTCCCCTTTCGATGGCAAAGGCCCCGGCGGCACTGGCAACGGGGCGGTCCGCGTCGTCATCCAGTGCCACGGCCCGCATGAAGGCGACCGAGCGGGTGACGTGATAGCACTCGGCCCGCGCCGTGATCGCCTGCCCCGGCGTCGCCGGGCGCATGTAATCGATGCGCAGGTCCAGCGTCGCGGTCGAGATCGGCGCGACCGGGTGGATCATGACCGCCGCCCCGCCGCAGGTGTCCAGCAGCGCCGAGACGGCGCCACCATGGATCACCCCGGTTTCCGGGTCGCCTATCAGACGGTCGTCATAGGGCATGGTCAGCACGGCACGGCCGGCGTCGATCTCGCCCAGCTTCATGCCCATGGCCCGGGCATGGGGGATCGCCTCGATGAATTGCCGCGCCAGTTTCGCGCGCCTGTCCGCGTCGCTGTCCTCGTGCATGGGTGTCCTTTCCTTGCCGCGCAGGGTCGCCCGTCGCGCGGGGCGGCGCAAGCCCTCGCGCCTGACGTTGCCCCGACGCCGGGGGAGGTCTAGTTTGCGGGTCACGGAGGATTCCATGACCGATACACGGCTCGGCTTCAAGGCCATGTGCGACCGCTTCGAGGTGACGCCACGGACCCTGCGCTATTACGAGTATATCGAGCTTCTGGCCCCCGAGCGCGAAGGCCGGTCGCGTTTCTACGGCCCGCGCGAGATCGCCCGCATGACCCTGATCCTGCGGGGCCGGCGCTGCGGATTCAGCCTTGAGGACATCCGCCAGTGGCTGCTGATCTACGAGCACGAGGGCACCGAGGCGCAGATGCGCGCCTTCGTGGACCTGGCCGATCGGCAACTGGCCGACCTCGCCCGCCAGCGCAACCAGCTTGACGAGATGATGGGCGAACTCGAGGCCCTGCGCGACGAGACCGCCGGGTCGCTGGATTAGGCACCCTGACCTTGCGGCACCGTGCGGCCCGGTGTCACTCTGTCCGGCGGTGACGCGCGGCCCGGCCTGGGGCAAAGAAAAGTCCCGCAGACCGTCGCGCCCTGACCGCGTCGCGCAGGCGCTACAGGGTCATCTCGGGCTGTCGGCACCGTAGGGGATTTTCCGAACGCGCCATCCTGTCAGCACGGATCGGATCATGAGCGGCAGCTGGCGCACCTCATGCCAGCCGCGCGAAGCGTGAAACATGATCGTTCTTTCCCGGTATCGCGAAGCCGCGATATCGGATTGCAGGGACTTGTCCTGCATGGCCAGACCGGGGGACAGCACGCCGTATCTTTCGTTCGCGAAATATCGCGTCCGGCGCGGATAGAACAGGAAATGATCGACCGGCACCTTGCTGTGCAGAACCGCGTCGACCAGCCGCGCGGCGGCACAGCGGTGGATGAGATAGGCTCCGGCGCCGGGCGACATATGCCGAAGTTCCATCAACTGGTGTCCGGTGGGAAGGGGCGGACCGACGGGTCTTGTTACCTGACCGTCACCACCGCTTTCGATCTTCAACAGCGGTATGGACGCATCCCGAGTGCCTGCCAGTTCCGCGACGACTGCTGCCGTGCGCGTGTCGAGCACCAGGTCATCCTCAAGGATCAGGCCCCACTCCGCATCATGCGCGAGGAGCGCCTGCCATGCCTGGCGATGTGCAAGGGTACAGCAAAGCGACCCCAGACCGAGCGACCCGAGCGGGCCACCGTCGGGAAGTTCATCAAGCATCGGCGCGTATCGTGGATCATCGGGGGCGACCCCGGCCACCCGGTGCAGCGCCAGACCCGCCGCGTCGGCGGCGGCCTGCATATGCGCCCATCTGTCAGGTCGCGAGTCGAGGTTGATACAAAAACCTCGTATCCATGACTGGTTGAACTGGCCGTCATAAATGACTCCTTGCGTTTCGTTCAGACACTAACAGCGGACGAACCGTGCTCAAGGCGAAGGATGCCGCCCGGGCACGCCCGCCGTCGGGCCACCGCGGGACTGAAGGCGTCCGGTCGGGCACAGGCAGCATATCGTCCCGGCGTCACCCTGGCTGAGCCCCGGTCCCGCGCCGCGTGACGCTGCGTTACGTTTACGTTCACGTCATCTTTCCTTGTAGGCTGGCGGCCAAATCCTCAAGTCTTTGGCATGACGCACGCAGACGGAGGACGCCCGAGATGACAACGGACCGGACCATGACCATCCGCGAGATGTGCGAGGCCTTTGACGTGACGCCCAGGACCCTGCGGTTCTACGAGGCCAAGGAACTGCTGCACCCGCGGCGGGACGGCCAGAAGCGGCTGTTCAGCAAGCGCGACCGGGCGCGGCTCAAGCTGATCCTGCGCGGCAAGCGCTTCGGCTTCAGCCTGGAAGAGATCCGCCAGTTGCTGGATCTCTACCACATGGACGACAGCCAGGAGACCCAGCTGCGCAAGACCTACGCACTGGCCGAGACGCATCTGGCCGAGATGGAGGCGCAGCGCGACGAGTTGAACGAGGCCATCGCGGAACTGAAGGACCAGATGGCCTGGGGCGCCCGGCGCCTGAAGGAGCTGGCCCCCGACCGGGCCGCCGGCTGACAGCAAGACCCAAGGGAGAGAGACCAGACATGCCGATCTACACCGCCCCCACCAAGGACATGCAATTCCTGCTGCACGACGTCCTGGCCGTCAGCGAACAGGACATCCCCGGCTTCGAGGAACTGGACCGCGACTTTACTGCCGCCGTGCTCGAAGAGGCCGGCAAGGTCGCCTCCGAGGTGCTGCTGCCGCTGAACACGGTCGGGGACCGTCAGGGCTGCAGCCTCGACAACGGCGTGGTGCGCACCCCCGAGGGCTTCAAGGAGGCCTTCGAGGTCATGAAGCAGGGCGGCTGGACGGCCATGGACTGCGACCCCGAGTATGGCGGCCAGGGCCTGCCCTACATCATGCACACGGCCGCGCAGGAGGCCTTCGTGTCGTCCAACATGGCCTTCAACATGTACCAGGGCCTGACCCATGGCGCCTACAACGCGATCCACGCCCATGGCTCGGAGGATCAGAAGCAGACCTACCTGCCCAAGCTGGTCAGCTGCGAATGGGGCGGCACCATGAACCTGACCGAGCCGCAGTGCGGCACCGATCTGGGGCTCATCCGCACCAAGGCCGAACCGCAGGACGACGGCACCTATCGCATCTCGGGCCAGAAGATCTGGATCTCGGCGGGCGAGCACGACCTGGCCGACAACATCATCCATCTGGTGCTGGCCAAGATCCCCGGCGGCCCCGAGGGGGTCAAGGGCATCTCGCTGTTCATCGTGCCCAAGTTTCTGGTGAACGCGGACGGCAGCCTGGGCGCGCGCAACGCGCTGTCCTGCGGCGGGCTGGAAGAAAAGATGGGCATCCACGGCAATGCCACCTGCGTGATGAACTACGACGGCGCGACCGGCTATCTTGTGGGCGAGGAACACAAGGGCATGCGTGCCATGTTCACCATGATGAACGAGGCACGCCTTGGCGTCGGCCTGCAGGGTTATGCCCAGGCCGAGATCGCCTACCAGAACGCGGTGGGCTTTGCCCGTGATCGCCTGCAGGGCCGCGACGTGACCGGCACGAGAAACCCCGACGGGCCGGCCGATCCGATCATCGTGCACCCGGACGTGCGTCGGAACCTGATGGACCAGAAGGCCTTTGTCGAAGGCGCGCGCGCCTTCACCTACTGGGGCGCCACCATGATCGACGCGAGCCACCGCAAGGATGACGAGGCGGCCGAGCAGATGATCTCGCTGCTGACCCCGGTCATCAAGGGCTTTTTGACGGACAAGGGTTTCGAGACCTGCGTGCTGGCCCAGCAGACGCTGGGCGGCTCGGGCTTCACCCGCGAATGGGGGCTGGAACAATTCGTCCGCGATGCCCGCATCACCATGGTCTACGAGGGCACCAACGGCATCCAGGCGCTCGATCTGGTGGGCCGCAAGCTGGCCCAGAACGGCGGCAAGGCCATCATGGCCTTCTTCGACATGGTCAAGGATTTCATCAAGGAGAACGAGGACAACGCAGCCCTCAAGGCCGACTTCCTCGACCCGCTCAAGGCGGCCTCGAAGGACCTGCAGGCGGCGGGAATGTATTTCATGCAGCAGGGCACGAAGAACCCCAACGACGCGCTGTCCGGGTCCTATGACTTCATGCACATGATGGGCCATGTCTGCCTGGGGTTGATGTGGGCGCGTCAGGCCAGGGCCGCCATGGCAGCGCTGGAGGACGGCGCGGAGGATACCGAGTTCTTCGAGACCAAGATCGCCACGGGGCGCTACTACATGGCGCGCCAGCTGCCCGCTACGGCCACGCACCTGGCGCGGATCAACAGCGGCGCGGAGACCGTCATGGCGCTTGAGGCGGCGCAGTTCTGATGGAACGGTGGGGCGAGGGCCGCCGCGCCCTCGCCGCTGACCCGCACCCGGAGGAGACCATGCCCAAACGCTTTCGCCTGACCCGCCGCTTTCCCGTCTCGATGACCGAGGACGGCTATCGCAGGCTGCGCCGCTTCGCCACCGACGCGGGCCTCGACGAGGGCGAGGCGCTTCTCGTTCCTGTTCGAGAACTTCGACAGCGTGATCGACAGCGAGAGCTTCGGACACCGGCTGCGACTCTTCAATTCGGACCTGGCGGCTCGCAAGAAATGAACCGTCCGACCCGTCGAGACCGCCCCGCGACCCGTGCACAGGCGGGGGCGAAGCAAGCCGGGCCGGGGCTTCACCTTGGACGCGGGATCGCTCTCCAGCTCTCCGCGCGGGGCCTTTGTCGCGCATTAAGGTTAACGCAGGGTTATCGGGGCACGGTCCCCCCCTTCATCTTGGCAAATAAACTCGATGGCGCGACGTCTCGGCCCGCGGGCAGGACCGGCGGGGGGACGCCATGACCCCAAGGCTGCATTGCTTCGGTGAATCCGGCCATTCCTACAAGGCGGCCCTGGCCATGACCCTGGCGGGCATGGCGTGGCGGCCGGTTTTCGTGGATTTCTTCGCGGGCGAGACCCGCAGCCCCGGGTTTCGCAGCGATGTCAACGCGATGGGTGAATGCCCTGTTCTGGAGACAGACGCGCTGACGCTGACCCAGTCTGGTGCGATCCTGCAATGGATCACCGACCAGACCGGCCGGTTCGGCGGGACCGAGGCGGAAAGATTCGAGGTGCTGCGCTGGGTGCTTTGGGACAATCACAAGCTGTCCTCGCAGCTTGGTATGCTGCGCTTTCTGATGAACTTCGTGCCCGAAGAGAAGCGCCCGCAGGACGCCATCGCCTTCGTGCAGGGCCGCACGCGGTCCGCGCTCAGGACCTTGGACCAGCATCTCCAGGGCCGCGACTGGATCGTGGGTGCGGGGCCGACGAATGCGGACCTCTCCTGCTGTTCCTACCTCTACTACCCGGAACCCTTCGGCTTCGACAGGGCCGATTGGCCGAATATCGACCGCTGGCTGTCCCGCATCGCGGGACTGCCCGGCTGGCGACACCCCTATGATCTGATGACCCGGGCCTGGCCCGGGCGCGTGAAGGAGGAAACATGACCGACGCCTATATCTACGACGCGCTGCGCACCCCGCGGGGCAAGGGCCGCAAGGACGGGGCCCTGCACGAGGTCACCAGCCTGCGCCTGTCCGCTCAGGTGCTCGACGCGCTCAAGACCCGCAACGCCCTGGAGGGGCACGCCGTCGAGGACGTGATCTGGGGCAATGCCACGCAGGTCGGCGAACAGGGCGGCTGCCTGGCGCGGACGGCCGTTCTGGGCTCGGACCTCGACCAGTCCATCCCGGGCCTGTCGATCAACCGTTTCTGCGCAAGCGGCATGGAGGCCGTGAACCTGGCCGCCAACCAGGTGCGCGCCGGCGCGGGCGAGGGCTACATCGCCGGTGGCGTGGAAATGATGGGCCGCGTGCCCATGAGCAGCGACGGGGCCGCCGTGGCCGTGGACCCGACCGTGGCCATGGACAGCTATTTCGTCCCCCAGGGCATCGCCGCCGACATCATCGCCACCGAATACGGCTTTTTTCGCGACGACGCCGATGCCTTTGCCGTGGAAAGCCAGAACCGGGCCAAGGCGGCCTGGGACGCGGGCCGTTTCGACCGCTCGATCATCCCGGTGACGGACCAGAACGGCCTGCCGATCCTCGACCGCGACGAGCACATGCGCCCGGGCACCGACATGCAATCGCTCGGCGCGCTCAAGCCGTCGTTCAAGGAACAGGGCGAGGTCATGCCCGGCTTCGACCAGGTCGCGCTGATGAAATATCCGCACCTGGAGGCGATCAACCACATCCACCACGCCGGCAACAGTTCGGGCATCGTCGACGGGGCGGCCGGGGTGCTGATCGGCTCGAAGGCATTCGGCGAGAAGTGGGGCCTGACCCCGCGCGCGCGGATCAAGGCCAGCGCCAAGATCGGCACCGATCCCACGATCATGCTGACCGGCCCGGTGCCGGTGACCAGCAAGATCCTGACCGAGACCGGCATGACGCCACAGGACTTCGACCTTTTCGAGGTGAACGAGGCCTTTTCGGCGGTCGTGCTGCGCTTCATGCAGGCCTTCGGGGTGGACCACGACAGGGTCAACGTCAACGGCGGGGCCATCGCCCTGGGCCACCCGCTGGGGGCCACCGGAGCGATCATCATCGGCACCCTGCTGGACGAGCTGGAGCGGCGCGACAAGGAGGTCGGTCTGGCCACGCTCTGCGTCGCCTCCGGCATGGGTGCGGCCACAATCATCGAACGCGTGTAAGGAGGGCCAGAGACATGACCGATTTCACCATGACAACCGACGCCGAGGGCGTCGCCACCATCACCTGGGACATGCCGGGCCGGTCCATGAACGTCATGACCCGCGAGTCGATGCAGGTGCTCAACGGCCTGATCGACACGGCGCTGGCCGATGACACCGTCAAGGGCATCGTCATCACCAGCGGCAAGCGCGATTTCGCCGGCGGCATGGACCTGAACACGCTGGCCACGATCCGCGACGAGGCCGGCGACGAACCGGCCAAGGCGCTGTTCGACTTCACCATGGCCGGGCACCACATGCTGCGCAAGATCGAGCGCGCGGGCATAGACGAGCGCAACAAGGGCGGCAAGCCCATTGCCGCCGCCCTGCCCGGCACCGCGCTGGGGATCGGGCTGGAACTTCCCTTGGCCTGCCACCGCATCTTTGCCGCCGACAACGGATCGGCCAAGATCGGCCTGCCTGAAATCCAGATCGGCATCTTTCCCGGCGCGGGCGGCACCACGCGGCTGGTGCGCAAGCTGGGGGCCATGGCCGCCAGCCCGCTGCTGCTGGAGGGCAAGCTGAACGGCCCGAAAAAGGCCAAGGCGGCGGGCGTCATCGACGAGGTCGTGGACGATCCCGTCGCCGCGGCGAAAGACTGGGTCCTGTCCGGGCCTGCCATCGTCAAGCCCTGGGATGAAAAAGGCTACCAGATGCCCGGCGGCGCGCCCTATCATCCGGCGGGCTTCATGACCTTCGTGGGCGCCAGCGCCATGGTCAATGGCCGCACCAAAGGCGTCTACCCGGCGGCCAAGGCTCTGTTGTCGGCCGTCTACGAAGGCGCCATGGTGCCCTTCGACAACGCGCTGAAAATCGAGGCGCGCTGGTTCACCCATGTTCTGATGAACCCCTCGTCGGCCAACATGATCCGCAGCATTTTCGTCAACAAGGAAGCCCTGGAAAAGGGCGCGAACCGGCCCGAGGTGCCCGACCAGAGGGTGCAAAAGGTCGGCGTTCTGGGTGCGGGAATGATGGGGGCCGGCATCACGCTGGTGGCGGCCATGGCCGGGATCGAGGTGGTGCTGGTCGACCAGTCCGCCGAGGCCGCCGAACAGGGCAAGGCCCATACCGCCGACTACATGGACAAGGGCATCAAGCGCGGCAAGGCCACCGAAGACAAGAAGCAGGCCGCGCTGGACCTGATCACAGCCACGGATGACTATACCACCCTTGAGGGCTGCGACCTGATCGTCGAGGCGGTCTTCGAGGACATCGGCGTAAAGGCCGAGGTGACGAAAAAGGTGCTTCAGGTGGTGGGCGAGGACTGCATCTTTGCCTCCAACACCTCGACCCTGCCGATCACGGAACTGGCCAGGGCATCGGACAGGCCCGACCAGTTCATCGGTATCCACTTCTTCAGCCCCGTGGAGAAGATGGCGCTTGTCGAGATCATCAAGGGCCGCGAGACGGGCGACCGCGCGGTGGCCAAGGCGCTGGATTTCGTGCGCCAGATTCGCAAGACGCCCATCGTCGTCAACGACGAACGCTTCTTCTACGCCAACCGCTGCATCATTCCCTATATCAACGAGGGGCTCCGCATGGTGCGCGAAGGTGTCGCCCCGCCCCTGATCGAGAATGCGGCCAAGCTGGTGGGCATGCCGCTGGGGCCGCTGCAACTGACCGACGAGACCTCGATCGACCTCGGCGTCAAGATCGCCAAGGCCACCAAGGCCGCCATGGGCGCGGCCTACCCCAACGAAGAGGTGGACGAGGTGCTGTTCTGGATGGCCGACGCCGGCCGCCTCGGCCGCAAGGCCAATGCGGGCTTTTACGCCTATGACGACACCGGCAAGCGGCAGGGCCTCTGGGAGGGCCTGGGCGAGAGATACACGCAGGCCGAGACGCAGCCCGACCTGACCGATGTGCAGCACCGGCTGCTGTTCGCGCAGGTGCTTGAAGCGGTGCGCGCACTGGAAGAGGGCGTGCTGGAAGACATCCGCGAGGGCGACGTGGGCGCGATCCTGGGCTGGGGCTTCGCGCCCTGGTCGGGCGGGCCCTTCGGCTGGCTCGACATGCTGGGCGCCCCCTATGCCGCCGAGCGGTGCGACCAGTTGACCGAACAGTTCGGCGACCGCTTCGCCTGCCCTGCCCTGCTGCGCGAGATGGCCGAGAACGGCCAGACCTTCCATGGCCGTTTCGGCAGCGGGCACGACAGCAAGGCCGCCTGACCGGCAGCATCGGGCGGGGCCTAAGGCTGCGGGGCCCCGAGGCTTCCCGGCGCGGCGTCCAGCGGGGTCGAATAGCCGCCGACGCGGGCTGCCGCGGGCCGGGCGCGCAGGGCGGTCGATCCCGGGGCGCGGTCAAGCGGGGTGGCGTAGCGCGCCGGCTGCGCCGCCGCCGCGCCTTGCGCAGGGCAGGAAATGGGCCGGCCCGTGCGCGCGTCGACGAAACGCCGGTCGCCGCGGGCCTGTTCCGCGCAAATCCGGGCCAGGGTCATCCGGCGCGGGTCGGCCGGGGCCTCTGCCGCAGGGGCCGGGCCGCAGTCGATGGGCGCGCCGGTGCGCGCCGAGATCATGTCGGGCTGAACCCCGCTGCGCCCGGCGCAGGCCTCAGACCGGCTGATGCGGCGCGGGGCAGGCTCATCGGCCTCGGGTTCCGGTTGGCGCGCCCCTGTGGCTTTCGGCGTCGCGCCGGCCCTGCGGGGCCGGTCGGGACCGTCCGCGGCCTTGGGCTGCGGCGGGGCCGTGGCGGCCAGTGTCGGTTCGGACCCGCACACCTGCTGGCGCTGCCGGGTCACGCGCGGCACCCAGGTCGTTGCCCCGCTCAGCCCGGCCCGGACATAGACGCAGCCGCGGCTGTCCACAAATTGCGCGCCCTCGAAACTGTCGGGTGGCAGCTCGGCGGGGGGCGAGGGCGCCTGCAATTCCTGCGCGCCCGCTGACCCGGCCATCACGCCGAGGATCACCAGAACGGTTGCGACGCGGCGTGTCTTGCCCATTTTTCCCCCAGGATACACGCGGGAATGGTGGGCGAGAACGCCGGGTCTGTAAAGCGTTTGTTACTTCATTTTGTACCGAACATGCGGTCGCCCGCATCCCCTAGCCCCGGGACGATATAACCGCGCGCGTCCAGCCGTTCGTCAACCGCGGCCGTGACGATGGGCACATCGGGGTGGGCCTCTTTCATCCGGGCAATGCCCTCGGGCGCGGCCAGAAGGCACAGGAACCGGATGTCCGTGGCCCCGGCCTGTTTGAGCAGGTCCACCGCGGCGGCCGAGGAATTGCCGGTGGCCAGCATCGGGTCCACGGCGATCACCACGCGGTCTTCCAGCGTGTCGGGCAGCTTGCAGTAGTACTGCACCGGTTGCAGGGTCTCTTCGTCGCGGTAAAGCCCGACAAAGCCGACCCGCGCCGAGGGAATCAGTTCCAGCACCCCGTCCAGAAGGCCATTGCCCGCCCGCAGGATGCTGACCAGCGCCAGTTTCTTGCCCTGCAGAACCGGGGCCTCCATGGCCTGCAGGGGCGTCTCGATCCGCTCATCGATCAGCGGCAGATCGCGGGTGATCTCATAGGCCAGCAGGGGCGAGATCTCGCGCAGCACCTGGCGAAACTGGTTCGATGGGGTGCTGACCCGGCGCATCAAGGTCAGCTTGTGCTGGACCAGGGGATGTTTCACATGGGTCAGATGCGGCAGATGGGTCATGCGGCCTCCAGTTTGCGGGCGACGGCGGCGCGGGTCTCGGCATCGCAGAAGGCCGCGTCCAGCGCGACCCGGTTGAGCGCGGCGAAATCGGCGGCGCCCCAGCCGAAGGTCTGCGCCAGCATCTCGTATTCGCGGGTCATGGTGGTGTGAAAGAAGGGCGGATCGTCGGTCGAGACCGTCACCTTGACGCCTGCGTCGCGCAACCGCTTGATCGGGTGGTCGGGCCAGCCGCCGGTCGCCCCCAGAAAGACGTTGGAGCCGGGGCAGACTTCCAGCACCGTGCCCCGCTCGGCCAGGGTTTCCACCAGCGCCGGGTCGGTGATGGTGTTCACCCCGTGGCCGATCCGCGCCGGGGCGAGGTCGCGCAGGGTGTCGGCCACCATGTCCGGGCCGCCCCATTCGCCGGCGTGGCAGGTCAGCGGCATCCCCGCCTCGCGCGCGCAGTCGAAGGCCCAGGCGAAATCCCCTGGTCGGCCCATCATCTCGGCGCCGGCCATGCCGAAGCCGCGCAGGAAGCGCCCCTGCGTTTCCACCGCGCAGCGCGCCGCAGGCCGGGCCTTGTCGGGGCCGAAGTGACGGATGCAGGTGACGATGCCGCGCAGGGTGATGCCAAAGCGGGCCTCGGCTTCCTCTGCCGCCTCTTCGATGGCGGCCAGGTAGTCGCGCCAGGCCGCGAGGTCGCCGCCGCCACAGAAATCGGGGCTCAGGAAGGTTTCGGAATAGACCACACCATGGGCCGCACTTTCCTCCAGCACGGCCAGGGTCAGGCGATGGAAATCCTCGGGCGACTGAAGCGTGGTGCAGGCGGCCTCGTAGACCTGCAGGAAATGGTCGAAGTCGCGGTAGGCATAGCCGCCATCGGCGGTGAAGATCGCGCTGAGGTCGAGGTTCTTTTCCTGCGCCAACCCCCGGATGAAGGCGGGCGGCGCGGCGCCTTCCAGATGCAGGTGCAGTTCCACCTTCGCAGTATCGCGGTACGTCATGCCCTGCCCTTTTCCAGCCCGAGGTGGTCGGCCACCAGCGCCGCCACGTCGGTGAACGCCATGTTCCCCAGCGCCCGCGCGCCCAGCCCGTGGGCCAGCACCGGCACCCGTTCGCGGGTATGGTCGGTGCCAACCCAAGTGGGGTCATTGCCATGATCGGCGGTGACCAGCAACAGGTCACCCTCGCGCAATCGCGGCAGCAGGCGGCCCAGTTCGGCGTCGAACCATTCCAGGTGGCGCGCATAGCCCGAGACATCGCGGCGGTGGCCATAAAGGCTGTCGAACTCCACCAGGTTGGCAAAGACCAGAGCGCCCTCGGGGGCCTCGCGGGCGAGGTCGGACAGGTGGCCCATCAGGGCGGCGTCGTCGCCCTTGCGCACCGTGTCGATGCCCTGCATCGAGAAGATGTCGCCGATCTTGCCCACGGCCTGCACCGCGCGCCCGGCCGATTGCGCCCAGTCGCACAGCGTCGGCGCGGGCGGGGCGATGGCGAAATCCCGTCGGCGCGGCGTGCGGGTGAAGGCGCCCGGCTCGCCCACGAAGGGCCGCGCGATGACCCGGCCCACCTTCATGGCGTGCAGCGTGGGCGCGAGGGCGCGGCACAGGTCCAGCAGCCGGTCCAGCCCGAAGTGGTCCTCGTGTGCGGCGATCTGGAAGACACTGTCGGCGGAGGTATAGCAGATGGGCCAGCCGGTGCGGATATGGTCTTCGCCCAGGTCGTCGATGATGTTGGTGCCCGAGGCATGGCAATTGCCCAGGATGCCATCGGTTTCGGCACGGGCCTTGACCTCTTCGATCAGATCGGGGGGAAAGCTCTCGGTTGGTTTCTCGAAATAATGCCAGGTCCAGGGCACCGGTACCCCGGCCAGTTCCCAGTGCCCCGAGGGGGTATCCTTGCCCGGGCTGACCTCGGTCGCCGCGCCCCAGGCGCCGGTGGGCGCCACCATCAGGGCGGGGGCGGTGACACCGCTGGCCAGCTCCAGCGCATGGCCCAGCCCGAGGCCCGCCAGGTTGGGCAGGTGCAGCGCGCCACTGCGCCCCTGCTCGGCATGGCCGCCGGCGCAGGCCCCGGCGATATGGCCGACGGTGTTGGCGCCGCTGTCGGGCACGCCGTCGTTGTAGAAGCCCCCGGCATCCGGCGCACCGCCGATGCCGACGCTGTCGATGACGACCAGGAAGGCGCGGGTCATGGCTGTATCCTTTCGAGGATCAAGGCGCCCGGCGCGCGGGCCGCGCCGATGGTGATGGCGGCGCGGACTGCCCGGGCGGCGGCCTCGGCCCGGGCCTCGTCCGCGGCATGGATCACCGCCAGCGGGTCGCCCGGCTCCACGGTGGCGCCCAATGGGACGACCTCGGTCAGGCCCACCGCCGGGTCCACCCGGTCGGTCTCGACCTGCCGCCCACCGCCAAGGGCCACCACGGCAAATCCCAGCGCCTCGCCGTCGATGGCGGCCACCTGTCCGGCACGCGGCGCGGTGACCTCGCCCACCACGGGGGCGCGGGGCAGATGCGTGCGCCAGTCGGAGTCCATGTCCGGCGGGCCGCCGAGGCTGTGGGTCATGGCCGCGAAAAGCTCCATCGCGTGGCCGCTGGAAATCGCATCCGCGACACGGGTCTGTGCGGCGTCCTCGGCCTCGCCCGTCAGCGCCAGAACCCGCGCACAAAGCGCCACGGTCAGGTCATGCAGGCGCGGGGCGGCGGCGCGGTTGCCCGACAGAACCTCCATGCAGAGGGCCACCTCGACCGCATTGCCCAGCGCCGGGGCCAGCGGTTGCGCCATGTCGGTGAGGAAGGCCGCGGTGGATGTCCCGGCCGCGTTGGCGGTATCGCACAGCGCATGGGCCAGCGCGCGGGCCTCTTGCGCGCTTTTCATGAAGGCGCCCGCGCCGCATTTGACGTCGAGCACCAGTCCGTCCAGCCCGGCGG
Organism: Salibaculum sp.; assembly: GCA_031581025.1. Classification (GTDB taxonomy): domain Bacteria; phylum Pseudomonadota; class Alphaproteobacteria; order Rhodobacterales; family Rhodobacteraceae; genus Salibaculum. The sequence continues at coordinate 7,221 of JAVLCA010000037.1, read as the reverse complement.
CCAGCTTCTTGGACAGGATCGAGGCGGTGATGAGGTCCACGCTCTCCACCGTCGCGGTGACATCGCGGATGGCATAAAGGCGGCGGTCGGCAGGGGCGATGTTGCCCGTGGCGCTGACGATGGCACAGCCGATATCCGCCGTGATGGCGCGAAAGCGCGCCGCGTCCACGGTTGTGGACAGGCCCGGGATCGCCTCGATCTTGTCCAGCGTGCCGCCGGTGTGCCCCAGCCCCCGGCCCGAGACCATGGGCACGAAGACGCCGCAGGCCGCCAGCGCGGGCGCCAGGATCAGCGAGACGCAATCGCCCACGCCGCCCGTGGAATGCTTGTCCATCAGCGGGCCGGGCAGATCCCAGCCCAGCACGTCGCCGCTGTCGCGCATGCCCAGTGTCAGCGCCACGCGCCCCGCCTCGCCCAGGCCGTTGAGGCAGGCGGCCATGGCAAAGGCCCCGGCCTGGGCATCGGAGACGGCGCCTGTCGCCAACCCCTTGGCGAACCAGGTCAGTTCCTCGCGGTCCGGGCTTTGCCCCTTGCGCAGCTTCAGGATGATGGCACGGGCGTCCAAACGCTCAGCTCCGGCTCATCTGGTGGCTGTCGAACTTGCCGGGCAGCATCCCGGCGATGGTGGTTTCAACCGTCGCGCCCTGCGTCGTGGCCAGCGTGACAGGCACGTCACCGGCCCCGAATTCGGCCAGTTTCTGGCGGCAGCCGCCGCAGGGCGAAACCGGCACCGGGCTGTCGGCGATCACCGCGACCTCGGCGATCGTGGTCTCGCCGGCGGCGACCATGGCGGCGATGGCCCCGGCCTCGGCGCAGGTGCCTTCGGGATAGGCCACGTTTTCCACGTTCACGCCGCGATAGACCGCGCCGCTGGCCCCGCGGATCGCGGCCCCGACCTTGAAGTTGGAATAGGGCACATAAGCGTTTTCACGCACGGCGCGGGCGTCATCGACAAGTGGCATTGGGCATCCCTCCGGACCCCAGATTGGGATGGCGGCCGAAGGGATGCAAGCCTTGGCGTGTGCCCGGCCGCGCATTCGGATTTGCAAGACGGGGCCTGTTGATGCTTGATGGACCGGTGCAGGGACCCCGCGACGCCGGGACTACTGTTTAACATTAAACGAAAACAGAACCGACCAGAACATGACACGGGGCACGCCATGGCCGACAAGACCGAGACCTCGCTGCGCGACGCCGCGCTCGCCTATCACCGGGACCCCAAGCCCGGCAAACTCGAGATCCGCGCCACCAAGCCGCTGGCCAATGGCCGCGACCTGGCCCGCGCCTATTCGCCCGGCGTGGCCGAGGCCAGCCTCGAGATCAAGGCCGACCCGGCAACCGCGCTCGACTACACCGCGCGGGGCAACCTGGTGGCGGTGGTCTCGAACGGCTCGGCGGTGTTGGGGCTGGGCAACATCGGGGCGCTGGCCGCCAAGCCGGTGATGGAGGGCAAGGCCGTCCTGTTCAAGAAGTTCGCCGGGATCGACTGTTTCGACATCGAACTGAACGAACCGGACCCAGAGAAAATGGCCGAGATCGTCTGCGCGATGGAACCGACCTTCGGGGCGATCAACCTTGAGGATATCAAGGCGCCCGACTGTTTCATCGTCGAACAGATCTGCCGCGCGCGGATGAACATCCCCGTCTTTCACGACGACCAGCACGGCACGGCCATCGTCGTCGGCGCGGCGGCCACCAACGCGCTGCGTGTTGCCGGCAAGTCCTTCGAGGACATCAAGGTCGTCAGCACCGGCGGCGGGGCCGCGGGCATCGCCTGCCTGAACATGCTGCTCAAACTGGGAGTGCGGCGCGAGAACGTCTGGCTGTGCGACATCGAGGGTCTGGTCCACGAGGGCCGAGAGACGGACATGACCCCGCAAAAGGCCGCCTATGCCCAGGGCACCGCCCCGGCGACGCTGGACGAGGTCATAGACGGGGCCGACCTGTTCCTGGGCCTGTCCGGGCCGGGCGTGCTGAGCGCGGACATGGTGCGCCGGATGGCCGAGCGCCCGATCATCTTCGCCCTGGCCAATCCCACGCCCGAGATTCTGCCCGAGGTCGCGCGCGAGGTGGCCCCGGATGCCATCATCGCCACGGGCCGCAGCGATTTTCCCAACCAGGTCAACAATGTCCTGTGCTTTCCCTTCATCTTTCGCGGGGCGCTGGACGCCGGCGCGACCGAGATCAACGACGCCATGCAGATCGCCTGCATCGAGGGCATCGCGGACCTGGCGCGCCAGACCACCAGCGCCGAGGCCGCGCGCATCTACCAGGGCGAACACCTGACCTTCGGGGCCGATTACCTGATCCCCAAGCCCTTTGATCCGCGGCTGTCGGCGGTGGTCTCCAGCGCCGTGGCCCGAGCGGCACAGGAAACTGGCGTGGCCACCCGGCCCATCGCCGATATCGAGGCCTACAAGCAGAAGCTCAACGAAAGCGTCTTCAAATCGGCGCTGCTCATGCGGCCGGTCTTCGAGGCCGCGGGCCAGGCCGCCCGCCGCATCGTCTTTGCCGAGGGCGAGGACGAACGCGTGCTGCGCGCCGCGCAGGCCATCCTGGAAGAGACCCCGGAGAAGCCCATCCTGATCGGCCGCCCCGAGGTCATCGAGGCGCGCTGCGAACGCGCCGGGCTGGTGGTGCGCCCGGGCCGCGACTTCGAGATCGTGAACCCCGAGAACGACCCCCGCTACCGCGATTACTGGGGCACCTATCACCAGATCATGGCGCGGCGCGGCGTCACCCCCGACCTGGCCCGCGCCATCATGCGCACCAACAACACCGCCATCGGCGCGGTCATGGTGCAGCGCGGCGAGGCCGACAGCCTGATCTGCGGCACATTCGGCGAATACCGCTGGCATCTCAACTATATCACCCAGGTTCTGGGCCACGGCAGCTATCGCCCGCACGGGGCGCTTTCCATGATGATCCTGGAGGACGGCCCGCTGTTTCTGGCCGACACCCATGTCTGGTCCCTGCCCAGCCCCGAGAACCTGGCCGAGGTCGCCCTGGGGGCCGCCCGCCATGCCCGGCGCTTCGGGGTGGAGCCCAAGATCGCCTTCTGCTCACAATCGCAGTTCGGCAACCAGGCCGAAGGCTCGGGCAAGCGCCTGCGCGAGGCCCTGGCCCTGCTCGACGCGATGGAGACCGATTTCCAGTACGAGGGCGAGATGAATGTCGACGCCGCGCTGGACCCGGAATTGCGCGCGCGCCTTTTGCCCGGCGGGCGGCTGGACGGGGCGGCCAACGTGCTGATCTTCGGCCATGCCGATGCCGCCTCGGGGGTGCGCAACATCCTCAAGTCCAAGGGCGGCGGGCTGGAGGTCGGGCCGATCCTGATGGGCATGGGCAACCGCGCGCATGTGGTCACGCCGGGGATCACGGCGCGCGGATTGCTGAACATGGCCGCGATTGCCGGCACACCGGTGCAGCACTACGGGTGATTCCCCCGCACCGGAAATTTGCAGATTTGCAGGCCCGCATTGGGATTTACCCCGGGCGGGCGGAAATCAGCGACTTTGCAAAAATGGCCGTAGCATAGGTCCCGGTTCTGCAAATATTTTGCGTCCGATTGCCACGTGCTGGCGCCAACAGGCTTGCCGCAGGGCCACCCCCTGCCCTATCCCTTTGCAACGCATGAGGAGGAGGCACACCATGGGATACCGCGAGGTCTACGAGGGCTGGAAGGCCGATCCGGAGGGGTTCTGGATGGAGGCCGCCCAGGCCATCGACTGGGACGAGGCCCCGAAACAGGCGCTTTTCGACCGGGGCGACCACATCTATGAATGGTTCGCCGACGCCAAGGTGAACACCTGCTGGAACGCCGTCGACCGCCACGTGGAACAGGGCCGCGGCGATCAGACCGCCATCATTCATGACAGCCCGGTCACCCACACCAAGCGCGAGATCTCCTATGTCGAGCTGCGCAACCGCGTGGCCAACCTGGCCGGGGCCCTGCGCGCCAAGGGCGTGGAAAAGGGCGACCGCGTCATCATCTACATGCCGATGATCCCCGAGGCGCTCGAGGCCATGCTGGCCTGCGCGCGGCTGGGCGCGATCCACTCGGTGGTCTTCGGCGGCTTTGCCGCGCACGAACTGGCCGTGCGCATCGACGACGCGCAGCCCAAGGCGATCATCGCCGCCTCCTGCGGGATCGAGCCGGGCCGCGTCGTGCACTACAAGCCGCTGCTGGACGGGGCCATAGACCAGGCCGGGCACAAGCCCGATTTCTGCGTCATCTTCCAGCGCGAACAGGAAGTCGCGCACCTCGAAGAGGGCCGCGACGTCAACTGGCACGGCTTCCAGTATGGTGTGGAACCGGCCGGTTGCGTGCCCGTCGAGGGCAATCACCCGGCCTATATCCTCTACACCTCCGGCACCACGGGGGCGCCCAAGGGCGTGGTGCGCCACACCGCGGGGCACCTGGTGGCCCTCAACTGGACCATGAAGAACATCTACAACGTCGACCCCGGCGAGGTCTTCTGGGCCGCCTCGGATGTCGGTTGGGTCGTGGGCCATTCCTACATCTGCTACGCGCCGCTGATCCACGGCAACACCACCGTCGTCTTCGAGGGCAAGCCCGTGGGCACGCCAGACGCGGGCACCTTCTGGCGCGTGATCCAGGAACACAACGTCCGCAGCTTCTTTACCGCGCCCACGGCCTTTCGCGCGGTCAAGCGCGAGGACCCGAAAGGTGAATGCGTCGAGAAATACGACCTGTCCGGCCTGCGCGCGATCTACCTGGCCGGCGAACGCGCCGACCCCGACACCATCGAATGGACCCGGAAGATGACCGGTAAGCCGGTCTACGACCACTGGTGGCAGACCGAAACGGGCTACACCATCGCGGGCAACCCGGTGGGCATCGAGCCGCTGCCGGTCAAGCTGGGCAGTCCCACCGTTCCCATGCCAGGCTACGACATCCAGATCCTGGGCGAGGACGGCACCCCGCTGCCCGCTGGCGAGCTGGGCGCCATCGCGGTCAAGCTGCCACTTCCGCCGGGCACCCTGCCGACGCTGTGGAACGCCGCGGACAGGTTCCGAAAATCCTACCTCGCCACCTTCCTGGGCTACTACGAGACCGGCGACGCGGGCATGATCGACGAGGACGGCTATGTCTGGATCATGGCGCGCACCGACGATGTCATCAACGTGGCCGGCCACCGGCTGTCCACCGGCGGCATGGAGGAAGTGCTGGCCAGCCACTCGGACGTGGCCGAATGCGCAGTGATCGGGGTCAGCGACGACTTGAAGGGCCAGTTGCCACTGGGGTTCCTGTGCCTGTCCAAGGGGGTAGAGCGCCCGCACGCGGAGATCGTCAAGGAATGCGTCACCCTGGTGCGCGAGCGCATCGGCCCCGTGGCGGCCTTCAAGCTGGCCGTGGTGGTGGACCGCCTGCCCAAGACACGGTCGGGCAAGATCCTGCGCGGCACCATGGTCTCGATCGCCGATGGCAAGCCATACAAGATGCCCGCCACCATCGACGACCCGGCCATCCTCGACGAGATTTCCGAGGCCCTGGCAACAATCGGGTATCCCAGGGGGTGACGGCGCCGGGCAACACGCTATCTTTGGTGTCATGAAGGGGGTCGTCGTCTTGCTGCTCGCTGTGCTCGCCGGACCCCCGGGACGGGCCGACATGCTGATCGAGGATTTCACCGAGGACCCCACCGCGCGCTGGTCCTTCTTCACCGACCGCGTCATGGGCGGCCGGTCCGAGGGGCAGGCCGTGATCGGCGGGGCCCCGCCGCATCTGCACCTGAGCGGCACCGTGAGCACCGCCAACAATGGCGGCTTCATCCAGGCGCGGCATCCGCTGGACGGCCTGCCGGCGGATACGACCACGCTGACCCTGGTCGCGCGCGGCGACGGCCAGACCTACTACATCCACCTGCGCAGTACGGCAACGCGCCTGCCCTGGCAGTTCTATCAGGCCAGTTTTACCGCGCCGCGCGACTGGGCCGATGTCACCGTGCCTCTGAGCCGGTTCACCGCCTCGGGCGGGGGCCTGCCGCCGCTGGAGGCGGCCGATGCCCGGTCGGTCGCGCTTGTGGCCTATGGCCGCGACCATCAAGCCGACCTGCGGGTGTCGCATATCCGCGCCGACTGAAACCGGGACGGCGGGCGGGGCGTCCTTGCCGGGCCCGCCCGGCAAGGAGCGGCGGCCGGCGGCCTCAGGCGAACTGTTCGCGGATCAGCCGTTCCTCCAGCCCGTGGCCCGGATCGAACAGCAACCGGTGCTGCACGTCCTCGGCCGACTGAATGCGCACCTCGGCCACGTCGGGCACGGATTTGCCATCGGCATCGGCCATGACCGGGCGCCGCGCCGGATCGACCACCTCGAATGTGACCCGCCCTTCCTTGGGCAGCAGCGCGCCGCGCCAGCGCCGGGGCCGGAAGGCCGCGACCGCCGTCAGGGCCAGGACATCCGACCCGATGGGCAGGATCGGCCCGTGGGCCGAGTAGTTGTAGGCGGTGGACCCGGCCGGCGTGGCCACCAGCGCGCCGTCGCAGACCAGTTCGGCCATGCGCAGCTTGCCATCGACGTGGATGCGCAGCTTCGCCGCCTGCGGCCCCGCGCGCAGCAAGGAGACCTCGTTAATCGCCAGGGCGTGATGGGTCGTGCCATCCGCGCAGGTCGCCTGCATCCGCAGCGGGTTGATCACCTCTTCCTCGGCCGCCGCCAGGCGCGCGGGCAGGCCGGTCTCGGCGTATTCGTTCATCAGAAAGCCGACGGTGCCCCGGTTCATGCCGTAGACCGGCGCATCCAGATGCTGGGTCCGGTGCAGCGTGTGCAACATGAAGCCATCGCCGCCCAGGGCCACGATGACATCAGCGTCGGACTCCTCTACCGCGCCGTAGCGCTGGGCCAGCGCCGTGGCGGCCTGTCGGGCGATGGGCGCATCGCTGGCAACGAAGGCGAGCTTGGGGGCCATGGGTCCGTCCCTTGTCTGTCGCCTCCCTTGTCCGATGCGCCGGCGGGAAAGGCAATCCCCCCGGCAATCCCGCGCACGGATACCGCGATCGGACGCCAACGGTCCGGCCTGCGTCGCTTTGGGCCTTTCCCGTCACGGATTTGCCCCATATCAAGCCCACAAGCAGATATTGGCCGGAAACGGACCGGCGCCCGCCAAGGAGGACCACCATGACCCATTCGACCAGCCCCGACCCCTTCTTCACCGAGCCGCTTTCGTCGCGGGACCCCGAGGTCTGGGGGGCGATCGA
>JAVLCA010000036.1:0-25826 GCA_031581025.1 Salibaculum sp. | reverse complement strand
TACACCGGTTCGATTCCGGTACTCGCCTCCAAATTATCCGGTTTCGTGTACCGCGCTTCCAGACGTGCCGTGCGCATCCTGGTCACTTTGTCGCGGCCGGGATTCTCCTGAGATTGTTTGCAGCGCTCCTGTTGCAGGGCCGCTCATGGATCAAGTGCTTGCGCGACGTGTTCGGCGATGGCCGGTGCGGCGGTCAGGCCGGGGCTCTCGATACCGAAAAGGTTGACCAGGCCCGGCAGGCCGTGATCCGCCACACCCTGGATCAGGAAATCGGCCGGCGGCGCGCCCGGGGCGCTCAGTTTCGGGCGGACCCCGGCGTAATCGGGAAAGAGCGCCCCGTCCGGCAGCCCGGGCCAGTAGCGCTGGATCGCGGTCTGGAACGCGGTGGCGCGCCCGGCGGGCACGTCATAGTCCAACTGCCCCGGCGTCGTATCGGGTGGCAGCCAGTCCACGTCCGGGCCAAAGCGTACCCGCCCGGCGAGGTCGATCGTCGCATGGACCCCCAGCCCGCCATCCACCGGCGCGGGATAGACGAGGTGCCGGAACGGCGCCCGGCCGCTCAAACCGAAATAGCAGCCCTTGGCGAACCGCAGGTGCGGGAGCGCGCTGTCCGGCAGCCCCGAGATACGCGCCGCGACCTGCACCGCGGAGAGTCCCGCGGCATTGACCAGCACGCGGGTCGTGATGCGGGCCGGATCGGCCCCGCCGGTGTGCAAGTGAAAGCCAACCGCATCCGGGTGGGCCTCTCGCAGCGGCGTGGCGGTAACGACATGCCCGCCCGCCTGCTCGATGTCACCCAGCAAGGCCAGCATATGGGCAGGACTGTCGAAGATGCCGCTTTCCGGGGACCATAGCGCGCCGGTGGCCCGTACCTCGGGTTCCATCCGCGCCACGGCCTCTTTGCCCAGCAGCTGCACCCCCTCGACATCGTTGTCGCGGGCGCGCGCGGCCAGCGCCTCGATCCGGGCCAGTTCCGGCTCGTCAGTGGCCACGACCAGCTTGCCGCATTTGTGATGGGCAATGCCCCGGCGGGCCAGATCATCATAGAGCATGCGCCGCCCGCGCAAGCAGAGCAGGTGCTTGAGACTGCCGGTGGGGTAGTAGAGTCCGGCGTGGATCACCTCGCTGTTGCGCGAAGAGGTGCCCGCGCCCCATTGGTCGGCCGCCTCAAGCACCAGCGTGGGGCCGAGCGACCGCCCCAGGGCGGCGGCGCAGGCCAGCCCGATGGCCCCGCCCCCGATCACCACAGCTTCGAAATCGAACGCCAAGACTTGCCCTTTCCGTTTGCCCCGAACGTGGACAGGCTACGGGCCCGGTGCAAGGCCGTGGCCGAGTCAGTCCCCCGAAGCGGACGCCACCCGGCCTGCCAGCGCGGCGCATTCGCGGGCGTGGTAGTCCCGATCGCTCTCATCCGTCGCGGGCCCGCGCCCCAGAGTCCGGGCCAGATCGAAAAAGCCCTTGCCGGGCAGCGCGTCACGTCCCCGCCCCACGGCGCGGGCGGCAATGAAGGGCCGACCGGCCGCGGCATCGGCGCGCATTGTGGCCTCCAGCGCGGCGGTCACCCGCCGCACCGAACCGGGCTGCCACATCCCAAGCGCCCGGGCCAGGGCGCCATAGGTCACGGTTGTCGTCTCGCCCTCCAGCCCGGCCAGGTAGGCGCGCACTCGTTCGGAGAGGGCGCTTTCCTGCCCGGCGGCCTCATCTGCGGGGGCTGGGGGCGGGATCTCGCGGGCGCTGCCATCCTCGGCGATCTCGGCGGCCCAGGCGCGGGTGGGGCTGCGGATCACGATGCGGGTCTTGCCCGCATCCGCCCCCTCGCCGCTTTCGGTCACACCCACGACATCGCCGCGCTGCATGCCGGCGCGCAGCGTCTCGGGCGTCAGGCCCAGGCGGGGGCCGAGATAGGCAGGGTCCACACTGACCTGGCCATCCTCGCGGTCGATCACCCCGGGTGGCACGGGGCGGTTGAACACCGGGTACTTGCCGGTGTCATGGGTGTAGAAGGGGTTGGTGCCCTGGGCGTGGTCGGTGACATCGACAATATCGACGATCTGCGGCAGGGCGGCGTGCAGCATGCGTTCGACTCCGTCGCGCAGGGTCGCCGCCGAGGCCGCACAGCCCTGACACCCCCCGGACATGCGCAGGTAGACGGTGCCAGCCTCGACCCGCTCGGCCGAGATGTGCCCGCCATGCGCAGCAATGGCGGGGTTGACCTGGGTCTGCAACAACTCTTCGACCCGTTGCAACAAGGCGGTATCGGACCCGCGGTCCTCGGCCCCCTGCCCCAGTGGTGTTTCGGTGAAGTCCAGCACGGTGCGGATCGCCGCGGCGATGGCCGGTTTCAGACCGGCCCAGTCGGCCTCTTCGGTTTTCTGCACCCAGATCGTCGCGCCGCTCACCTCGACGCGGGCCACGCCGCTGATACCGAAAAGCGCCTTGGACAACGGCGCGACCCCGGGGCCATCGAACCGCGCGGCGCGGCCCGGCTGCACCTCGGCGTCCAGCACGAAGCCCATGACCCGGGCATCGCTGGCCGACGCCTGGGCGCGGATACGGCGCTGCGTGGCCGCCTCAGACATCTTCCATCTCCGACCCCTGCATCGCGCGCAAGGCCTTGAAGGTGTAGATGCCGGTGTCATGCCCGTCGCTGAAGGCCAGGCCGAGCGCGTAATTGCCCACGCTCCAGACCCGGGTCAGGCTGATGTCCAGCGGCACGCTTGCCGGATCGAGCAATGGCTTGCCCGACATCTCGTCGCGGCACTTGGCGCAGGCGCAGGCAAGCCGCAGGTCACGGTCCGTCAGGCGCTGTTCGGCCCCGTCGGCCCAGCGCAGCATCAGCCCCGTGGCGTCGTGATCCAGCGCCGCCAGCCTGTTGGCCGGCCCGTCCGGCTGCGGTGCCACCGGCGCGGGCTGGCCGCGCCCCTCGGCCGGGTGCCAGTCGAAGGGCGTGGCGATCCCGGCGGCCGCACCGCCCCCACCGCCCAGCGCCGCCGCGATGTCCCGGTAGGCCTGCGCCGCAGGTCCGTCGGGCGCGGCCTGCACCAGCGGGCGGCCCGTGTCGCCGCAATCGACCACATGCGGGTCCAGCGGCACGCTGCCCAGAAAATCGACGCCCAGATCGCGGGCGATGGCCTCGCCACCGCCCTGGTGGAAGATATGGGTGACCGTCCCGCAGGACGGACAGGTAAAGCCGCTCATGTTCTCGATCACGCCGAGGATCGGCACGTTGACCTGTTCCATCATGCGCAGGCCCCGCTGCGCGATCTTGAGGCTGACGTCCTGCGGCGTGCTGACCACCACCGCGCCAGACAGCGGGAAGGCCTGCGCCAGCGTCAGCTGAATGTCGCCCGTCCCCGGCGGCAGATCCAGCAGCAGCACATCCAGTTCGCCCCAGTCCACCTGGCGGACGAACATCTGCAGGTATTTCGTCACCATGGGCCCGCGCAGGATCGCCGGCTTGTCGTCATCGGTCAGCATCGCCATGGAAATCACCTTGACCCCATGCGCGCGGGCCGGGACAACCTTTTCGTCCGGGGTCATGGTGGGCTTGCCCGCCCCGATGCCCAGCATTCGCGGGATCGAGGGGCCGTAGATATCGGCATCCACCACCCCCACGGCCAGCCCGGCCTCAGCCATGGCCACGGCGATATTGGCGGTGACGGTGGATTTGCCCACACCGCCCTTGCCGCTGCTGATGGCGATCATGCGGGGCTCTTTTCTTGTCATCTCAGTCTCCTTCAGGGGGCGTCGCGTCGCCATTTTCTGCGGCAAAACTGGCGCATAGCCTGTCGATCTCGGTCCAGCCCAGGTCGGCGGCCATGCAGGCGCAGTGCGCGCGCCCTCCGGTGTCCGAAAAGTGCCCGCAATCGCGGCAGGACCCGAAGGCGGGCACGTCGCGGTGCAGGGCCAGGGCCGCGGCGACCCTTGTCAGCGTCGCCCGGAACCGGGCCTGTTCGGTGGCCTCCAGCGTGCCGATGACGCCCATCAGGTCACCCAGCGGGTCCTGATCGAGCATGGCCGCGCCGCTGTCGGTCAGATCGAAGCGCACGCTGCGCCTGTCCTGTTCCGACCGGCGGCGGACCAGCAGACCCCGCCCCTCGAGCGACTTGATGATCTGCGAGGCGGTGCCGCGGGTCGTCGCCTGAAAGCCGGCAAAGCCCGACGGCGTCCGCGTGCTGTCATTGGCGCGGGCAAAGAACCTAAGGCAGGCCCATTGCGCCGGCGTCAGCCGGGCGGCGGTGCCTTCACCGCGGGCCAGCCGGCCCAGGTGGACCAGCAGTTCGGCGATCATCTCCGGGTCGGCGGTGGCAGTCGTCATGAACAAGAGGTAGCGATCCGAAACCAGTTTCTCAAGACCACGCGGTGCAATCGCGGGTCGCCGCCCCATCAGCCCAGCAGGGCCACGAAGCCGGCCAGCCCGAGGGCCAGCCCCGCGCCCAGCGCCAGGAACCGCCGCCGCAACCGCCGATCCAGCCGCGAGGCCCCCTCGGAATAGTCGAACCGTTCATACAGGACCCGCTCCATGGGCAATCCGAGATCGATCAGCGTGTCGGCGACGGCTGTCACCATCGGGCCGGGGCCGCACATCATCGCCATTGTCTCCTGCGGGTCGAGGTCGCGCAGCATGTCCTGCAGCCGCGCGCGGTCCAGCCGCCCCACCTCGCCCGGCCAGTCCGGTCCCGGGGTCTCGCTCAGCAGCAGGGTCTCGAGGTCGAGGTCCCCGGCGGCCGCCGCGATCTCATCGGCGCAGGCCAGGTTGTCCGGGGTGCCCACCGCATAGGCCAGCCGCACGGGCCGATCATGGCCGCGCGCGCGCAGATCGCGCAAAAGCCCCATGATCGGCGCGACGCCGACACCACCCGCGATCAGCAGCACCGCGTCGTCCGCGTGCCCCTCCAGCGTGAAATGCCCATAGGGCCCGTCCACGCCCATCGGTGTGCCGGGGGCAAGATCGCCGATCCGGTTGGTGAAATCGCCCGCTTCCTTGACAATCAGGCGCAGGCCCGCGCGCCGGGGGCTGTCGGCAATGGAAAAGGGGTGATCGAACAATGGGAAGCGCCGCGCGCCTTCGGTGATCCAGACGAACTGCCCGGCGCGATAGGGCATAGGCGCGGTGCCCGGCGCGGGCTGGATGTCCAGCTCCCACATGCGGTCGGCCCGCCGCGTGACCGAGGCTAGTCGCCAGGGCCGCCGGTGCAGCCGTGCCCAGCGCAACCCGTAGAGCACGGCGAGAATGCCCGCGACCGCGGCCCCCACGCCCCACCAGTAGCCCTGCAACGCCCCCAGGACACTGAAGCGGCCCACGGTGGCGGCATGGTGCAACCCGCCCGCGACGGCCGTGATGGCCAGGACCACATGCGCCCCGCGCCAGGCCTCATAACGCAGCGGCAGGCGCTCGCGCAGGGCCGAGCCCAGCACCAGCAGCGCCAGCGCGCCCAGCGCAATCACGCCGGTGCGATACTGCGGCAGGGTCAGATAGGCGATCAGCCGTTCGAGACCCAGCGCCGGATCGGCCTGCACGGTCGGCACCACATAGGCCAGCGGGTGCAGCAGAAGCGCGCCCAGCACCCACCAGGCGGCGGTCTTGTGAAAGGCCATGACCCGGTCGATCCCCAGCCGCCCGGAAATCAGCTGGAACCGGCCCGAGGTGACGAACTGCACCGCCATGGCGGCCAGCCCGATCAGCCCCAGGCCGGCCGCGGCGATTTCCCATGTCACGGTGGGGGCGACGTCCCGCATCAGGGCGAGGACGAGCGGCACGAGACAGACCACGAGGTAGAGCGCGGCCACCACCCCCACGGGCAGGCGCGGCCCCTGCCCTGCCCCGTCTTGTGGGGGAGCATGCGCTGTCGGCTGACCGCTTTGGTCGGGTGCCCGGTCCGGCTCCGTCACACTGTCCTGCATCTATGCTCCTGCTGTGGCGCGTTTCCCAATGACTTGCCGCGGGGGTTCGCGCATCCCTGATTTCGGTCACCACGTGGCTCGGCCCCTATGGTAGCATCTTGCCTGAACCACCCAACCAACGATAGCCGACCCAGGAGAGTCCTTCATGATGCCCTTTTCCATGAAATCACTTGCCCTTTCCACGTTCCTTGTGGCGCTTGCACCGCCCCTCGCCGCGCAGGGCATGAGCGTGACCGACATCACCGAGGCCTGGCTCATGGGGCCGCATGGCGACCATGATTCGCCCTCTTTCACGCACTGGAACGAGGATGGCGCGGTGCCCGAGGCCTGCGCGGCCTGTCACTCGGAATCCGGCATGCTGGACTGGCTGGGCGCCGATGGCACCGAGGCGGGCGTCGTGGATCACCCCGGCACGATCAACTCGGTGATCGGCTGCGCGTCGTGCCATGTCTCCGAGGCCGAGGCGCTGGACGCGGTGCCCTTCCCCTCGGGCGTGACAGTCTCGGGGCTGGGCGGCAATGCGACCTGCACAATGTGCCATTCCGGGCGCGCCTCGACCGGCAGCGTGACCCAGGCGATCGACGGCATGGACCCCGACACCGTGTCCGAGGACCTGTCCTTCATCAATGTCCATTACGGCGTGGCCGCCGCGGTGATGCACGGCTCCGAGGTCAGCGGCGGGTTCGAGTATGACGGCCAGAGCTACGCCGGGCGCTTTGCCCATGTGCCCAGCGCCAACACCTGCGTGGCCTGCCACGAGCCGCACAGCACCGAGGTGGCCACCGATGGCTGTGTCGCCTGCCACCAGGGCGTCGATGATATCACCGCGATCCGCACCCAGCCCGCCGATTTCGACGGCGACGGCGTGACCAGCGGCGGCATCCGCGACGAGATCGAGGGCCTGCACGCCGTCCTGAACGAGGCAATCCGGGCCTATGCCGCCGAGGTCGTCGGAACGCCCATCGGCTACAACAAGGACAATTATCCCTACTTCTTCATCGACGGGAACGCGGACGGCACCATCGACACGGATGAGGCGATCTATCCCAACCAGTACGCAAGCTGGACGCCGCGCCTGCTGATGGCCGCCTACAATTACCAGGTGGTTGCCAAGGATGCCGGGGCCTGGGCCCATAATCCGCGCTACACCCTGCAATTGCTGCACGACAGCGTGGTCAGCCTGTCCGAGCAGATCGAGGTCGAGACCGGCGGCTTGCAGCGGCCCTGAAGACTGGCGGCGCGGCCCGGGAATGGCCCCCCGGCCGCGCCGCCGTCGGATCAAAGATCCATGTAGACGTGCTTTTCGGCCTTGCCGCCGGGATGCGTCACGGCGCCCTTGTAGGTCTCGCCGACCATCTGCGCGAATTTCCAGATGGCCCCGCTGGCATAGATCGTCTCGCGCGGGCCGGACCAGTTTTCCTTGCGCCTGGCCAGCGCGTCTTCCGACAGATCCACGCTCAGTTCGCCCTTGATGGCGTCGATGGTGACGACATCGCCGGTCTCGATCAGCGCGATGGGGCCCCCATGGGCCGCCTCGGGGCCGACATGGCCAACGCAGAACCCGCGGGTCGCGCCGGAAAAGCGGCCATCGGTGATCAGCGCGACCTTCTTGCCCATGCCCTGCCCCGAGAGTGCGGCAGTGGTCGCCAGCATCTCGCGCATGCCCGGCCCGCCCGCTGGCCCCTCGTTGCGGATGACGATGACCTCGCCCTCCTGGTATTCACGGGCGCGCACGGCGGCAAAGGCGTCTTCCTCGCACTCAAAGACCCGCGCCGGGCCGGTGAAGACCTGGTTCTCGGCGGCGATCCCGGCGACCTTCACGATGGCGCCCTGCGGGGCGAGGTTGCCCTTGAGGCCCACGACCCCGCCGGTCTCGGTCAGCGGTTTCTCGATCGGGTAGATGACGCGGCCGTCGGCCTCGCGGTCGATGCGGTCCAGTTCCTCGCCGATGCTGTGGCCATTGGCCGTCAGGCAGTCGGTGTGGATCAGTCCGGCCTTGCGCAACTCCTTCATCACCACCGGGATGCCGCCGGCCTCGTAAAGATCCTTGGCAACGTACTGCCCGCCCGGCTTGAGATCCACGAAATAGGGCGTGTCGCGGAAGATCTCGCAGACGTCGTCGAGGTAGAATTCGATCCCCGCCTCGTGGGCAATGGCCGGAAGGTGCAGCCCGGCATTGGTCGACCCGCCCGTGGCGGCCACCACGCGGGCGGCGTTTTCCATGCTTTGCCGGGTGACGACATCGCGGGCGCGGATGTTCTGTTCCAGCAGGTTCATCACGGCCTTGCCGGAGGCCTCGCCATACTGGTCGCGGGATTCGTAAGGCGCGGGCATGCCGGAGCTGTTCATCAGCGCGAGGCCGATCGCTTCGGAGACACAGGCCATGGTATTGGCGGTGAACTGGCCGCCACAGGCCCCAGAACTGGGACAGGCCACCTTTTCCAGAAGCGCCAGCGCCTTGTCGGACAGCTGATGGTTCTGGTGGCGGCCCACGGCCTCGAACATGTCCTGAACGGTCAGGTCGCGGGTGCGGAAATCCTGCGGAATCTCGTCATCCTGCGGTGCCCGACCCGGCAGGATCGACCCGCCATAGAGGAACACCGAGGGCACATTGAGCCGCACCATGGCCATCATCATCCCCGGCAGGGACTTGTCGCAGCCCGCCAGCCCCACCAGCGCGTCATAGCAATGGCCGCGCATGGTCAGCTCGACGGTGTCGGCGATGGCCTCGCGGCTGGCCAGGGACGAGCGCATCCCCTCGTGGCCCATGGCAATGCCGTCGGTGACGGTGATGGTGGTGAACTCGCGCGGGCTGCCGTCGGCCTCTTTCACGCCGGTCTTGACCGATTGCGCCTGGCGCGCCAGCGCGATGTTGCAGGGTGCGGCCTCGTTCCAGCAGGTGGCGACCCCGACCAGCGGCTGGTGGATCTCTTCCTCGGACATGCCCATTGCGTAGTAGTAAGACCGGTGCGGCGCGCGCTGCGGGCCTTCGGTCACGTGGCGGCTGGGCAGTTTGGTCTTGTCGAACTTTGTCATCATGGGCCCTGTTGTCTGGCGCGGCAGTCGGCGCGGATCACTCCTCTGGTAGCGCCAAGCGACGGGTTTGGCAATCGCGCCCCGGTGCCGCTACTGCAGCCGCGCCAGCAGCGCGCGATCGGCCTGCCCGGTGACCGCCAGTCCCTGCGCGGCCTGAAAATCACGGATCGCCGCCATGGTCGCCGGGCCGATGACCCCGTCGATGGGGCCGAGCTCGTGACCCCGCGCGGCCAGGGCGCGCTGCAAGTCGATCCTGTCGGCCCGGGTCAAGCCATTGGCATCGGGCGGGAACGCGCCACGCAGCGGCCCGCCCCCGGCCAGCCGGTCGGCCAGATGGCCCACGGTGGCGGCGTAGAAATCGGAGTTGTTGTAGCTTTTGAGCACGTCGAAATTGCCCGTGACGGTAAAGCGCGGCCCGCCCGCCTGCGGGCGGATGGTCCGGCCTGCAAGCGTGCCGGTCCCGGCCTCCTCGCCCCATGCCAGACCGCTGCGCCAGCCGTTGCGGGACAGGTAGCTTGCGGCAGAGGCCAAGGCATCGCCGGGATCGTCGCCCCAGATGTCGCGCCGCCCATCGCCATCGAAATCCACGGCAAAGGCCAGATAGGATGTGGGGATGAACTGCGTGTGCCCCATGGCCCCGGCCCAGCTGCCCCGCAGCCTGTCCGGGGGTGTCTCGCCCGCTTGCAGGATACGCAGGGCGGCTGTCAGCTGATCCTCCCAGAAGGCGCCGCGCCGTCCCGTAAAAGCCAGTGTCGCGGTGGCCGAAACGACCGGAATGCGCCCGCGCTTGTCGCCGAATTCACTTTCCACGCCCCAGATGGCGGCAACGATGTGACGCGAGACGCCGAAGCGGGCCTCGACGGCGGCGAGGGTGTCGCCGTGTCGCCGCAGGGCCGCCCGACCCTTGGCCAGCCGCGCGTCCGAGGTGGCGATCGACAGGTAATCCTCGAAGCTGCGGCGGGTCTGGATCTGGCTGCCGTCGCGGCGCACCACCCCGGGCAGGTAGCCCGCATCGGCCAGCCCGTCTGCCAGTGTGGTGACCGAAAGGCCCCGGGACGCCGCGCGCGTGCGAAACCCCGCCAGCCAAGCGTCGAATGCCGCGTTGGGTTGCGGGCGCAGATCGGCGGGCAGTCCGGTGTCCCGCTGTGCCGGCACCGGGCCGGTCCCGCAGGAGGCCAGGCTCCAGGCGGCGATCAGGCTCAGCACGTGGCGGCGGGTCCGGGTCATTGCGATGACACGCTATGCCGCCCGCGCGGGCCCGGCAATCGACCATTCGCGTCACAGGCTGATCCTTGCCGGGCGTTCGCACAATCGTAACCTCGCGCTGCGAGGGTCGTTGCGGGCGCCCGGCAGCGGGCGCCCGATCTGTCGGCAACCAGTGCGTTGACGAGCATCCGGGTAACGGTGCGGGCCTTGCGCTGCGGGCGCAGGGCCCGTTTTTGCCGGTCGTTGCCCTGTCACTCGTAGCCGGTCATTTCCAGATACCCGGTGCCGTCATGGCTGCCGCTGACCGTCACCGGACCCTCCCAGTAGGGCACGCTGACCCCCATCCAGGCCGCGGGATTGAGGGCAGCGACGGTCACATCCATCCCCCGCGCGGGAAGGGCAAGCCGCCAGCGCGTCGGCACCTGCCGCCCGGCGACTTCGGTCTGCGTCAGCGGCTCGGTCGTGATCGCGCCATCGGGCAGCGCGGTTGTGGTGCCATCCGGCGCGATCCACGTCCCCGAACTGTAGGTCGTCCCGTCCCGCTGGCGCAGTTGAAAGGCCATGAGTTTGTCGCCGGTCTCAAGGGTCAGCGAGAACCAGTCCCAGCCCGTTTGATCGGCCGCAAGCGGCTGCGAGGACCACTCGCGGTCCAGCCAGGCAGAGCCGGTCACAGGCACCTCACCGTCCGGCAAACTCAGAGTGCCCTCGATCCGGTAGAAGGGCTGTGAATAATAGTAGCTCGCCTGCCCCTGGTCCGACTTGACCGAATAGCCCTGCGCGCCGTGGAACACCAGTGGCCCCTCGGCCCGCAGCGCCATGTCATAGGCGAAATCGGGGCCACTGGCGGACAGGTCGAGATCGTCCAGCGACGGCCCCGCCAGCCGCCAATCGTCGATTTTTGCGACGAAGGGGTCGGCCTGCACCCCCGCCTGACCTATGCCGCCCCGGGCAAAGCGCTCGGTGCTGTAGTGATCCTCGGGCGTGGTCACGGCGGCATGGGCGAACCAGACCTGCGGGCTGGACCATCCCGGGCCCGCGCCCGGGGCAAGGGCCGAGCGGAACAAGGTCCATTGCAGCCCGTAAGGCGTGCCCTCCGGCCCTTGCAGGTTGGCGGTCAGATACCACCATTCGATGCGATAGTCCGGATGCGGCCCGTGATCGGCAGGGAAGTTGAAGACCGGCTCCGGGGCGGGCATGGCAAATCCCTCGGCCTCGGTGCCCATGCCCGCAAAGCCCTGGCCAAGCGCGGGTTGGGCCAGCATCGCCAGAAGGGCCAGGATCGCATCACGCCTCATTGGCAAACACCTTGAGCAGCTCCGAGGGGGGTGTGCGCGCCAGCCGCCACGCGGGCCAGAGCGCAGCGAGCAGGGCCGCCAGAAGGGCAAAGCCCCCCAGCGCCGCATAGTCACCGGGGAACAGGAACATCGGCAGGCGCCAACCGAAGGCTTCGACATTGATCACGGCCAGCAGCATCCAGGCCAGCGCCAGCCCCAGCGGCAACGCCACCAGCAGCGTCAGCGCCGCCAGCACCACCGCGCGCAGCAGTTCCAGCCGGCCGAGACTGGCGCGCGTCAGTCCGAGCGCCCAGGCCGGGGCCAGTTGCGGCACCCGCATGGCAGCCAGGGTCAGCAGGCTCATCAGGATGGCAAAGCCCGCCACCGCCAGCGTCAAGACATTCAGTGCCGCCGTCACCGTGAAGGTCCGTTCGAAGACCTGCAGGGAAAAATCCTTGAGGGCTGCCTGGTCGGTGATCTGACCGGGGGCAAGCCCGAAGTCGCCCTCCAAGGCCGCACGCAGGGCGCCGGAATCATCGGTGACCACGCCGAAACGCTCGGGCGCGGCGTCGGGGAAAAGGCGCTGGAACAGCCCCTCGCCGATGATCACCTGCCCGATCGGGTTGCCGTAGTCGCCCATGACCCCGGCGATGGGCAGGGTCCGTCCCGGCGCCAGGGGCAGCGGATCACCAGGCCAAAGATCCGCGCGGCGGGCCAGTTGTTCGTTCACGATCGCCGCTGCGCCCGCCGCGACACGGTCCCAGACGGCGCTGTCAGCGCCCTCCTGCGCGATGAAACGCCAGTTCTCGGCGTAGGCCGGGGCGACCCGCGTGCCATAAATTTCCGCCGGCTGGCCCGCGATCCGCGTGTCGACCCACTGGATCGGCAGGACCGCCTCGGCCCGGTCTTGAACGAAATCCTCCAAGGCCGCGCCCTGGGCCCTGTCCTCGGCCGCGACGTAAAGGTCTGCAAAGAGGCGCTGATCGAGAAACCCGGTGAAGGTCATCCGGAAACTCGACACCATGGTCGAGACCCCGATGTTCGCCGCCATCGCCAGCAGCAGCGCCATGAGCGCGAGGCTCAGACCCGGCAACTGCTGGCGCGTGTCGGCGAGGAACCACTGCGTGCGCACGCCCCGCGCGCGCTCCTCGCCAAGCGCCAGAAGCCGGTCGAGCACCAGCGGCAGCGCCAGCGCCGCGCCCAGCAGCAGGCACGCCAGGCTGGCAAAGCCCGCGACAAGCCCACCGCCCAGCAACGTGCCCAGCCCGGCCAGCGCCAGCAGCCCCAGCGCCGCGCCGCCCTGCCAGCCCCGCCTGCGCCCCGCGGTGACGGCCCAGGCCCGCGCACCCGTGGCCAGCACCGGCATCCGGGCGATTTTCCAGAAGGCGCCCGCCCCGGCCAGCGCGGCCCCAGTCAATGCGATCCCCAACCCGGAGCCCCACCAGACAGGATCAAGCTGCAATCCCCCCGCGACCTGCGCGCCATAAAGCCCTTCCAGCGTGGCGGCGACATCCGGCAGCAGGCTGGCCGCCAGCACATAGCCCAGCGCAACGCCGATCCCGCCCGCCAGCAGCGCGATCAGCGCCAGTTCCAGCCCCATCAGCAGCATCAGCCGACGCAGCGACAGGCCCAGCGTGCGCAGGGTGCGGATCATGGCGCGGCGCTGTTCGAAGGCCAGGCCGATTGCGCCGTGAACGATGAAGATGCCGACTGCGAAACTCAGCAGGCCAAAGGCCGTCAGGTTCAGGTGGAAACTGTCGGTCAACTGCGCGATGTCCGAACCCTGCTGCGACGCGCGCCGGATCAGATCCGGGGCCAGGGTGTCCAGATCGGGCCGGCCCATGGGCTGGGTTTCGGCAAGGATCAGGCGGCTGAGGTCATCGCGGCCCAGCAGGCGCTGCGCCACGCCGATATCCGTGATCGCGGTGTCGGCCGCAAGGCCGGGGTCGGCGATCACCCGCTGCGCAACGGTGTCGGCCAGCGCTGCCGCGGCTCCGGGATGGGCAAAGACAACACCCTCGGACAGAAAGGCGGGCAGCGTGGCCTGGTCGCTGCGGGTCATCGGCCCGACGCCACCCGGTGCTGTCAGCGGATCGATCCCCACCAGCCGCACCCGGGTCTGCCCGGCCTGAAGCCGGCCTTCCAGAACCGGCGAGACCTGCCAGCCCGCCCGGCGCAGCGTCAGGTAGGTGTCCTGCGGGATGCTGTCCCCGGCGCGCGGCACAAGCTGGTCATGGCGGCCCTCGCCCAGCACGGCCGCCGCGGCGTCATAACTGGCGCGCGCCTGCGCGTTCAACGCCTGAACCCCGGACCAGAGCGCGGTGGCCAGCGCCAGCCCGGCCACCAGCGTGAAAAGCTGCAGCGGGTTGCGCCGCCAGTGGGACCAGAGCGCGGCAAGCCCCGCGCGCGTCATGCCAGACGCCCCTGCCGCAGATTCACCTGCCGCCCGAGTCGCCCGGCCAGGTCCGGCGAATGGGTCACCATCATCAGCGCCGCGCCGGTTTCGGCGACCAGCGCCAGCATCTGGTCCAGCACCACCGTGGCCGTCGCCTCGTCAAGGTTGCCGGTGGGTTCATCGGCCAGAACAAGCGCGGGCCGCGCGGCCAGCGTGCGGGCGATGGCGACGCGCTGCTGCTGTCCGCCGGACAACTGTTCGGGGTATTTCCTCAGCTGCGCGGTCAGGCCCAGCGCCTCGGCCAGTCGCGCCGCGCCTGCGACGTCGTGCCGCCCCGCCAGCCTGGCCTGAAAGGCAATGTTCGCACCGACGGTCAGCGACGGGATCAGGTTGAACTGCTGAAAGACGATGCCCACCGTGCCGCGCCGCAGGGCCGCGCGGCCGGCATCGTCCAGCCCGGTGACCTGCCGACCGTCAATGGTGATACGGCCTCCGTCGGCCCGGTCCAGCCCGCCGGCCAGGTGCAAAAGCGTGCTCTTGCCCGACCCGGACTCGCCCCGCAGGGCGAGCGTTTCGCCCGCCCGCAGTTGCAGGTCCACGCCGCGCAAAACGGGCACCGGCCCCTCGGGGCCGGGATAGGATTTCGACAGGTTCTCGACCTCCAGCAACATGCGCGCCCCTTTCCGGCCGAAAGGTATGACACGGGGGCGCGATTGAAAGGCGAAAATTTCCCGTGGCGCAGGCGCGATCAACCGCGCGTGGGACGGCGCATCCATGCGCCGTGTCCCCACCGGGGCGTGGTGTCACCAGGCGAGCGCCCCGCGCGCATCCGCGTCGGAGATCGCTGCCCCTCTGACCGGTCAGTAAATATATCGGATCTGGTCGGACCAGTAGCGTTCGACCCGGCGCAGCGCCGTCGTGATCTCATCTATGCCGTCCATGCTGAGCACCGCGCGGTCCTGCAATCCGCGCGCGTGATTACCGAACAAACCGGCGACGATGTCGCGGACCCCGCGGCCCTTGGCAGTCAGGCGCACCCGCACCGAGCGGCGGTCGATCTCGCAGCGCTGGTGGTGCATGTAGCCCATCTCGACCAGTTTCTTGAGGTTGTAGCTGACGTTGCTGCCCTGGTAGTAGCCGCGCGTCTTGAGTTCGCCGGCCGTGACCTCGTTGTCGCCGACGTTGAACATCAAGAGCGCCTGCACCGCGTTGACCTCGAGGATGCCCACCCGTTCGAATTCATCCTTGATGACATCGAGCAGCAGCCGGTGCAGCCGTTCCACCAGCATCAGCGTCTCAAGATAGGAGGTCATGAACCCGGCATCGAAGGCGCGCGTCTGCCCGTCCGCCCCGGCGCCGGTGTCTTCGGCAGAGTCGGGAACCCTGTGAAATGACATGCAACACCCTCCGTTCTGTGCCGTTGCACGTCCCAGATGGCATGCAAATGCCGAACAATCGGTTAAGCACCCCGCAATTCCTGCGCGCGCCCGCCTGCGGCGCTGTCAGGGTTGGGTCACGCCCGCCGCGCCCTTGGCGATGCGGGCCACCAGCGCGGTATAGGGATCAGGCGGCGCCACCTGCCCCGAAACCCATTGATACAGATCCTGATCGTTCTCGGACAGCAGGCGGTCGTAGAGATCCAGCTCGGCCGCGGTCATGTCCCCAAGGTGCCTGTCGGCAAAGGCGGCAAGGATCAGGTCCATCTCCTTGATGCCGCGCCGGATCGACCGCATGTAGAGCCGCTTGCGGCGCGTCTCGTCCTGCTCGGTCATGTCACGTCACTCAGCACCGCGCGCAGGCGTTTTTCCAGTTGCGACAGCTTCTCGCCCGACTGGGCGATCTGGGCGCGCAGCCCGCGCATCTCGGCGAGAATGGCGCGCACGTCGGCCGGTTCCACGTGGCTCTCTGCGGGGGCCTCGACGCCCTCGCCCTCACCGGTAAGCAGCCAGCCGATCGAGACCCCGAGGATGCCCGAGACCATCTGAAGCTTGTTCGCGCGCGGCTCGTTGAGGTCGTCCTCCCAGTTGCGCAGGGTGCCCAGCTTGATGCCCAGCTTCTTGGCCAGGTCCTTCTGGGTCATCGAAACGGATTCGCGCGCCGCGGCCAGCCTGTCGCCGAAGGTGGCGGTATCGGCGCTGAACCACTCGGTCTTTTCATCTTCGGTCATGGGGTCCTCTGAACTTGTCTGTTCGCTCCGGCACACCTATGACACGTCGCACAGGGGAATTCAAAACCGGGGCCGACCATGTCCTTGCTTTCCGCGACACTTGCCCGTGTCAAACCGTCGCCCACAATCGCGGTGACGACCCGCGCCGCCGAATTGCGCGCGGCCGGGCGCGACGTGATCGGCCTTGGGGCGGGCGAGCCGGATTTCGACACGCCCGCCCATATCCGCGCCGCCGGCATCCGCGCCATCGAAGATGGCAAGACACGCTATACCCCCGTTGACGGCATACCCGAGCTGAAACGGGCGATCTGCGCCAAGTTCAAGCGCGACAACGGGCTGGACTACGCGCCGGCGCAGGTCTCGGTCTCGTCGGGCGGCAAACAGGTGCTGTTCAACGCGCTCATGGCGACGCTGGACCCGGGCGACGAGGTCGTGATCCCCGCCCCCTACTGGGTCAGCTACCCCGACATGGTGCTGCTGGCGGGCGGCACCCCGGTGACGGTCGCGGCCTCGCTGGCGCGCGGGTACAAGATCACGGCCGGGCAGCTTGAGGCGGCGATCACCCCGCGGACCAAGTGGGTCCTGTTCAACTCGCCCTCCAACCCCACGGGGGCGGGCTATTCATGGGATGAACTGCAGGCACTCACGGATGTCCTGCTGCGCCACCGCCACGTGCATGTGATGACCGACGACATGTACGAACACCTGGCCTATGACGCTTTCACCTTCTGCACCCCGGCGCAGGTCGAACCGCGGCTCCATGACCGGACACTGACGGTCAACGGCGTCTCCAAGGCCTATTGCATGACGGGCTGGCGCATCGGCTATGCCGCCGGGCCCGAGCCGCTGATCGCGGCCATGCGCAAGGTGCAGTCGCAAAGCACCTCGAACCCCTGTTCGATCTCGCAATGGGCGGCGGTCGCGGCACTGGACGGCCCGCATGATTTCATCGCCGAGAACAACCGCGCCTTCGTGCGGCGCCGCGATCTGGTGGTGGGGATGCTCAATGCCGCGCGGGGGATCGACTGCCCGACGCCCGAGGGCGCCTTTTACGTCTACCCGTCCATCGTGGGCTGCATCGGCAAGACCAGCGCGGGCGGCGAGCGGATCGCCACGGATGAGGATTTCGCCACTGCCCTGCTGGAGGAAACCGGCGTCGCCGTGGTCTTTGGCGCGGCTTTCGGCCTGTCGCCGAATTTCCGCGTCAGCTACGCGACGGATGACGCCACGCTGCAAGAGGCCTGTGCCCGGATCCAAAGCTTCTGCGAGGGCCTGCGCTGAGGCCACCGGAGTTCTGGCGCGGCGCGCGTCGGTCTGCTAGCTTTGCCGCAATGCCGCGTGGCGGTGGCCGAGAGGGACGAGGCAAAGATGGGCGCAGAGTCTGCCAGTATTACTTCCGCGTCAAGGAAAACGGGGCGGCTGTCTTCAAGGTCGACACCGAGAACCGCCAGCGCCGGATCGAGATGGATCAGATCGCGGTCGTGAACATCAACAACGGCCAGATCAAGGCACAGGGCGACCGGACCCTCGACGAGGCGGACCTGGCCGTGATCCCTGACTGGATGGCCGAACGCAGCGCGACGCTGCCTGGCGCAGGGTTGACGACATCCACCGCGCCATCGACCACCTGAACCTGACCACCCAATGGGCGCAGTCCAAGGCGACGGATGACCAGCTTGAGGATGTCACCGACGCGTTGCTGCTGGCCATGCACGATCTGCGCTCGGTGCTGTTGCGCAAGAAAGCCGACCGGCTCATGAAGGGCAAGGACGCCGCGGAATAGCCGCGCCCATGACAGCGCGGCACGGCTGTCACGCGCCGCCTGTCACGCCCCGGGGATCTGTGCCGTGTCCATCGCCTCGCAGGCATTCTGGGCCAGGCTGCGCCCCGCCTCGCGCATGGTCAGGTAAGTGCGGTCCGCGCCAGCCTCCTGGATCAGCGTGACGTGTTCGTCATGCAGGGCATGGCCGACGATCGGCCCCTCAAACCCCTTGGACCGCAGGGTGCGCGCGGCGATCACCTTGGCCTCGAGGTCGTTCATGGCCAGCACCGCGGCCTTGACCCGGCCCAGCTTGACACCGGCCCAGAAATTGCTGTCCTCGGCATCGGCAAAGACCACGTTGCGCCCGGCCTTGGCATGGGCTGCGGCCTTGTAGGTGTCGGCATCCAGCCCGATGGGCCGGAGGCCGCGTTCAGTCATGGCCTCGTAGGCCGCCGAGCCTGTCCGGCCCATCCCGAAAATCAGAATATCGGCCTCGCCCAGGTCGGTGGGCTGTTCGTCAGGGTGGCGCGTGACGCGCTGGAAGGGCTTCAGCCGGTCGGCGAAGCGCTCGAAAAGCGGATGCGCCATATGGTTAATCGGCGCAGCCACAAGAAAGGACACCGAGACGGCAATGGCCAGTGGCACCACGAAGGGCTCGGCCGCGGGGATACCGCTGGCGACGATCAGGCCGAACTCGCTGTAGACCGACAGCGACAGCGCCGACAGGAAGGCCGTCCGGGCGCGCAGCTTGAAGGCCAGCAGCAGGAAGAAGAAGAGCAGCCCCTTGAGCGGCAGCAGCAGCCCCAGCACCACGGCGAAGACGACCGCGTCCCAGTCGGGCAGGCCCGACATGCCGATGGACAGGAAAAAACCTACCAGGAAGACTTCCTTGAGCGACCAGAGCGATTTCGACAGCTCGCCCGCGCGCGGATGATTGGACAGCAGCAGCCCCATGACCAGCGCGCCGATCTCGCCCTTCAGCCCGATGACCTCGAAGCCGTAGCCGCCCACGACGATCGCAAGCGCCATGCCCGCCAGCACCAGAACCTCCTCGTGACCGGCCCAGTCCAGCACCTTGTGCAGCACCGGGCGCAGCAGCGGCGTGGCGAAGATGAGCAGCGCCCATGGCTCGGGCACCTTGCCCGAAAAAACGGCGAGGACGACCAGGGCGATGATGTCCTGCACGATCAGGATGCCAATGGCGGTGCGGCCGTGGAAACTGCCCATCTCGCGCTTGGCGTCCAGCATCTTGGCCGCCAGCACCGTCGAGGAAAAGGCCAGCGCCACCCCCACCAATAGCGCCAGCGTCCAGTCCGGCGTGAACAGCCACCGCGCCAGCGGCGTGAACAGCGCCACCGACAGCGCGAAGTGCAGCAGGGCGACGCCGACGACCTGGGGTTCGCCGATCTGGCGCAGCTTGAGCTTGAGCCCCACGGTGAAAAGCAGCAGCAGCACGCCCAGGTCGGCCAGGTGATCCAGGATCGGCCCGGTTTCGGCGGGCATCCCGTAGCCGGGTCCCAGCGCGTGGATGACAAAGCCTGCCGTCAGGAACCCGACCAGCGGCGGCAGCCCCAGCGGCCGCACCGCCAGGCCGAAGATGAAGGCGGCCCCGACGGCGAAAACCTCGAAGATCATGCTCTGCCCTGCCCCTCGACCCGCGCAACGTTCATTTGACGGCCAAGGCGGCACGCCCGGGCCCGCGCAAAGCATGGCCAAGGCCCCGCTCCGATGCAAGCGCCGCGTGGCGGCTCAGCCCGTCCGAACCTGGCCGACCGGCGCCCTGTCGAACCGCGCCAACTGCCGCATCAGCCGCGCCGACAGAAGCAGCGCCGCGGCGGCCAGACCAAGCGTCATCCCGAACCAGACCCCGGCCCCGTCCAGACCCAGCGGAAGGCCCAGCACATAGCCCGCGGGCAGGCCGATCCCCCAGTAGCTGACCCCGGCCAACCACATCGGCACGTTGGTGTCCTGCATCCCGCGCAGATTCGACAGCGCGACGATCTGGGCCGCGTCCACGAACTGGAACAGCGCCCCGATCATCACCAGCCCCGCGCCCAGCGCGATCACCGCGCCGCGCTGCGGCTCGTCCGGGTCCACGAAAAGCGCGACCAGCGTTTCGGGAAACAGCAGGAACACGGCAATCGCAAGGATGCCGAAGGCCATGGAGAGCACGAAAGAGGTCTCGGCGGTGCGGCGCATCTCGGGGCCGTCGTGGCGGCCGAAGTGGCTGCCGATGCGGATGGTGGCGGCATTGGACATGCCGACGTGAAACACGAACATCACCGCCGTCAGTTGCAGCGCGATGCCATGGGCAGCCAGCTCCACCTCGCCCAGCCAGCCCATCATAATCGACGATCCGGTGAACAGCCCGCTTTCCGACAGCGCCGCGCCGCCCACGGGCAGGCCCAGCTTGAAGACCCGCGCCATGATCTCGGCGTCCGGGCGCCAGATGCGGCTGAACAGCGCGAGGTCCGGCCGTTTCCACTGGGCATAGACCATCAGCGCGCCCATCTGCACCGTGTGCGTCAGGATCGAGGCCAGCGCCGCACCCTCGATCCCGAGTTCCGGCGCGCCGAGATTGCCGAAGATCAGCGCGTAGTTGAAGCCCGCGTTCATCACCAGCGCGGCCAGCGTGATCCAGAGCTGCACCGCCGTCAGTTGCACCGCCCCCAGGAAGGACCGCATGACATGGCCCGCCAGCGCCGGAAAGAAGCCCAGGATCGCGATCGAAAGGTACTGGCCGCCGGCCACCGCCACGGCCTCGGGCTGGCCGATCAGGCGCAGCAGGTCCGCGCCGCGCCACAGCAGGGCCACGGCGACAAAGCAAAAGGCAACGGACAGCCAGAGGCCCATCCGGGTGATGCGCCGGGCGCTCACATCGTCGCCCTGTTCCACCGCCGCGGCCACCATGGGCGTGACAGCATGGCCGAAGCCCGCCCCGACGATGAAGACGACGAACCACAGCCCATTGGCCACGGTCGCGGCCGCAAGCGCGGTCACGTCGTACCAGCCCAGCATGAGGGTGTCGGTCATGTGGATCAGAAAGCCCGCCAGGGTCGCCCCCACCAGCGGCAGGCCCAGGCTCAGAAGCCGCCGGGCATGGGCGATATGGTGGCTGGGGCGCGTCATGAAACAGCCTTACGCCCGGTTTTCGTGCAGGTCCAGAATTGCCAGGGGCGGTTGGCTAAAAAACGCCCGGCCGCATGAGCAGCTGCGCCGCCAGCAGCGCCACGGTCAGCCCGGCCAGCAGCTCGACAAGGGCCAGCACCCGCGCGGTGCCGCGCCCCGCGGCGGCCTGCGTCAGGGTGCTTTCGCGGAACACAACGGCCGCGATGGCCACCGCGACCGTCACCGTCGCGGTCCCCAGCCCCATGACGACCGCGCCGATGATGCCCGCCCAGTCGATCCCCAGCCGCCATGTCAGGATCAGCAGGAACAGCGCGCCGGTGCAGGGCCGGATCGCCACGGCGCCGACCAGTGCCAGCGCCTCGGGCCAGGATCCGACGGCACTGGCCTGATCCACGGTCGGGGCATGGGCATGGCCGCAGGTCTCGCAGGGGGCCGCGCCATCATCTGCGGGGTCGCCCGACCCTGCCCCGCGCCACAACTTGCGCGCCCCGCGAAAAAGCAGCCACAGCCCGATCAGCCCGACGGCGGCGTAGGACAGCGCCTCGAACAGACCATCCGACAGGCCCTGCACCTGTTGCCGGGTCCAGCCCAGCGCCAGAACCCCCGCATAGATCAGGATCACCGCCGTCGCGGCCTGCCCCAGAGAGGAGGCCAGCGCCAACCCCGACAGGCGCAACAGCGGCACCCGGCGGCCCAGGCCATAGCCGCCGATCACCAGCTTGCCGTGCCCCGGTCCGGCCGCGTGAAAGAAACCATAGGCGAAACACAGCCCCCAGAGCGTGGCCAGCGCCCCCGGCTCGCCCCGTTTGAGGGCGCGCAGGGCCCCGGCCATGGCGGTCTGCACGTCGCGCTGCCCGGCCGCGGCCCATCGCGCCACCTGGTCTGCGCCGCCATGGCCCCAGAGCCAGACCGCCAGCGCCAGCAGCGCCACGAAGGGGATCAGCATCAGCCGCCGCATGTCACCCGGATCGTATCCGCGAAATCCTCACCCACTTGGGGAAACTGCGCCTCGGCCTGGTCCTGCGGCATCCCGTAAAGCAGTTCGTCCACCTTCTCGGTCGCGGCGATCAGGTCGGCACGTGCCACCCGGGCGCCACAGGTCGCGCTGCCCTTTACGGCCACGGGCCGCACCACAGTATAGGCGGTGTAATAGCCCGGGTCGTAGACCTTGACGGTGGCACCGCCCGGCGCGGCCGAGGTGACGGGGCGGGTATGGCTTTCGATCACCTGCTCCTCTTCGAAGGTGACCGATGCATCCTGCCGCGCGCCCAGTTGAACGGGCTGGCCCTCCTGCGTGACGTAGAGATCGCCTTCGTAGCCGTCGGGCCAGTCCAGCACGGCCGCGGACAGGGTCTCCAGCTCGGCTTCGGACAACTGCCCGTCCATATCGGAATCGAGCCCGAGGTCCTCGGTCAGCATCAGCGAGAAGAAGGCGTCATAGGTCCAGGTCAGCCGCACCGCCCGGAGGGTCTCGCCCTCGTAGACAAGCGCGACCTCGGCATCCACGAAGAGATGCGGATGCGCCTGAACCGGGACCGCCAGCATGGCGAAAATGACCGAGAGCCCACGCAGCATGGACTCAGCCCCCGGCCAAGGGCAACAGCGCCAGCGCCAGGCAGGCAAGACCCTGGACAAGCGCGATCGCCAGCCCGGCCCAGCGCCAGGCCCCGACCTGCGGGCTGCGCCGCGCGGCGCACCAGACCGCCCGGGTCAGTGCCAGGAACCAGGCCGCCAGCGCACCGAAGAAGACCACCTGGACCATCGTCAGGACGCTGGGCCCGGTACCGACCCCGCGCAGCAGGACCGCCCCGAGCACCGCAAGCGGCGCGGCCACGAACCACGTGCCGAGACAGCCCACCCAGAAAGTATCGCCCAGCCCCTCCTGCCCGCGCAGCATCGAGACGATCCAGCGCCGCGTGACATAGCGCCGCCGCGCATCGGTCGCGCCCGTCAGTTCGTCGTAGTCACCTGTCATGCGACCCCCGTTTCGGCTCTGTCTGGGACCGAGTCTATGCAACAGCGCGGGGCGCGACCAGTGCCCCGGCCATCGTGGGGCGAAAAACCACCGCTAGGCGCGGCGCGTCGACGCGCCGCCGCGGACTGTCCGGCAACGCACGCCGGGTCCGGTCAGTCCTCCCAACAGCTGACCAGAACGGCCACGTCGGCGGCCCTCTGGGTCAGGGCGGCGGGGCTCATGTCGGACTCCAACTGCATGGTGCGCACCGGCACCCCGGCGGCATCGAGCGAGGCGACGATCTGCTCGGCATGGACGGAAAAAGACACCTCGGGCGGCAGCACCTGGCCATTGTCGGCCCGGCGAGGTAGCAGCATGCCCATCACGGCGCCGCCCCCGTCGAAGACCGGCCCGCCCGCGTCGCCCTCCTGCGCCATGAGCGAGAGGCGCTTGACCTCTTCCTCGCCGTCGAGGCCACGGATATCAGCCAGCGTGCCGAAGGTCAGCGCCGGGGTGGCCAGCACCCCGCCATAGGGAAAGCCAGCCACGGCCACCTCGGCCTGCAGGCGAGGCACGCCGACGTTGAAATCGGCCACCTGCGCGGGCGCCAGTTCCTCTTGCGGGCGCAGCACGGCCAGGCCAAGCGCCTCGTCACGGTGGACCGGGCGCGCCTCATGGGCCTTGTCCAGGGTGATGGACCCGCAGTCCTCGATAGCCCTGGTCGTGGTCAGCACATCGCCGCTCGCATTGACGTAGAACCCACTGCGGTCGCGCAGGGGGCGGCGCACCTGCAGCCCCGAGACCAGGTCGATGGCCTGGTCGTCGTCCGGTTCGGCGGCGGCCGGGTCGAGCACGCCGTCGATACGGGCAAAGCTCTCGCGCATCTCCGACAGCACCCGGTCGCGGCGTTCCGTGTCACCGGCGGGCCAGACGAGGGTGAAGCCCTTGATCGCGCCCGCCTCCAGCGACACCGAGGTGAAGGACTGGATGTCCTCGCCAAACCCCTCGATCGTGAAGCCATCGGCGGTGCGGCTGCGCGGCCCCTCGCGGGGGACGATCTCCAGCGTCTGCATGATCTCGTAGAGGCCGAACATCCGGGTCCGGTCGCCCGGCTGCGAGATCAGCAGAACCTGCGCGTCCATATCGCCCGTCGCGCCATAGCGTGCAAAGGGCGGCTCATAGGCCTCGAAGGCGACGGCGCCGGTGGGCATCGTCATCTCGATCCCGGCGGTTTCATCGCGGACCGTGGCCATGTCCAGCCCCTCGAGAATGGCGTTGTAGGCGGCCAGCAACTCGGCCCGCTGGCCGGTGGTCATGACGCCGGTGATCTCGTGGTTGTTGGCGTCTTGCCAGGCAGACATGGCCCTGCGAGTGCCGCGCCCGAACAGCCCGTCGATGGCCCCGGTATAATGCCCGGCCCATTGCAGCATGGACTGCAATTCGCGTTTCTCGTCGCGGGGCAGAAGGCCCTCGGCAGCGCGCGCCTCGGCCACGGTCTCGTCGGGGGTTTCTGTCGGTGCGGGGTCGGGCTGTTCGGCAGGCTCGGTCAGCGCATCCGTGGCGGCGGTCGTGCCCGTCACCCCGGCAGGCCAGTAGCGCTGTCGGAACTGGCTGCCGTCGACCAGGTAACTGTCGCGGGGGATCAGGCCGCGGGCCCGCAGACTGCGGCGCACGGTCTGCGCCCGATCTTCGCTATAGGGGCCCAGGGCAATCCCGTACCAGCCCGTCCCCAGCAGGAAGCCGTTGACATCGTCGACCCCGGCGGCGGCATAGCCGCGCGCGGCCTCCTGCGCATCGGACAATGTCCGCTGCGCTTCGACCTGAACCCACGACCGCTGCTGCGCCATTGCCGGCCCCGTGGCCAGTGCGCCGATCACCGCGGCCAGAAACACCGCGAAAAGCCCTGTCGTTATCCTGCGCATGACACCCATCCCGTACCCGTTGATTTCACTGTCGTTGCGGCCGTGCCCCTGCCGGGGTCGCCCCGGTGGACAAGTTACCAGACCAGAAGACCTTTGCACCCCGAAATCGCACCCGCCGGCCCGCATGCCCAGCCGGTGGTGACCTTGCGGCTGGACGCCCCGGCACGTCGCATTGACCCTGCCCGCCGCCGCGCCTATTGAAGCGCTCGAACGCATCCTGCGGCCGCGCGCCGACAATCGAAAGGTGAGCCATGGCTGACGTGCCTGCCCAGACCCGGCCCCGCAGCTTTCAGGAGGTCATCCTGAGGCTGCAATCCTACTGGGCGGCCAAGGGCTGCGCCGTGCTGCAGCCCTATGACATGGAGGTCGGCGCCGGCACCTTTCACCCGGCGACCACGCTGCGGTCGCTGGGCACCCGGCCCTGGGCGGCGGCCTATGTGCAACCCTCGCGGCGGCCCACCGACGGGCGCTATGGCGAGAACCCCAACCGGTTGCAGCACTACTACCAGTTCCAGGTGCTGATCAAACCCAGCCCGCCGGACCTGCAGGACCTCTACCTCGGCAGCCTGCAGGCCATCGGCATCGACATGGCCCATCACGACATCCGCTTCGTCGAGGATGACTGGGAAAGCCCCACGCTGGGCGCCTGGGGCCTCGGCTGGGAGGTCTGGTGCGACGGCATGGAGGTCAGCCAGTTCACCTATTTCCAGCAGGTCGGCGGGCACGACTGCCACCCCGTCTCGGGCGAGCTGACCTACGGGCTGGAACGGCTGGCCATGTATGTGCTGGGCATCGACCACGTGATGGAGATGCCCTTCAACGCGCCCGATGCGCCGCAGCCGCTGGCCTACGGCGATGTCTTCCGCCAGACCGAGCAGGAATACAGCCGCTGGAACTTCGACGTGGCCGACACCGAGGTCCTGCTGCGCCATTTCGAGGAGGCCGAGGCCGAGTGCCACACCATTCTCGACCAGCCCGCCGAAGACCCCAAGACCGGCCAGCGCATCATCATGGCCCACCCCGCCTATGACCAGTGCATCAAGGCCAGCCACATCTTCAACCTGCTGGACGCGCGCG
>JAVLCA010000005.1:0-97492 GCA_031581025.1 Salibaculum sp. | reverse complement strand
AAGATGGCGGCCTAACCAGCGCAACGCGCTGTCTCAGAACCGTGCCCCGGTACAGTCGGACTTGGGGAAGTCGTCGGGCCGGTCCTTGAGCACGCGCCGCACCAGCGCCGGATCATTGGCGAGATAGGACCGGAAGAAGGGCGTTCGGAACTCGGCCATCCAGGCGCGGTAGAGCTTGGCCGGCTGCCCCGACAGGATATCGGCACGAAACAGGCGCATGTGGCGCCAGAGCGAGACCCGCTCAGGCCGAGCGGGCGGTTTCGGAGGAATCGGCGTCATGGGTCATGCTTGTGTATTTCGAGGCCGGCAGGTCAATGCGCGATTTCGACGGGGCGCGGCCCTCGAAACGCCGCGCCAGGGTCCAAGGCCCGGCCGTGATTCGGAAATAGTCGTAGTCGCCCGGCCGGTCGAAGGCGCAAAGATACTGGAAATGCAGCCGGAAGAAGCGCCAGCGCAAGGCCTTCCAGCGCGCCGGCGAGAGGGTCTGCGTGAAGGCGGCCGAGAGCACCAGCGGCCAACGCTTGCCCGTCTCAGGGGCGACGCCGGACACCGCCACCGGATCGCACAGGGCAAAGGCGCAAACGTCGCCCGGGGCGGTCACGTCCACCCAGGTCAGCTCGCTGCGTTGCGACAGGAAATGCAGGTCGGTGCGCAGGCGCTCGGCGCGGGGCAGGAAAGACACCATGGGTACAACCTGTCCCAGGCTGAGAAAAGCCAGCGCGGGACCATCCCCGGGCACCTCGCCCGCGCGGATCAGGTCCGCCAGCACCGAGATGGCCAGATGCGCGCCCGAGGAATGCCCGACCACCAGCACCTCGTCGACCGGGTCGTTCAGGGCCTGGGCGATGGTGGCACGAAAGTCGGCCATGCGCGCCTCCAGCTCGGGCGGGTCGGCGCCCATCCAGCGCGCCGAGAAGGCATAGTCGTGCATCAGGTAGTAAGCAAAGAACCGCCCGTCTTGCTGCTTGAACTAGGTCAGCACGCGCCAGGCCACCACCCCCCCGAGCGCCCAGGTCAGGACAACCCGCGCGACAGCTTGCACGGTGTCATCCACCGGCGACGCGGTAAAGGCCGCACCCCCCGCGGTCAGGCCTAATGACAGGGCCCGGGCGGCCAGGACCGCGGCCAGCAGCGCCAGCAGCGCCTGCACGATCAGCATGCCGACGGGGTAGAGCGCGGCGATCACCGGCCCCTTGCGCAGCCGCATGAGCCGCCACAGCGCACCGGTGCCGATATAGGCCCAGGCCGTCCGCACCAACTGGCCGTAGGTCGCCGCGATGGACTTGCCCATGGAGCCGCGCACGATGTCCGACCAGACCAGCACGTCGATCCGCGCCTCGGTCCGCTTGCCGTCGATCCGGCTCTCGGCGCTCCAGCCGAAGGTCTTGCCGCCCGAGCGGGGCGCGATCGAGACCGCGTGATCGGACATCGCCCCCTGGGCGGCGGCTTCGCGGCGGTAAAGCTCGCGATACCGGCGCGGGTGAATCGGGTCGTAGCCGGGGATGTAGAACACCCGGCGGCGTGCGACGTCGCGATGCGAATCTCTGGCCATGGGGCATGCTCTTGCTGACGGCCCGGCCAGACTAGCCGCGATCACCGGCGAGGATAAGGGCGCGCAAAACTCGCGAGGCGGAGCCGTTTGAGGCAAAAGGCAGCCCGCCCGGCATCGGGTCTCAGCCAAGGGTGGCCAGCGCCGGGAAGGCCTCCAGCAGCCAGTAACTGAATGCGGTGAACTGACCGGTGATCATCATCACGCCCACCAGCACCAGCAAGCCGCCCGAGGTCTTCTCGATCGTGCCCATGTGGCGTTTCATCCAGCCCATGACACCGGTCAGGCGGGGAAAATACGCCGCGACCAGCAGGAAGGGAATCCCCAGGCCCACCGCGTATGCCGCCAGCATCGTCACACCACGCCCGATATCGGCCTCGGTTGCCGCCAGCCCCAGGATCGCGCCCAGGATCGGGCCAAGGCAGGGCGTCCAGCCAAAGGCGAAGGCCAGCCCGAGCACATAGGCGCCCACAGCCGAGCCGCCCCGGTCGCCGGCGTCCACGCGCATCTCGCGGTCCATGAAGGCCACCCGGTAGAGCCCGAGGAAATGCAGGCCAAAGCCGATGATCACCACCCCGGCGATGGTCAGCATCCAGTCCTGGTAGGCCAGCAGCATCCGCCCCAGCCCCGAAGCTGCCGCCCCGAGCAGCAGGAAGATGGTCGACAGGCCCAGCACGAAAAACAGCGCTGCGCCCAACGCCTTGCGCCGCGAGGCGGCGTCGCCCTCGCCCATGTCCGAGAGGCTGACGCCGCCCATGTAGGCCAGATAGGGCGGAACGATGGGCAGCACGCAGGGGCTGAGGAACGACAACACCCCGGCGGACATTGCAATCAGCAGCGCGGGCAGGAGCGAGGCGTCTAGAAAGGTCTCGGCGGCGAACATGGCACCCTCTGATCCGTTTTCCCCCAGATAGCGATTGCGCGGGCAAAGGTCACGCCACTCTTTGTCACAGGGGCGTCAGTCGCGCAGAACTGGACAAGCCGGGCGGATTGGCACATGAGGCCGGGCATGCGCACCGAGACCCCCCTGGATGCCCGCGGGCTGAAATGTCCCCTGCCCGTCCTGCGGGCCGGCAAGCTGCTGCGCACCATGGCGCCGGGCGCGCGGCTGCGGGTGCTGGCCGACGACCCCGTCGCGGTGATCGACATCCCGCATTTCTGCCAGGAGGCCGGGCACGTGTTGCTTGAGCAGGGCGAATGCGATGGCCACCAGATCTATCTGATCGAACGCGGCCCGCGCCCCTGACCCCGCATGCAAAACCGCCGCGCCCGATGGGGCACGGCGATTCTCTGGTGGTGTCAGCGTGTTAGCGGCCCAGGGCCCACCAGCCGCGCCGCTTGGGCGTAGCCGGTTTCCCGGGGGCCGTTTCGGCCTTTTCCGGGTCCGGGGCGGCCTCGGCCTCGGCGGCCGGTTCCGGCGCGGCCTCGACGGGGGCCGGTTCCGGTTCGGGCGTAGGCTTGGGCGCCTCGGCCACAGGCGCCGGGTCGGCGGCCGGGGCCGCGTCTTCCGGCGCGGCCTCGGGCGTCTTCTTGCGCGTCCGGGTCCGCTTGGGCTTGGGCTTTTCCGCCTCTGCCTCAGCGGGCGTCTCGGAGGACGCGGCCGGCTGCGGATCGGCGGCCTCGGTCTCGGCGGGGGCTTCGGCCTTCTTCCGGCGGCTGCGCGTGCGCTTTGGCTTCGGCGGCTCTTCGACTGTCGCTTCGGCGCTCATCTCGGCGGGGGCCTCCGTGCCAGCCTCCGGCGCTGGTGTCTCGGCCGCGGGGGCCGCCTCGTCTGTCTTCTTGCGACGGCTCCGGGTGCGCTTGGGCTTGGGTTTCTCCTGGGCCGTCTCGACGGGCGCATCGCCCGATGCCGCCTCCGCCTGCGCCTCGGCAGGCGCTTCTGACGCGGTCGCGCCCTCGGCGGCCTCGCTGCCCGACTGGTCGCCATTGGCTTGAGCCTCACCGGTGCCGTTGCCCTTGCGTCGACGCCGACGGCGGCGACGCTTCTTCTTGGGCTGCTCCTCGCCCTCGGCCTCGGGGGCGGGCGCGTCGGCGGCAGCCGGTTCCGGCGCCGCCTCGGGCTCTTCCTCGGGCTCGGGTTCGGCCATCACGGCGGTTTCCGAGGAGATCACGGCGCTGTCCACCTCGGGCACGGCCCGGGTGGCCTGCTTGAATTTCTCGATCTGGAAATCCGGCGAGACCAGCGCAACATCCGCCTCGAGCCGCACGGAAAGCCCGTAGCGCGCCTCGATCTGGGCGATATGCTCGCGCTTCTGGTTCATCAGGTAGTTGACGATTGCCACGGGCGCCTTGACCAACACCTCGCGGGTGCGGCCGCGCACGCCTTCTTCCTCGATCTGACGCAGGATCGCGAGCGCCACATTGTCATCCGAGCGCAGCAGACCGGTGCCGTGGCAATGCGGACAGGGCTGGGTCGTGGCCTCGAGCATGCCGGGGCGCAGGCGCTGGCGCGACATCTCCATCAGGCCAAAGCCCGAGATGCGGCCCACCTGGATGCGCGCGCGATCGGTCTTGAGCCGGTCTTTCATGCGCTTTTCCACCGAGGCGTTGTTCTTGCGCTCGTCCATGTCGATGAAGTCGATGACGATCAGCCCGGCCAGGTCGCGCAGGCGCAGCTGGCGGGCAACCTCGTCGGCGGCCTCCAGGTTGGTCTTGAGCGCGGTCTGCTCGATCGAGCCTTCCTTGGTCGCCCGGCCCGAGTTCACATCGATGGCCACCAACGCCTCGGTGACTCCGATCACGATGTAGCCCCCCGAGGGCAACTGCACCGTCGGGTTGAACATGTTTCCGAGGTAGCCCTCGACCTGGTAACGCGCAAAAAGCGGCAGTCCCTCTGTGTAGTGCTTCACGTTTCGGGCGTGGGACGGCATGATCATCTTCATGAAGTCCTTGGCGGTGCGATAGCCCGCGTCGCCCTCGACCAGCACCTCGTCGATCTCCTTGTTGTAGAGATCGCGGATCGAGCGCTTGATCAGATTGCCCTCTTCGTAGATCGGCGCAGGGGCGATGGATTTCAGCGTCAACTCGCGGATCTGTTCCCACAGGCGCTGAAGATATTCGTAGTCGCGCTTGATCTCCGTCTTGGTGCGCTGCGACCCGGCGGTGCGGATGATCAGCCCCGCGCCCTGGGGCACATCCATTTCACCGGCAATCGCCTTGAGCTTCTTGCGGTCGGCGGCATTGGTGATCTTGCGCGAAATGCCGCCGCCCCGCGCGGTATTGGGCATGAGCACGCAATAGCGGCCCGCCAGCGACAGGTAGGTGGTCAGCGCGGCCCCCTTGTTGCCGCGCTCCTCTTTCACGACCTGCACCAGCAGGATCTGGCGCACCTTGACGACTTCCTGGATCTTGTAGCGGCGCGGGCGCGGCTTGCGCACCGGGCGCACCTCTTCGCTGTCGTCCTCGTCGGCGACGCTTTCGATGCTGTCGTCGCGGGCGCTGGCATCCCCGGCACCGGCGGCGCTGTCGTCCTCGTCGG
The DNA here is from genome assembly GCA_031581025.1 of Salibaculum sp. Lineage (GTDB taxonomy): Bacteria > Pseudomonadota > Alphaproteobacteria > Rhodobacterales > Rhodobacteraceae > Salibaculum. Next base: position 92,465 of record JAVLCA010000005.1, on the reverse strand, counting down.
CGGCGGGAGTCTCGATCGGGGTCTCGGCCACGGTTTCCATGGGCGAGCTGCCCTCGTCGGGCCCGTCCATCGCAGAGCCGCCGTCGAGCACTTGCATGCCCTCGATATCGCCCGAGGTCTCGTCCTCGGGGGTTTCCTGCGGGGCCTCCTGCACCTCGGCGGGCGCGGTGCTTGTCACGGCATCGCTGCCCTCGGTGGCCGCGGGCTTGGGCTTGGCGCGCGACCGGCGGCGTTTGGGCTTTTGCTTGGCGTCGTCCTCATCCTCGGCCTTCATGGCCTCGGCATAGGCGCGTTCCTCGGCCAGCAGCGCCTCACGGTCGGCGGTGGGGATCTGGTAGTAGTCGGGGTGGATCTCCGAGAATGCGAGGAAACCGTGCCGGTTTCCGCCGTAATCCACGAAGGCCGCCTGCAGCGAGGGTTCGACCCGCGTGACCTTGGCCAGGTAGATGTTGCCCGCTAGCTGGCGGCGCGATTGTGTCTCGAAGTCGAATTCCTCGACCTTGTTTCCGTCAACCACCACGACGCGGGTCTCTTCCGCGTGGGTGGCATCAATGAGCATTTTCTTGGGCATTCTATCCGTTCGCACGACGCAGAGGGACCCGCCCCAGGGGGCGCATCCTGTGCCACGTCATGTCCAGTGCTGGCGATGCGCGCGGGGACAGTCAGTGCGGGCCCTTGGGCCGCGCCTGTCCGAACTGTCCTGCTCACGCCGTGCATCGCGTTTCTTCTCCGACGGCCCGGAGGCCGCCAATTCAGTGGCCCGGCGCGATGATCCTGTCAGGGTCCGCGCCCGCGGGCTGTTCCAATGGCCTGCCGGTGGCGGGACCATATTCTGTCGTCCGTGAAGGTCGGGTCTTTCTCCGCGATACCTTGACGGAAAATCCGTTCAAACCGGGGACAGGAGCTGGACCTGCCCGAGGCCTGTTCTGCCTACATAAGTCAGGCGCAGGGCAGATTACAATGTGAAACTGACGGGTGTTCGAAAATCAGCCCGGCAGATCGAACAGGGCAAGCCCTGCCGCCAGGGTTTCGCTGACATGCTGACCCAGGTCGGGCAACGCCTGCCCCGCCGGACGCAGGTCGGGAATCTGCACCGTGGTGCAGCCCGCCTGCACTGCCGCCGTGGTGCCGGTATCGCTGTCTTCAAAGGCCAGGGCGTCGCCCGGCGCATGGCCCAGGCGCTCGGCGGCCATGCGGTACGGCGCGGGGTCGGGCTTTGGACTGGGCACTTCGTCGCCCCCCAGCACAAAGCGGAAATGCCCCAGCAGGCCGGCCTCGTCCAGGTGATGACGCGCCCGATCGCCCCGAGTCGAGGTGACAACGGCCATGGCGTGCCCGGCCGCGGCCAGCGCCGGGATCACCTCGGCCACGGTGGGGCGCAGCATCACGCCCTGGGCCATGCGCGTGTTGAAATTGGTCTCGATCGCGGCGTTGAAGGCGTCCATGTCCACGCCCGTGCCCAGAAAACGGCCGGCCCGGTCTGACGCCTCGGCCCCCGATGTGCCCACCAGCGCGAGGAAGAAGTCGCGCACCTCGTCGCCCACCCGGCCGAGCCGGGCGCATTCCTCAACGAAGGCGGCCTGCACGACACGCTCGGTGTCCAGCAGCAGACCGTCCATATCGAACAGCAGGGCGCGGGGACTGTCACTCACTCCAAGTAGTCCGACCTTTGCAGGCCGTACTTGGCCATCTTCTCGTTCAGGGTCCGGCGCGGCAGCGACAGTTCCTCCATCACATTGGCGATCGAGCCGCGGTGCCGGCGCATGGTGTTGTCGATGAGCATCCGCTCGAAGGCCTCGACATACTCCTTGAGCGGCTTGCCTTCGGTGGTCATGGCCTGTTCTGGCACGTCCTCATCCGCCATCAGCAACGAGGCGATGGAGCCGGTCCCGCGCCGGTTCTGCAAGACCGCCCGTTCGGCCACGTTGATCAGCTGGCGCACGTTGCCCGGCCAGGGCGCCTGCAGCAGCTGCGCGGCCTCCTGGGCGCTGACATGGGGCGCGTCACAGCCGTATTCATCGGCAAACTGCTCGCTCAGCCGGGTGAACAGCGCCAGGATGTCCTCGCCGCGCTGGCGCAGAGGCGGCACGGTGATGCGCAGGGCGGCCAGCCGATAGAACAGATCCGAGCGCAGCTCGCTCTCGCAGGTCTTGCCCTCGTCCTGAAGGTTGCAGATGGCCACGATGCGGGTCTCGCCCGGAGTGCCCTGCTCGTTCATCGCGGTGAGCAGCCGCGCCTGGGTGTCGCGGCTCAGCGCCTCGATGTCTTCCAGCACGAGGGTGCCGCCGCGGGCCTCTTCCATGGCCGGGATCGGGTCGTCCTGGTCCACCGGGCCGAACAGCCGCCGCGCCAGCGCGGCCTCGTCATAAGCCTGGCAGGAGATCAGCACGAATTTCTTGCTGGCCCGCGCGCCAACCGCGTGCAGCGCATGGGCCACCAGCGTCTTGCCGGTGCCGGTCTCACCTTCGATCAGGACATGGCCGTCGGCCTGTCCCAGGTCCAGGATATCCTCCTTGAGGCGTTCCATGATCGGGCTGGCCCCGATCAGCTTGGACATCAGCGCGCTGCCATCGGACAGCTCGCGGCGCAGGGCGCGGTTGTCCAGCGCCAGACGCCGCGCGGTACTGGCCTTGCGCGCCAGTTCGGTCATGCGGTCGGGGTTGAAGGGCTTTTCGAGAAAATCATAGGCCCCCACCCGCATCGCCTCGACGGCCATGGGCACGTCGCCATGCCCGGTGATCATGATGACCGGCAAAGCGCTGTCCTGGCTCTTGAGCTTCTTGAGGAACTGCATCCCGTCCATCCCGGGCATGCGGATGTCGGTGACCACGATGCCGGGATAATCGCTGCCGATGCCCTTGAGGGCCTCCTCGGCGCTGGCGAAGGCCTCGGTGTCATAGCCCGACAGCGCCAGCCACTGCGAGATCGACTGCCGCATGTCCTGTTCGTCATCGACGATGGCGATTTTCATGGCTTGAGCCATGGCGCACCTCACTCCGCTGCTTCACGTTCGGCCGTCCAGGCCGGCAATTGCACCTCGAAGACCGCGCCGCCATCGGCGGCGTTCCGCGCAGTCAGACGCCCCCCGAAATCGTTCACGATGCCCGAGGAAATGGCAAGGCCCAGCCCGACACCGTCACCGGGTTCCTTGGTGGTGTAGAAGGGCTCGAACAGACTGTCGAGATCGGCAATGCCCGGGCCGTTGTCGCGCAGGCTCAGCCGAACCGTCTCGCCCTGGGCCAGCAGGATATCCACGGCGGGCTCCTCGACGGGCTTGGTGGCGTCCAGCGCATTGCGCAGCAGGTTGATGATGACCTGTTCCAGCCGCAGCCGGTCGGCCAGCACCCGCACCGGCCCGTCGGGCAGCGCCTGGCTGATCGCGACCTGGCGCTGGCGCAGTTGCGGCTCCATCATCGACAGGGCCGAGAGCACGGCCTCCTTGACGTCGACGGGTTCGAGCGTGTCGCCGCCCTTGCGCGCATAGGACTTGAGTTGCTTGGTAATCTGGCCCATGCGCTCGATCAGGCCGTCGATGCGCTGGAAACTGGCCAGCGCCTCTTCGGGGCGGTGCCGCGACAACAGCAACCGCGCGCCAGCTAGGTAGGTCTTCATCGCCGCCAGCGGCTGGTTCAACTCGTGGCTGACAGCCGCCGACATCTCGCCAAGCGCGGCCAGTTTCGAGGTCTGCGCCACGGTCTGTTCGGCCACTTCGAGGTCCTTCTCGACCTTCTCGCGCTCGGCAATTTCCCGCTGCAAGCGCACGTTCAACTGGCGAAGCTCCGCCGACTCGCGCTGAAAGACCCGCATCCGCAGCGCCGATTTGCGGCTCAGCCCCCAGAACACCAGCGTCAGGAGAATCGCAAACCCCATGATTTCAAGCGCCAGGATCGAGTTCACCCGTTCGCGCACCGAGGCATAGGTGGTAAAGCTGATCAGTTGCCAGCCCTGGAAAGGCACGCGGACCGCCTGGCGCATGACTCCATCGCCGCGCAGGTAGCTCTCGATCGGCAGGGCCGACCAGCCCGGGGCACTGCGCAGGCCCCGTTCGATCGCGGTCTGCGGCGGCACCAGCGACAGCGCCTCTGGGGCGGGGCGCCCGCGCCAGCGCGGCTCGGTGGCCAGGATCACGCGGCCCTCGCTGTCGGTCACCATAACCGCATCCGAGATGCCCGCCCAGCTGCGTTCGAGCTTGGCCAGGTCCACCTCGACCGCAACCACCCCCAGCGTGACCTGGTTCGCCATGATCCGGCGCGCATAGGTAAAGGCAAAGCCGCCCTCGGGGCGTTCCTCGACGGTGAAGACCGTCTCGTTGGACCGCAGCGCCTCGACGAAATGCGGATTCGACCGCTGGTTCTGGCCCAGCCGTTCCCGGTCGGTCGCCGCGACGATGTGCCCCTCGCGGTCCAGCAGCAGCAGCGAGGCGGCGCCGATCTCGTCCACGAAGCTCAGCAGCCGCGCGGTGGATTGCGAATAGTCGCCCGAGTTCAGCGCCCCGATCAGCGCCGGGTCGCGCGCCAAAAGCTGTGGCACGATGGAATTGCGCTGCAACTCGCTGAGCAGGTTGGCCGAATAGAGCGCAACCCGCACCTCGGCGCTGTTGCGAGTGCGCTCGGTAAAGCGCTCGGTCAGCAGCCGGTCGGACCAGTAGACCACCGTCGCCGCCACGGCCAGCAGCCCCAGCACCGTGAGCCGCACCGCCCAGTTGCCGCCCGCGCGGCGCATCTGATCCCCTTCGGACATGCGGCGAATCTACCCCGCCCAGGGCGCCGCGTCCATCAGGCCTCGGCCAGTTGCCCGACAAGAGCACGGAAAAGCGCCGCCCCGTCGGTGCCGCCATGGGCCGGATCGACGGCGCGTTCGGGGTGTGGCATCATTCCCAGCACCCGGCGGTTTTGCGACAGGATGCCGGCGATATCCGCGACCGATCCATTGGGGTTGTCGCAGTATGTGAAGGCGATCCGATCCTCGGCGCGCAGGGCCTCAAGCACCGCCTCATCGGCGAAATAGTTGCCGTCATGATGCGCGACGGGCAGGGTGATCCCGTCGCCCGGCCCATAGCCTTCGCTAAAGACGCTGTCGGTGGTTTCCACTGTCAGATCAACGGGTTTGCAGATGTACTTGAGGTCGCGATTGCGCATCAGGGCGCCGGGCAACAGCCCGGTTTCGGTCAACACCTGAAAGCCGTTGCACACGCCCAGCACGTAGCCGCCCCGCTCGGCATGGCGCACCAGCGCGCGGCAGATCGGCGAATTGGCGGCGATGGCCCCGCAACGCAGGTAATCGCCAAAGGAAAAGCCGCCCGGCACCGCCACGAGGTCGGTGCCCGCGGGCAGGCCGTTGTCCTTGTGCCAGACCACGGTGACATCGGCCCCGGCCTGGCGCAGGGCCACGGCCAGGTCACGGTCGCAGTTGGAGCCGGGAAATTGCAGGACGGCGACTTTCATGGGGGCTCTCCTCGGGTGCTTTGCGGTTGGATACAGGCCTTTGCGGGCGGGTTCACGCGCCTTAGTGCTGAAAATCTGTAATGACGGCGATGCCCGGCGGGGTCGGCCCGTCGAAGGCGGCCAGTTCGGCGCTGGCCCCCGACAGCGCCACGCGGCGCGTGACCAGCGGCGACAGGTCCAGCCCGGCGCCTTCGATGAAGGACAACAGCGAGGGATAGCGCCAGGCCGGCATCCCGCGGGTGCCGTAGATCGCTAGTTGCCCCGAATAGACCACGTCCATCGGCAGCGCCATGGTCACATGGTCGCCCGCGGGCATGCCCACCTGCACCATGCGGCCCAGCTTGCGCAGGGATTTCAGGGCATTGGCAGAGGTCTCGGGGCGGCCGAGCGCCTCGAGGGCGACATCCGCGCCACCGCCCGTCACCGCGCGCACCGCCGCGGCCGGGTCGCCGTCGCGGGCGTCGATCGTGGCATCGGCCCCCAGACGCGCGGCTTCGGACAGTTTCTCCGGCACCACGTCCACCACGGCCACCCGCGCGCCCAGCCCCTTGGCCAGCAGCAGCGCCGACATCCCGATGCCGCCGCCGCCGAGGACGGCCAGCCATTCGCCCGGGCGCAGCGCCGCGCGGCCCGTGAGCGCGTGCCAGGCCGTTGTGACACGGCAGCCCAGGGCGGCGGCCAGGGCCGGGTCGAGCCCGGCGGGCAAGGTGGTCAGGTTGTGGTCGGCCCGTGGGACGGCGATGTATTCCGCGAAGGACCCGGCGCAGGTAAAGCCCGGCACGATCTGGTCGGCGCAGGCCGTCTGATGCCCGGCGGCACAGTCGGGGCAGTGCCCGCAGGCCAGGATGAAGGGCGCGATGACCCTGTCGCCCACGGCCCAGCGGCGCACGTCGCGGCCCACGGCCAGGACCTCGCCGCAGTATTCATGGCCGGGGATATGCGGCAGCGGGACCGGATCACCCCCCTCCCAGGCGTGCCAGTCGCTGCGGCAGATGCCGCTGGCCAGCACCCGGCAGACCACCCCGTCAGCCGGACAGCCGGGATCGGGCCGGCCCTCCAGGCTCAGCGGCTGGCGGATCTCGCGCAGGACCGCCGCGCGCATCAGTCGATCTCGATCCGGTAGCTCTCGATCACGGTGTTGGCGAGCAGCTTCTCGCACATCTTGCGCACCGTCTCCTCGCCGGTGCCGGCGGCGAGGTCCAGCTCGATGACCTTGCCCTGGCGCACGCCTTCCACCCCGTCGAAACCAAGCGCGCCCAGGGCATGGCGCACCGCCTCGCCCTGCGGGTCCAGAACACCCTGTTTCAGCATCACGATGACCTTGGCTTTCACGGAGGTGGTCATGGGCAAGCTCCTGTCTTCATCTCGTAACGTCGGCGCATCGGTGGCGGCAGATCAGTTGATCAGCGTCGGCTTGGGATGCGCGGAATTGGCGGGGATCACGCCCAGGCGCCGGGCCACCTCGGTGTAGGCGTCGGTCAGGTTGCCCAGGTCGCGGCGGAAGACGTCCTTGTCGAGCTTCTGGCCGGTCTCGACATCCCACAGGCGGCAGCTGTCCGGGCTAATCTCGTCGGCCACGACAAGGCGCATGTAGTCGCCATCCCAGAGGCGGCCGATCTCGATCTTGAAATCCACCAGCCTGATTCCGACGCCATGCATGACCCCGGACATGAAATCATTGACCCGCAGCGCCAGCGACAGGATATCGTCAAGGTCCTGCTGGGTGGCCCAGCCGAAGGCCAGGATATATTCCTCGGGCACCAGCGGGTCGCCCAGGGCATCCTCCTTGTAAGAATATTCGACGATCGGGCGCGGCAGCGGCGTGCCTTCTTCCAGGCCCAGCCGCTTGGCCATGGAGCCGGCGGCATAGTTGCGCACGATCACCTCGAGCGGGATCACCTCGACCTGCCGGATCAGCTGTTCGCGCATGTTCAGGCGCTTGATGAAATGGGTCGGCACGCCGATGTTGCCCAGCCCCATCATGAAGAATTCGCTCAGGCGGTTGTTGAGCACGCCCTTGCCGTCGATAACGTCGCGCTTCTCGGCGTTATTGGCGGTGGCATCGTCCTTGAAATACTGAACCAGCGTGCCGGGCTCGGGACCTTCATAGAGAACCTTCGCCTTGCCTTCGTAGATCTTGTTGCGCCGTGCCATTGATGCTCCGTTTCCGCCGGCGACCCGATGCGGGTTGCGGCATCTGCGCCTCTTAGGGCAAGCGTCCCTTGCGGGCAAGCCTCGCAGCGGGCATATCAGGATCAAACACCTGCCCCGAGACCAGCAACGACGAGGTTCGCCCCATGTCCACCTTCGATGATCGCGAAAACGCCTTCGAGAACAAGTTCGCCCACGACGCTGAGATGCAGTTCAAGGCCGAGGCCCGCCGCAACAGGCTCGTCGGGCTCTGGGCAGCCGAGCTTCTGGGCAAGACCGGCGACGCGGCCGAGGCCTATGCCCGGGAGGTCGTGAAGGCCGACTTCGAGGAGGCCGGCCACGAGGATGTCTATCGCAAGCTGGCCGGCGATCTTGGCGCCAAGGCCGACGAGGCGACCATCCGCGCCAAGATGGCCGAATGCCTCACGCAAGCCAAGGCGCAGCTCGCCACCGAGAACTGAGGCCGCGCCCCCGCCACGCGTCGGCGCCCCTTCTGACCGGACCGGAGCCCGTCATGCCACAGACCACACCGGATAATGCCCTGTCCCGCCTTCTGGCACAGCGCGACTGGCTGCTGGCCGACGGGGCGACAGGCACCACGCTGTTCAACATGGGGCTGCAATCGGGCGATGCGCCCGAATTTTGGAACCTCGACCATCCCGACCGCATCCGCGCACTTTATTCCGGCGCGGTCGAGGCCGGGTCGGACCTGTTCCTGACCAATTCCTTCGGGGCCAATGCCGCGCGGCTGAAGCTGCACGACGGTCAAGATCGCGTGGGCGAATTGAACCGCGCCGCCGCCGAGATGGGCCGCGACGTCGCCGACACCGCCGGGCGGGACGTTGTCGTCGCCGGGTCGGTCGGCCCCACGGGCGAGATCATGGCCCCCATGGGCAGCCTGACCCACGAGATCGCCGTCGAGATCTTCCACGAACAGGCCGAGGCGCTGAAAGCGGGCGGCGTGGATGTTCTCTGGGTCGAGACGATCAGCGCGCCCGAGGAATACAAGGCCGCCGCGCAGGCCTTCGCGCTGGCGGACATGCCCTGGTGCGGCACCATGAGCTTTGACACCGCGGGGCGCACCATGATGGGTCTGACCAGCGCCGACATGGTCAAGCTGGTGGGCAAACTGGACCATCCGCCGCTGGCCTTCGGGGCCAATTGCGGTGTCGGTGCCTCGGATCTGCTGCGCACCATGCTGGGGTTCGCCGCCGCCGGGCCGGACACCCCGATGATCGCCAAGGGCAACGCGGGCATCCCGAAATACGTGGACGGGCATATTCATTACGACGGCACCCCGGCGCTGATGGCCGATTACGCGGCCCTGGCGCGCGATTGCGGCGCCATGATCATCGGCGGCTGCTGCGGCACCACCCCCGAGCATCTGCGCGCCATGCGCGAGGCCCTGGAGACCCGGCCAAGGGGCGAGCGCCCAACGCTGGACCAGATCGCCGCCGCGCTTGGCGGGTTTTCCTCGGCCGCCGACGGCACCGAGGACGCGGCGGATGCCCCCAGCCCACGCCGGGGCGGACGCCGCCGGCGGGGCTGAGGCCAAACCCGCGCTGACCGTCCGGCAGGGCGTCGATCCATCTAGAACAGGCTCGGTTGCTCGGGCGTGTCCAGCGGCACCGCGAAAAGATCCGAACGCAGCGCGGGCATCTCGCGCGACAGGCCCAGCCGCGCGCAGGCCGTCTGAAACCGCGCCTGGTAGAGCGCCGCCCAGGTCCCCTGCCCGCTCATGCGGCGCCCGAATTCTGGGTCATAGTCCTGCCCGCCATGCAGGTCGCGCACCCGCCGCATGACCTTGCCCGCGCGGTCGGGAAAGGCCTCGGCGACCCAATCCGCGAAAAGCCCCGCGACCTCCTGCGGCAGCCGCAGCGGGATCATCGCGGCCGCCACGGCCCCGGCCCCCGCGCCCGCCTCCAGGATCGCCTCCAGCTCGTGGTCGGTCAGCCCGGGCACCAGAGGCGATGCGCAGGTCCGCACCGGCACGCCGGCCCGGGCCAAGCGCTCGATCACCTGCAGCCGCCGGGCCGGCGTAGGCACGCGCGGCTCCATCTTGCGGGCCACGTCCCGGTCCAGCGTCGTCACCGAGACGCCGACCGCGCAAAGCCCCTCGGCGGCCATCTCGGCCAGGATGTCGATATCGCGCTCGATCAGACTGCCCTTGGTGACGATCCCCACCGGATGGCGGAACCGGCGCAGCACCTCCAGAACCTCACGCATCAGGCCGTGGCTCGCCTCGACGGGCTGGTAGGGGTCGGTATAGGTGCCGATGGCCAACGTCGCCGGGCGATAGGCCCTGCGCCGCAAGTCCCGCTCCAGCACCTCGGCGATCCCGGGCCGCGCGACCAGCCGCGTCTCGAAGTCGAGCCCCGGCGACAGGCCCAGCCAGGCGTGGCCGGGCCGGGCGAAACAATAGACGCAGCCATGTTCGCACCCCCGATAGGGATTGACCGAGCGATCGAAGGACAGATCCGGCGAGGCATTGCGCGTGATCGCTGAACGGGGGCGCTGTTCGGCCACCTGCGTGCGCAGCAGCGGCGCGGCCTCCTCGCCCCCCCAGCCGTCATCGACCCGAACCCGCGTATAGGGTTCGAACCGTCCGACGGCATTGTCCAGCGCGCCGCGTCCCCGCGCGGCGCCATGGCCCAGTGGCTTGTCCGGTCTCTCCATGCCCCAACCATGAACGAACAAAGAACATTTGAAAAGACCCCATCGCCCGTCCAGGACAGCATCATTTGCGCCAAGGTCGCATGACGGGCCCTCCATGTCGCAATCAACCCAGACCCGATGCGGCAATTCGGCGCAAATCCGGGGCAGGTTGCAGGCAATGAGGGCATCACCATGTCAGACGACGACGCAGAACTGATCCTCGCCGATCTGGACGACGGCGAACTGGTCGAGCAGATGTTCGACGACCTCTACGACGGTCTCAAGGAAGAGATCGAGGAGGGCGTGAACATCCTGCTGGACCGCGGCTGGGCGCCCTACCGCATCCTGACCGAGGCGCTGGTGGGCGGCATGACCGTCGTCGGCAAGGACTTCCGCGATGGCATCCTCTTCGTGCCCGAGGTGCTGCTGGCGGCCAACGCCATGAAGGGCGGCATGTCGATCCTCAAACCCCTGCTGGCCGAGACCGGCGCCCCGCGCATGGGCTCCATGGTGATCGGCACGGTCAAGGGCGACATCCACGACATCGGCAAGAACCTGGTGTCGATGATGATGGAGGGTGCGGGCTTCGAAGTGGTGGACATCGGCATCAACAACCCGGTCGAGAACTACCTCGAGGCGCTCGAAGAGCACAAGCCGGACATCCTCGGCATGTCGGCCCTGCTGACCACGACCATGCCCTACATGAAGGTGGTGATCGACACCATGATCGATCAGGGCATCCGCGATGACTATGTCGTGCTGGTGGGCGGTGCACCGCTCAACGAGGAATTCGGCAAGGCCATCGGCGCCGATGCCTATTGCCGCGATGCGGCCGTGGCCGTGGAAACCGCCAAGGACTACGTGGCGCGCAAGCACAACCAGATGGCCGCGGGCTGAGGCCGCGCCCGGCCAGGCGGGGCGCTGTTCCGCCGAGGGGGCCAGGACATGGACGACCAAACGCTGACAGAAACCGGCCTGCCCGCCCGTGGCGCGGGCAGCGTCCTGCTTCTGGCCTGCGGGGCGCTGGCGCGCGAGATCCTCGCGCTGATCCGCGCCAACGGCTGGACCCACATGGACCTGCACTGCCTGCCCGCCATCCTGCACAACACCCCCGAGCAGATCACCCCAGCGGTGGTCGCGGCAGTGCAAAAGCACCGCGCCGCCTACGCGCGCATCTTCGTCGTCTACGCCGACTGCGGCACCGGCGGCGCCTTGCAGCGCACCTGCGAGACCCTGGGGGTCGAGATGGTCCCGGGCCCGCACTGCTATGCCTTCTTCGAGGGCACCGCCCGCTTCGCCGCAACCGCCGAGGACAATATCACCTGCTTCTATCTGACCGATTTCCTGGCCCGCCAGTTTGACGCGTTCGTGACGAAACCGCTGGGCCTCGACCGCCACCCCGAACTGCGCGAGATGTACTTCGGCCACTACGAGACGCTGGTCTACCTCGCCCAGACCGACGACCCGGCGTTGACCGCGAAGGCCCGCGCCTGCGCCGAGACGCTAGGCCTGGATTTTGAGCGCCGTTTCACCGGCTACGGAGACCTGGCCGGGGCCCTGGCCGCGCAGGCCTGATCTTCATCTTGGCGAAAAACTCCGGGGTCCGGGGCAGCGAACCGGCCGACCGGGACGGCGGCCGGGCGTCGTTGCCCCGACCGGGGCAACGCGCGGCGTCCCGGCGTGCCCTCAGCCCGCCGCCACCTCGCTGGCCGCGACGCTGCGGATGCGTTCGATCATGGCCCGCAGGCCGTTCGAGCGCTGCGCCGAGAGATGCTCGGTCAGTTGCAGCCGGCCCAGTTCGGCACGAGCGTCCACGCGCGGCACCTCTTCGACCGGCACCCCGTTGTAGAGCGCCGCGAGCGTGGCGATGAGCCCGCGCACGATCATGGCGTCGCTGTCCCCGCGGAACGAAAAGACGCCATCCTCGATCCGGGGCACCAGCCAGACCTGACTGGCACAGCCCTCGACCTTGGTGGCGGGCACCTTCAGCGCCTCCTCCAGCGGGTCCATCGCCTTGCCCATGTCGATCACATGGGCATAGCGATCCTCCCAGTCGTCCAGGAATTCGAAGGTCTCGACAATCTCTTCAAAATTCTCCGTGGCCATCCGCGCGCTCCTGTCTGTCCTGTCTGTGATGTAAGCCTGCGCACCGGCGGCGTCCAGTGGGCGCTTTTCACGGGTGTCAAGCCGCGCTAAGCCTTGGATGGGCCAGGATCAGGCCAGCAACCCCGGGGGCAAGACATGCGGCGCGGCATTCTTCTGTCAGCACTCGTTGTGACAACCACCTCGGGCTGTGCCCGACTGGCCGACAGTGCCGTTAATCCGCTCAACTGGTTCGGCGGCGGCGATCGCACCGCCCGGGCTGCGGCCAGTGCCGCTCCGCAGGAGGCCCGGCCGCTGGTGCCCTCGGGCCGGCAACTGATCGTCACCGACCAACGCGTGCCGGTGCAGCGCATCACCGCGCTCTCCGTCGACCGCACCCCCTATGGCGCCATCGTCTCGGCCACCGGCGAGGCCGACAGCCCGGGCAATTTCAACGCCGCGCTTGTGCCCCTCTCCATCGAAAACGGCGTTCTGACACTGGAATTGCGGGCCGAGGCGCCGCCCGATTTCGAGGCGCAGGGCCCGGCCCGCAGCCGGCAGATCACGGTGGGATATACCCTCGACCCGTCAGAGGTGGCCGGCCTGCGCAGTCTGCGTGTGACGGGCGCCGAAAACAGCCGCAGCGCCCGACCCTGACGGGCCGACCGCCGGGCACGGGCGGGCGCCTGCGCCAGCCAGGCGCGGGCGACGCATAATGCGTCGCCGCCCCGCTCAGAGCGCCTGCGCCACCACCCTCTGGCCCTGCACGACCAGGCCGATCTCGCCGTCACAGAGCCGCAGGGCATCCGCCCCGAAGACCTCGCGCCGCCAGCCCTTCAGGGCGGGAATATCGCGTTCCCCGGCGGCCAGCGCATCCAGGTCGGCGGAACTGGCGATCAGTTTCTGCGCCACGCCCTCGCCCTCGGCCTTGGCCTTGAGCAGAACCCGCAGCATGTCCGCCAGCGCCGGGTTCACCTGCAGTTTCTCGCGCGAGCGGTCGGGCTGCGGCACCTCTTCGGGGGGCGTGTCCAGACCGGCCCTGACCGCGCGCAGGATGCCCTCGGCGATCTCGCCGCGGCGGGCCTCGCGCAGCAGGAGGCGCGACCGCGACAGGTCCTTTTCCGACTGCGGCTTGGTCGAGGCCAGCTCGACCAGCGCATCATCCTTGAAAACCCGGTTGCGCGGAATGTTGCGCGCCTGGGCATGGGCCTCGCGAAAGCGCGCCAGTTCGCGCACAATTGCCAGAACCTTGCCCGAGCTTGTCCGCGTCTTGATGCGCATCCAGGCAGTGGCGGGATCGACCCGGTATGTCGCCGGGTCCTGGAGCACAGCCATTTCCTCGGCCACCCATTTCTTGCGTCCCGACCGTGTGATCTGGCGGTCCAGTTCCTCGTAGATGACCCGCAGGTGTGTGACATCGGCCAGGGCATAGGTCTTCTGCGCCTCGGTCAGCGGGCGGCGCGACCAGTCGGTGAAGCGGCTGGACTTGTCCAGCGAGGCCTTGGCGATCTTGCGCACGAGGGTTTCATAGCCGACCTGTTCACCGAATCCGCAGACCATGGCCGCGACCTGCGTGTCAAACAGCGGCTCGGGAATGATCCCGGCATCGACGTGGAAAATCTCCAGGTCCTGGCGCGCGGCATGGAAAACCTTGACCACGCCATGATCCCGGAACAGGTCGTAGAGCGGCTCCAGCGAGAGCCCATCGACCAGCGGGTCGACAAGGACCGCGTTCCCGTCGCCCTCGCCCGGAAAGGCCAGCTGCACCAGGCAGAGTTTGGAGTAATAGGTCCGTTCGCGCAGGAACTCCGTGTCGACAGTGACGTAGGGATGCTTGGCGGCCTCCGCGCAGAAGGCGGCGAGGTCTTCGGTCTGGGTAATGGTTTTCATGTCGTCGCTTTAGCCTGTTTTTCCGAGGACCGAAAGTCAGGGAAGATGAACCGGCGTCCGGTCTCCCGCCGCGAAGCGCCGAAGCACCGCCGGATAAAGTCTGTGCTCCTGTTCCAGCACCCGCGCTGCGAGCGTTTCGGCGCTGTCATCGGCATGCACCGGCACCCGCGCCCGGCCCAGGATCGGCCCGCCGTCCAGGTCGGCCGTGACCTCGTGCACGCTGCACCCTGCCTCGGCATCACCGGCCGCCAGCGCACGGGCATGGGTGTTCAACCCCTTGTAGCGGGGCAGCAGCGAGGGGTGGATGTTCAGCATCCGCCCCGTGTAATGCGTGATGAACAGCGGGGTCAGGATACGCATGAACCCGGCCAGGCACAGGATGTCAGGCGCATGGGGCTCAATCTGGGAAATCAATTCAGTTTCAAATGCTTCCCTGTCTTTGTTGAAGTCCCGATGATCGACCGTGACGGTGGGAATGCCTCGCGCGTGGGCCTTGGTCAGCCCGCACGCATCGGCGATATTCGACACCACCAGGCAGGGCCGTGCCGGATGATCGCCCTGCATGCTGTCGGCCAACACCGCCATGTTGGACCCGCCGCCAGAAATCAGGATAGCGACCCGCTTGGTCAAAAAAGCATGCCCCGATAGCTGACACCCGCGCCTGCCGTGACCCGACCCAGGCGGGCCACGTCCTCGCCCGCGTCCTCCAGCGTCGCGGCGACGCGGTCCGCCTGATCCGCCTGCACCACGACGACCATGCCGATGCCGCTGTTGAAGGTCTTGAGCATCTCGTCCGGCCCCATGCCGCCCTGCTCGGCCAGCCAGCGGAAGACCGGCGGCAGGGTCCAGGCGTCGAGGTCGACCTCGGCGCCCAGCCCATCGGGCAGGACGCGCGGCAGGTTCTCGGTCAGCCCGCCACCGGTGATATGGGCCAGGCCATGCACGCCACCGGCGCGGATCGCGGCCAGCACCTGCTTGACGTAAAGCCGCGTCGGCGCCAGCAGGGCCGCGCCCAGCGTGCCCGCGCCCCAGGGGCAGGCCTCGCCCCAGCCAAGGCCCGACTGCGCAACCACCCGGCGCACCAGCGAATAGCCGTTGGAATGCACCCCGTTGCTGGCCAGCCCCAGCAGCACGTCGCCCTCGGCCACGCCCGCGGGCAAGGCGGTGCCGCGTTCCATCGCGCCCACGGCAAACCCCGCAAGATCGAAATCGCCGCCCGCATACATGCCGGGCATTTCTGCCGTCTCGCCCCCGATCAGGGCACAGCCGCTGTCCTCGCAGCCCCTGGCGATGCCCTCGATCACCCGGGCCGCGCTGTCAGGCTCCAGCTTGCCGGTGGCAAAGTAATCGAGGAAGAAAAGCGGCTCGGCCCCCTGGCAGACAAGATCGTTCACGCACATGGCGACAAGGTCGATGCCGACGCCGCCCAGGTCTCCGGTGTCGATGGCAATGCGCAGCTTGGTGCCCACCCCGTCGGTCGCGGCGACAAGCACCGGGTCGTCAAAGCCGGCCGCTTTCAGGTCGAACAACCCGCCGAAGCCGCCCAGCCCGGCCATGACGCCGGGCCGGTCGGTGCGCTTGGCCGCGGGCTTGATCCGGTCAACCAGCGCATTGCCCGCCGCGATGTCCACACCGGCCGCCGCATAGGTCAGCCCCTCGCCCTCGTCCGCCATTGTGCGCCTGCTCCCGCCCTGCATTATCCAGCCGCGCGATAGCCTGTTTTTGAAATCAGGGCAATGGGCGGGGTTGACCTGCGCGCTATCGCCCCCAAATCACATTACAGAATTCTAATATTTGAAAGGAACGAGCATGACCTCGCAAACCCCTTCCCCCGTCGTACGGGCCTTCTTCGACCGCCCCACCGGCAGCCTGCAATATGTCTTCCACGACCCGAAAACGCGGCGCGCGGCCATCGTGGACCCGGTCTGGAACTACTTCCCCGAAGCCGGGGCCGTCAGCACCGACAGCGCCGACGAGATCCTCGACTATGTCCAGGAGGAGGGGTTGACGGTGGACTGGGTGCTCGACACCCACCCCCATGCCGACCACTTCAGCGCCGGACCCTACCTGAAAGAAAAGCTCGGCGCGCCCCATGCCATCGGCGACAAGGTCACCGGCGTGCAGCAGTTGTGGCAAGGCCTTTACCACCTACCCGAGCTGACCACCGACGGCGGCCAGTGGGACAGGCTTTTCGCCGAGGGCGAGGAGTTCATGGTCGGCGAAATTCCGGTCAAGGTGATGTTCTCGCCCGGGCATACGCTGGCCTCGATCACCTATGTGGCCGGCGATGCGGCCTTCGTGCACGACACGCTGATGATGCCCGCCTCGGGCACCAGCCGGGCCGATTTCCCCGGCGGCAGCACCGAGGACCTGTGGAATTCCATCCGCGCCATCCTCGATCTGCCCGGCCAGACGCGGCTCTATGTCGGGCATGATTATCCAGCGCCGGGCGTGGCCCCGCAATACATGGCCACGGTGGCCGAACACCGCCTGAGCAACCGCCACGTCAAGGACGGCATCGGCAAGGCGGAATTCATCGCCACCCGCGAGGCGCGCGACCAGACGCTGAAACTGCCTGCGCGGATGCTGGAGGCACTGCAGGTCAACATCCGCGGCGGCCGCCTGCCCGAGCCCGAGGCGGACGGACACAGCTACCTCAAGAAGCCCATCGGCCGGTTCGACCCGCGCTGACGCTCCGGTGTTGACGCGCCAGCCCTTTTCGGCGTAGCGGAAAGGGCTGGCGGGCCTGTAGCTCAATTGGTTAGAGCAGAGCGCTCATAACGCTTTGGTTGGGGGTTCGAGTCCCTCCGGGCCTACCAAAATTAACAAAACCAAGCCGTTGCGACTTGCTTGGGGGCAAGACCGTCACGTTGCGCATCAATGACTCGGGCCGGCCCTGTCCCCACGCGCCAAACGAAGACAAAGCCCCACCAAACGCGAAGCGAGCGCGGCAGGGACGCAAACCCGACGGCCCTGGGTCCGGCGATCGCTTGAAGCGTCCATATCTGGGCCTGCGGGAGGGCGCTGGAAATGCCCCAAGGCTTTGCGCCGGGTCGAACGATAGCGTGCAGGCGCAGCGATTGGCCCGTTCTGGCCGGTCCAGTTGTTCCAGCCCGAGGCTCTCAAGCTTATCCGGCAGGCCGCCGCCCCCTGCGACACAGGAGACCCGGCCAGCCCGCGCGCCCGGGACTTCGGGCCACAGCGCCGGTCGGCACGGCAGCATCGATGACAGCCGGTGAACCACCCTACACCTGCCCGCGAATCTGTTGCATAAGCACGCCGACGACGACTCAGGCCAAGGACCTCCCCCATGCATGACATCCGCGCGATCCGAGAGACCCCCGCCGCATTTGACGCGGCCCTGTCGCGTCGCGGGGTGGCACCGGTCTCCTCCGAGATCCTGGCCATCGACGAGGCCCGCCGGGCGAAAATCCAGGCCGCCGAGACCGCCCAGGCCGAGGCCAACGCCGCCGCCAAGGCCATCGGCGCCGCCAAGGCCGCCGGGAATGACGCGGAATTCGAGCGCCTGCGCGCGGAAGTCTCGCAGAAGAAGGCCGATATCGCACGCCTGCAGGACGAGGCCAAGGCCGAGGACGCCCGCCTGCAAGACCTCCTGATGGGTCTGCCCAATCTGCCCCATGACGACATCCCCGATGGCGCGGACGAGGACGACAACGTCGAGATCAAGCGCTGGGGCAGCCCGCGCAGCTTCGACTTCACCCCGCTGGAGCACTACGAGATCCCCGCCGCCCAACCCGGCATGGATTTCGAGACGGCCGCCAAGCTCTCGGGCAGCCGCTTCGTGGTGCTGGCCGGGGCCATGGCCCGGCTGCACCGGGCACTTGCCCAGTTCATGCTGGATTTCCACGTGGAAACTCATGGGCTAGCGGAAACCCTCACCCCCGTTCTGGTGCGCGACGAGATGATGTATGGTACCGGGCAACTGCCCAAGTTCGGCGAGGACAGCTATCGCACCACAAATGGCTGGTGGCTGATCCCAACGGCCGAAGTCACCCTGACCAACCTCGTCAACGGCGACACGGTCGAGGCCGGCACCCTGCCCCGCCGGCACGTCGCCCATACCCAGTGCTTCCGCTCCGAAGCGGGCAGCGCCGGGCGCGACACCTCCGGCATGCTGCGCCAGCACCAGTTCGAAAAGGTCGAGATGGTCTCGATCACCCACCCAGACGAGAGCGAGGCCGAACACCAGCGCATGACCGCCTGCGCCGAAGCGATCCTCGAGGCGCTGGGGCTGCCCTACCGCACGGTCGTCCTCTGCGCCGGGGACATGGGCGCGGGCGCGCGGCGCACCCACGACATCGAGGTCTGGCTGCCCGGCCAGAACAGCTATCGCGAGATCAGCTCGGTCTCGACCTGCGGCGATTACCAGGCGCGGCGCATGAACGCCCGGTTCAGGCCAAAGGATGGCGGCAAGCCGCAGTTCGTCCACACGCTCAACGGCTCGGGCCTCGCGGTGGGCCGCACGCTGATCGCGGTGTTGGAGAACGGCCAGCAGGCCGATGGCGCGGTCACCTTGCCCGCGGCGCTGCACCCCTACCTGCGCGGCAAGACGGGCGTCGACGCAGATGGCACCCTTGTCTAGCCGCACCGATCGCCACGTCCGCCCCACGCCATCACAGGACACCCCGCGCATGCCACAGCCCCGCGCCCTATTGACCGCCCTGGTCACCCTCACCTTCGTGCTCTCGCCGCTGATGACCGAGCCCTTCTCGGGCTTTCGCGAAGACCAGCTGCCGCTGCCGCAGATCGACCCGCCGGTGCAGCCGGCAGGCTATGCCTTCGCCATCTGGGGGCTGATCTACGGCTGGCTGGTGGTCTCGGCCGGCTTCGGCCTCTGGGCGCGGAGCAGCGACCCGGCCTGGACCCGTATGCGCGGGCCCCTGATCGTCAGCCTCGCCCTCGGCACGCCCTGGCTCTGGATCGCGACCCAGAGCGCGATCTGGGCCACGGTGCTGATCTTCGCCATGGCCGGCGCGGCCCTCCTGGCCGCCCGGCGCAGTCCGGATCACGACCGCTGGCTCGCCCATGCGCCCGTGGCCATCTACGCGGGCTGGCTGACCGCGGCCGCCTTCGTCTCTCTGGGCACCACGGCCGCGGGCCATGGCGTGCTGACAGGGGCCACCGGCTGGGCCTGGCTAGGGCTGGCCGGGGCAACGCTCACCGGGCTGGCGATGCTCCTGGCCCTGCGCCGGCGGCTGGAATACGCCCTGACCCTGGCCTGGGCGCTCATCGGCATCATCGTCGCCAATGGCAGCGATCCGCTCACCATCAGCCTCGGCGCGGCAGGTGCCATCGGGCTCATCGCCGGGGTCGGCGCGCTATGGCCCCAGGCTTCTTCTGGCTAAAAATATCCAAAAGACCGACCGGCGCGTCCCGAGGCGCCCTCGGGGCGGCGCGTCGCCCCGCCACCGGGCAGACTGAAAGCGCGCGGAAGCGCCCCGCCTCTTCACGCTAGCCGTCGGCGGGGCCTTTCCCGAGGTGCTTGCGCAGGCGCGAGGGGGTGGACTTCTTACGATTCTTGTAGGGGTTCTTGTCGCCCTGCCCACGCATGCTCAGCCGGATCGGCGTGCCGGGCATGTCGAAATCCTCGCGCAACCCGTTGACCAGATAGCGCGTGTAGCCCTCGGACAGTTTCTCGGGGTTGGAACACATCACCACGAAGCCCGGCGGGCGGGTCTTGACCTGCGTCATGTAGCGCAGCTTGATGCGCCGCCCGCCCGGCGCGGGGGGCGGATGCGCCTCGACCATGCCGCTCAACCAGCGGTTAAGCTGCGCCGTCGTCACCCGCCGGTTCCAGATGTCATGGGAGCGCAGCACCGCGTCGTGCAGCCGGTCCAGCCCGCGCCCGGTCTTGGCTGAGACCGTGACCAGCGGCGCCCCGCGCAACTGCGGCAGCAACCGGTCGAAGGCCTCTTTCAGGCCCTTGAGCTTGGCTTGCTTGTCATCCTCGATGTCCCACTTGTTGACGGCGACGACCACCGCGCGGCCCTCGCGCTCGGCCAGGTCGGCGATGCGCAGATCCTGTTGTTCGAAGGGAATGGCCGCATCCAGCAGCACGATCACCACTTCGGCGAACTTGACCGCGCGCAGCCCGTCCGAAACGGACAGCTTCTCGACCTTGTCCTGCACACGGGCCTTCTTGCGCATCCCGGCGGTGTCGAACAGCCGCACCGGTGTGCCGGCCCAGTCCATCCGCAGCGAGATCGCGTCGCGGGTGATCCCGGCCTCGGGGCCAGTCAACAGGCGGTCCGCGCCCAGGATCTTGTTGACCAGCGTGGACTTGCCCGCGTTGGGCCGGCCCACAACCGCCACCTGCAGCGGCTTGGCCGCGCTCGGCTGGTGCTGGGCCAGGTCCGCCTCGGCATCGGGGTCCTCGATCGCGACATCGGTCTCGGGCGCGTCGCGGGCGGTGCGTTCCGCGAATCCGTCGGCCAGAAGGGTCAGGACCTCCAGCAGCTCGCCCAGCCCCTCGCCGTGTTCCGCCGAGAGGCGCAGCGGCTCGTCCAGGCCCAGGGCATAGCCATCCAGCACGCCCGCGTCGGCCGCGCGGCCCTCGCCCTTGTTGGCGACCAGGATCACATGCGCCGACTTGCGGCGCAGGATGTCGGCGAAGATCTCGTCGGTGGGGGTCACGCCGGCGCGGGCGTCGTACATGAACAGGCAGATGTCGGCCATCTCGACCGCGCGCTCGGTCAGACGCCGCATCCGGCCCTGCAGGCTGTCGTCGGTGGCATCCTCCAGCCCTGCCGTGTCGATCACGGTAAAGCGCAGGTCGCCCAGCCGTGCCTCGCCTTCGCGCAGGTCACGGGTGACACCGGGCTGGTCGTCGACCAGCGCAAGGCGCTTGCCGACCAGCCGGTTGAACAGCGTCGACTTGCCCACATTGGGCCGGCCCACAATGGCGAGAGTAAAGCTCATGACGCATTTTCCATCGGATCAGATGCGCCCGATACACCTTTTGCGGCTCAACGGAAAGCCAGCAATTGCCCCCGCTTGGTCACGACATAAAGCGTGCCCTGCGCCACGACCGGGTTCGAGGTGGCGCCGCCGCGCAGCTCCAGGGAGTCGATCAGGTCACCGCTTGCGGGATCGAACTGCCGGATCACACCGTCCGAAGAGGCCAGGATCAGCCGCCCCCCGGCCAGCACGGGGCCGTAGTGTTCATGGCTCGTGCTCTGGCGGCGTTCGCGGCTCTCGACGAAGCCGGGCAGTTCCACGCGCCAGACCGGGCTGCCGTCAGCCGCGTCGAGACGCAGCAATTCCCCCAGATCGTTGACGAGGAAGACCGATCCGCCCGCGGGCCAGACCGGGCCGACCGCGCCCTCGTCCACGCTCCAGATCGGCTCACCGTTGTCCAGTCGCAGCGCCGCGAGGCGGCCCGAAACATTGCCCACGTAAACGCGGTCGCCGTCGATCACCGGATCACCGGCCAGGTCGGATATGGTGGCGGCCGCCTGCCCCGGCCGCTGGCCGGTCACGAAAGAGGCCCAGCGCCGCAGCCCGCCCTGCGGGAAGGCGCCCAGCACCTCGCCGGTGGGAAAGGGGAAGACGGCGATCTCGGGGGTGACGGCGGCGCCCGGCCCGCCGGCGAAATTCGCGGTGGGCGGCGTGCCGGTCAGGGTCCAGCGGACACGGCCGGTCTCCATCTCGACCGCCCAGGCCCGACCATCGCGCGAGACGACATAGGCCAGCCCATCCAGGATCGTCGGCGCCGAGGTGCCCGGCGCGTCCAGGTCCTGGGTCCAGCGTTCCGCACCGGTCGCGGCGTCCAGCGCCACCAGTTCGCCGAATCCGGTGGTGACAAGAAGCGTCTCGCCATCGGTGGCCAGCCCGCCGCCCGAGGCGTCGCGTCGACTGTCCGAGGCCGGTGCGAGCGTGCGCGCCCAGAGCCGTTTGCCCGCCGTGGAGGTGGCGACGACCTGCGTGCGCGCGTCCAGCGTGAAGACCCGCCCCCCGGCCACGATCGGGTCGGCGGTGATGCGGTGGCGGCGGCTGTCGCCCTCGCCGATGTCGGCGGCGAAGGCCTGCGTCAGGCCCCGCCCCAGCTCCGGATGGATGATCCCGTGTTCGGGGCCCCCGTTGCGGTGGGTCCAGTCCGTGTTCTCGACCGGCCGGGCCAGCGAAATCGGGCGTTCCTGGTTGACCTGCGGCCCGGCGTCCTGTGCCGCCCCGTCCCTGTCGGCGCGGATGTCGAGCCGCTCGCCGGGCAGGATTTCCTCTTGCCCGCCGCAGGCGGCAAGGGTGCCAAGGGCGATCAGCCCCGCCAGGATCGGTTTCACGGTCACGCTGTCCCCCTGTCCCTTTTTGCAGGCCGTCTTGTGCTGATCCGGCGGCAACACATGGTCATTGGTCACCTGGCATCGACAGGTCCGCAACTTCGCCGCCCAAGGCCACAATCATCTGCACCGCCCGCTGGCGCAAGCCCTGCGTTGCCTCGGCGTCCACCGCGATGGCGCGAAACTGTGCGATGGCCGCGTCGGTTTCACCTTGCTCTACCGCGATCAACGCCAGCTGTTCCTGGGCGTTCAGGCGAAACGGCGCGCCCGGTTGCGCCAACTCCGACAGCGTGGCGCGCCGGGTTTCGACATCGCGCACGCCGGCGCCGACCATGGCCCCCTTGAGCGCGGCGAGGTCGCGGTAGATCGCCGGCACCGCCTCGGTCGTGACCACGGCGTCGAAGGCGGCGACCGCCCCCTGCGCATCGCCGGCTTGCTGCAATTCGGCAGCGGCGAGCATTTTGGACACGGCCACCGAAGCGCCCTCGGGATCGAGCCCCGTCAAGGCCTCGGCGCGGGCACGGGGGGCGTCCTGGCGGATTGCGGCCAGCATCGCGTCGCCGCGGGCCTGGGCCTCGGCGCGCGCCTCGGCCTTGCGCCACTCGTTGAAGGCAGTGCCGCCCACCAGAACCAGAACCACCGCGACGGCGATCCAGCCGTAGCGACGCAGGTACTGGAAAAGCTGGTCGCGTCGGACCTCCTCGGTGACCTCGTTGATGAAACTGTCGCTGTCGCTCATGCCTGCCCCATGTGACCCACGACGTGGCGCGGGCGTTCCAGTTTGGATTGTCATATCCCGAAGCCGGCGGCGGAGACAAGGGCGAGCCGCCGCTCGCCGCCCCCGGTGTCGATTTCGCAGCTGCAGAAGGCTGCTTGCACGGGCTACGATTTTTTTCTAAACTGAACTGGTCGGTTCAGCCGCTGGCCGCGTACCAGTACCACGTTCGCCGGCGATCAAGGCCGCCGGGCCGCCACACCAAAGGAAAGCCCCGTCATGCGTCTGATGCCGATCCTCACCGCCGCGCTGGTGTCCGCATCGCTGTATTTCCTTATCTTCGAGCGCGACATCGTGCTGGCTATCGCCCAGGTCGCGCCGGCCGCGGAGGCGGACGCCAAGGCAGATGAGAGCGGCCCGGACCCGGTCAGCGTCGTGGTCGAGACCTTTAAGGCTCGGTCGGTTGACGGGGCCGTCGTTCTGCGCGGCCGCACCGAGGCTGCGCGCCAGGTGACCGTCGCCTCTGAAACCTCAGGGCTGGTGGTGTCCGAGCCGATCCGCAAGGGCGCCTTCGTGGAGGCCGGCACCCTGCTGTGCGAACTCGATCCAGGCACGCGGCAATCCCAGCTGGAAGAGGCCCAGGCGGGCCTGAGCGAGGCGCGCTCGCGTCTGCCCGAAGCCCAGGCCCGCGTGCCCGAGGCCGAGGCCCGGCGCGCCGAGGCCGCCGCGCGCCTGACCGAATCCCGGTCGCGCCTGGAAGAGGCCCGCGCCCATCTGAACGAGGCCCGCATCAACCAGAACGCCGCGCAGCGCCTGTCCGAACAGGGCTTTGCCTCGGACACCCGGGTTGCCAATGCCGACGCCGCGCTGGCCTCGGCCCGTGCCGGGCTGACCTCGGCCGAGGCCGCTGTCGAAGGGGCACAGGCGGGCATCTCCAGCGCCGAGGCCAGCATCGAGGGGGCCAACGCGGGGGTCGAGGCAGCGCGCGCCGGCATCCAGTCCGCCCAGGCCGCCGTGGCCGCCGCCGAACGCGAACTGGAACGTCTGACCATCACCGCGCCCTTCGAGGGCTTGCTGGAAAGCGACACCGCCGAATTGGGCAGCCTGATGCAGCCCGGCAGCCCCTGCGCCACCATCATACAGCTGGACCCAATCAAGCTGGTCGGTTTCGTCCCCGAGGCCGATGTTGCGAAGGTCAAGACCGGCGCGATGGCGGGCGCCGAACTCAGCAGCGGCCAGAGGGTCAGGGGGCCGGTGACCTTCCTGTCGCGCTCGGCCGACGAGGCCACCCGGACGTTCCGCGTCGAGGTCGAGGTGCCCAACCCCGACCTGGAGATCAGTGACGGCCAGACCGCCGAGATTCTCATCGGGGCCGAGGGACGCTCGGCGCATCTGCTGCCGGCTTCCGCGCTCACGCTCAACGACGACGGCGACATCGGCGTGCGCGTGGTGGACGGCGAGGACATCGCCCGCTTCCGCCCCGTGACCGTTCTGCGCGACACCCCCGAGGGCGTTCGGGTCACGGGCTTGCCCGACAGCGTGGACGTGATCGTCGTCGGCCAGGAATACGTTCGCGACGGCGTGCCCGTTGCGCCCACCGACAGGGAGGCCGGCGGATGACCGGAATCGTCGACTGGGCAGCCAACCACGCCCGCATGATCCTGGCCTTCATCGTGCTCTCGCTGGTTGCGGGGGGCGCGTCCTACGTCGGCCTGCCCAAGGAAGGCGAGCCGGATATCGAGATCCCGGCGCTCTTCGTGTCGGTCCCCTTCCCCGGCATCTCGGCCGAGGACGCCGAGACCCTGCTGGTCAAGCCCATGGAGTCCGAGCTTCAGGATATCGACGGGCTCGACACCATGTCTACCACCGCCGCCGAAGGCTATGCCGGGGCGGCGCTGGAGTTCGAATTCGGCTGGGACAAGTCCCGCACCATGGCCGATGTCCGCGACGCCATGAACAGCGCCGAGGGCCAGTTTCCCGATGGGGCCGACCAATATTCGATCAACGAGATCAACTTTTCGGAATTCCCGATCCTCATTGTCAACCTGACCGGCGAGGTGCCCGAGCGCACCCTGATCGACGTGGCCGAGGACCTGCAGGACGAGGTCGAGGGCATCGACGCCGTGCTCGAGGCGCAGCTGACCGGCCAGCGCGAGGAAATGCTCGAAGTCGTGATCGACCCGCTCAAACTCGAAAGCTACAACGTCACCGCCAATGACTTGATCAACACGGTTCAGCAGAACAACATGCTGGTCGCCGCGGGTGAGGTCAGCAGCGAACGGGGGGATTTCTCGGTCAAGGTGCCCTCGTCGTTCGACGAGGCCCGCGATGTCTATTCCCTGCCCGTGCGCACCAACGGCGACCGCGTCGTCACCCTTGGCGATCTGGCCGAGATCCGCCTCACCTTCGAGGACCGGGTCAGCACCGCGCGGTTCAATGGCACCACCACCGTTGCGCTGCAGGTGGTCAAGGGCAAGGGCTTCAACCTGATCGACACGGCGGCCGAGGTGCGCGAGACCGTCGATGCCGCCGTCGCCGAATGGCCCGAGGACCTGCGCCAGGCGGTGGAGGTCGGCTATTCCAACGACCAGAGCCGTGTCGTGGCCTCCATGGTCAGCCAGCTGGAAGGCTCGGTGCTGACCGCCATCGCGCTGGTCATGATCGTCGTGCTGGCCGCCCTGGGCATCCGCCCGGCCCTGCTGGTGGGCTTTGCCATCCCGACCTCCTTCCTGCTGTGCTTCGCGCTCTTTGCGGTGCTCGACGTGACCATTTCCAACATCGTGATGTTCGGGCTGATCCTGGCCGTGGGCATCCTCGTCGATGGCGCCATCGTGGTGGTGGAATATGCCGACAAGCGCATCTCCGAGGGCACCGGCCCGATGCATGCCTATGTCGAGGCCGCCAAGCGGATGTTCTGGCCCATCATCAGCTCCACCGCCACCACGCTCTGCGCCTTCCTGCCCATGCTGTTCTGGCCCGGCGTGGCGGGCGAATTCATGGGGCTGCTGCCGGTGACGATCATCTTCGTGCTGACGGCCTCGCTGATCGTCGCGCTGATCTACCTGCCGGTCATGGGCGGCGTGACGGGCCGCATGAGCCGTCTCTTTGGGCACTGGTCCGACGCGCTGCGCGCCCGCCTGCCCTGGGTTCTCCGCGCCGCGCTGGTGGTTCCGGCAGTCCTGCTGGCCTATGCAGGGGCCATGCTGACGTTGAACCCCGGCTATTTCGGGGGCCAGGCCGTGCAGACCGACGGGCTGGTCGCCTCGCTGCCGGGGATCGTGCTGTTCCTGCTGTCCTGCGTGGCACTGGCCGTGACGGTGAGTTCGGCCAGGATCACCCGCGCGCCACGGCGCATCCGGGCCGGCTATCGGCGCAGCCCCTTCGGGCACCTGATCCATATCATCTCGGGCAACCCGGTGATGCCCATTGTCGCGATCGCGGCCATCGGCACCTTCGTGGCCTGGACCTTTATGTATTTCGGTGCCAACAACAACGGCGTCGAGTTCTTCACCGACAGTGAACCCGAGCAGGCCATCGTCTACGTCCAGGCCCGCGGCAACCTGTCGATCGAGGAAAAGGACGATCTCGTCGCCCGGGCCGAGCGGATCGTGCTGGACCAGCCCGGCGTTGACACGGTCTTTGCCTTCGCGGGCGAAGGCGGGCTGAACCAGAACACGGGCGGCGGCGAAGGCCCGCGCGACACCATCGGCCAGCTCCAGATCGAGATGATCCCCTGGGAGGACCGCCCGGACTACGCCCGCGAGAACGACGTGCCCCTGGCGCAGCTCGACGGGGACGTGGTCATGGACGACATCCAGGCCAAGCTCGACCAGATGCCCGGTGTACGGGCCGAGATCCTCAACCTCTCGCGCGGGCCGGCCAGTTCCAAGCCCGTGCAACTGCGCCTGACCGGCGGCGATTGGGACACGCTCAAGCAGGCCGCGTCCATTGCCCGCGACCGGTTCGATCAGACCCTCGGCCTCACCCAGATCGAGGACAGCCGCCCCCTGCCCGGCATCGACTGGGAGGTCAACGTCGACAACGAGGCGGCCGGACGGTACGGTGCGGACGTGGCCACGGTGGGTGGCATGGTGCAGCTTGTGACCCGTGGCCTGCTACTGGACACCTACACCCCCCGCGGCAGCGACGAGGAAATCGAGATCCGCGTGCGCCTGCCGCGCGAGGACCGCGTCCTGTCCACGCTCGACAGCCTGCGCGTGCGCACCCCCGACGGGCTGATCCCGCTGTCCAACTTCGTCACCCGCCAACCGGTCGAGAAGCTCGCCCAGATCGACCGGGTCGACCAGGACCGCTATTTCGACGTAAAGGCCGGCGTGGCCGAGGGCATGGTGCAATTTGTCACCGATGACGCCGACGGCGGGACCACCACCCTGGGCACCTTCCGCGAACTGGCCGAGGGGCCCACCGCCGCGGCCACCCGGACGGTGGAAACCACCGATGGCACCGCCTACGCGCCGGTGTCATTGGAGGCGGCCGACAGGCTCTCGGCGGTGCAGACGGCCCTGGACGACGGGACCGCACGCCCCGAGATCATCAACGGCAACGAACGCATCGCTACGCTCACCAACTGGCTGGAAACCGAAAACCCCCTGCCCGAGGGGGTCAGCTGGTCCTGGACCGGCGACCAGCAGGATCAGGCCGAAAGCCAGGAGTTCCTGCAAACCGCCTTTGCCGGGGCGCTGGGGCTTATGTTCATCATCCTTCTGGCGCAGTTCAACAGCTTCTACAACGCGACGCTGGTCCTGCTGGCGGTGATCCTGTCCACCACCGGCGTGCTGATCGGGATGCTGGTCATGGACCAGGCCTTCTCGATCATCATGACGGGCACCGGCATCGTGGCCCTTGCGGGCATAGTCGTGAACAACAACATCGTGTTGATCGATACCTATCAGGAATACGAGAAATACATGCCGCGCTCGGAGGCGATCACCCGCACCGCAGAGGATCGCATCCGCCCGGTGCTGCTGACCACGACCACCACCATGGCGGGGCTCTCGCCGATGATGTTCGGCATCAGCCTCGATTTCTTCGGCGGTGGCTATTCGATCGACAGCCCCACGGCACTGTGGTGGAAACAGCTGGCCACGGCGGTGGTCTTCGGCCTTGGCATCGCGACCTTGCTGACGCTGGTCTTCACGCCCTCGATGCTGGCGCTGCGGGTCTGGGTGACCACCTATGCCCGCTGGGCCGCGCAGGGGCTGGCCAAGCTGGGCGCGGGCCGCGGCAGCCGGCTGGCCCGCGACTGGGCGCTGGAGCGCGAGGCGCGGCGCACGAAGGTGCCGGAAATACAGTGGTCGGACTTCGACAGTTTCACGACCCCCGAATCCGACCCCGTGGTCCAGGCCACCCCGCCGCCCCTGCGCGCGGCGGAATAGCCCGGCGGGCCGGCGGGTGTGCGGTCCATGTGCCAGCCCGGTTGGCAGGCCTGCGAAACGTCCGACACCGCGGATCATTGAATCCTGGCAGGACGCGCTATGTCACCACGCAGGGAAAACTGGGAGGTTTCCATGATTCGCAAACTTGCAGGCACTCTTGTCCTCGGCGTTGCCGTCGCCACAGCCCGCAGCCGCTGACCTCACAGGGCAGGCTTTCGACTACGAAGTCGATGGGACGGTCTTCGAGGGGTATGTCGCCCGCAACACCGACCTGCCCGAAACCGGGGGGACGATCCTGATCGTACACGATTTGGACGGGCTGACCGACTACGAAAAACAACGCGCCGACATGCTGGCCGCACAGGGCTACACGGCCGTGGCCATCGACGTCAACGGCAAGGACAACCGGCCAACCAACATGGAGGAAAACCAGGCCCGGTCGGGCGCGCTCTACGCCGATCGGGACCTCTTTCGCGCCAGGCTGTCGGGCTCCCTCACGGCCGCAACCGAGTTGGAGGGCGTGGGCGACGACATCATTTTGATGGGCTACTGCTTCGGCGGGGCCGCGACCCTCGAAGCGGCGCGGTCCGGAATGGAGGTCGACGGGTTCGTGTCCTTCCACGGCGGGCTGGGAACGCCCGAGGGTCAAGACTATGCGATGACGACGGCCCCTGTCCTGCTCTTGCATGGGACGGCAGACCCGGTCTCCGGCCCGGCCGACCTGGCGCAGGTCGGCGGTGAAATGCTCGACGCCGGTGTCGAACACGATGCACGGCTTTACGGCGGGGCGCGTCACTCCTTGACTGTCTGGGGCTCGCGGGACTATGATCTGGCCGCCGACAAGGGCAGCTGGGACGCCTTCATGGCGTTCCTGGATGAGCAACTGTGACAAAAGCGGGGGGCCGGTCAGCCCGGCGCCCCCCTTCCGTGCAGACCTCGCCCGCAGAAGGGCGTCGCCGGGCAGTGCCCTGTCAAGACGGGGTTTCTTCGGCGCGCCCCTGGTCGGCGGGCGGGGCGTCCTTGGCGGGGCGCAGGCCCCGGCAAGCAGCGGTCGACCCGCCGGTCCGGGTCAGGCCGCCTCGTCGTCGGACTGTTGCCGCGCCCAGAGCTGGGCATAGCGCCCGGACCGCTCCAGCAGCACCTCGTGGGTGCCGGTCTCGACCACCTCGCCCTTTTCCAGCACCACGATCCGGTCGGCATCGGCAATGGTCGACAGCCGGTGCGCGATGGTCAGCACCGTGCGGCCCTCGCTCATGGCCCGCAGCTCGGACTGGATCTCGCGCTCGGTGTCGGTGTCCAGCGCGCTGGTGGCCTCGTCCAGCAGCAGGATCGGCGGGTTCTTCAGCAGGGTCCGGGCGATGCCCACGCGCTGTTTCTCGCCGCCCGACAGCTTCAGGCCGCGCTCGCCCACCTGGGTGTCATAGCCCTCAGGCAGGCTCATGATGAAATCGTGGATCTTGGCCGACCGGGCCGCGGCCACGACCTCGTCCTCGCGCGCGCCCTCCAGGCCATAGGCGATGTTGTAGCGGATCGTGTCGTTGAACAGCACCGTGTCCTGCGGCACCACGCCGATGGCGTCATGCAGGCTGTCCTGGGTCACATCCCGGATGTCCTGCCCGTCGATGCGGATCGCCCCGCCCGAGACATCGTAGAACCGGAACAGCAGGCGCCCGATGGTGGATTTGCCCGACCCGGACGACCCCACCAGCGCCACGGTCTGCCCCGCCCCCACCGACAACGAGACCCCGCGCAGGATCGGCCGTGCGTCATAGCCGAAGGTCACGGTGTCGAAGGTCACCTCGCCATCATTCACCTGCAGCACGGTCGCGCCGGGCCGGTCGGCCACATCGGGGGGCTGTTCCAACAGGTCGAACATTTCGGCCATGTCCACCATGGCCTGGCGGATCTCGCGGTAGACCGAGCCCAGGAAGTTCAGCGGCATGGTGATCTGGATCATGTAGGCATTGACCATGACGAAATCGCCCGTGGTCAGCGTGCCGTTCTGCACCCCGAAGGCGGCCATGACCATGACCAGCACCAGCCCGGTGGTGATCACGAAGGCCTGCCCGAAGTTCAGCAGGCCCAGGGTATAGGCGGTCCTGAGCGCCGCCGTCTCGTAGAGCGCCATGGCCCCGTCGTAGCGGCCCGCCTCGCGTTGTTCGGCGCCGAAATACTTGACGGTCTCGAAGTTCAGCAGGCTGTCGATGGCCTTCTGGTTTGCGTCGGTGTCCTGGGCGTTCATCTCCTTGCGGATGCGCACGCGCCACTCGGTCACCTTGAAGGTGAAGAAGATGTAGATGGCGATGGTCACGGCCACCACGCCCAGGTAGCTGAACCCGAAGTGCCACCACAGGATCACCGCGATCATCAGCAGTTCCAGGAGCAGCGGCCCGATGCTGAACAGCAGAAAACGCAGCAGGAAATCCACGCCCTTGACGCCGCGTTCGATGATGCGGCTCAGCCCGCCTGTCTTGCGGGTGATGTGATAGCGCATGGACAGGCGGTGGATATGGGTGAAGGTCTCCAGCGCCAGTTGCCGCAGGGCGCGCTGGCCCACCTTGGCGAAGATCACGTCGCGCAGCTGCTGAAAGCCGTTGGTCATCAGCCGCGCCATGCCATAGGCAACGGTCAGCCCCACGGCACCCAGCGCCAGCAGCATGGCGTCGCCCCCGTCCCCCGACAGGGCATCCACCACCAGCTTGTAGAGCATCGGCCCCACCACGGCGACCAACTTGGAGGCGACAAGCGCGATCAATGCGAAGACCACGCGGCGCTTTACCCAGGGCTTGTCCGCCGGCCAGAGATAGGGCGCCACGCGCAGCACAACGTTCCAGCCCTCGATGGGCGGGTCGCCGGGGCTTGCATCAGGTTGGGTAGAGGGGCGCATCCGGGGTCCTTGTCGTGAAAGCCCACAGGTAGGCTCCCCGGCCGGCAATGACCAGAGCGCGGCTCAGATCATCTGCATAAGGCGGCGTTTCTCTCCGGTCTCATCCGGATCGGACAGGGCCGCGGCCAGCCCCTCCAGCGCGGCGATGTTGTGGCCCGCGCGGAAACTGTGGACATGCGGCAGCATCTGCCGGATGCCGCGGGCGCGGGGCGCGAACTCTGCCCAGCGCAGCAGCGGGTTGAGCCAGATCAGCCGTCGGCAGGACAGGCCGAGGCGTTCGGTCTCGCGGCCCAGCGCGCCCTCGGGGTCGCGGTCCAGCCCGTCGGTGATCAGCAGCACCACCGCTCCCTGCCCCAGCACCCGGCGCGACCAGTCGCGGTTGAAATCGTGCAGGCAGGCGGCGATGCGGGTACCGCCCTCCCAGTCCTGCGCCTCGGCCCCGGCGCGGGCCAGGGCGTCGTCCACATCGCGGGCGCGCATGTGCCGGGTGATATTGGTCAGCCGCGTGCCGAAGGTGAAGGCATGGACCCTGGCCCAGCCCTGCCCGCGGGCATTGCTGACGGCATGGACGAAATGCAGCACGGCGCGGGAATACTGCGACATCGACCCGGAAATGTCACATAGCACCACCAGGTTGGGATAGCGGATGCGGCGGCGACGGGTCTCGAAGGCGCGGACCTCGCCGCCCTGGCGCATCGCCCGCCGCATGGTGCGGCGCCAGTCGGGCATCGGCCCTGCCAGGGCCTGGGTGCGGCGCGATTTCACCGGGCGCACCGGCAGGGTCAACCGCGCCAGCATCCGGCGGGCCTGCGCCATTTCCTGCGTGCTCATCTGTTCGAAATCGAGGCGCCGCAGCCGTTCCTCGGGCGAGAGCGTGGCCGAGGCGTCAATCTCGACCAGGCTTTCCTCGGGGGTGTTCTCCGGCTCGGGCCGGTCCGGTTCGATCCCGTCGAGCAGGGCCTCGGCCGCGCGTTTCTCGGCCGGTCGGGCCAGCTCTTCCTCTTGCACACCGCGAATGGCAGGCAGCATCATGGACATCATGTGGTCAAGGAATTGCGGATCGCGCCAATAGAGCCGGAAGACCTGCCCGAAAACGCGGGCGTGCTCGGGGCGCGAACAGAAACAGGCCTGCAGCGTCCAGTAGAAATCCTGTTTCTCGGTGAAGCCCGCCACCTGCACGGCGCGCACCGCGTCGATCACCCGCCCCGGCCCCACCGGCAGCCCCGCGCGGCGCAGCGCGCGGGCGAAATGGGTGATGTTGCGCGCCAGCTTGCCGTCCGCGGGAAGGTCTAGGGGGGGATGGTCCGGCATCACGGATGTCCGCGGCTCTGCCCCTCGCCATTGTCTCTCGGACCAATGGCGCGACAATAGCGACCCCCCGGGATATTTACGGCCAGAAGATGCATCACGCAGGGGACAGGTCGGCACGGGCCTCGTCGAGCAGGCGTTTCGCCTCGGTGCCTTCGAGGCGGGCAATGTCGTCCTGGTATTTCAGCACCGCGCCCAGCGTGTCGGCGATGACCTGGGGCGACAGGTCGATGGTATCCAGCGCCAGCAGGCACTTGGCCCAGTCGATCGTCTCGGCCACGCCGGGGCGCTTGAACAGGTCCTCGCGGCGCAGTCGCTGGACGAAGGCGACGATCTCGCGGCTCAGCGCCTCGGTCGCCTCGGGGGCGCGGGCCTGCAGGATGTCCATCTCGCGCTCGAAGCCGGGGTAATCGACCCAGTGATAGAGGCAGCGCCGCTTGAGCGCGTCGTGCACCTCGCGCGTGCGGTTCGAGGTCAGGATGACGATGGGCGGCGCGGGGGCCTTGATCGTGCCCAGTTCGGGAATCGTCACCTGGAACTCTGACAGCGCTTCGAGCAGGAAGGCCTCGAAGGGTTCATCGGTCCGGTCGATCTCGTCGATCAGAAGCACCGGCGGGCCGGCCTCATGCGGCCGCATGGCTTGCAGCAACGGGCGTTCGATCAAGAAATCCCCCGAAAACAAGGACCGTTGCAGCACCTGCCGGTCGGCGCTGCCCTCGGCCTCGGCGGCGCGGATGGCGACCATCTGGGCGGGAAAGTTCCATTCATAGACCGCCGAGGCCGCATCCAGCCCCTCGTAGCATTGCAGGCGGATCATGTCGCGGCCCAGCGCGGCTGCGATGGCCCGGGCGATCTCGGTCTTGCCGGTGCCCGCCTCGCCTTCCAGGAACAGCGGCCGCCCCAGTTTGAGCGCCAGGAACACCACCGTCGCCAGGGCGCGGCTGCAAACGTAATCCTGCGCGGCCAGGGCCGATTGCACCTCGTCTATGCTTTCCATGGCGCCTCCTTGGGGTCCATGCTGCATGGTGCGGGGCCGGGGTCAAGCGACGCATTGCCCCGCCCGGCCCGACGCGCTAGGCCATGTCCCGCACGGCAGGAGACCCGCATGAACGATCCCAAGGCACCCGGCTTCGGCCCCGACCTCGGCCCCTTCGACTGGTCCGACCCCCTTCGGCTGGAACACCAGCTGAATGAGGACGAACGCATGTTG
The DNA here is from genome assembly GCA_031581025.1 of Salibaculum sp. Taxonomy (GTDB): domain Bacteria; phylum Pseudomonadota; class Alphaproteobacteria; order Rhodobacterales; family Rhodobacteraceae; genus Salibaculum. Next base: position 58,430 of record JAVLCA010000005.1, on the reverse strand, counting down.
CGCGACGCGGCACAGGCCTTCGCCGAGGCGGAATTGCAGCCCCGGGTGCGCGACGCCTACGCCATGGAAGCCGCCGACCCCGCCGTCTTTCGCGCCATGGGCGCGGCCGGTCTGCTGGGCGTCACCATCCCCGAGGAGCATGGCGGGTTGGGCGCGGGTTACGTGACCTACGGCCTGATCGCGCGGGAAATCGAGCGGGTCGATTCGGGCTACCGGTCGATGATGTCGGTGCAGTCCAGCCTGGTGATGTATCCGATCCATGCCTATGGCAGCGCGGCCCAGAAGCAGAAGTTCCTGCCGCGCCTGGCCAGCGGCGACCTGATCGGCTGTTTCGGGCTGACCGAACCAGAGGCGGGCAGCGACCCGGCGGGCATGAAGACCCGGGCCGAGAAGACGGACACCGGCTATCGTCTGACCGGGGCCAAGACCTGGATCTCCAACAGCCCGCTGGCGGATGTCTTCATCGTCTGGGCCAGGTCCGAGGCGCATGACGGCAAGATCCGCGGCTTTGTGCTTGAGGCGGGTATGCCCGGCCTGTCGGCGCCGAAAATCGAGGGCAAGCTGAGCCTGCGCGCCTCGGTCACCGGCGAGATCGTCATGGACGGCGTCGAGGTGGGCGAAGAGGCGCTGCTGCCCGGGGTCGAGGGGCTCAAGGGGCCCTTCGGCTGCCTGAACCGGGCGCGCTACGGCATCAGCTGGGGGGTCATGGGCGCGGCCGAGGCCTGCTGGCACGCGGCCCGCCAATATGGGCTTGACCGCCAGCAGTTCGGGCGGCCCCTGGCACAGACCCAGCTGTTCCAGAAGAAACTGGCCGACATGCAGGCCGAGATCGCACTGGGCCTGCAGGGCGCGCTGCAACTGGGCCGCCTGATGGATACGGGCCAGGCCGCGCCCGAGGGCATCAGCCTGATGAAGCGCAACAATTGCGGCAAGGCGCTGGATGTCGCCCGCCAGGCCCGCGACATGCATGGCGGCAACGGCATTTCCGGCGAATACGACGTGATTCGCCACATGATCAACCTGGAGACGGTAAACACCTACGAGGGCACCCACGATGTCCACGCCCTGATCCTGGGGCGGGCGCAGACCGGCCTGCAGGCGTTTTTCTAGGCGTCTCGCCCGGCCCGTCGCCAGAAAGGCCCCGGGTCTTGCAAATTCTGGCCGCATATAGAGCTTATGGTTCGCAGGGGGGCCTGCGACATCGCGCAGACCCGGCGAGGACGTATGGCCGATCACGACACCCTGTTTGACCTGCAACTGGATGGGCGCGCCCCCGGCCAGTGGCATGCGCGCGTCGCGGAACTGGGCAACGCGCTTGGCCGGTGCGAGAGCCTGGGCGGGCGCGACCTGGCGGTGCGGCTCGATGCCGGGCGCAGCCTGATGGTCAGTTTCGAAACCATACCCGCCGCGCGCCGCTTCAACCCCGAGGCCGCCCCGCGCGGTTGGCTGGTGGCGCGGGCGCGCGGCTGGTCGGCCCTGACGCTGCTGGCCGACGCGCGCGACAGCTGGTTTCGCGACGGCGCCGTCCACGCCTACTTCGACCGACTGATCGACGCGGGCTATTTCGAGGATTTCGACCGGGTGCTGTTCTTCGGCGCGGGCGGCGCGGGCTATGCCGCGGCGGCCTATTCCGTGGCTGCCCCCGAGGCGCGGGTACTGGCCATCCGCCCACAGGCAACGCTGGACCCGGCCCAGGCCGCCTGGGATCGCCGGTTCCTGGGCCAGCGCGCCAGGGATTTCACCAGCCGCTTCGGCTATGCGCCTCAGATGCTGGAGACCGCCAGCCGGGCCTGGATCCTGCACGATCCGCTGGTGGCCGAGGACGCCATGCACGCGACCCTATTCGCCGCGCATAACGCGATGCTGCTGCGCACACCCCACCTTGGCCCCACGCCCGAGCGCGAGCTGGCGGCAATGGGTGTGCTGGACCACCTGATCGACGATGCGATGGCGGGCACGCTGGATGCCGCCCCATTCGCTCGCCACTGGCGCGCCCGACGCGAACACCTGCCCTACTTGCGGACGCTGTTCCGGCAGCTCGACGATGACGGCCGCGTGGGATTGCTGGCCCGGTTGTGCCGCTTCCTGATGCACGACAGCAACCGGTCGCTGTTCGCCGACCACACCCTGGCCCCAAACGAGGCCGGCCGCGCCGGGGCGGCACCCAGGGCAGCGACGGGCCACGACACCCCCGATCCCGGCAGCGTCTGAGGCTGATCAGGGCAACCAAGGCCGGCGCGCGGCGCGGCATCCCGATACGATCATGCTGGAAAGCGCGGGGCCGGCGGTGTATGCCCCGCACATGAACAAGCGCGACCCGATGCGGCTGACGATCCGCCGCCCCGACGACTGGCACCTGCATCTGCGCGATGGCGAGATGCTCAGGGGCGTTCTGCCACACTCCGCGGCCCATTTCGCCCGGGCGATCATCATGCCGAACCTGGTTCCCCCGGTTGTCACCGGCGCCCAGGCCGCCGGCTATCGCGACCGCATCCTCGCCGCCCGGCCCCCGGACAGCACCTTCCAGCCGCTGATGACGCTCTATCTCACCGAGGAGACCGACCCCGAGGATGTCGCCCGCGCCCATGCCGAGGGGCTGATCGCGGCCGTGAAGCTCTACCCCGCCGGGGCCACCACGAATTCGGCCAGCGGCGTGCGGGATTTCGACAAGGTCCGCCCGGTGCTGGAGAAGATGGCCGAGATCGGCTGTCCGCTGTGCGTGCATGGCGAGGTCACCGACCTCGAGGTCGACATCTTCGACCGCGAGGCGGTGTTCATCGACAAGATTCTCAAGCCGATCCGCAAGAAGACCCCCGATCTGCGCGTCATCATGGAACATGTCACCACCCAGGATGCGGTGGACTACGTGCGCGACACGCCGCGCGGGCTGGCGGCCACGATCACCACGCACCACCTGGTCATCAACCGCAACGACATCCTGGTCGGCGGGATCAAGCCGCATTACTACTGCCTGCCCGTGGCCAAGCGCGAACGCCACCGCATCGCGCTGGTGCAGGCCGCCACCAGCGGCGACCGGCGCTTTTTCCTGGGCACCGACAGCGCCCCGCACAATGACGCCAACAAGCTGCAGCCCTGCGGCTGTGCGGGCTGTTTCACCGCGCCCAACACCCTGTCCTGCCTGGCCGAGGTCTTTGACGTCGCCGGCAAGCTGGGCCAGCTGGAGGCCTTCACCTCGCGCAACGGGCCGCGCTTTTACGATCTGCCCGTCAACGAGGAGACGATCACGCTGGTCAAGGGCGACCCCGTCGCCTATCCCGAACGGATCGAGACCGGCGACGGACAGGTCACGGTCTTCGATCCCGGGTTCACCCTGCACTGGCGTGTCGCGGGCTGACACCGGGCGCCGATCGAGTTTACTTGCCAAGATGAAGACAGGAGCCAGCGGCCGATGATCCCCGCCTCTTTCCCCGACAAGCCCGAGATCGCCCGCCTGACCGCACGGATGCTGATCGAGATCGAGGCGATCCATTTCAACGCGCGCGAGCCCTTCACCCATGCCAGCGGCAAGCAGGCGCCGACCTACATCGACTGCCGCAAGCTGATCTCCTATCCGCGGCTGCGCTCGGTGCTGATGGATTTCCTGGCCGTCACCGTGATGCGCGAGGCGGGCTTCGAGGCTTTCGACAACATCGCCGGCGGCGAAACCGCCGGAATCCCCTTTGCCGCCTTGGTGGCCGAGCGGCTGGCCCTGCCCATGACCTACGTGCGCAAGAAGCCCAAGGGCTATGGCCGGAATGCGCGCATCGAGGGCACCATGACCGAGGGACAGCGCGTGCTGCTGGTCGAGGACCTGACCACCGATGGCGGCTCGAAACTGTCCTTCGTCGAGGCGATCCGCGCGACTGGCGCGCAGTGCCGGCATACAGCCGTGATCTTCTTCTATGGCATCCATCCAGGCGTGCAAGAGAGCCTGGCCGAGCACGATGTGTCGCTGATCCACCTGTGCACCTGGTGGGACGTGCTGGCCGAGGCCCGGGCCATGGGTGCCTTCGACGCCGACACGCTGGACGCGGTGGAAGGCTATTTGCACGAGCCCGCCGGATGGGCCCCTGCAGGCGCCTGACGCGCGGCCAGACCGGGACAGGCCGGATTTCCTTGGGATAACCTGTGGAGCAATCCCGGACTATCCCGAGGCACGCGGGGGCGATGGCTGGCCGATCTTGCGAGGCTTGGACATCCGACCACCAGATGTGCTACTATTGTAGGGCAAGTGGCGTCTGTTGGCGCCTTGCCCACAGCCTGTCCCCAGCTTTTTGCAGATGGCGTGCGCCCCGCGCGACCGCTAGAACCCGGGGCCTGGGACAGGACAGCGGGAATCGGGGGCGAGCGCATGAACGAGATCACCACATTCAATGCCAGCGGCAGCGGCGACGCGGGCAGCCTGCCCCATTCCATCGAGGCCGAACAGCAACTGCTGGGCGCGATCCTGACCAACAACGATGTCTTCGACCGCATCGCCTCGATCGTGAAGCCCGATCATTTCTACGACCCGGTCCATGCCCGCATCTTCGAGACCGCCGCGGCGCGCATCCAGAAGAACGCGCTGGCCTCGCCGGTGACGCTCAAGGCGTTCCTTGAGGATGACGAGGGGCTCAAGGAACTGGGCGGACCGGCCTATCTCGCGCGGCTGGCCGGGGCGGCGATCTCGGCCTTTGCGGCGCGCGACTACGCGCAGATGATCCATGACCTGGCGGTGCGGCGCGAGCTGATCCAGGTGGGCCAGGACATCTCGGCCAAGGCGGCACGGGTCGACGTGGACAGCGAGCCGCGCGAACAGATCGTCGAGGCCGAACAGAAGCTTTACCAGCTGGCCGAACAGGGCCAGTCCGAAAGCGGCTTCCAAAGCTTTCTCAAGGCGGTGACGGACGCTGTTAACGTGGCCAACGCGGCCTACCAGCGCGAGGGGGGCCTGGCGGGCGTCGCCACCGGGCTGGCCGACATGGACACCAAGCTGGGCGGCCTGCATTCCTCGGACCTGCTGATCCTGGCCGGGCGGCCCTCGATGGGCAAGACCTCGCTGGCCACCAACATCGCCTTCAATGTCGCCAAGGCCTACAAGCGCGGCAAGCTCTCCGATGGCACCGAGGGCGCGGTCGACGGCGGCGTGGTGGGCTTTTTCAGCCTCGAGATGAGCGCCGAGCAGTTGGCGGGCCGAATCCTGGCCGAGGCCTCGGAAATCTCCAGCCACAAGATCCGCCAAGGCGACATGGACGAGACCGAGTTCCGCCGCTTCGTCGAGGCCGCCAAGGAGTTGGAGGCCTGCCCGCTCTTCATCGACGACACGCCCGCCCTGCCGATTTCCCAGGTCGCTGCCCGCGCGCGGCGGCTGAAACGGACCCACGGGCTGGACCTGCTCATCGTGGACTACCTGCAACTTCTGCGGGGCAACGCCGACAACCGGGTGCAGGAGATCGCCGAAATTTCCATGGGCCTCAAGGCCATCGCCAAGGAACTGGACATCCCCGTGCTGGCCCTGTCGCAGCTTTCGCGCCAGGTCGAGAGCCGCGACGACAAGCGCCCGCAACTGTCGGACCTGCGCGAATCCGGCTCGATCGAGCAGGACGCCGACGTGGTCATGTTCGTCTTCCGCGAGGAATATTACGTCGAGCGTGAGAAACCCTCGGAGGACAAGCTCGACGAGATGGCCGCCTGGCAGGAACGCATGGCACGGCTGCACGGCAAGGCCGAGGTCATCATCGGCAAACAGCGCCACGGCCCCATCGGGTCGGTCGAACTGGCCTTCGAGAGCCAGTTCACCCGCTTCGGCAACCTGGTCAAACCCTGGCAGCAGGGCGCTGGCGACTTCGGATAACGGCACCCGGAGCAAAGCGCGCTTGCCCCCCTGCCTGCCACCTGTCAAAACCCCGGCCATGTCGAGTGGCTTCCTCAATATCGATCTGACCGCGCTGACCCGGAACTGGCAGGCGCTGGATGCCATGACCGAGGTCGAGACGGCCGCGGTCGTCAAGGCCGACGGCTATGGGCTGGGGGTGGACAAGGTCGCGCGGGCGCTGGCGCGCGCGGGCGCGAAAACCTTTTTCGTCGCCGTCGCCGAAGAAGGAGTCAGGCTGCGCCAGGCGCTGGGGCCGAACCCCGCGATCTGCGTCTTCTCGGGCCACATGCGCGGCGACACCGACATGATCGGCGACATGGGCCTGACGCCCATGATCAATACCGTGGGCCAGTTGACCCGCCACCTTGAAAGCCTGCCCGACCATCCCTTCGGCATCCAATTGGACACCGGCATGAACCGGCTTGGCATGGAGATCGAGGACTGGGCCAGCGTCGCCGAGATCGCCCTTGGCCAGAACTGCCAACTGGTGATGAGCCACCTGGCCTGCCAGGACGACCCGGAGCATCCGATGAACCGCCAGCAGCTCGAGGAATTCCACCTGATGACCGACGGCATCAAGGTGCCGCGCTCGCTGGCGGCGACGGGGGCCATCCAGATGGGGCCGGAGTATCACTTCGACCTGACCCGGCCCGGCGTCGGCCTTTACGGCGGGCTGCCCTTCGCCGATGCCCGGCCGGTGGTGCAGCTTGACCTGCCGGTGATCCAGCTGCGCGACGTGGCCGAGGGCGAGACGGTGGGCTACGGCAACACCTGGACGGCGCAGCGGCCCACCAAGCTGGTCACGGTCAGCGCGGGCTATGCCGACGGCATCCATCGCGTGCTGTCCAACAAGGCGCAACTGTGGCACGGGTCGCAGCCGGTGTCGGTGGTGGGCCGGGTGTCCATGGACCTGATCACCGCGGATGTGACCGACCTGGACGAGGTTCCGGGCAGCCTGTCGCTGCTCTCGCCGCAGCAGACCGTCGATGACATCGCCGACCAGTCCGGCACCATCGGATATGAGGTGCTGACCGCGCTGGGCAGCCGCTACGCGCGCCGGTATTCGGGCGCATGACGCGGGCGCTGGCCGCAACGGGGGCGGCGACACTGAGCCTGCTGGCCGCCATTGGACGGCTGGCCATCTTCATCGGGCAGACCGTCTCGCACCTGGTACGCCCGCCGTTCTATTTTCGTGAATTCGGCCATGCGCTGGTGCAGATCGGCTATTTCTCGCTGCCCGTGGTGGGGCTGACGGCGCTGTTCACCGGCGGCGCGCTGGCGCTGCAGATCTACGCCGGCGGCTCGCGCTTCGACGCCCAGGCGGTGGTGCCGCAGATCGTGGCCATCGGCATGGTGCGCGAACTGGGCCCTGTCCTGGTGGGGCTGATGATCGCCGCACGTGTGACATCCTCCATCGCCGCCGAGATCGCCACCATGAAGGTGACCGAACAGATCGACGCGCTTGTCACGCTGTCCACCCATCCGATGAAATACCTGACCCTGCCGCGGGTTCTGGCGGCGACGCTCGTCATGCCGGTTCTGGTGGGCATCGGCGACATCATCGGTATCATGGGCGGCTTTCTGGTCGGCACCGAACGGCTGGGCTTCAACGCCGCCGCCTATCTCAAGAATACCGCCGATTTCCTGACCCGGCTCGACATCGTCTCGTCATTGGCCAAGGGCGCGGTCTTCGGCTTCATCGCCGCGCTGATGGGCTGCTATTACGGGATGCAGTCCGACCGCGGCGCCATGGGCGTGGGCCGGGCGACCAAGACCTCGGTGGTGGCCGCCGCGGTGCTGATCCTGGCGGCGAACTTCCTGCTGACGGAGGCGTTCTTTTCCGCATGATCCGGCTCAGTGACCTGCACAAATCCTTTGGCGCCAACGCGGTGCTGCGCGGCGTGGACCTGCACGTGCCCCGCGGTGAAAGCATGGTGGTCATCGGCGGGTCGGGCACCGGCAAGTCGGTGCTGATCAAGTCCATCCTCGGGCTGGTCACGCCCGACAGCGGCACCATCGAGGTGGACGGCGAGGACGTGACCCGCGCCGACCGCGACGCATTCCTCGCCCGGTTCGGGATGCTATTCCAGGGCGGTGCGCTCTTCGACAGCCTGCCGGTCTGGCAGAACGTCGCCTTTCGCCTGCTGCGCGGCCGCCTCAAGCGGCCCAAGGCCGAGGCGCGCGAGATCGCGGTTGAAAAGCTGCGCCGCGTCGGGCTGTCGCCGGATGTGGCCGACCGCCTGCCGGCCGAGCTTTCGGGCGGGATGCAGAAACGCGTCGGCCTGGCCCGGGCCATCGCCGCCGAGCCCGAGATCATCTTCTTCGACGAACCCACCACGGGGCTGGACCCGATCATGTCGGGTGTCATCAACGAATTGATCCGCGAGATCGTCACCGAAATGGGCGCGACCGCCATCACCATCACCCACGACATGACCAGCGTGCGCGCCATCGCAGACGACGTGGCCATGCTGCACGCGGGCAAGGTGCGCTGGTCCGGCCCGGTGGCGCAGATGGACAACAGCGGCGATCCCTACCTGCACCAGTTCATCACCGGCAGCGCCGAGGGGCCGATCGAGGCTGTGCGCTGATGGACGCCGCCCTGCGTGTGGCCAACCTTTGCCTGCTGGTGCTCTTTCCGGTGGCCTGGTTCGCGCCCTTGCTGCGGGCGGCGCTGCTGCCGCTGTTCGGGCTGAACGAGATTTCCATCGTCTCGGGGCTGCAAAGCCTTTGGGACAGTGACGTGGTCCTGGCCGTCATCGTCACCGCGCTGGCGCTTTTCGCGCCCTACCTCAAGTGCATCGGGCTGGCGCTGGTGCAGGTCCGCCTGCTCGATCTGCGCGCCCTGCCCGTGCTGGCCTGGCTGGGCAAGCTTGCCATGGCCGATGTCTTTCTGATCGCGCTTTATGTCGTGGTGGTCAAGGACGTCAGCCGCACTCATGTCGAGGGCGCCTGGGGGCTTTACCTTTTCACCGGCTGCGTGCTGGCCTCGATCCTCCTCTCGGGGCTGACAGAGCGGCGGATGCGCGGGCCATGGACAGGCCCCGCGAAATGGGCCAAAAGGTGAACATGGCCAAGGATCTTTCCTTCATCTGCACCGCCTGCAACGCCGCCCATTCCAAGTGGTCGGGCCAGTGCGACGCCTGCGGCGCCTGGAACACGATTGAAGAGGCCAAACCGCTGTCCAGCGGGCCCAAGGCCAAGGGGCTGGGGGTCAAGCGCGGGCGCGCGCTGACGCTGACCGATCTGGCCACCGAGGAACCCGAGCCGCCGCGCACCCAGTCCGGCGTGGCCGAGCTTGACCGGGTGCTGGGCGGCGGGCTGGTCAAGGCCAGCGCCCTTCTGGTGGGCGGCGATCCGGGGATCGGCAAGTCCACGCTTCTGTTGCAGGCCGCGGCCCGCTTCGCGCGCACCGGGCTGAAGGTGCTCTATGTCTCGGGCGAGGAATCGGCGGGCCAGGTGCAGATGCGCGCCCGGCGGCTGGAGCTGACCGAAAGCCCGGTGCAGCTGGCCAGCGAGACCAACCTGCGCGACATCCTGACCACGATGGATGCGCAAGCGCCCGACCTTGTCATCATCGATTCCATCCAGACCATGTGGCTGGATTCGGTCGAGGCGGCCCCCGGCTCGGTCAGCCAGGTGCGGTCGGCCGCGCACGAGCTGACGAATTTCGCCAAGCGGCGCGGCATCGCCGTGGTCATGGTCGGCCATGTCACCAAGGATGGCCAGATCGCCGGCCCCCGCGTGGTCGAGCACATGGTCGATACGGTCCTCTATTTCGAAGGCGAGCGCGGCCACCAGTTCCGCATCCTGCGCAGCCACAAGAACCGCTTTGGCCCCGCCGACGAGATCGGCGTCTTCGAGATGTCCGGCCGGGGCCTGGTCGAGGTCAGGAACCCCTCGGCGCTGTTCCTGTCCGAACGCGGCGACCCGGCGCCGGGGTCCGTCGTCTTTGCGGGGATCGAGGGCTCGCGCCCCATGCTGTGCGAGTTCCAGGCGCTGGTCGCCCCCTCGCCCCATTCCCAGCCCCGCCGGACGGTCGTGGGCTGGGACGGCGGGCGCCTGGCGATGATCCTGGCGGTGCTGGAATCGCGCGCGGGGCTGCCCTTTACCGGGCTCGACGTCTACCTGAACGTGGCCGGCGGGCTGCGGGTCTCGGAACCGGCCGCCGATCTTGCCGTGGCCGCCGCGCTGATCTCGGCCAAGGAGGATGCGGCGCTGCCGGCCGACTGCGTCCTGTTCGGAGAGATATCGCTGTCCGGCGCCCTGCGTCCGGTGGCCCAGACCGAAAACCGGTTGAAAGAAGCCGCGAAACTTGGTTTTAAATCGGCGGTAACGTCCGTGCGCGCAAAACGCGTGGGCTCCGGTGGGGTCGCCCTGCGCGAGATGCGCGACCTGCCGGAATTCGTCGAAGGGGTCTTCGGGGCGCGATAGCCCGGGCCGCCGCCAAAGGAGCAAGGGGCCGGGACATGGGCGATTTCACCCTCATTGACGGAATCGTGGCCGTGATGATCGTTCTGTCGGCCCTGCTGGCCTACAGCCGCGGCCTTGTGCGCGAATTGCTGGCCATCGCCGGCTGGGTCGCGGCCGCCGTAGTCGCCTTCATCTTTGCCGACCGGGTCACGCCGCTGGTGCGCCAGATCCCGGTTCTGGGCGACTTCATCGGCGACAGTTGCGAATTGTCGATCATCGCGGCCTTCGCCGCGGTCTTCGCCATCGTGCTGGTGGTCGTGTCGATCTTCACCCCGGTGTTTTCCTCGCTGGTGCAACGCTCGGCCTTCGGCGGGGTCGACCAGGGGCTGGGCTTTCTCTTCGGGGCGCTGCGGGGCATCCTTCTGGTGGCCGTGGCCTTTTTCGTCTACGAGACAATCCTCGAGACGCAAGAGGTCGCCATGATCGACGACAGCCGCGCCGGTGCCGTCTTCGGCGGTTTCACCGATCGGATGCAGTCGGAAGACCCCGAGCAGGCGCTGGGCTGGATCACCACGCAGTATGAACAGCTGGTCGCGGGCTGTACCCCTGACTGACCCGGCCAAGCGGCCGCAACGCGCACCTGGGAATGTAATCGTTTGGTGACAGCGACCCCGCACAGGACTATGTGAGGGGCAAGGTTCAGTCCGTGAGATTCGGAGGGTCCATACGTGACCAAGGTGCTGCCACTCGCCCATCCATTCGACTATACCGGCGACGGGGCTGACGACGACAAACTGAAAGAGGAATGCGGGGTGTTCGGCACCGTCGGCGTGGCGGATGCCGCTTCGATCGTCGCGCTCGGCCTGCATGCCCTGCAACACCGCGGGCAAGAGGCCGGCGGCATCGTCACCCATGACGCCGAACAGGGCTTCAACTCGGCCCGCCGCTTCGGGCTGGTGCGCGACAACTTCACCTCGGAAAAGCTGCTGGCCACCCTGCCCGGCCCCATCGGCATCGGCCATGTGCGCTATTCCACCGCCGGGTCCAAGGGCGGCACCCAGATCCGCGACGTGCAGCCCTTCTTCGGCGAATTCTCGATGGGCGGCGCCGCACTGGCCCACAACGGCAACATCACCAACGCATTGCAACTGCGCCGCGAACTGATCGAACGCGGCTCAATCTTCCAGTCCTCCAGCGACAGCGAATGCATCATCCATCTCATGGCGCGCTCCATGGGCCGGACCATACCCGACCGCATGGAAGAGGCCCTGCGCAAGGTCGAGGGCGCCTTTTCCGTGGTCGCCATGACCCGGACCAAGCTGATGGGCTGCCGCGACCCGCTGGGCGTGCGCCCGCTGGTGCTGGGCAAGCTGGGCGAGGGCTGGGTGCTGGCCTCGGAAACCTGCGCGCTCGACATCATCGGCGCCGAGTTCCTGCGCGAGATCGAACCGGGCGAGATGGTCGTGATTTCCCCCGAGAAGGGCGTGCAGAGCCATCGGCCCTTCCGCCCGGCCAAGTCGCGCTTCTGCATCTTCGAGCATGTCTACTTCAGCCGCCCCGACAGCATCCTGGGCGGGCAGTCCGTTTATTCCACGCGCGAGAGCATCGGGCGCGAGCTGGCCAAGGAAAGCCCGGTAGAGGCCGACCTCGTCTGCCCCGTCCCCGACAGCGGGACCCCGGCGGCCATCGGCTATGCCCTGCAAAGCGGCATCCCCTACGCCATGGGGATCATCCGCAACCAGTACATGGGCCGGACTTTCATCGAGCCGACCGAGCAGATCCGCAACATGGGCGTGCGGCTGAAACTCAACGTCAACCGCGCGCTGATAAAGGGCAAGCGTGTGATCCTGGTCGACGACAGCGTGGTGCGCGGCACCACCAGCCGCAAGATCAAGGACATGATCCTCGATGCCGGGGCCGCCGAGGTGCACTTCCGCATCGCCAGCCCGCCCACGGCCTGGCCCTGCTTCTACGGCGTGGACACGCCCCAGCGCGAAAAGCTGCTGGCCGCCACCATGTCCGAGCACGAGATGCGTGACCACCTGGGCGTCGACAGCATCAAGTTCATCTCGCTCGACGGGCTCTACCGGGCTGTGGGCGAGGCGCAGGGCCGCGATACCGCCTGCCCGCAATACTGCGACGCCTGTTTTTCCGGCGACTACCCGGTGGAACCCACCGACATGCTGGACCAGGGGTTCCAGATGAAGGCCGCCGAATAACGCCAGTCCCGCGCGTCGGCCAGTTTTCGCCGCAACGCGGCATTGCCCGTGCGCGCGTCCTTTCGCCCCTCTGCCGCGGCGCATATCTGCCTGTCTTCGGTATCCCTTGGCGCAAGCAGGAAGACCCCAGATGACCCAGACAACCAACGCGGCCACCGCCCGGGCGGCGACCGATCCCGAGGCCCTGTAGCTGCATGGCACGCGGCTGATCGGCACCATGACCGGCGGCCCCCGGGCAAGCGCGCTGTTGCGCGAGCGCGACGGAACAATTCGCAAGGTCGCCGTCGGGGACAGAACCGATGCGGGCCGGGTCGAACGGATCGCCGAGGATCACGTGATCCTGCGCCGGCGCGACCGTCTTTACCAACTGGCCTTGGCGGGCTGAGCCTGCGGGAGAGGAAACAGACGGGGGCGACCGGGCGGGATTGCCAAGCCCGTGCGGCTGTCTTAACAGCGGGCCATGACTTCGATCGCCCTCATCACAGGTGCCAGCCGCGGCCTTGGCGCCGCCCTGGCCCAGGCCCTCGCCCCGACCCATCACATCGTTGCCGTGGGCCGCACCACCGGCGCGCTGGAAGAGCTGGACGACCGCATCCGCGACCGGGGCGGCGAGGCGACGCTCGCGCCCATGGACATCACCACCGACCCGGCCATGCAGCAGCTCTGCCGCTCGATCCACGACCGCTGGGGCAAGGTGGCTCTCTGGGTTCACGCGGCGGTTCATGCCGCCCCTCTCTCGCCCGCCGCCGCCATGGGCAGCAAGGATTTCGACACCGCCATGAACGTCAATGTCACGGCCACGCAGCGGCTGATCGGCTATGTCGCCCCCCTGCTGGGCCGTGACGGCCGCGCGGTCTTCTTCGACGATCCCCAGGGCGGACAGCCCTATTACGGCGCCTACGGGGCCTCCAAGGCGGCGCAGATCGCGCTGGCGCGGTCCTGGCAGCGCGAGGCCGAGCACACCGGCCCGCAGGTGCGCATCCTGATGCCCAGGGCGATGCCCACGGGCACCCGCGCCCGTTTTCACCCCGGTGAGGATCGCAGCGGACTGGCGCGCCCCGAGGACGAGGCGGCCCGGCTTTTGGGCGACATCACCGGCTAGCGGAGCGCTCTGCGGGCCGCGCTGAGCGCGAGGCGCACCGGGGCACCGCACAAGACGGCGGTCTCTGCCGTCCTGCGGACCGGCCTAAGGCCACTGCCGGTCCTTGCCGCCCGCCGGCACCCCCGGTAAACAGGCCAAAAGGGAACAGACATGCGCATTCTCATCACCAACGACGACGGGATCAACGCGCCGGGGCTGGCGGTCCTGCACGCCATCGCCACCGAGATCGCGGGCCTCGATGGAGAGGTCTGGACCGTGGCCCCCGCCTTCGAACAGTCCGGCGTCGGCCACTGCATCTCCTACAGCCATCCGACCATGATCGCCGAGCTGGGCCCGCGCCGCTATGCCGCCGAGGGTTCGCCCGCCGACTGCGTTCTGGCCGGGCTGCACGATGTTATGGCCGGGGCCCGGCCCGACCTGGTGCTTTCGGGGGTGAACCGCGGCAACAACGCCGCCGAGAACGCGATGTATTCGGGCACCATCGGTGGCGCCATGGAGGCCGCCCTGCAGGGCCTGCCCGCCATTGCCCTTTCGCAGTACTACGGCCCCGACAACGCCAAGGCCGACACCCCCTTCGAGGCCGCGGCGCTGCATGGCGTGGCCACCGTCCGGAAACTGCTGGACAGCGCGCCCTGGGACAGCGGCGCCGATTACCGGCTGTTCTACAACGTGAATTTCCCGCCCGTCCCGGCGGCACAGGTCAAAGGCCTGCGCGCCACGATCCAGGGGTTCCGCCCCGACACCGGGTTCTCGGTCGAACCCACGCATTCGCCCGCCGGGCGGCGCTTCCTCTGGATCAAGGGTGGCGCACAGCACGCGCCGACCGCGCCCGGCACCGATGCCGCGGCCAACCTCGAGGGCCATATCTCGATCACGCCGATGCGCGCGGACCTGACCGCCCATGACCGGCTCGAGGCCCTGCGCGAGGCCCTGGCGTGACCCCCGAGCAGCAGATGCGCTTCGTCTACGCGCTACGCTCCAAGGGGGTGACGGATGCGCGCACCCTTGTGGCCATGGAGCGCACCGACCGTTCGCGCTTCGTCAAGGGCCATTTCGCCGATCGCGCCTACGAGGACATGCCCTTGCCCATCGCCTGTGGGCAGACCATCTCGCAGCCCTCGGTGGTGGGGCTGATGACCCAGGCCCTGCGGGTGCAGCCGCGCGACAAGGTGCTGGAGGTGGGCACCGGCTCGGGCTACCAGGCGGTGATCCTCAGCCACCTGGCCCGGCGGGTCTACACCGTGGATCGCCACAAGCGGCTGGTGCAGCAGGCCCGCGCACTGTTCGAAGAAATGGACCTGACCAACATCACCGCCATGAGCGCCGACGGCAGCCACGGGTTGCCCGACCAGGCGCCCTTCGACCGCATCGTTGTGACCGCCGCGGCCGAAGACCCGCCGGGCCCGCTGCTGGCCCAGCTTAAGCCCGGTGGCGTCATGGTCTTGCCGGTGGGCCAGTCGGACACGGTGCAATCGCTGATCCGGGTGACCCGGGGCGAGGACGGCTTCGACTACGAGGAACTGCGCCCGGTGCGCTTCGTGCCACTTGTCGAGGGCTTGGGCGCGGACTGATTTTCCCCTATACTTCGCCGAAATGGCGACGCAGACCGAGAACGATCGCCCCAGACCCGAGGATCGAGCCGATGTTCATGCCCCCGCTGTCCCGTTTCCCCGCCCGGCCCCACCGCCTGCTGCTGGCGGGAACCGCGTTGCTCGCCCTGGCCGCATGCGATGGCGATGGCAACCTCGCGGATTTCGACCTGCGTGACATCGGCGGCGGGTTCGACACCTCGCAATCGGTGGCCGAACTGCCCGACCGGCCGCGCCCCGATGATCGCGGCGTGATCTCCTATCCCGGCCACCAGGTGGTGGTGGCGCGCCGGGACGAGACCGTGCGCCAGATCGCCGAGCGGCTGGAAATCTCGGCCCAGGAACTGGCCCGTTACAACGCCATCGAACCCGACACACCGCTGCGCCGGGACGAGATCGTCGCCCTGCCGGGCCGCGTGACGGAACCCTCGCCCGAAACGGGCGCGCCCGGTACAGGCCCGATCCGCGCGCCTTCGGACGTTGACGTGACGACGCTGGCCTCGGACGCGATCGACCGCGCCGAACCGCAACAGGAGGACGCGGCCGCGACAGAGACCCCGCAAGACGACGCCCCCACGGGCGTGGAACCGCTGCGCCACCAGGTCGCGCGCGGTGAGACGGTCTATTCCATCGCCCGGCTCTATGACGTGCCGGTGCGCGGTCTGGCCGAATGGAACGGGCTGGGCGCCGACCTGACGATCCGCGAGGGCCAGCAACTGCTGATCCCGGCCAGCGGGACGGCACCGGCCGCGTCCGACGACGACGAGGTAACAGAGCCGGGGCGTGGCACGCAGACGCCGACCCCGCCCAGCGCCGCCAGTCCCCTACCAACGGAGAGCCCGGAAAGCGGGACAGAGGACACGGCCGATGCAGAGGCCGAGGACCCGCCCAGCCCCGACATCGGCGAGCAAAGCCCGGAACAGACGGATGCGCCACTGATCGCGCCGGTTTCGGGCAGCATCATCCGCGATTACAATCCGCCCGAAAACCGCGGCATCGTCTTCTCGACCGATGCGGACGCCCCGGTGCGCGCGGCCGCGGACGGCACGGTCAGGCTCATAAGCGAAGAGGTGAACGGAACGAAGTTCATTCTCGTCAACCATGGCAACAATATCTCCACCATCTACATCGGCGTGGCGGAGATTTCGGTGACACAGGGCGACTCGGTCTCCCAGGGCGGCACCATCGGTCGCACGGCAGACGGTGACAATGTCACCTTCCAGTTCCAGGTGGCCGATGGCACCGACCGGGTCGACCCCGCCGACTACCTGCCCTGATCAAAATTCCAGAATTTTGAACGGCGACCGAATTTCTGGAAATTCGTTCATATCCGCATGCCCTGGCGCCCGGCCAGATCGGTGAAGAACTGCCAGGCCACGCGGCCCGAACGGGCGCCGCGCGTGGCTTGCCACTCGATCGCCTCGGCGCGCAGGCTGTCGCGGTCGAACACCACGCCATAGGCCGCGCAATAGCCCTCGATCATGGCCAGGTAGTCTTCCTGGTCGCAGGGGTGAAAGCCAAGCCAGAGCCCGAAACGGTCCGACAGCGAGACCTTCTCCTCCACCGCCTCAGCCGGATTGATGGCGGTGGAGCGTTCGTTCTCGATCATGTCGCGCGGCATCAGGTGACGCCGGTTTGACGTGGCATAAAGCACGACATTCTCGGGCCGCCCCTCGACCCCGCCATCCAGCACGGCCTTGAGCGCCTTGTAATGCTGGTCGTCGTTAGCGAACGACAGGTCATCGCAGAACAGGATGAAGCGTTCCTCACGCCCACGCAGCATCGCAAGGCACCGGCCGATGCTGGGCAGGTCCTCGCGCTGGATCTCCACGATCTTTAGCTGGGAGTGCGCGGCGGCCAAGGCCCCGTGCACCGCTTTGACCAGCGAGGATTTTCCCATCCCCCGCGCGCCCCAGAGCAGGGCATTGTTGGCCGGCATGCCGCGGGCGAACTGCTCGGTGTTGCGGCGCAGGGTGTCGCGCGCGCGGTCGATGCCCAGCAGAAGGTCGAGCTCGACGCGATTGATCCTGTCCACGGCCACCAGCCGGTCCGGGTCGGAGTGCCATACGAAGGCCGGCGCGGTGCGGAAATCAGGTGTCGGCATAGGTACTGGCGCCATGCGCTCAAGCGCCCTGGCGATGCGCTGCAGGGATTCTTCCTCGGTCACTTTTCCGGGTCCTCGTTGCTGCTGTCGTCGTCGGGATCGCCGACGTCCGGGTCGTCGTCGAACCACAGCCCTTCGGCACGCAGCTTTTCCTCGCGCTTGCGCTCGACCCGGGCAACCAGCTGGATCGATATCTCGTAGAGGCCGTAGACCACCACGAAGAGGATCACCTGCGTGATGACATCCGGCGGGGTCACGAGCGCGGCCAGCGCCAGGATGCCGACCACCGCGTATTTGCGCACCTGCCGCAGCCCCGGTGCGCTGACCAGCCCGGCCTTGCCCATCAGCGTCAGCAATACCGGCAGCTGAAAGCACAGCCCGAAGGCCAGGATGAACTTGATCGTCAGGTTAAGGTATTCTTGGGCCGAGCCCTGGAAGACCACCGAAAGGCCCTGCGAGACCTGGTCGTCCACGACCGCCTCGCCCGCCTGGCCGAACTGCTGGAAGCCCAGGAAGAAATCATAGGCCAGCGGCGTGACGACGTAGAAGGCGAAGGCCGCGCCCAAAAAGAACATGAAGGGCGAGGCCACGAGGAAGGGCAGGAACGCCCCCTGTTCCGACCGGTAGAGCCCCGGCGCCACAAAGCGCCACATCTGGTGCGCGATCGCCGGAAAGGCCAGCGCGAAGCCGCCCAGAAGCGAAACCTTGATCGCCACGAAGAAGCCTTCTTGCGGCGAGATGAAGATCAGGTCGCAATCCTGCCCGCGTTCGGACAGAACCTGGCACAGCGGATCTGTCAGGAAGTTGAAGATCGGCGTCGCCACGGTAAAGCAGATCACCATGCCTACCAGAAAGGCGGCGACCGAACGGATCAGCCGCGTGCGCAGCTCTGTAAGGTGCTCGATCAGCGGTGCGGCGCTGTCCTCGATCTCGTCGCCGGTGCTGTCGCCAGTGCTCATGCGCTGTCCTTCGTGGGGCCGGGCGCGGCCTCGCCGGTGTCCTCGGGCGGCTCGTCCGCGCCGTTCTCCATGGCTTCCTCGGCCTCGGCAGCCTCGCGGGCCATGCGGTCCTCCGCGACGCGCGCGGCGTTCTGGCGGATCTTCTCGGCCGCCTCCTTGCGCTCCTGCGAGAGGCGTTCCGTCTCGCCGCCGGGCTTCATCGCGGATTTCGCGGTGTTTTTGACGGCATCGCTGGCGCTCTTGGCCGGGTTGGCCGCGGCACGGATCGTCTTGTCGATGTCCCGCACGCCCGACTCGTCGGCCGCCGCGTTCATGGCCGAGGAAAACTCGCGCGCCATGCGCCGCATCTTTCCGGTGAACCGGCCAAAGGCACGGAACAGACCGGGCAGGTCCTTGGGACCGACCACGATCAGCGCCACGATTCCGATCACCAAAAGCTCGGTCCAGCCAAGGTCAGGCATGTCGCGTCAGCCGATCAGGCTTTGGTGTCTTCGTCTTTCGGGGTGACCTCGGAGGCCACCTCGTCGGACTCGGAGTCGAGTTCCTTCTTGCCGTCATCCACGCCCCTTTTGAAGGCGGTGATGCCCTTGCCGACCTCGCCCATCAGGGACGAGATCTTGCCGCGCCCGAAAAGCACCAGCACGACGACCGCGATCAGAAGAAGCCCCGGAAGGCCTATGTTGTTGAGCATGTCATCTCTCCACTCTGTGGGCCGATCGGCCCGCGTGTGTTCGTCAGCCCCGAGAATTAGGGGCTTATGGCCGCCAATGAAAGGCACAATCGCAGCATCTGACCGATTAATGCGGCATGGACCCGGTTTTCAACCGGCCCGCCGCGCGGCAGGCCCCGCACCTGCTCTTATTGCACGGCCATGCGATTCGCGCCCGCCTTGGCGGTCGTGATGCGACCGCGCAGGCGCGATTGTGCCGGTCAGGGCGCATGCGGGAAGACAAAGCAGCGATCGCGCCGGATCATCAGCCAGAGCGCCGTGCCCGGTTTCGGCAGAAAGACCGAGGGCACCGCGGCACGCAGCAATGACCCGTCGTAATCCATGCGGAACTCGACCAGGCTTTCCGAGCCCATGAAGCGCGCGCGTTCCACCACGCCTCGGGCCGGCGTGCCGTCCTCGGGGGTGGGGTTGGGGCCGCGCCCGTCGCGGTCGAAGTCGATCTTCAGGTGCTGGGGCCGGATCACGATGTCCAGCTCGGTGCCGTCGGGCGTGCCGGGGGCGAGGAACTGGCCGAAGGCGGTCTCGGTCAAGGCGTTGCGCGCGGTTCCGCGGATCACGTTGATATCGCTGAAGAAAGCCGCCGCTTCCTTGTCGACCGGGGTGTTGTAGATGTTGTAGGGTGCCCCGCTCTGGACGATATGCCCGTCCCGCATCAGGGCGATCTCGTCGGCCATGCGCATGGCCTCGGCCGGCTCGTGCGTGACCAGCAGCACCGCCGCACCTGCCTCTTTCAGCAGGTCGAGGGTTTCATCGCGGATGCCGTCACGCAGGCGGTTGTCGAGCCCGCTGAAGGGTTCGTCCATCAGCATGATCGAGGGTTTCGGCGCCAGGGCCCGGGCCAGAGCCACGCGCTGCTGTTCGCCGCCTGACAGCTCGTGCGGGTAATTGTCGGCGTAGGCCAGCATCCCGACCTTGTCCAGCTGCGCCTCGGCCTGACGGCGCAGGAGCCCGCGTTGGCCGCGCAGCCCGAAGGCCACGTTCTGCGCCACGCTCAGATGCGGGAACAGGGCAAAATCCTGGAACATCAGCCCGATGCCGCGGCGCTCGGGCGGCACGCGGTGCACCGTATCGCAGAGCAGCTGACCATCGGCCCAGATCTCGCCACTGTCCTGCATCTCGATCCCGGCGATCATCTGCAACGTCGTGGACTTGCCGCAGCCCGAGGGGCCCAGCAGGCAGGTCACCTGCCCCGGCTGCACCGAGAGCGACACGTCATCCACGACGCGCCGGCCCTGGTAGGCTTTCACCAGGGACTTGACTTCCAGCCTTGGGGTTTGCGGTGCCACCTGCGCCTCGTTATCCGACCGAAAAAATCGGGTATCCGGGCGCAGATAGCAACCCCGCGCCCGGGGGGCAAGGTCAAAGCGTGGCGTTCACCGCGCCGCCGTCCAGCAGGATGTTCTGGCCCACGATGAACCCGGCCTTGTCGGAACACAGGAAGGCACACATGGCGCCGAATTCCTGCGCGGTGCCGTAGCGGCGGGCGGGAATCGTGGCCTGCCGCTGGGTGCGGGCCTCGTCCATCGTGATCCCCTGTTGGTCGCTCACGCCCTTGTCCAGGCTGTCGGCCCGGTCCGTGGCGTGGATGCCCGGCAGCATGTTGTTGATCGTCACGCCGTGGGGGGCTACCTGCCGCGCGGTGCCCGCGACATAGCCCGTCAGCCCGGCACGCGCCGAATTGGACAGGCCCAGCACCGGAATCGGCGATTTCACCGATTGCGAGGTAATGTTGACGACGCGGCCCCAGCCCCGCTCCATCATGCCGGGCAACAGCGCCTTCATCAGGGCGATGGGCGTCAGCATGTTGGCATCCAGCGCGGCGATGAAATCGTCGCGGTCCCAGTCCGTCCACATCCCCGGCGGCGGGCCGCCAGCGTTTGTCACAAGGATATCAAATTCCTGGGCGGCGGCGAGCACGCTATCATGACCGTCGGGCGTGGTCACGTCAGCGGCCACGGTTACAACCTCGACCCCATGCGCGGTGCGAATCTCCTCGGCCGTGGCCTCCAGCGCCTCGGCACCGCGGGCATTAAGGATCAGGTTCACCCCGGCCTCGGCCAGCGCCTCGGCGCAGCCGCGCCCCAGCCCCTTGGAGGACGCGCAGACGAGCGCCCGCTTTCCCCGAATTCCGTAGTCCATCGGCTTTCTCCCTGTAATTCTGTGCCGTGTGACAAAATGGTCATGGATCCGACCGATCTTGACCATCTTTCACCGCGACCCTTATCCTCGTCAGGTCAGTTTAACCAGCAACAGATTTCAAGAGGTCTCATGAGCGCCCCCGCCAGCCAAAACATCCCGGTCTTTCCATGCGACGCTTTCCGCGTCATCGACGGCGTGGCCGAGGGCGACCCGATCTCGTTCCTGGACGAACTGGTGATGGACGATGTCTACCGATTGTCACCGGACGCGCAGCGCTTGGCGCTGTCCTGCTCTTCGGACAAGGCACCCCGGGGGTTGCGGATCGAGGCGGGCTCCAAAATCGGCACGCCGGGCAACAAGCTCCACCTCGACTCCTGCCTGACGTTCATGGCCCAGAGCGGCACCACGCTCGATGCGCTGGTGCTGGTCGAGGTCGAAGGCGACGAGGCCGTCAATGTCTTCCTGCTGCCGCTGGCGCAACTGCATGCGGGACGCGATTACCGGCTGGTCAGCGCCGATCGCGACAGCGCCCCGGCCCGCTTTGGCGAGGTCGCTTTTGCCAGTTTCGCGCGCGGCACGCATATCACCCTGGCGTCGGGCGAACAGGTGCCGATCGAGCACCTGCAGATCGGTGACCGCGTGCTGACCCGCGACGGCGGCGCGAAGGCGGTGCGCTAGGCAGGTCATGCGACGTTGCGCGCCATGGGCGATTTCGCCCCGGTGGTGATCCGCGCGGGCGCGATGTGCAACACCCGCGACATGCTGCTGTCCCCCGAACACCGGCTGTTCATCGGCCAGCACCGTGACGCGATCGGCGTGGGCCGCTTCGAGGTGTCGGTCAAGGTGCGCCACCTGATCGACGGGGACACCGTCTATCAACAGGACGGCGGCTTCGTGGCGTACGTCCAGCTGCTCTTTGATGACCACCATATCCTCTATGCCGAGGGCATCGCCGCCGAGACCCTGATGGTGGACAGCCACCCCCGCGCCGCCCTGCCCCGCGAGCTTGCCATGTGGCTGGGCAAGGTGCCGCCCGATCACGCGGCCCCCGCACATCTGTCCGACGAGGTGCAGGAAAACGAGGTACGCAGCCGCGACGCCCTGCGTCGCCTGCGCCCGGCGGCGTCGGCACAGTAAGGACGCGGGCCGCGTTGCCCTTCACACGCGCAGGGGCTATGGGGACGCCATGACAAACCGCCCCGATCTGCCCCCGGAAATCGCCCGCCGCCGCACCTTTGCGATCATCTCGCACCCTGACGCGGGCAAGACCACGCTCACCGAGAAGTTCCTGCTCTATGGCGGGGCCATCCAGATGGCCGGTCAGGTGCGCGCCAAGGGCGAGGCGCGGCGCACCCGCTCGGACTACATGCAGATGGAAAAGGACCGGGGCATTTCCGTCTCGGCCTCGGCCATGTCGTTCGATTACAAGGACTTTCGCTACAATCTTGTGGACACGCCCGGCCACTCGGACTTTTCCGAGGACACCTATCGAACGCTGACGGCGGTGGATGCGGCGGTGATGGTGATCGACGGGGCCAAGGGCGTGGAAAGCCAGACCCGCAAGCTCTTCGAGGTCTGCCGCCTGCGCGACCTGCCGATCCTGACCTTCTGCAACAAGATGGACCGCGAGAGCCGCGAGACCTTCGAGATCGTGGACGAGATTCAGGAAAACCTGGCCATCGACGTGACGCCCGCCAGCTGGCCCATCGGCACGGGCCGCGAGTTCATCGGTTGCTACGACCTGCTGCGCGACCGGTTGGAACTGATGGACCGGGCCGACCGCAACAAGGTGGCCGAGAGCATCGAGATCAACGGGCTGGACGACCCCAAGCTGGCCGAACACGTTCCCGACCACCTGCTCGCGCCCTTCCTGGAAGAGGTCGAGATGGCCCGCGAACTGCTGCCGCCCCTGGATGTGCAGGCGGTGCTGGACGGGACCATGACGCCGATCTGGTTCGGCTCGGCGATCAACTCCTTCGGCGTCAAGGAACTGATGGAGGGAATCGGCGACTTCGGCCCCGAGCCGCAGCCCACCAGCGCCACGCCGCGCCAGATCTCCCCGGAGGAACCCAAGGTCACCGGTTTCGTCTTCAAGGTGCAGGCCAACATGGACGCCAAGCACCGCGACCGGGTCGCCTTCGTGCGGCTGTCCTCGGGGCACTTCAAACGCAGCATGAAGCTGACCCATGTGCGCAGCAAGAAACCCATGGCGATCTCCAACCCCGTGCTGTTCCTCGCCAGCGACCGCGAATTGGCCGAAGAGGCCTGGGCGGGCGACATCATGGGCATTCCCAACCACGGGCAATTACGCATCGGCGACACGCTGACCGAGGGTGAGGCGCTCAAGGTCACGGGCATCCCCTCTTTCGCGCCCGAGCTGCTGCAAGGGGTCCGCGCGGGCGATCCGATGAAGGCCAAGCACCTGGAAAAGGCGCTGTTCCAGTTCGCCGAGGAAGGCGCCGCCAAGGTCTTCAAGCCGATGATCGGCGCGGGCTATATCGTCGGGGTCGTAGGCCAGCTGCAATTCGAGGTGCTGGGATCGCGGATCGAGATGGAGTACGGCCTGCCGGTCCGGTTCGAACCGTCACAGTTCACCTCTGCCCGCTGGGTCCATGGTCCGCGTGACGCCGTGGAACGATTCGCACAGGCCAACAAACAGCACATCAGCTACGACAACGACGGCGACGTAGTCTATATGACCCGCCTGCAATGGGATATCGACCGGGTCGAACGGGACTACCCCGAGATCACCCTGTCGGCGACCAAGGAAATGATGGTCTGACCCCCGGCGCGCCCGCCGTGGCGCGCGGGCCGGGGAACAGCCTCATCCGATCCGGGCCTCCATCGTGATTTCGCAATCCAGCAATTGCGAGATCGGGCAGCCGCTCTCGGCGGCCTTGGCGGCCTTCATGATGGTGTCTTCGTCGCCCGCCGCCGTGATGGTGACGTCGAGATGCGCCCGGACCACCCTGGGCCCCTCCTCCATCGAAAGGTGGATGGTCGAGGTCGCGTCGATCTCGTCGGGGACGATGTCGCTCTCGCCAAGGATATTGGACAGGGCCATGGCGAAACAGCCCGCGTGCGCGGCGCCGATCAGTTCCTCGGGGTTGCTGCCCGGGGCATCCTCGAACCGGGTGTCGAACCCGTAGGGCAGACCCTTGATCGCCCCGCTCTGCGTGCTGACGGTGCCTTTGCCGCCCTGCAATCCGCCGCTCCAGACCGCGCTGCCGTGCTTCTTGATCATATCGGGACTCCTTATCCGTGTTTCCGTCTTCACTCTCACCAGATAGGGCGCATACCGTGGCCGTCGATTTCCTTGACCTTTGTCACGCCGCCGCGTATGCCGCTGCTACTAAAGACGCCCCGGCAATCCGGCCGGGCGGGCCGCGTGAGGATCTGCGGCCGTCTCCAACGCCGCGACCACGCGAAAGGCTTGCTTTGACGAAATTCTCCGACCTGAAACTCGATGCCAAGGTACTCAAGGCGATCGAGGAAACCGGCTACGAAACCCCCACGCCCATCCAGGCGGGGGCGATCCCCCCCGCGCTCGAGGGGCGCGACGTGCTGGGCATCGCCCAGACGGGCACCGGCAAGACCGCCGGTTTCACGCTGCCGATGATCACTATGCTCAAGCGGGGCCGGGCGCGCGCCCGCATGCCGCGCAGCCTGGTGCTGTGCCCCACCCGCGAACTGGCCACCCAGGTGGCCGAAAACTTCGACACCTACGCCAAGTATACCAAGCTGACCAAGGCGCTGCTGATCGGCGGCGTGAGCTTCAAGGAACAGGACCAGCGGATCGACAAGGGCGTCGACGTCCTGATCGCCACGCCTGGGCGCCTGCTCGACCATTTCGAACGCGGCAAGCTGATCCTGTCGGACGTCAAGGTCATGGTGGTGGACGAG
Source organism: Salibaculum sp. (assembly GCA_031581025.1). Classification (GTDB taxonomy): domain Bacteria; phylum Pseudomonadota; class Alphaproteobacteria; order Rhodobacterales; family Rhodobacteraceae; genus Salibaculum. The sequence continues at coordinate 33,418 of JAVLCA010000005.1, read as the reverse complement.
GCCGACCGGATGCTCGACATGGGCTTTATCCCGGACATCGAGAAGATCTTCGGCCTGACGCCCTTCACCCGCCAAACGCTATTCTTCAGCGCCACCATGGCCAATGAGATCGAGCGGATCACCAACACCTTCCTGTCCAACCCCGCCCGGATCGAGGTGGCCCGCCAAGCCACGGCCTCGGAAACGATCGAACAGGGCGTTGTCATGTTCAAGGGCTCGCGCAAGGACCGGGCCGACAGCGAAAAGCGCAAGCTGCTGCGCACCCTGATCGACAACGAAGGCGCGGCCTGCAGCAACGCCATCATCTTCTGCAACCGCAAGACGGATGTGGACGCGGTGGCCAAGTCGCTCAAGAAACACGGCTATGACGCCGAACCGATCCACGGCGACCTAGAGCAATCGCAGCGCACGCGGACGCTGGACGGCTTTCGGGAGGGGACGATCCGCCTGCTGGTGGCATCGGACGTGGCCGCCCGCGGTCTGGATATTCCCGCCGTCAGCCACGTGTTCAACTTTGACGTGCCCAGCCATGCCGAGGACTATGTCCACCGCATCGGCCGCACCGGCCGCGCCGGGCGCTCGGGCAAGGCCGTGATGATCTGCGGGCCGCGCGACGAAAAGAACTTCGAGGCGGTCGAGAAGCTGCTGGAGAGGGACATTCCTCGGCTGGAGAACCCGCTGGCCATGGTGGCCCCCGCCCCCGAGGCCCCCGAAGAGACCCCGGCGGAAAAGCCCAAGCGCAGCCGTACGCGGTCGCGCCGCAAGACCGAGGCCCCCGCAGTCGACGCGGCTGCGACAAAGACCGCCGCGCCCGAGGCGGCCCCCGCGCCCGAGGCCAAGCCGGCGGAGGAGCCCCCCAAGGCTCAGCCGGCCCCCCGCCAGGACAAGAAACCCGACGGCCGCCCCAAGCGCAGCCGGGGTGGGCGCGGCCGCGAACAGCGCGACGGCGCCGTTGTCGGCATGGGCGACGATGCGCCCGAATTCATCATCAAGAGCTTTGACGAACGCCGCACCGGGTAGGATGGAAATTCCAGAATTTCCATCCCGCCGCGGTTCCGACGGGCATTCGCGCAACGCTAGCTCAGGCGGCTGACAACCACCGTCACTTCCGGCTTCTTGCCGATCTCGTTCTCGGCCGTGCGCCGGGTCAGCGTGCGCAGGTCTTTCTCCAGCACCGCGTCGTCGCGCAGCACCGCCGGCTTGGCCCGTTGCAGCCAGGCGCCGAGCGCGGTCTCGAGCGTTTCGGAGAGGTCCGCGTTGTTGCGCCCGGTTTCGGGCAGGCCCATCAGGTCGCACCAGGGGTCGCCCAGCGGCTCGTTTTCCTCGTCGATGACAAGGGTCACCGTGACATGGCCGTTGAGCGCCATGCGGATACGGTCGCGGACGATGCCATCGAACTGACCCACCTGGGCACGGCCGTCCAGATAGACCCGGCCCGTCTCGATGAACTCGACCGGCTTGCCCGTGCCAAGATCCACCATGGTGCCATTGACCGCCAGCACACCGGGATAGCCCCCCTCGCCTGCCAGCTTGACCTGTTCGCGCAGGTGGCGGTGTTCGCCATGCATTGGGATCACCAGACCGGGCTGGCAGATTTCGTGCATGGCTTTCAGGTCGGGCCGGTTGGCATGGCCCGAGACATGGTAGCGATCTTGGCTGTCATCGATCACGTCCACGCCCATTTCCGAGAACTGGTTCATGATCCGGATCACGCCGCGCTCATTGCCCGGAATGGTCTTGGACGAGAACAGGAAGGAATCTCCCTCTTTCAGCCGCAGCCCCATGTACTTGCCATTGGCAAGCTGGGCACTGGCCGCGCGGCGTTCGCCCTGGCTGCCCGTGACCAGCAGCAGAAGGTTCTCGCGCGGGATGTCCCTGGCCTCTTCCGTGGTAATCACCGACGGGAAATCATCGAGGATGCCGGTCTCCGAGGCCGCCTCGATCATCCGGCGCATGGCGCGGCCCAGCAGACAGACCGAGCGGCCCGCGGCCACCCCGGCCTGCGCGATGGTGCGCACCCGGCTGACATTGGAGGCAAAGGTCGTCGCGACGACCATGCCCGGCTGGGTCTTCATCAGGCCCTCGATCTCGGGGCCGATACTGGCCTCGGACCGGCCGGGATGGTGCGAGAAGACATTGGTGCTGTCACAGATCAGCGCCTTGACACCCGGTTCGGCCACTTGCGCCCAGAGCGCCCGGTCGAAGGGTTCGCCAAGGCCCGGAGTCTCGTCGATCTTGAAATCGCCGGTATGCACCAGCCGGCCCTGCGCGGTGTCGATCACCAGCCCCGAGCTTTCGGGGATCGAGTGGCTGATCGGAACGAAGCCCACGGTGAATGGGCCGGCCGTGACGCTATCCTCGGGCCAGGCGCCGGCGGTCCGCACGGTGGACTCGGGATGGCAGTGCTCGGCCATCTTGCGCCGGGCGATATTGGCGGTGAAGGCGCGGCAGTGGATCGGTGCGCCCAGCTTTTCCCAGTAGTGGCCCACGGCGCCGACGTGGTCCTCGTGGGCATGGGTGATGAAGATGCCCTCGATCCGGTCCTTGCGGGCCTCCAGCCACGCGATGTCGGGGAAGATCAGATCGACCCCCGGCGTGGTGTCCATGTCCGGGAAGGTCATCCCGAGATCGACCACGATCAGGCGCTCGGCGCCCTCGGGTCCGTAGCCATAGACGTAGCAATTCATCCCGATCTCCCCCGCGCCGCCGAGGGGGAGGTAAATCATTCTGTCGCTGCTCATTGTCAGGTGGTTTCCTTGTTATGGCGATGGATGACCGTCAGACCATGCATGGTCAGATCATCCTCGACCGTGTCAAATAGTGCCTCGCCGGTACTGAACAACGGGGCGAGGCCACCCGTTCCGATCACTTTCATGGGGCGCTCGTAGGCCCCCTTGATACGTTCGCAAATGCCGTTGACCAGCCCGACATAGCCCCAGAAGACCCCCGATTGCATGCAATCGACGGTGTTGGTCCCGATGACCTGGGCCGGCTTGGTGACGTCCACATGCGGCAGGGCCGCGGCGGCACTGTGCAGCGCCTCCAGGCTGAGGTTCACGCCCGGGGCGATCACGCCCCCGACATAGGCGCCGTCTTGCGCCACGACATCGAAGGTGGTGGCGGTGCCGAAGTCCACGACGATCAGATCGCCGCCGTGCCGGTCATGGGCCCCGGCCGCATTGACCAGCCTGTCGGGGCCGACCGAGGTGCCCGCATCCACGCGCGGCGGGACCGGCGGCTGGCAGTCGGGCTTGCCCACCACCAGCGGACGGCAGCCGAAAAAGCGGTCGGCGAAGACGCGCAGGTTGAAGACAACCCGCGGCACCGTCGAGGAAATGATGACATCCGTGATCTCGGGCTCGATCCGGTAGTGGTTCAACAGGGTCGAGAACCAGGTGAAATAGGCATCCGCCGTGCGGGCATGGTGGGTGCTGGTGCGCAGGGTGCAGAGGAACTCCTCGCCGTTCCACAACGCGAAGACGGTGTTCGTGTTGCCGCAGTCGATACAAAGAAGCATGGGGCCCTCGCCTGTCACAGGAACACCTCGGCGGCGGCGATATGCCGGGGGCCATGGGCTGTCCCGAGGACCAGATATCCGTTCTCGTCGACGGTTTCAAAGGTTCCGGTGATCTCTTCGCCGGTCAGGCGCGCGGTGATGAGCGCGCCCCGGCGGGCGGCGTGCTGCAACCAGGCCTCGCGGATCGGGGCAAAGCCGTAGGTGGCGAAGGCGGCCTCGCGCGCCGCATGGGCCCGGGCCAGATGGCCGAGAAAGTCCAGATCGCCGATGCTGACCCCGGTTTCGCCCCGCAGCGAGACGGGCGGCACTGCGCCCGGTTCCAGCGTCGCCGCGTCGGGCGCGGCAAAGAGGTTGACGCCCACCCCGATGGCGAGCCCGGCGACGCGGCCCTGAAACGTGACGCTTTCCAGAAGGATGCCCGCCAGCTTGCCGCCGGCCAGCAGCACGTCATTGGGCCATTTCAGCGCCAGAAGATCGGCCCGGCCCGTCACCGCAACCAGCGCGTCGTGCAGCGCCAGCGCCATGACGAAGGAGCGCAGCGCCGCCGCACCCGGTGGACGGTCCAGCGGCATCACATGGGTGGCCGAGAAATTGCCCGGCGGATTGGCCCAGGCCCGGCCCCGGCGCCCGCGGGCGGCGGTCTGTTCATGGGCAAGAATCCAGGCGGGGCCGGGCAGCTCGGGAAAGCGGCGCGCGGCCTCGCTCAGGGTGCTGTCGGTGCGGGGCAGGACGATGCGTCCGACCCCGGCGGGCCACTTATCCTGCAAGGGCGCGCGCGGCCGCTTCGGCGATGGGTTCCACCCCGAAGAGGTTCACGATCCCCACCAGCATCACCACCGCCGAGGCCATGAGCAAAGACCAGAGCACCGGCGATCCGTTGCGGTCGAGCGCCTCGTCGGTCGGTTTGCCGAAATACATGTAGAAGACGATGCGCAAATAGTAGAAGGCCCCGATGACCGAGGCCAGAACCCCCAGGATCGCCAGCCAGGCCAAGCCGCCATCGACGGCAGCGCGCAGCACGTAGAGCTTGCCGAAAAAGCCCAGCATCGGCGGCACGCCCGCAAGGCTGAACAGAAGCACCATCATGGCCAGGGCCTTGCCCGGCTCGGCCCGCGAATACATGTTCAGCGCCGCGATATCGGTGACCGGGCGCCCGTCCTTTTCCATGGACAGGATGAAGGCGAAGGTGCCGATGTTCATGGCGATGTAGATCGTCATGTAGATCAGCATGGCCTGCACACCGAAGGCCGTTCCCGCGGCCAGCCCCATCATGGCAAAGCCCATGTGCGCGATCGAGGAATAGGCCATCAGGCGCTTGATGTCGGTCTGGCCGATGGCCGCGATCCCGCCGAGGAACATCGAGGCCACGGCCAGGAACGCCACGATCTGCTGCCAGTCGCCGACACTGCCGCCGAAGGCGTCGTGCACCAGGCGCGCGAATAGACCCATGGCCGCCATCTTGGGCGCCGTGGCGAAGAAGGCGGTGACCGGCGTCGGCGCGCCCTCGTAGACATCCGGCGTCCACATGTGGAAGGGCGCGGCCGAGACCTTGAAGGCGAGCCCGGCCACCAGGAACACCAGCCCGAAGAGCAGCCCGAGCGAGACCCCGTCCGAGGTGGCTTCGATGATGCCCGAGAAAAGCGTCGTGCCTGCATAACCATAGGTCAGCGAGGCCCCGTAGAGCAGCAGCCCCGAGGACAGCGCGCCGAGAACAAAGTACTTCAACCCGGCCTCGGTGGATTTGACGCTGTCGCGCCGCAGCGAGGCGACGACATAAAGCGCGAGCGATTGCAGCTCCAGCCCCATGTAGAGCGCCATGAGATCCCCGGCCGAGACCATGACCATCATGCCGACCACGGAGAGCGCGATCAGAAGGGGATACTCGAAGCGCAGCAGGTCGCGCCGGGCCATGTAACTCTCACCCATCACGAGGACCGCCGCGGCGGAGGCCAGGATCACGACCTTGGCAAAGCGCGCATAGGCGTCATCGACGATCATGCCGCCGAAGGCCGCGGTGGTTCCCTTACCGGCAAAGCCGATCCAGAGGGCCAGCGCCAGGAACAGCGCCGCGGTGGTCCAGGTCAGCACCCCGGCCATCTTGTCCTTGCTGGTATAGACGGCCAGCAGCAGCGCCCCCATGGCATAGACCGCCAGGATGATTTCGGGAAGGATGGTGGTGAGATCGGCAGAGGTCATCGCGCGAAATCCTTACTGCTGGGCCATCATGGTGGTGGGCTCGAAGGCCGCTTGCGCGGTCGTGACCTGACCCACCAGCGCCTCGACCGAGGGGCCGATGATATCGGTGACAAGGCTGGGGTAGACCCCCAGCAGAAGGGTCATGACCACAAGCGGGGCGAAGATGCCGCGCTCGCGCGGGGTCATGTCGGTGATGGACTTCAGACTTTCCTTGATCAGGTCGCCCATCACCACCCTGCGATAGAGCCAGAGCGCATAGGCCGCCGAGAGGATCACGCCCGTGGTCGCCACGGCGGCAACCCAGGTGTTGGCCTTGAAGACGCCCATGAGGGTCAGGAATTCCCCGATGAAGCCACTGGTCCCCGGCAGGCCCACGTTGGCCATGGTGAAGAGCATGAAGATCAGCGCATAGGCCGGCATCCGGTTCACAAGGCCGCCATAGGCGTCGATGTCGCGGGTGTGCATCCGGTCGTAGATGACGCCCACGCACAGGAACAGCGCCCCAGAGATGAAGCCGTGCGACAGCATCTGGAAAATCGCGCCGTCGATGCCCTGCTGGTTCACCGCGAAGATGCCCATCGTGACATAGCCCATATGCGCCACCGAACTGTAGGCGATCAGCTTTTTCATGTCCTCCTGCACCAGCGCGACAAGCGAGGTGTAGACAATGGCGATGGCCGAGAGCCAGAGCACCAGATCGCCCAGAACCTCCGTCCCCACTGGGAACATCGGCAGGCTGAATCGCAGGAAGCCGTAGCCGCCCATCTTCAGAAGGATCGCGGCCAGCACAACCGACCCGGCAGTGGGGGCCTGCACGTGGGCGTCCGGCAACCAGGTGTGCACCGGCCACATCGGCATCTTGACCGCGAAGCTGGCGAAAAAGGCCAGCCAGAGCAGCGTCTGAAGCCCGCCGATGACCTGCACGCCCATGACGGTGATGGTCTCGGTCCCGAACGAATGGGTCAGCAGCGTCTCAATATCGGTGGTGCCCGACTGGTAGAACATGGTCACCATGGCCACCAGCATCAGCACCGACCCGAGGAAGGTGTAGAGGAAGAACTTGAAGGCCGCATAGATGCGTTCCTTGCCGCCCCAGATGCCGATGATGAGGAACATCGGGATCAGGCCCGCCTCGAAGAAGAGGTAGAACAGCACCAAGTCCAGCGCCATGAAGACACCCAGCATGAGCGTTTCCAGCAGCAGGAAAGCGATCATGTATTCCTTGACGCGGTGGGTCACGTTCCAGCAGGCCGCGATGGTGATCGGCATCAGGAAGGTGGTCAGCATCACGAAGAGCACGCTGATCCCGTCCACGCCCATCTTGTATTGCAGACCCAGCAGCCAGTCGCGTTCCTCGACGAACTGGAAGCCGGTATCGGCGGGGTTAAACCCGAAGAGGATGAACAGCGAGACCACGAAGGTCATGACCGTGGCGGCCATGGCCACCCACTTGGCGTTGCGCTGCGCCGCCTCGTCCTCGCCACGCAGGAAGATGGCCAGGATCACCGCCGCGATGGTGGGGATGAAGGTCGTGATTGTCAGAAGGTTGCCCATTACTCGACCCCCCCGGTGATCGTGACATAGGTGAGGATCAGCGCGAGCCCGATCACCATGGCAAAGGCATAGGTAAAGACGTAGCCCGACTGCCAGCGCCCTGCGAGCCGGGTGAAGAAGGGCACCACGCCCAGGGCCAGGCCGTTGATGCCGCCGTCGATGACGTTGCCGTCGCCACGCTTCCACAAAAAGCGGCCGATGATCCGCGCGGGGCGCACGAAGACGAGGTCGTACAGCTCGTCGAAATACCACTTGTTGAGCATGAAGTCATAAAGCGGGCGCTGGTTCTCGGCCAGTTTCGCCGGCAGGTCCGGACGGCGGATATACATCTGATAGGCGGTGCCCAGCCCGATCAGCATGGCGAGGAAGGGCGCCAGCTTGACCCAGGTCGGCACGTAGTGCGCCTCGTGCAGGACGGTGTTCTCGGGGCGGATGAAGATGCCCGCCTCGCCCGGCGCGCTGTCCATGACATAGCCCAGTTCCGAGGCCTTGGGGCTGCGCTCGGCCACGGCCTCGACCAGTTCGGCGGTCGGTTCGCCGTACTGGCCGCCGAAGAAGTCCACCACCTCGTTGGTCTTGCCGAAGAAGCTGGAATACCAGATCGCCCCGGAAAAGATCGCGCCGATGGCCAGAACGCCCAGCGGCACCAGCATGACATTGGGGCTTTCATGGGCGTGCTCATGGGTGTGCTGGTTGCCGCGCGGCGTACCCCAGAAGGTCATGAACATCAGCCGCCAGCTGTAGAAGCTGGTCATCAGCGCGGCCACCACCAGCAGCCAGAAGGCATAGCCGCCCGCGCTTCCGACATAGGCGCTCTCGATCACGGCGTCCTTGGAGGCGAAGCCGGCAAAGCCGATCCAGCCGGTCAGCGGGATGCCAACACCGGTGATCGCCAGCGTGCCGATCAGCATTGCCCAGAATGTCTTGGGCATCTTGTGCCGCAACCCGCCGTAATTGCGCATGTCCTGTTCGTGGTGCATCCCGTGGATGACCGAGCCGGCCCCAAGGAAGAGCATCGCCTTGAAAAAGGCATGGGTCAGCAGGTGGAACATCGCCACCGAGTAGACCCCCACGCCGGCGGCCACGAACATGTAGCCAAGCTGCGAGCAGGTCGAATAGGCGACGACGCGCTTGATATCGTTCTGCACAAGGCCCACCGTCGCCGCGAAGAAGGCCGTGCTCGCACCCAGGAAGACGATGAAGGCCTGCGCGTCGGGCGCGAATTCGTAGATCGGCGACATCCGGCACACCAGAAAGACCCCCGCCGTGACCATGGTCGCGGCGTGAATCAGCGCCGACACCGGGGTCGGGCCCTCCATTGCGTCCGGCAGCCAGGTGTGCAGGATCAACTGGGCCGATTTGCCCATAGCCCCGATGAAGAGCAGCACGCCGATCAGGTTGGCGGCGTTCCACTCGGCCCAGAGGAAGCGGATCTGCGTCTCGGCCAGGTCGGGGGCGGCGGCGAAGACATCGTCCAGCCTGATCGAGTCGACCAGAAAGAAGATCGCGAAGATGCCGAGGGCAAAGCCGAAATCGCCGACCCTGTTGACGACGAAGGCCTTGATGGCAGCGGCATTCGCGGTCGGCTTGCGGTAGTAAAAGCCGATCAGCAGGTAGGAGGCGACGCCCACACCCTCCCAGCCGAAGAACATCTGCACCAGGTTGTCAGCGGTCACCAGCATCAGCATGGCGAAGGTGAAGAACGACAGATAGGCGAAGAAACGGGCCTTGTAATGCTCGCCCTCGCGGAAGTTCTCGTCATGGGCCATGTAGCCGAAGGAATACAGATGCACGAGCGCCGAGACACTCGTAATGACGATCAGCATGACCGCCGTCAGCCGGTCCAAGCGGATGCCCCAGGAGGTGTCAAGCGTGCCCGATTGGATCCAGCGCAGGATCTCAACATGCTCGGTCGTGCCGTCGAAAGTCAGGAAGACGATCCAGGATAGCAGCGCCGACAGGAACAGCAGCCCCGTGGCGACCCACTGGGCCGCCTGCTCGCCGATCATCTTCCAGCCGAAGCCCGCGACGATGGCCCCGACGAGCGGCGCGAAGAGGAGGATGGTTTCCATGTCGCCCTAGCCTTTCATCACGTTGACGTCTTCGACGTCGATGGTGCCCCGGTTGCGGAAGAAACAGACCAGGATGGCCAGCCCGATCGCGGCCTCGGCGGCGGCGACGGTCAGCACGAACAGGGTGAAGACCTGCCCAACCATGTCCTGCAGGAAACTTGAGAAGGCCACGAAGTTGATGTTCACCGCCAGCAGCATCAACTCGATGCTCATCAGCAGGATGATGACGTTCTTGCGGTTCAGGAACAGCCCGAAGATGCCGATCACGAAAAGCGCCGCGGCGACGGAAAGATAATGTTCGAGTCCGATCATGGTTACAGCCCCTGCCCCGGTTTGACGTCCTTGAGTTCCATGGCCTTTTGCGGGTCGCGGTACATCTGCGCAAGGATGTCCTGGCGGCGGATGTCCTGGCGGTGCCGCAGGGTCAGCAGGATGGCCCCGATCATGGCGACCAGCAGGATCAGCCCGGCCAGTTGGAACAGGATGAAATAGGTGTCGTAGATCAGTAGCCCCAGCCCGGCGGTGTTCTGCACACCCCCCTCGACCGGCGCGGCGAGGCGGCCCTGCGCGCCCGCATCGAACCCCCAGGCGCCGAAGGCGATGGCAAGCTGCATCAGCAGGATTACCCCGATGACCAGCGCTAGCGGCATGTATTTCGCCATTTGCGCCTTGAGCTCGGAAAAGTCGATGTCCAGCATCATGACCACGAAAAGAAACAGCACCGCGACCGCGCCGACATAGACGATCATCAGCAGCATCGCGATGAATTCCGCCCCCAGCAGCACAAAAAGCCCCGCCGAGCTGAGAAAGGCCAGGATCAGCCAGAGGACCGAGTGCACGGGATTGCGGCTGATGACGGTCATCAGACCGCCCACAAGCGTCGTGGTCGCGAAGGCATAGAATGCCAGAACCATGGGTGTCATGTGTCACCGTCCTTTTCCATCACGTCCGAGGCGAGGTCCATCGCCTTGGTCATTGCCGGAACGCCGCCGAAGAGCCCACCCAGGGCGATGGTTTCGGCCACTTCCTGTTGCGTGGCGCCCGCCTCGATGGCGTGGCGCACCGTCATCCTGATCTGCGCCTCGGCCTGGGCGCCCATGATCGTCAGCCCCTGGAGCGTCAGCAACAGGCGCGTCTTGGACTCCAGCCCCTCGGGGTTCAGACCCTTGCCCATGGTCGCTTCCATCAGGTCGCGCGGCATGGTCGGAAAGAGCGTGTCGAAGCCCTTGGGTGTGAAGGGCTCGACCGACGGGTTTAGCGTTCTCGCCCAGTCCTGCCCGGCCTTCAGCATGGCCTCGAACGGGGTGTCACCGGTCATGGGGCACCTCCACCCTGCCGCGCCTGCCGGGCGGGGCGGCGCTCCGTGGACGGAGCGCTCGCGGCTGAGAGGAAAGCGCGAGAAATCATCGGTACGGCGCGTCCAGTTCGAGGTTGCGGGCGATCTCGGCTTCCCAGCGGTCGCCATTGGCCAGCAGCTTTTCCTTGTCGTAGTAGAGTTCTTCGCGGGTCTCGGTCGAGAACTCGAAATTCGGCCCCTCGACAATCGCATCCACCGGGCAGGCTTCTTCGCAGAAGCCGCAGTAGATGCACTTGGTCATGTCGATGTCATAGCGCGTGGTCCGGCGGCTGCCGTCCTCGCGCGGCTCGGCGTCGATGGTGATCGCCTGCGCGGGGCAGATCGCCTCGCACAGCTTGCAAGCGATGCAGCGTTCCTCGCCGTTGGGATAGCGGCGCAGGGCGTGTTCGCCGCGAAACCGCGGGCTGAGCGGGCCCTTTTCGTGCGGGTAGTTGATCGTCTTCTTGGGCGCCAGGAAGTAGCGCATCCCCAGCTTGAACCCCTTGAAGAAGTCCTGCAGCAGGAAATACTTGGCCGCCCGCGTGTAATCCATCGTCGTCATGTCAGCCCCCCATCGTGTAACGGGCCCAGAAGGCACCGAAGATTTCGAACTTGGCCAGGAAGGCCACCAGCACGACCCAGCCAAGGCTGACCGGCAGGAAGACCTTCCAGCCCAGCCGCATCAGCTGGTCATAGCGGTAGCGCGGCGTGATCGCTTTCACCATGGCGAAGATGAAGAAGAAAAAGCCCATCTTCAGCAGCAGCCAGAAGATCCCGTCGGGCAGCCCCGGAATGGGCGACAGCCAGCCGCCGAAGAACATCAGCGAGACCAGCGCGCACATCAGCACCACCGACATCAGCTCGCCGATCATGAACAGCAGGAAGGGCGTCGAGGAATATTCTGTCTGGTAACCCGCCACCAGTTCCGACTCCGCCTCGGGCAGGTCGAAGGGCGGGCGGTTCGTCTCGGCCAGCGCCGAGATGAAGAACAGGAAGACCATCGGGAAATGCGGAAGCCAGTACCAGTTGAAGATACCCCAGGCGCCGTCCTGCGCGGCGACGATATCGCCAAAGTTCAGCGATCCGGTCGAGAGGATCACGCCCACGATGATCAGGCCGATCGAGACCTCGTAAGAGATCATCTGCGCCGCCGAGCGCAGCGAGCCGAGGAAGGGATACTTCGAGTTCGAGGCCCAGCCGCCCATGATCACGCCGTAGACCTCGAGAGTGGAGACGGCGAAGACATAGAGGATGGCCACGTTGATGTCTGCCAGGACCCAGCGGTCGTTGAAGGGGATCACCGCCCAGGCGATCACGGCCAGCACGAAGGTCATCATCGGGGCCATGAGGAAGACGATCTTGTCCGCCCCTGCCGGGATCACGACCTCCTTGAAGATGTACTTGATGAAGTCGGCAAAGCTCTGGAGCAGGCCGAAGGCGCCGACCACGTTGGGCCCGCGCCGCATCATCACCGCGGCCCAGACCTTGCGGTCGGCCAGCAGCAGGAAGGCCAGCGCCGTCAGCAGCGGAACGAGCACCAGAAGGCACTGGCCAAGAACCAGCAGCACGATACCCAGATTTGTAGTAGTGAAGAATTCGACCATGGTTGTCCCCTCAGACCGTCGGGCTGCCGTGTCGCGCGCAATCGGCGACGGCAGCCACGGAGTCAATCGTTCCAAGCGCATCGGACGGGCCTGCAGGGGCCATATGGTTTGCCCGCCCCGCCCGCGCCATTGCCGCTATGAGCCCCGCGCGCGTCATGCCCTCACTCCGCCGCCATGGGGGCCTCGGCCCGGGCCTTGGCCTCGGACGAGAGCTGCGCCATCAGCTCGCTGGCCCGGGCGATCGGGTTCGTCAGGTAGAAGTCCTTGATCGCATTCTGGAAATCTCCCTTGCCCAGAGGGCCGGGCGCGAGCGGGGCCCAGGCATTTTCCGGCACCTCGTCGACCTGTTGCAGGTGCGGCACCTCTGCCACAAGCGCCTGGCGCAGCTGCGCCAGCGAATCCCAGGGCTGGGTCGCGCCCACCTCGGCCGAAAGCGCGCGCAGGATCGCCCAGTTTTCCTTGGCCCCGCCCGGCGCGAAGCCGGCGCGCAGGGCCAGCTGCGGGCGGCCCTCGGTATTCACGAAGAGGCCCTGTTCCTCGGTGTAGGCCGCACCCGGCAGGATGACATCGGCGCGATGCGCGCCGCGGTCACCATGGCTGCCCTGGTAGATCACGAAAGCCCCCTCAAAGATGTCCACCTCGTCCGACCCGAGGTTGTAGACCACGTCGGCGCCTTCGATGTCATCCATGCCGCCCGGGGCCACCGCGCCCACGTCCATCGCCCCGACGCGGCCGGCAGCGGTGTGCAGGACCAGCAGCTTGCTGTCGGTCTCCTCGGCCAGTTGCATGGCGGCGGCCAGCACGGCGGCGCCATCCTCCGCGCGCAGGGCGCCCTGGCCGACGATGACAAGGCTGGACGCCTCTTTTACGGCACCATGGTCCTTGCCCAGCAGGCTTTCCAGCGCGGCGCGGTCGGTGCCCACATGGGCGTGGTCATAGGTCAGGTCCGCCGCTTCGCCGACAAGGCCGATCTCGGCCCCGTTCAGCCAAGCCTTGCGGATGCGGGCGTTGAGCACGGGCATCTCGTTGCTCGGGTTGGTGCCGATCAGCTGGATGAATTTCGCGTCGTCGATATCCTCGATGGCCGCGGTGCCGACATAGCCCGAGCGGTTGCCCGCGGGCAGTTTCGCGCCGTCGGTGCGGCATTCCACGACACCGCCCTGCCCTTCGATCAACTGCTTGAGGCCATAGGCGGCTTCGACCGGGGCCAGATCACCCACCAGCCCGGCCGGCTTCTTGGCGCCCTTGATCTTCTCGGCGGCCACCGACAGGGCCTCGGGCCAGGTCGCGGCGCGCAACTTGCCGTTCTCGCGCACGTAAGGACGATCGAGCCGCTGGCGGCGCAGTCCGTCCCAGACAAAGCGCGTCTTGTCGGAAATCCATTCCTCGTTCACGCCGTCATGGTTGCGCGGCAGGAAACGCATGACCTCGCGGCCCTTGGTATCCACGCGGATGCTGGCCCCCATGGCATCCATCACGTCGATGGATTCCGTCTTGGTCAGCTCCCACGTGCGGGCGGTGAAGGCATAGGGCTTGGAGACCAGCGCGCCCACCGGGCACAGGTCGATGATGTTACCCTGAAGGTTGCTGTCCAGCGTCTCGCCCAGATAGGCGGTGATCTCGGCATCCTCGCCCCTGCCGGTCTGGCCCATCTGATGGATGCCCGCGACCTCGGTCGTGAAACGCACGCAGCGGGTGCAGGAAATGCAGCGCGTCATATGCGTCTCGACCAGCGGGCCGAGATCGAGATCGTCCACCGCGCGCTTGGGCTCGCGGTAGCGGCTGAAATCGACGCCATAGGCCATGGCCTGGTCTTGCAGATCGCACTCGCCACCCTGGTCGCAGATCGGGCAATCCAGCGGGTGGTTGATGAGCAGGAACTCCATCACCCCCTCGCGGGCCTTCTTGACCATGGGCGAATTGGTTTTGACCACGGGCGGCTGACCTTCGGGGCCGGGGCGCAGGTCCTTGACCTGCATCGCGCAGGAGGCGGCGGGCTTGGGCGGGCCGCCCACGACCTCGACAAGGCACATGCGGCAGTTGCCGGCGATGGACAGGCGTTCGTGGTAGCAAAAGCGCGGGATCTCGATTCCGGCCTCTTCACAGGCCTGGATGAGGGTCATGGCCCCCTCAACCTCGATTTCGTGATCGTCGATGATGACCTTGCGCAGATCGGACATGGGCATTCCCCTATCGCCTTTGCGTCCCGGGCGGCCGTCACCGGCCCGGGGCGGTTGCGGTGCGTTCTAACGTGACACAACATAGTATGCCAGCAGGAACAGGCCAAAAAGCCCGGGAAAAATCAGGCACGGCGCGGGGTCATACCCGATTGGTTTTATCGGGATCTGATCCTACCGCAGCAGCCGCCCGATCTGGCTGTCGGCGGCCATTTCACGCCGCCCCACCCGGCAATAGGTTCCGGGCTGGCCCTTGACTGCGCCCATCTTGGCCAACCGGGCGCGGGCGATCCCTTCCAGCCGGTCCGCCTCGGCGTCATTGTCGACATAGGCATCGACCTCATCGCGGCTATAACCGAGGCTCCGCGCGTGCTGGCGCAACGACATCAGGAACCCAAAGCCGCGCAGGCGGCGGGCCTGAAGGCTGGGGCAGACCTCGCTGATCTCGTGGGCGATGCCGGTGGCGATCAGTCCCTCGGTGACTTTGGACACCTCGCTCATGGGCGGGCGGGCCACCAGCGGCGTGGCCACAAGCGCCAGGGACAGGGCCAGGGCAGACACCGGGCGAAGACAGGAAACAGCGGACATTGCAGCGCACCTTCTCGAGATTGCCGCCCAGAGGTCGGCCCTGTGCCGGTGATATGCAATAGCACCAGCGGCGTGGGCGCAGGTCTCGGCGGATCAGGGCGCAGGCCTGCGCTTGTCCGAGCACGCCCCAGCAAAAGGAAAAGGCGGCCCCGGGGCCGCCTTCGCAGGGTCACAGGCCGCGTGGCGCCTTACTGCGCCGCGATGGCCTGGCCCTTGACACGATCCTCGATCTCGTCGCGGAAGTTGCGGATCAGGCCCTGGATCGGCCAGGCTGCGGCATCGCCCAGCGCGCAGATCGTGTGGCCCTCGACCTGCTTGGTCACGTCCCAGAGCATGTCGATCTCCTCGACGCTGGCGTCACCCTTCACCAGGCGCTCCACCACCCGCATCATCCAGCCGGTGCCCTCGCGGCAGGGGGTGCACTGACCGCAGCTTTCGTGCTTGTAGAAGGCCGCCAGCCGCCAGATCGCCTTGATGATGTCGGTGGACTTGTCCATGACGATCACCGCGGCGGTGCCCATGCTGGACCCCTTTTCCTTGAGCGCGTCGAAATCCATGATCGCGTCGCGCATGTTCTCACCGCGCACGCAGGGCACCGAGGACCCGCCGGGGATCACCGCCTTCAGGTTGTCCCAGCCGCCACGCACGCCGCCGCAGTGCCGGTCGATCAGCTCCTCGAACGAGATGCTCATCTCTTCCTCGACGACGCAGGGGTTGTTCACATGGCCCGAGATGGCAAAGATCTTGGTGCCCGCGTTGTTCTGGCGACCCATGCCCGCGAACCACTCGGGCCCGCGGCGCAGGATGGTCGGCACCACGGCGATGGATTCGACGTTGTTCACGGTGGTCGGGCAGCCGTAGACCCCGGCCATGGCCGGGAACGGCGGCTTCATCCGGGGCATGCCCTTCTTGCCTTCGAGTGACTCCAGCAGGGCGGTTTCCTCGCCGCAGATATAGGCCCCGGCGCCGTGGTGCAGGTAGAGGTCGAAATCCCAGCCCGACTGGGCGGCGTTGCGGCCCAGCAGCCCGGCGTCATAGGCTTCGTCGATGGCCGCCTGCAGCGCCTCACGCTCGCGGATGTATTCGCCGCGGATGTAGATGTAGCAGGCATGGGCGTTCATCGCGAAGCTGGCGATCAGGCAGCCTTCGATCAGCGTGTGCGGATCGTGGCGCATGATCTCGCGGTCCTTGCAAGTGCCCGGCTCGGATTCGTCGGCGTTGACCACGAGGTAGGACGGGCGCCCGTCGCTTTCCTTGGGCATGAAGGACCACTTCAGCCCCGTTGGAAACCCCGCACCGCCACGCCCGCGCAACCCGCTGGCCTTCATCTGGTCGATGATCCAGTCGCGCCCCTTTTGCAGGATGCCGGCGGTGCCATCCCAATGGCCCCGCGTCTTGGCGCCCTTGAGCGTGCGGTCGTGCATTCCGTAGAGGTTGGTGAAAATGCGGTCTTTGTCTGCGAGCATCGGCGGGTTCCCTATCCTGCCCCGGCGCGGGGCACCGTCATTTCTGCCTGGTCTTCTGCCAGAGTTTGTAGGTGACAGCCAGACACCAAATGAACCCCGCCAGCGCGAAGAGCGTCAGCAGGACAGCAAATCGCGGGGCGAGGCCAAGTGTACCGGTGATCGCCGGGGCGAAGACCGACAGCAGTGCCGAGGCAACAATGACAAGGGCAATCCGACGCCCCGTGGCAGCGATTTCGGCGCGGTCCGGATCGATGTCGCGGGGGTCGTGATCGTGGTCTGGCACGGTCGTCCTACTGGCTGTCTGTCTTGCTGTCCGACTCGGGCATGGCCGAAAGCGTCACCGACCCGCCCGTTGACCCGGATTTAGGCGTGTAGGCGGTGGTTTCCACCTTCTCGCGCGCAGCGGGCGACTTTGCCGCGGGGGCCTTCGCCTTTTTCGGGGCGGCCGCCTTGCCGCCGCCCTGCTTGGGGGACGGCTCGGTCCCGGCCTTGGGGGCCGCCGGTTCCGCTGCCGGCTTGGCGGATGTCTTCGCGTCAGCCTTGGCGGCCGGCTCGGCAGACTTGGGTGCCGGTTTGGCAGCCTTCGGTGCCGGTTTGGCGGAGGTCTTGGCGGCAGGCGTTTTTGCGGCGGGCTTGGTCGTCTCGGTCGCCGCGGCCTCTGGCGCGGCGGCAGGTTTCGTCGCTTCGGCCTTCACCGCAGGCTTGGGCGCCTCTGTCTGCGCGGCCGGCTTGGCCGACTGTGATTTCCCGGCCGGCGTCGCACTGTCCGCCTTCGCCTTGGGCTTGGGCGCTTCGGCCTTGGCAGCGGCCTTGGGCGCCTCCACCTTTGCTGCAGGTTTGGGCGCCTCAGCCTTGGGCGCTTCGGCCTTCGCGGCAGTCTTTGACGCCTGCGTCTTGGCCGCCGGGGCCTTGGCCGTGGGCGCAGCTTTCGGCGCCGGCATCGACGCCGGACGCAGAGCGACCATCGTGGGCGCAACCACCCATTTCACCATGCTGGTCTGGCTTGCCATCATGGCCGCCACGGGGGCGGTGGACTGAAGCCCCAGGCGCATCATGGCGCCCGGCAGCCTTGTCAGGCTTTCGGAGGAGAACATCGCAAAAATCCTTTCCGGACCCGCGGGGCGGGCCCACTTGCATGATCCGCGCCGATCCTCCCCGATCGGTGCTCTAAAAAGAGGCCCACGTCACGCCGGGCACCCTGATTGTTGCACTGCAGCATCCATCTTTCAATAGACGTCGCCCTTTTTCACCTTGTCGGAGAATTCGGTTGCCCCGCCCTGGGCCAGAACCTGCGCCTGGGCGACCCAGTCGTCACGGGATACCCGGCCCTTGAAGCCCTGCAGGTTGTCGTCGAGCCAGGCAACCTCGTCCGCGGTCCAGCCGGCAATCTGATCGAAGTGATAGACGCCCATTGAGTTGAGCAGCTGTTCCAACTTGGGGCCCACCCCCTTGATCTGCTTGAGATCGTCGGCCCCGCCGTCGCGCGGGGCGCGCAGCATCTCGGGCTTGGTCGACTGCCCGGTGGTGTTGCCACCATCGGTCCCGGCCTCTTCGCCCGCGGCCTCGACGGCCTCGGGCGTCGGCTTGGGCATGGGTGCGGGGTCGGGCACCGGGTCGTACTCGGGGGCGGGCTCCGGCTCCGGCTCGGCCGGGGCTACCGCCGCCGCCCCGGGCGTAGCCGCGGCCGCGCCCGGCTCGGGGGCGTCGGGCACCGTGTCCGCCTGCGCGGCCGAGTCCGGCGGCGCTGTCCCATGCGCAATCGTCGCGTCACCGCGGGCGAGCAGCCAAAAGACGATGCCGCCGACAACGGCGCCGGCCACAAGCGCCAGGAAGCCACCGGCGGACATTGCCCACAGGGCAATCGCAGCGGCCACGAGGCCGCAGGGCACCGCCACGGCAAGCGCGAAAATCGATCCGTTTGGTCGTTGGGTCATTGTTCAATACCTTTCCCTGTCGTGCCAGCCCGTCAGCCGGGCCCTGCGCGTGGTCGGCCGGCTGGCCGCCCACCTTGACGACAGACTAGGCACTGCAGCCCGTTTTGATAAGGGCCTTGACCCGGCGACCGGGACGATGCTGGCATTCGCGCCACGCAGGGCCGGGCAGCGCCTTATTTTTTGGCGAGTCTGCGGGCCTGTGTGACCCAGTCGTCGCGCTCGATCCGGCCCTTGAACCTGAGGCGGGCATCGACCCAGGCGATTTCGGCGGGGCCCCAGGCGGCGATCTGGTCGTAATGCCAGAAGCCCAGGTCGTTGAGCGTCGCCTCGAGCTTGGGGCCGACACCGGTGATCTTCTTGAGATCGTCGGCACTGCCCCCGCGCGGCGCGTCGAGCGTCTCGGGCGCGGATTCGGCGACCGCATCGGCCTGCTGCCCGGCCGGCACCGACTTGGAATCCGGCTTGGCCGGGGTCGCGGCGCGGGCCTCTTGCTTGGTGACACCGGTACGATCGGCGGGGCCAGTTGTCAGCTCGGCCTTGGTGTCGGACGCGGCGCGGTCCACGCCGCCATCGTTCAGCCAGGGCGTGAAGAGCGGCACCTCGGTGCCGTCGATCCGCTTGATCGTGTCCTCCTGCGCCAGGGCCAGGTCCACGCTGGCGTTGTGCCCATAGGCACCCGACTCGAAGTCCGTCAGCGATGTCAGGCCCTTGAGCGGCTCGGAGGCGAAGCGGCCGGTCTGCGGGCCGGGCGTCGGCACCTTGCCGGCGGCAAGCGCGTCAAGGATTTCGGAGAGGCGCTCGGCGGTCAGGTCCTCATAGTAGTCCTTGCCGATCTGGGCCATGGGCGCATTGGCGCAGGCGCCCAGGCACTCGACCTCTTCCCAGGAAAAGCGGCCATCCTCGGACAGGGTGTGCGACTTGTCGGCGATCTTGTCGCGGCAGACGCCGACAAGGTCCTCGGCGCCGCAGATCATGCAGGACGTGGTGCCGCAGATCTGGATGTTGGCGACGCTGCCCACGGGCTTGAGCTGGAACATGAAGTAGAACGAGGCCACTTCGAGCGCCCGGATATGGGCCATGTCGAGCATCTCGGCCACATATTCGATGGCCGGGCGGGACAACCAGCCCTCTTGCTCCTGGGCGCGCCACAGCAGCGGGATGATCGCGCTGGCCTGGCGGCCCTCGGGATACTTGGTGATCTGCGCCTCGGCCCAGTCCTGGTTGGCGGGCGTGAAGGCAAAGCTATCGGGCTGTTCGTGGTGCGGACGACGGAGCATTGTCTTGGTGTCTTTCCTGGCTGGGCCACCCGCTACGGGCAGGCCTCGTTCGTCAGTTTGGCGGTGCCGTCTTCCTGAAGGATCAGCACGTCGGAGACGTAGAGCTGGGTGATCACCGCGTTCACGTCTTCGGGCGACAGGCCCGAGGCCTCCATCACGGCGTCGTCGTTCTCGACGGTGACGAGACAGCCGGCCGCTTCGATGGCGCGGGTCATGGCCGCCACATCCTCCGGGTCGGCCTCGCGGTCCGCTTCCTGCGCGAAGACGGGCGCGGCGGCCATCAGGACCATGGCGGCGGCAGCGCGGATCATCTGTCGACCTCGCCGAAGACGATGTCGAGCGAGCCGAGGATCGCCGAGACATCGGCCAGCTGGTAGCCCGTTCCGAGGTGATCCATGGATTGCAGATGCGCATAGCCGGGCGCGCGGATCTTGGCGCGGTAGGGCTTGTTGGTGCCATCCGACACCAGGTAGACGCCGAACTCGCCCTTGGGCGCCTCGACACTGGCATAGACATGCCCTTCGGGCACCCGGAACCCTTCGGTATAAAGCTTGAAGTGATGGATCAGCGCCTCCATCGAGGTCTTCATCTCGGAGCGCACCGGCGGGGTCAGCTTGCCGCGGGTCAGCACGTCGCCCTGGTTTTCCGGCGCGCGCAGCTTGGCGCAGGCCTGGCGCATGATATGGGCCGACTGGCGCATCTCTTCCATGCGGCACAGATAGCGATCGTAGCAGTCGCCGTTCTTGCCCACCGGAATCTGGAAGTCGAACTCGTCGTAGCATTCGTAGGGCTGGGCGCGGCGCAGATCCCAGGCCAGGCCCGAACCGCGCACCATGACACCGGAATAGGCCCAGTCCTGGATGTCCTGTTCCGAGACAATGCCGATATCCACGTTGCGCTGCTTGAAGATGCGGTTTTCCGTCAGCAACTCGCTGATGTCGTCCACCACCTTGGGAAAGTTTTCGGCCCAGGCGTCGATATCGTCAATCAGCTTGGGAGGCAGGTCCTGATGGACGCCACCGGGGCGGAAATAGGCCGCGTGAAGCCGTGCGCCGCAGGCCCGTTCGTAGAAGATCATCAGATCTTCGCGCGCCTCGAAGCCCCACAGCGGCGGGGTCAGGGCGCCGACGTCCAGCGCTTGAGTCGTCACGTTCAGCAAATGGTTCAGGATGCGGCCGATCTCGCAGTAGAGCACGCGGATCAGGCTGGCCCGGCGCGGAATCTCGACGCCGGTCAGCTTTTCGATGGCCAGGCACCAGGCGTGTTCCTGGTTCATCGTGCCGACGTAGTCGAGCCGGTCGAAATAGGGCAGGTTCTGAAGGTAGGTGCGGCTTTCCATCAGCTTCTCGGTGCCGCGATGCAGCAAGCCGATGTGGGGGTCCACACGCTCGACGATCTCGCCGTCAAGCTCCAGCACCATGCGCAAAACGCCGTGCGCCGCCGGGTGCTGAGGTCCGAAGTTGATGTTGAAATTGCGGATCTGCTGTTCGCCCGTCTGGGCGTCTTCAAAGCCTTTGGTGCCGTCCATCACGCGCGCCTTTCGTCAATCTGGTCCTTGAAGGCCATGACCCAGAGCAGGATCAGCGCCGCCAGAGGGAATATCGCGAGGATCGCGACCCAGTTGGGGATGCCGAAACGGGACAGCAAGCGCCAGAAGGGCACCACGACCAGAGCCCCGATAACGACCATCATCAGGATGCCACCGCCACCCATGCCATAGAACCCCATCATTTCGCGGACTCCTCGGATTTTTCATCGCCGGGCAGCACGTACTCCGCACCCTCCCAGGGCGACATGAAATCGAACTGCCGGTATTCCTGCACCAGGTTGACCGGCTCGTAGACGACGCGCTTTTCGACCTCGTCATAGCGCACTTCCGTGTAGCCGGTGGTCGGGAAATCCTTGCGCAGGGGATGCCCGCGAAAGCCGTAGTCGGTCAAGATGCGGCGCAGATCCGGGTGGCCCGAAAAGAGGATGCCGAACATGTCGAAGACCTCGCGCTCGAACCAGTTGGCCGAGGGGTGCACATCGGTGATCGAGGCGACAACGTCCTCTTCGTGGATGGCCATGCGCAGGCGAACCCGCTGGTTCTGGTACATCGACAGGAAGTGATAGACCACGTCAAACCGCTTGGCCCGGCCGGGATGGTCCACCGAGGTGATGTCGATCAGCGTCGAGAACTTGCAGGTCGCGTCGGTCTTGAGGAACTCGACAAAGCCGGTGATGTTCGCCGGGGCCACGTCCACCGTCAGCTCGTCGCGGGTGATCTCCCAGCCGAGCACGCAGTCCTTGCGCTTGAGCTCGATATGGGTGCCAAGATCCTTGAGGGCTTCGGTCATAGGGGGCGCCTTTAGCGGGTGATTGTGCCGGTGCGGCGGATTTTGCGGGCCAGTTGCAGGATGCCGTAAAGCAGCGCCTCGGCCGTGGGCGGGCAGCCGGGCACGTAGATGTCGACGGGCACCACGCGGTCGCAGCCGCGCACCACGGAATAGCTGTAGTGATAATAGCCCCCGCCGTTGGCGCAGGACCCCATCGAGATGACATAGCGCGGCTCGGGCATCTGGTCGTAGACCTTGCGCAGGGCCGGGGCCATCTTGTTGGTCAGGGTGCCGGCCACGATCATGACGTCGGACTGGCGCGGCGAGGCGCGCGGGGCGATCCCGAAGCGCTCGGCGTCGTAGCGTGGCATCGAGGAGTGCATCATTTCGACCGCGCAGCAGGCCAGCCCGAAGGTCATCCAGTGCAGCGAGCCGGTGCGCGCCCAATTGATCAGGTCCTCGGACGAGGCCACCAGGAACCCCTTGTCCTGCAACTGCTTGTTCAGATCCTGCGTCGCGACATCCGTGTCGGCACCGAGCGTCTCGGCGTCATAGGGGGCCTTGACCGAGGGCGCGGATTTCACGCGCGCCTCCTGCTGGCCGTCCCCCTGCACCTGAGTCACGAGCGGCTTGTCGTCGGTCACTCCCATTCCAGGGCCCCTTTCTTCCATTCGTAGGCAAAGCCCACCGTCAACACGACCAGGAACAGCATCATCGACCAGAAAGCCGCCATGCTGATATCCGCGAAGGCCACGGCCCAGGGAAACAGGAACGCCACCTCCAGATCGAAGATGATGAAGAGGATCGACACCAGGTAGAACCGGACGTCGAACTTCATGCGCGCATCGTCGAAGGCGTTGAAGCCGCATTCGTAGGCGCTGACCTTTTCCGGGTCGGGGTTGCGCACGGCCAGCACCACGGCGGCCAGGATCAGGACAAGACCAAGGCCTATGGCCAGGCCCAGGAAGACGACGATAGGCAGGTATTCCCTGAGAAACTCTTCCACGCAGCAGCTCCCTTCGGCGATGCAAGGCCGGCACGCTTGGCCATGGCCCGCTTGGATTGTCTCTCATCTATCCCTGTGACGGGGGGTGGTCAACGCCATCACCGGTGAAACCGGGTAAAGTTTACCGTGACCGTCGGGGCCTGCGCCGCCGGGTCGGGCCGCCGCGGCCATGCGGCGCTTTCACGCGCCACGGGTTGATCACGTCCCGGAACGCCTAGCCATCGCCCCGGTCGGCATCCAGCACCGAATATTTCCGGTAGCGGTGGCGATAGATGAAATTCGGCCGGTCGCCCTCGATCAGGTAGAAGATGATGCCCACGGACACGACCCCGTCGAACAGCAACAGCAGGTCGGGGTCGGCGCCGACGTTGCGCACGAAGGCATAGAGGTTGAAGCCCGCCATCAGCAAGGCGATCACCACCGCCCAGGGCAGCCGCAGCCACAGACCCAGCCCCGCCAGCATCGGCAGCACCCCGCCCAGCAGGATCACACCCGGCGCATGGCCCGCCCCGGTGAAAAGCCACAGCTTGAGCAGGCCCACCGCCACGATGTAGGCAGAGATCGCCTGCAACGCCGGGGTCAACTGGCCCTTGGGATGGGCGCGGGCGATTGCCGGGTCCACATGGACCCAGGGAATACCGGAATAGGCGTCGGGCCTTTCGTCGCCCGGGTTCGCGTTCCCGGCCTTTTTGTCCTGGGTCGTTTTGGGGTCAGTCATGAAGCAGCTCCTGTCAGCTGGTCGCACCAGGCGATGTCGCTTGGCACATAGGGCCGCGCGAGGCCAGCGTCGAGCAGCGCCTCCGAGACCGGCACGCCATCCGTCAAAAGGCCGCCCAGCGCGCGGCCATAGCGGTCGGTCCGGCCCGAGAGCGCCACCTCGATGCGGCCCGCACGGTAGAGCTGCCAGCGCAGGGTCAGGCTGGCGTGCAGCGCCAAGAGCCGTTCCTGCCAGCAGGCCCCGCGCAGTTCCGGCATGTCGATATCGGCGAGCCGCAGGCGGGTCTGCGGCGCCTCGGCGCAGGCCATAGCGACGGTGTCACCGTCGATCACCCGCACGAATCGGCAGTCGTCCGACGCCTTCGCCCAACCGATCACATAGTCGGCCGCGACCGGGGGCGTGACGCTCAAGAGGACCAACGCCGCGATCCGGCCCACCGGCTGCCGGGTCCGCCCCGGGCCACGACAGCCGCGCATCCGCGGCATGAGATTGCGCCGCAGGACCACTACATCCGGACCACGCCGGCGCGGCCGCCCGTCGGCCCTAGGTTGCGCACCGCCCGTCGCAGCCGCGACGGCCCTGCCAGGGAGACGGTGCTCTGATCGTGCACGATAATCGAGACATCGGCCAGGGCGGACACATCGGCCCCGCCGGCAGTGTTACTGCCCTTGACGGCGGCGATCTGAGGGAGGCCCGCGGCGCTCATCTTCGGCTGGGCGTAGACGATGCGCCGGAATGGGTATGGTCAGGTAAGAGGTCTTTGGGGTTGGGAAGGGTCGCCCCGGCCTCGGCCGTGGTCCGCGCGCCCACATCCTCGCCCGGGTCGAAGTCACGTGATGCGGTGAACATGCCGGGGCCTCGCGCGCTGCGGGTTTTCTTGAACATCCGGTCATTTCAACGCCGATGCGGGATCGGCGTCAATCATCTGCCGTCAGGCCGAAGGTCGACAGACCAAGGCGCCGGGCATTGGCGCGTTCCTGTGGCGTCAGCGGGTAGCGCGCCAGCATCTCCTTGTAGTGGTGATGCAGCCGCGCGCCCCAGTCCTGGCGCAGATGGGCCATGAGCCGTTCGTGCGCCTCGATCCAGGTCCGGCGGCTGTAGTCGTCGTCGATGGTGGGGCGGTGTTTCCCGAAGCGGCGGGGCCAGGTCTGCCGCGTCGTGGCCTCGGCCTCCTGCGCCATGGTCCGGGTAAGCGCGCAGAGCGTCTCGAAGAGCCAGTCCTCGGGGGCCTCCAGCGGATCGGGAACCGATATCCCGGGATCGGGCTGCCCCAGCCGTGCCAGCGCCCGGCGCAGCGCCACCTGGGCCTCGGCCCCTGTCACTGGGCGGCGACGCCACGTTGCCAGACAGCGCCCACCTCGGCGCGGATGATCCGGGCGATCTGGGCGCAGTCGTCGAGGGTGAAGGTCAACGGCAGGCGCATGTCCAGGATGCCGCGCAGCACCCGGTCGCTTTGCGGCATGGGCTCGGCGGGGGCATAGCGCCAGCTGTCGTAGCGGCTGGTAAAGCCATGGGGTTCGGCGGCCCCGAACCACTTGAGTTCCACCCCGCGGCGGGCACAGCGGGCCAGAACCTCTTCGATGGCGGCCCCCGGCCAGTCCAGCAACAGGGCCTGGTAGGACGAGGCGACGAAGTGCTCGGCCCCGGGCCGGTCGATCCGGGTCAGGCCGGGGGTTTCGGCCAGGCCCGCGTCCAGCACCGCATAAAGCGCGTTCCAGCGGGCGCATTGCCGCTGCAGATCGGCCAGTTGCGGGCGCAGGATCGCCGCGCGCAGGTTGTCCATCCGGCCCGAGACATTGGGCGTGTCATACTTGATCTGCGCGAAGGCCGCGGCGGGCGGGGCCGCGCGGTGCCGCTCGAACAGCATGTAGGACCCCGACAGCAGGATCGCCCGGGCCATGGCCTCGGCATCATCCGAGACCAGCAGCCCGCCTTCGCCCGAGTTGATGTGCTTGTAGGTCTGTGTCGAGAAGCAGCCCATGCGCCCCCAGCGGCCTGTGGGCCGGCCATTCCACGACGCCCCCATGGTATGCGCGCAATCCTCGATCAGGGTCAGGCCATGGGCCGCGCACAGGGCCACCAGCCGGTCCATGTCGCAGATATGCCCGCGCATGTGCGACAGCATCAGCACATCCGCCTGACCGGCCTTGGTCGCGAGGTCGTCAAGGTCGATGACCAGCCCCTCGGTGACGCCCACGAAAACCGGCTGCGCGCCGACACTGGCGATGGCCCCGGGCACCGGGGCCAGCGTGAAGGCATTGGTCAAAACCCTGTCGCCCGGCCCGACCCCGCAGGCCCGCAGGGCCGTGGCCAGCGCGTAGCCTCCCGAGGCGACGGCCAGGCAGAAGTCCGCACCGACCGAGGCGGCGAATTCCTCTTCCAGCAGGGCGACCTCGGCCACCTCGCCCGGCGTGGTGTTATAGCGGTGCAGACGCCCGTGGCGCATGACCTCGACAGCGGCGGCGATCCCCGCCTCGGGGATCGGCTCTTGCTGGGTGAAGGTGCCTTCGAAGACTTCTTCCATGTCGCCTTTCCACGCCAGCGCGCTGTGCGCGCGTTTGCCGTGACGGGCAGGCGCGTCACGGCTCCGTCGCCGGCGCTAGCAAATCGCAACGACTGTGGAAAGCCAAGACCGCCCTGTCCCGACTCAGCCCGACAGCAGCAGGCGCCACGCCAGGTAATTCGGCGCGAAGCCCGCAAAGGCGACGCAGCCGACCTGCGCCCAGGCGACCATGCGCCCCATGACGCCCTTGCCCTGGCTGGCGGGATATAGCGAATAGGCCCCGGCCATGATGGCTTGGCCCGAGGCCTCGCGCTTGCGCTCGGTCCGCGCACGCTCGGACATCGCGCGCTCGAAGACCTCTTTTTGACGCGCCTTTTCGGCGGCCTGCCACTCTTGTCGGCTGATCTCTTGATTCATGGGTCTCAACTCTCCCTCTTGACCGATAATCCACCTAATCCTGCGCCGCATGAGGTCCAGCCGCCAAGCCGTTTTTCGCAGCGGCGTGCCCAGGTCAACCGGCGCGGCCCGCAGGGCGGACAACAGATCACCCGATCAACCGCAGCACCTCGCCCCCGAGCGCGTCGTACCCATCGATCAGCCCCTGCGCGCCCATCCCGCGCACCGACTCGCCATGGGGGCCGAAGGTCACGAGGATCACCGGCACCCCGGCCGCGCGGGCCGTCTCGCGGTCGGTCAGCGTATCCCCGATCAGGACCGAGCGCGCGGGCTGGCCCCCGGCCCGTTGCACGGCCGCCAAGTAGGGGGCCGCATCGGGTTTGCGCGTGGCCAGCGTATCGGCCCCGACGAGCGAGGCGAACAGGTGCCGCACGCGCAGGCTTGTCAGCAGCCGGTCGGCCAGGGCCTCGGGCTTGTTTGTGCAGACCCCCACCCGGTAATCGGCACCGCGCAGCGCCTCGACGGCCCCGGCCACGCCGGGGAACAGCCGCGAGTGCACGTCCAGCGCCGCGCCGTAATGGGCCAGAAAGCGCGGATACTGTTGGTCGACCGCCTCGGGGTCGTGGCCGCCGCTGCGGGTGAACCCCAGCGCCAGCATGGCCCGCCCGCCGCGCATCGCCGTGGCGGCATCCGCCACCGGGTCCAGCGGATCGCCCAGACCGAGATCGCGGAAACAGGCATTGGCCGCGGCCACCATGTCGCCGCTGGTGTCGGCCAGGGTGCCGTCGAGGTCGAATATCACTGTGCGGGTCATGGGCGGCTCCGGCAGGGTTTCGCCCTCTGTAACCTGCCGACACCCGATGTGAAGCCCCCCGGCTTGCCAAGCTGACTGTGGCCGGTAGAAGGGGCCTGAGGTCAAAGAGGTGGGCAGCATGGCGACGGCACTGGTTGTTCTGGCCGCGGGCAAGGGCACGCGGATGAAATCGGACCTTCCCAAGGTCCTGCACGAAGTCGCCGGTGCGCCGATGCTGGTCCATGCCCTGCGCGCGGGCGCGGCGATCGACCCCGCGCGCACCATCGTCGTCACCGGCCATGGCGCCGAGGCCGTCGCGGCAGCCGCCCGCGCCTGGGACCCGGCGGTGGAACTGGCCCATCAGGACGAGCAGCTGGGCACCGGCCACGCCGTCGATCAGTGCCGCGCGGCCCTGGCGGATTTCGAGGGCGACGTGATCGTGCTTTATGGCGACACCCCCTTCATCCAGCCCGAGACGCTAGCCGCCATGCAGGCGGCCCGTGCCACCCATGATCTGGTCGTCCTGGGCTTCGAGGCCGCCGATGCAGGCCGCTATGGCCGCTTGAAGATGTCCGGCCAATCCCTTGAGGCAATTGTCGAATTCAAGGACGCAGACGCGCAGGACAGGGCCATCACCCTGTGCAACTCCGGGGTCATTGCCGCCAATGCGGGCCGGCTGTTCTCGCTGCTCGAGGCGGTCGGAAACGACAATGCCAGCGGCGAATACTACCTGACCGACGTGGTCGGGCTGGCGCGGGCGCGCGGGCTGGCGGCAACAGTCGTGACCTGCGACGAGGCCGAGACCCTGGGCGTCGATTCCCGCGCCGCGCTGGTCCGCGCCAATGCCATCTACCAGGACCGGGCCCGTGCCGACCTGATCGAGGCGGGCGCGACCCTGCTGGCCCCCGAGACCGTGCACCTGAGCTTTGACACCCTGATCGGCCCCGACACCGTGATCGAACCCAACGTGGTCTTCGGCCCCAACGTGACCATCGAGAACGGCGCCAGTATCCGCGCCTTCAGCCACCTGGAAGGCTGCCATGTCGCCCGTGGCGCGGTGGTCGGCCCCTATGCAAGGCTGCGCCCCGGGGCGGAACTGGCCGAGGACACCCGCATCGGCAATTTCGTCGAGATCAAGAATGCGCAAATCCATGCCGGCGCCAAGGTGAACCACCTTTCCTACATCGGTGATGCCGACCTGGGCGAGAACACCAACGTCGGCGCGGGCACGGTGACCTGCAATTACGACGGGGTCTTCAAGCACCGCACGACCGTGGGGCGCAACGTCTTCCTCGGCTCGGACACCATGCTGGTCGCGCCGGTCACGCTGGGCGACGAGTCCATGACCGCCTCCGGCACGGTGGTCACCCAGGATGTGCCCGAGGGGGCGCTGGCCCTGGGCCGCGCACGGCAGGTCAACAAACCGGGCCTCGCGCGCCGGATGTTCGAAAAGTTAAAGGCCCAAAAGGCCAAACGCGATAGGGATCACGAATAATGTGTGGAATTGTAGGTGTGCTGGGCAAGCACGAAGCGGCACCGATCCTCGTGGACGCCCTCCAGCGGCTGGAATACCGCGGCTATGACAGCGCCGGGATCGCGACCGTGGATCGCGGCACGCTAGACCGGCGCCGGGCCGTGGGCAAGCTGGTCAACCTGCAAGACCTGCTGGTGCATGATCCGCTCACCGGCAAATCCGGGATCGGCCATACCCGCTGGGCCACCCATGGCGCCCCAACCCTGACCAACACCCACCCCCATGGCGCCGGGCGTGTCGCTGTGGTCCACAATGGCATCATCGAGAATTTCCGCACCCTGCGCAGCGAGCTGGGCGGGATCGGCATCGACCACGAGACCGAGACCGACACTGAGACGGTGGCGCTGCTGACCCGGCACCACCTTGATCAGGGGATGGACCCGCGCGCCGCCGCCGAGGCCACGATCGCACGGCTGGAAGGCGCCTATGCGCTGTGCTTTCTCTTCGAGAGGGACGAGGATTTGCTGATCGCCGCGCGCAAGGGCAGCCCGCTGGCCATCGGCCACGGCGAGGGCGAGATGTTCGTGGGCTCCGACGCCATTGCCCTGGCGCCCATGACCGACCGGATCACCTATCTCGAAGAAGGCGACCTCGCGGTTCTCACCCGCGACAGTCTGGAGGTGCGCGACAGCGCCGGACACCTGGCCAACCGCCCCGTCAAGACGATCCAGCGCGATGCCGCGCTGGTCGACAAGGGCGGGCACAGGCACTTCATGGCCAAGGAAATCGCCGAGCAGCCCACCGTACTGACCTCGGCGCTGAACTATTACCTAGACGACGACGCCATCACCCTGCCCGAGCCGGGCCTCGATTTCACCGGCGTCCAACGTCTGACCATGGTCGCCTGCGGCACCGCCTACCTGGCCTGCCTGACGGCCAAATACTGGGTCGAGCAACTGGCCGGCATCCCGGTCGAGGTCGACGTGGCCTCGGAGTTCCGCTATCGCGAGCCGCCCGTCGGCGCCGGGACCGTGGCGCTTTTCGTCAGCCAGTCGGGCGAGACCGCCGATACCCTCGCCGCGCTGCGCTATTGCGCGGGCAAGGCCGACCGCATCGTCTCGATCGTGAATGTCGCCGAAAGCTCGATCGCCCGGGAAAGCGACCTGGCCCTGCCGATCCTGGCCGGGGCCGAGATCGGCGTCGCCTCGACCAAGGCCTTCACCTGCCAGCTGACGGTGCTCGCCGCGCTGGCCCTCAAGGCGGCGCAGGACAAGGGGCGCTTCGACACGGCCGGGCTGGCGGCGCGGATCGCCGACCTGCGCGGGCTGCCGGGGCTGATGAACATCGCCCTGGGCCAGGAAGAGAAGACGCAGCACCTGGCCCGCCAACTGGCCGAGGCACGCGACATCCTGTTCCTTGGGCGCGGGCCGATGTATGCCCTGGCCCAGGAAGGCGCGTTGAAGCTTAAGGAAATCAGCTACATACATGCCGAAGCTTATGCATCAGGCGAACTCAAGCACGGCCCCATCGCGCTGGTGGACAAGACTGTGCCCGTCATCGTCATGGCGCCCCGCGACGCGCTTTTCGACAAGACCATCTCCAACATGCAGGAGGTCATGGCCCGCGGCGGCAAGGTGCTGTTGATCACCGACCGCGAGGGCGCCGAGATCGCCGGCGACGGGGTCTGGGATACCCTGATCCTGCCCGCCGCGGAGTCCCTGATCGCGCCCATCCTCTATGCGGTGCCGGCCCAGCAACTGGCCTATTTCACCGCCGTGGCGCGCGGCACCGACGTGGACCAGCCGCGCAACCTCGCCAAATCCGTTACCGTGGAATGATGCCATGCCCGACCTGACCCCCCAGATCAACCTGCTGGCCGAGCGCGTCCATGCCATGCGCGGCGACGGCCGCCGCCTGCTGGTGGCCATCGCCGGGGCGCCGGGCAGCGGCAAGTCCACCCTGGCCGAGGAACTGGCCCGGCGGCTGAATGCGCAGAAATGCGCCACGCGGGTGGTGCCCATGGACGGCTTCCACCTCGACAACGCGGTGCTGAGCGAGCGGGGCCTGCTGGGGCGCAAGGGCGCGCCCGAGACCTTCGACAGCGCCGGGTTCCTGCACCTTGTGCAGCGCCTGCGCGAGCGCACCGAAGTCATCGCCCCGGTCTTCGACCGCAACCGGGACCTGGCCATCGCCGGCGCCCAGGTCATCCCCGCCGAGGCCGAGGTGGTTCTGGTCGAGGGCAATTATCTGCTGTTCGACGCCGCCCCCTGGTTCAACCTCGCGCCGATCTGGTCGCTTTCGGTGCGGCTGGACGTGCCCCTGGAAGACCTGCGTGCGCGGCTGATCCAGCGCTGGCTCAAGCTTGGCCATACCCGCGTCGCCGCCACCCGCCGCGCCGAGGCGAACGACATTCCCAATGCCGAGGCCGTCGTGGCCCAGGCCCTGCACGCCGATATCGTGCTGACCCCGCAGGGCCCATTGGCCGAGGGGCCATAGCGACTCGGGGCCTGACCGCATATGGTGGCGGGAAATGACCATGACACCAAATATTGCAGATGATTCGGCCGGGGCGTTTCTCGGGGTCACGGCGTCGCTGACCGGGCGGCGCTGGGTCGGCCCGGGCGTCGAGGCCGACCGCCTCGCCCAGGGCCTTTCTCAGGAAACCGCCCTGCCCCTGCCACTGTGCCGAATCCTGGTGGCACGCGGGGTAGCGGCGGCTGAGGCCGCGGCCTTTCTCGCCCCAACGTTGCGCGATCTGCTGCCTGATCCGCGCGGCCTGCGCGACATGGAAAAGGCCGCGGCGCGGCTGGTGCAGGCCCTCGACACGGGCGAGCGCATCGCCATCTTCGCCGACTACGACGTGGATGGCGGCGCGTCGGCGGCGCTGTTGCTGTGCTGGCTGCGCGATCTCGGGCTTGGGGCGACGCTCTATGTGCCTGACCGCATCGACGAGGGTTATGGCCCCAACGTGCCCGCCATGCGGGCGCTCGCCCGCGCCCACGACCTGATTATCTGCGTCGATTGCGGCACCCTGTCCCATGACGCCATCGCCGCGGCCGAGGGCGCGGATGTGCTGGTGCTCGATCATCACCTGGGCGGCGAGACCCCGCCCCCCGCGCTGGCCGTGGTGAACCCCAACCGGCAGGACGAGGATGGCGGGCTGGGGCACCTTTGCGCGGCCGCCGTGGTCTTCCTGCTGCTGGTCGACGTGACCCGCCAGCGCCGCGCCGCCGAGCAGAGCGGCCCCGATCTCATGGCGCTGCTGGATCTGGTGGCGCTGGCCACCGTGGCCGACGTGGCGCCCCTGCAGGGCGTCAACCGAGCCTTCGTGCGCCAGGGGCTGACGGTCATGGCCCGGCGCCAGCGCCCCGGGCTGGTCGCGCTGGCCGATGTCGCGCGGCTCGACAGCGCGCCCAGCAGTCATCACCTGGGCTTCCTGCTGGGGCCACGGGTGAACGCCGGCGGGCGGATCGGCAAGGCCGACCTGGGCGCGCGGCTGCTGGCCACGCCAGACCCGCGCGAGGCACAGGCCATGGCGACGAGACTGGACGACTTGAACACCGAACGCCGCGAGATCGAGGAGCAGGTCCGCGCCGCCGCCCTGGCCCAGGCCGAGGCGCGCGGGCTGGACGGGCCGCTGGTCTGGGCGGCGGGCGAAGGCTGGCACCCCGGCGTGGTGGGCATCGTCGCCTCGCGGCTCAAGGAACGCACCAACCGCCCCGCCATCGTCATCGGGCTGGAGGGCGACGCGGGCAAGGGATCGGGCCGATCCGTCACCGGTGTCGATCTGGGCGCGGCGATCCAGAGGCTGGCCGCCGAGGGGCTGCTCCTCAAGGGGGGCGGGCACAAGATGGCCGCGGGGCTGAGCCTGGCCCGCGACAAGCTGGAGGTGGCCATGTCACGCCTGTCCGACCTGCTGGCCCGGCAGGGCGCCGACCGGCTAGGCCCCGCGGACCTCACGCTCGACGGGCTGCTGATGCCGGGGGCCGCCACGGTCGAGCTGGTCGAACAGATCGAGCAGGCCGGCCCCTTCGGCGCGGGGGCGCCGGCGCCGCGCTTTGCCTTCGCCGATTGCCGGATCCTCTTTGCCAAGCCGGTGGGCACCGGCCACCTGAAGTTGACCTTCGGCGACGGGCTGGGCGCAAAGGTCGAGGCCATCGCCTTCGGTGCCATGGACGGGCCGCTGGGCGCCGCGCTCACATCCCACGACGGGGCGCGCTTCCACCTTGCCGGGCGGCTGGAAATCAACACCTGGCAAGGCCGCCGCAGCCCGCAGTTGCGCCTCGAGGATGCCGCGCCAGCCCATTGAAAAAAAGCGCACGAATCCTCTTGCGTCGCCTCGGGGGTTTTTCTAAACACCGCCTCACTGCAAACGTGGCCCGTTCGTCTATCGGTTAGGACGCCAGGTTTTCAACCTGGAAAGAGGGGTTCGATTCCCCTACGGGCTGCCACCAATTCCTGATTTATGGGAAAGCCCCAAGGTGACACT
>JAVLCA010000076.1:0-4082 GCA_031581025.1 Salibaculum sp. | reverse complement strand
GGGGCTCATGGCCCCCAACTCGAGCGAATTTCCAGACCTTAGGGTACAGTACCGCGTCACCGCGCCTTTGACACCCTGCATGAGGCGGACAGTGGCGATGCCTTTGCGAAGCGGCTCCAGCATGCCATGGAGACTGACTACGGTGTCGCCGGACCGGCCTTTGTCGAGAAGTTGATGACGCGTCTCGACCGCGCCAGTTCTTTTGCGAACCGTGCTCAGAGGGTCCTGAAAAACAGCGAGCCGATGGCTGACCTGAGCTATGACGGCCAGGTGAGCCGGGTGCTTGATCGGTTCGTGCTGGCCGCTGCTGCTGGGGAGATGGCCACCGAGTTCGGGTTGACGGGCTGGCGCGAAGGCGAGGCGCTGAAGGCGGCCCGTGACCTCTTCATCATCTGGCTCGAAGCGCGCGATCTGGACACGCAGGCAGAGGTCGCAGCAGCGCTCGAACGGACCCGCTGCTATGTCCAGGCACACCCGGAGAACTTCGTCCGGCTGGGCCAGCATGATGGGCATGAGGCAGACGGTTGGCGGGATGCAGAGTGGATTTATGTCCGGCCCGCCTGCTGGAAGCGGATCCATGGGGCCGATGGCCATGATCAGGCGGCACGCCTGCACAGGTCCGCTGGATCCCTGCGGTCCCAGCAGGGCGAGGGATTGCAGTTCCGGATGGGCCGCGAGGTGGAGGGCAGGCCCCGGGTTTACGCCGTGCGTGCCTCTGCCGTGTTGGAGGCGTAGGCCCCGAGGCAGTACGCACCCGCCACACGCATGACCTGTTTCCTGGTCCGGACCGGCCGGACCAGGAGATGGCCTCTTGACGACGAGGTCATACCAAGCTTCGCCCTTCCGGGTGGTCCGGGTGGTCCGGGTGGTCCGGGGTGAACACCAAGCCTAGCACCGCCCAAAGGCCGACCAGACAAGCATGTGTCCCGCAAGCGCCCCAACCGGCCGTCGCTATACAGAAAGCATGCAGCGCGTGTGCTGCACAGCGACACTGGATAGGACCGACATGCCGAAGAAACCTTACGAAGACACCCGCCTGGCCAAGTTCATCAGCCGGCGGATCATGGAGCTGCGCCCCCGGAAGTCTCAGGCAGAAATTGCCGATGAGGCCGGGTTCGTCAGCCGGAACATGCTGTCGATGCTCAAGGGCGGGGCGAGCAAGCTGCCGGTGGATCGCGTGCCCAGCCTGGCCAAGGCGCTCGACTGCGACCCCGCCTATTTCTTGCGGCTGACCCTGGAGCAGATCGAGGGTGATACTGCCGCCGACGCCCTGATGGAGATCATGGGCACGGCCGTGACCGAGAACGAGAAGGCGTGGCTGCAGGAGATCCGCGCGGCATCAGGCAATACCGATCCACGGATGACGACCCGCAGCCGTGCCGCGATCCGCGCAATCTTCGGTAAGTAGAGGACATGTGCGTGCACGGTTCGAATGACGACGACGCACCCATTCAGCGCCGGCCACCCGGCTTTGGTCCGCCCGAGTTGACCGACAACGGGATCGCCAGGGTCGAGTTTCTGCGCATGATCTGCAACGGGCGGGATATCGGGCCGACGCTGCCCGGTGAGCCCCGCACACCTTCATCGAGATACCGCTCCTGTCAGCGCCAGACCGTCGGCTTCGACATGCCCGTCCGCCGCATAATCTCGACGGTGCCCTGACCGTCCGCTGTCGCAAGCACTACCCTGCGCGACGTGGCGGCGCCCTTGTACAGATCAGCCAGGGCCACAGGCGCGGTGTCGGATCTGACACCGGTGCGCAGACCGCGCCATCAGACGGACTCGGGCAGGACCAGATGCGCCTCCAGCAGGTGGCGGTCGGGGCCGGTGCTGTCTTCGGGGGCCCCGGCGGCGGCTGACATGGCCGCGACAAGATCGCGGCAGAGCAGGTCCAGAGGTGTCGCGATGGCGAGGGTGGCATGGCCGTCGGCCAGCGCCGCGCGGCTGTCGGCGGTCAGTTCGTTGACCACCAGGGCCACCTTGCCCGGTGGACGGCTTTCGCGCAGGGCAGCGATGGCCCCCTCCATGCCGCCGCCGGCCACGTAGATGCCGCGCAGGTCGCCATGGCGGGCCAGCAGGTCCAGCGTCGCCTCGTAGGTCACCTGGCGGGTTTCGAGGTTCACGGCGGTGTCCAGCATCTGCATCCCGGGCGCATGGTCGCGTAGGGCGGCACGGCAGCCGGTCTCACGCAGGACCTGGCCGTGCCAGCGGCTGCCGCCCACGAAGGTCGCGACCTTGCCCAGCGCCGGGGCGGTCGCCGCGATCATCCAGCCCGCAATGCGGCCTGTGCGCAGGTTGTCGAGCCCAAAATACCTGCGCCGCGCCGCGGTTGCAAAATCGTTGAGCAGGGCAAAGCAGGGTGTGCCCGTCGCGCTGATGGCCGCGATGGCCCGGTCGACCTGCGGGTGATTGATGGCTGATCCGGCCACCGCATCGGCCCCTTCGGCGGCGCGTTCGAAGGCGGCGGCGAAATCCTCGGGCGCCTGCGAGGGTGAAAAGACGATGCGCGCGCGGATGTCATGGTGCGGCTGGGCGGCGCAGGCCGCCTCGATCTGCTGGGCAAACTGCCGGTAGAAGGGCTGGGCCTGCTTGTGCAGCACGAAGCCGAACCGCAGCACGGGGGCCGGGGGCGCCTGCCGTGCGGCGATTAGCCCCGCGGCGTGATAGCCGATGCGCTCGGCCGCTTCGGCGACCCGGGCACTGGTGCGGGCACTGACATTGGCGCGCCCGTGCAGGACACGGTCGACAGTAGCCACGCCGACCCCCGCCGCAGAGGCGAGATCGGCGATGGTGGGGCGTTTGGACATGGCCTGGCCTTGATGCAATGACATCACTATCGGCTGTCATTCTGATGTGATTTGATGGAAGTGCAAGACCACGGGGGCGCAGGTCCCAACGTGTTCCTGTAAACAGGACCCAGATCAAGCTGCGTCGTGGGGAGGACAGAACATGGGCATGCGCGACTATTCCCTGCTAGGGCCGGATGCGAAACGGGCCGTCGACAGCGGCCTCGCCGCCGCTGACTGGTATCATTCGGACATGTCCCGCAAGGAGATGAAGACGCTCATGAAGCGGGCGGACGGCCCGGCGATCCGCGACACCGTCATCCTGTTCGGGGCGATGGTGCTCTTGGCCGGGACAGGCATCGCGCTTTGGCCTGCCTGGTGGTCGGCCCCGGTCTGGCTGGCCTACGGGGTACTCTATGGCTCGGCCATGGACAGCCGCTGGCACGAATGCGGCCACGGCACCGCCTTCAAGACGCGGGCCTATAACGACTGGCTCTATCAGCTCGCCAGTTTCTGCATGATGCGCAACCCGCATACCTGGCGCTGGTCCCATGCCCGTCACCATACGGATACGATCATCGTGGGCCGTGACCCGGAAATCGCGGTCATGCGCCCGCCTGACCTCGTGCGTCTGATCGCCAATCTCTTTGGCCTGGTGGATGCCTGGAACGGCATGGGGCGGATGCTGTTGAACGCCGCCGGCCGCCTGCACCCGGAAGAGGCGGCGTTCGTTCCGCAGACCGAGCATCACAAGGTCATCCGCGTGGCCCGGATCTGGCTGGCGATCTATGCAGCCACGGGCGCGCTGGCTGTCGCGATGGGCTCGATCCTGCCGCTCATGGTGATCGGCCTGCCGCGGCTTTTCGGGGCCTGGCACCATGTCATGACCGGCATGTTGCAGCACGGTGGCCTGGCCGAGAACGTGCTCGACCACCGGCTGAATTCGCGCACCGTCTACATGAACCCGGTCAGCCGCTTCATCTACTGGAACATGAACTACCACGTGGAGCACCACATGTTCCCGATGGTGCCCTACCACCAGTTGCCCGCGCTGCACGAGAGGATCAAGCACGATCTGCCCGCGCCCAACCGTTCGATCCCGCAGGCGCTGGCCGAGATGATCCCGGCACTCTGGCGGCAACTGAAGAACGAGGACTATTTCCTCAAGCGCGAATTGCCCGCGACGGCGCGGCCCTATCGTGAGGACTTGCATGCCGCCGCCCTTGGCACCGCGGCGGAATAAGATGCCGTAATGGGGCTTGGCGCTTAACATCATCGTTGTGAATTGCCATCGGT
>JAVLCA010000035.1:0-26156 GCA_031581025.1 Salibaculum sp. | reverse complement strand
AAGAACTGAGTGCCGGTTAAGGAAGTCAGGGTCGAGGTAGAATAACGTTGCAGGGGGTGTATGACGGGTTTGCGGGCGGATGGCAAGGGGGAAATACAGCGGCAAGCCGTGCCTCGGGCTCTTATGGCTGGCATCGTCCGCAGCTTTCACGTCGAAATGGCGCTGCCCGCAGCAGGCGCGAGACGCACTTGCAGCAATGTGACAGGGCGTGAAAGCGCCTAGGCAATTTAGTCGGGGATCAGCGTGCGAATTGTCGATGCAAGTTGAACAAGCGTTTCTTCGGCTTTAGCTTCACTCATGGCCAGCAGAGGTGTGCTTGGTGAGTTGATTGCTTGAAAGGATGCAAGTTCGTCGATTTCGTGAAACATACACGGTTTAGCAATAACTGGAATTATTCTAGCTCCGCGTTCCTTTGCGGCTTCCAGCAAGGGTGGCAATTCTTGGTTTGCGATAAAATCTGAATCGAGAAAATCAGCCGATAATACAAGAATTGCCGCTGAGCATTTTTCTATTTCGGATCTAATCTCCCCCCTCCAGTCGTCGCCGGCATTCAATTTCTGGTCATCCCAGACGTTAAGGCTTAAACGCCGTTCCAAGGGTTTCAGATGTACGCTTATTCGCTCTAGGAAGCTCTTGTCTTTATGGGAGTAGCTAATGAAGACAGAGATACTGGTGTCTTCGTTGTCCTCAGATACACCTGGAGTCGTGAGGTCGGGAAATTCTTGGGAAAGCTTTTTGATTTGTCCATCACTAGCTAACGACAGCCTGTCTAAAGTTGCTAAAAGATCAATATTCTTGATTGCCCAATGAGTCCGATGAAATTCAAACGGGTCAATGTCGAACTGAAACGCACGTTCTTCAAGTTCATTATTGCGTATTTTAAAGTCGCTTAAGACCTTGAAGTCAATAATATATTCAGTATCGGTTTTTGTAATTGAGTAAATTTTTGCAATTTTCGCGGTTTGTTCAGTAGGGGACTCGCACATTAGCAAAGCCGGGTATTTTGGCGCACAACTTTGGAAACTTCCTTCTAAGTTGAATGCCTGTTTGATGTGCTCGTGTGTGTGCTCGAGTATCCTAGAGCTTGGAAATGGAGTGTTTGAGCGTTCCCATTGTTCTTTATTAGCTGAGACGATAAGATTGTAGTACAATTTTCACCTCGCAAACTTCTTGTGCTTCAGCCGCTTCGGCTCCAGCGCATCGGCGCCCAGGCGGCGCTTCTTGTCTTCCTCGTAGTCCTCGAAGTTGCCCTGGAACCATTCGACGTGGGCGTCGCCCTCGAAGGCGAGGATGTGGGTGCAGATCCGGTCGAGGAAGAAGCGGTCGTGCGAGATGACGACGGCGCAGCCCGCGAACTCCGTCAACGCGTCTTCCAGCGCGCGCAGCGTCTCGACGTCGAGGTCATTGGTCGGCTCGTCCAGCAGCAGCACGTTGCCGCCCGATTTCAGCAGCTTGGCCATGTGGACCCGGTTGCGTTCACCCCCCGAGAGCAGGCCGACCTTCTTTTGCTGGTCGCCGCCCTTGAAGTTGAAGGCGCTGCAATAGGCGCGGGAATTCATCTGGGCGTCGCCCAATTGGATGATCTCGCCGCCGTCGGAGATTTCCCCCCACACGGTCGCGTCGGGGTTCAGGGCGTCGCGGCTTTGATCCACGTAGGACAATTCGACGGTGTCGCCGTACTCCACGCTGCCCGCGTCAGGGTCTTCCTGCCCGGTCAGCATCTTGAAGAGCGTGGATTTGCCCGCGCCGTTGGGGCCGATCACACCGACGATGCCCCCCGGCGGCAGCGAGAAATCCAGGTTTTCGACCAGCAGCTTGTCGCCCATGGCCTTGGTCAGCCCCTCGACCTCGATCACCTTGCCGCCCAGGCGTGGGCCGTTGGGGATGATGATCTGGGCGCGGGATAGCTTCTCGCGCTCGGACTGGTTGGCCAGTTCCTCGTAGGCCTGGATACGGGCCTTGGACTTGGCCTGCCGGGCCTTCTGGCCCTGCTGCATCCATTCCAGTTCGCGTTCCAGCGTCTTCTGCTTGGACTTGTCCTCGCGGGCTTCCTGCGCCAGCCGCTTGGCCTTCTGTTCCAGCCAGGACGAATAGTTGCCCTCGTAGGGGATGCCCGACCCGCGGTCGAGTTCCAGAATCCAGCCCGTGATGTCGTCGAGGAAGTAGCGGTCGTGGGTGACGATCAGGATGGTGCCCTTGTAGTCGATCAGGTGCTGTTGCAGCCAGGCGATGGTCTCGGCGTCCAGGTGGTTGGTCGGCTCGTCCAGCAGCAGCATGTCGGGCGCTTCCAGCAGCAGCTTGCACAGGGCCACGCGGCGCGCCTCGCCCCCCGAGAGGGTGTCGGGCGTGGCCGCGTCGGGGGGGCAGCGCAGGGCCTCCATCGCCACGTCGATCTGGGCGTCGAGGTCCCACAGGTTCTGGGTGTCGATCTCGTCCTGCAACTGCGCCATCTCGTCGGCGGTCTCGTCCGAGTAATTCATGGCCAGCTCGTTGAAGCGTTCCAGCTTGGCCCTCTTCTCGGCCACGCCTTCCATGACGTTCTCGCGGACGGTCTTGCCGGGGTCGAGCTGCGGCTCCTGCGGCAGGTAGCCGACGCGGGCGCCCTCGGCGGCCCAGGCCTCGCCGGTGAACTCGGTGTCGAGGCCCGCCATGATGCGCAGCAGGGTGGATTTGCCGGCGCCGTTGACGCCGACAACACCGATCTTGACGCCGGGCAGGAAGGACAGGCGGACGTTTTCGAAGCACTTCTTGCCGCCGGGATAGGTCTTGGAGACGCCATCCATGTGGTAGACATATTGATAAGACGCCATGACGCACCCCCTGTAACGCGTTGCGGATATACCTGGGGTCG
The DNA here is from genome assembly GCA_031581025.1 of Salibaculum sp. GTDB lineage: Bacteria > Pseudomonadota > Alphaproteobacteria > Rhodobacterales > Rhodobacteraceae > Salibaculum. The sequence continues at coordinate 23,305 of JAVLCA010000035.1, read as the reverse complement.
ATAACGGCTCGGGCGTGGGGCTTCAACTGCCGATCGGCGCGGCTCTAGCCCGAGATCATGCGCAGCGGCGGTGATCGTTCGTGGCGGGCAGCCAGTGGTGCAGATCCTCGGGGTGCAACGGGCGCGAGATCCAGAACCCCTGCACCGTGGTGCAGCCCATGTTGAGAAGGGTATTCGCAGTCTGGCTGTCCTCGACCCCTTCGGCCACGATGTTGAGCCCGAGGTCATGGCAAAGCTCGATGATCTTCCCGGCGATCTTTGCCGCCCTCTCGTCGCGTAGGACATTCCGGATGAGGCTGCGGTCGATCTTGACGCCCGTGACGGCCAGTTCGGCCAGATGCGCCAGACCGGCATAGCCGACGCCGAAATCGTCGAGATAGACCTTGAACCCCGCCTCATGCAGGTCACGTACGGTCGCTGCATGCACGGAGTTTTCGGTGACCTCGCCGAAGCTGGTGGTCTCGAGCACCTCGATCGCCACCTGGTCGCGGGACAGACCTCCGGCGTCGGTGCCCCGGACAAGGCGGTTCACGAAGTCGGGGTGCGACAGAAGGCTGCCGGAGGCGTTGAACGCGACGGTCAGGCCATCGTGCCCGCCCGCCTCGAGCAGGCGCTTCTGTTCCAACGCCTTGCTCATGGAGCCCAGGTCGAGCGCAGCCATCAGGCCCAGCTCGTCGGCGATCGGCAGGAACTCGTCCGGCCCGATGGTGCCCGCCTCGGGGTGGGTCCAGCGAACAAGGGTCTCGAACCCGACGACAGATTGGCTGCGCAGGTCGAACACCGGTTGGAACACATGATCGAGCGTCGCGCTGTCGATGGCTTCGGCAAGGTCGCTGGCGCGCTTGGCCTTGACACGGTGGCGGCGGTGCAGAGCCTCGTCGTAGATTGCGGCCCCGGCGCGGCCCAGATGCCTGGCTTCTTCGAGAGCAAAATCGGCCTGCCGCAGCAGGCTGTTCGGGTCCCTCTCGCCCGGCAGTGAGAGCGGTGCGTCCATGCTGCAGCTTGTCGGGATCGGCCGGTCACTCCGGTCCGGCGGCGCGGCCACGCTGCGGCCGATACGCCCGGCGATCTCGCGCAGGTCGCCGGGGGCGCGGCTGTCCGGCAGACCGGCGACGAATTCGTCGTCGCCGATGCGGGCGACCATAGCCCCGGTCCCGACCTCGGATTTCAGGGCGTGGGTCACATGTATCTGGGCGGACTCCGCAGCGGAATGGCCAGGCGTATCATTGGCCGGAATCTTGCGGTGCGTTCCGAACTCATCCGTCTCGAAATTTGCAGACAGCAGAATGACCAGCCGGTCGCGGTAGCTGTCCCGAATCCGGCGCAGTGGCGGCAGTTGCGCGGTCGCGCTGTCAAAGCTGTCGAGGTTGACCATGACGTAGTTGATGTGGGGGTCGGCCGTCAGGGCCTGTTCCAGCGCCTCGTAATCCTGAACGTGCGGCACTCCCGTCGCGTCCTGTTCGTGGATTTTTTGCGTGCTAGGCACGCGGATCGCGCGGTTGGTGAGCAGGATGCAGCGGGCATCCGGGCAATCGTAGGCGGAAAACATTACAGGTACCCCAAACCGTGGCATCGGATGGCTACGGTAATAGCAAACATGTCGTTTACCACGCCTTTAAACATGATCAGGCGGGAAGTGCATGGAAACTATAGTGTCTACCGCGAACCCGGAGGATAGACGGCCACCCTTTCGAAGCTCGCAGCGTTCGCTGCGCCCCCGTCGCAAGCCTGCTGGCAGCTGTCTTCTGCGAACAAAGCCCTTTCCTTTCCAACATCGGCAATCAAGGGGGCATTGAAACGGCCGTCGCTTGCCAAGCCCCCGGCACCGGCGTAAAGCCCGCGCGTGATGCGTGCCGAGCTTCCATATGCCCGGGCCGGGCAGGTGATCGGGTTGCTGGGTGGGTCTTTCGACCCGGCCCATGGTGGCCACGTCGACCTGACCCGGGCCGCCCTGCGCAGGTTCGGCCTGGACCGCGTCTGGTGGCTGGTCTCGCCGGGCAACCCGCTCAAGGCCGACGGCCCGGCACCGCTGGGCCAGCGCATGGAACGGGCGCAGGCCGTGATGCGTCACCCGAAGGTCACGGTGACGGATGTCGAGGCCCGGATCGGCACGCGGCGCACCGCGCAGACGATGGCGCAATTGCAGGCGCTTTACCCGGGGGTGCGCTTTGTATGGTTGATGGGGGCCGACAACCTGGCCGATTTCCACCGTTGGGGCCACTGGCGCGAGATCATGCACCGGGTGCCGGTGGGGGTCATCGCCCGCCCCGGCGACCGGATTTCCGCGCGGCTGTCGCGCGCGGCACGGATCTACCGCGCGCAGCAGCTCTCGGCGCGGGCCTCGATCCTGCTGGGGCGGGCCGAACCACCGGCCTGGTGCTTCGTCAACATGCCCATGAACGCCCAGTCCTCGAGCCGCCTGCGCGCCCGCGGCGCCTGGCAGAGATAGGCGGTTGCCCCTGCGGACGACCCCGGCCTAGGCTGCGGCCATGAGGGCGCAGGTGACACGGCGCGGCCTGCTGGGCGGCCTGATCGGAACCATGGGCGGGGCGGCGCTGGCCGACCCGGTCACCACCTCGCTGCGCCCGCGGCTGCGCCCCACGGCCCCCGCGGGTGCGCCGCCCCTGCGCCCGGGGCTTGAGGAGGTCATCGCCCGCGCAGGCCTTGGGCCGGGCGGCGTCGCGGGGGTCGAGATCCGCGACCTGGAGACCGGCGCGCCGATCGCCTCGGCGGCATCGGAGGCAGCACTGCCGCCGGCCAGCGTCACCAAGGCCCTGACCTCGCTCTATGCGCTGGAGGTGCTGGGCGGCGATCACCGTTTCACGACGCGGGTTCTGGCCACCGGCCCGGTCCGTGATGGACTGGTCGCGGGCGACCTGATCCTGGCCGGTGAGGGCGATCCGACCCTGACCACCGATCACCTTGCCGAGCTTGCCGGCGCGCTCGCCGCACAGGGGATAACCGGGATCACCGGGCGGTTCCTATGCTGGGGCGGCGCGCTGCCGCATATCGAGGAGATCGAGCCAGGCCAGATGGACCACCTCGGCTACAACCCGGCCGTCAGCGGGTTGAACCTGAACTTCAACCGGGTGCATTTCGAATGGGCGCGCAAGGGGCGCGACTACGAGATCACGCTGGACGCACGCACCGCGCGCTATCGCCCGGATGTCGGCATGTCGCGGGTGCGGGTCTCGGCCCGGTCGCACCCGGTCTATGCCTACGAAGGCCCGGACGACTGGACCGTGGCGCGCGCGGCCCTGGGCGAGGGCGGGGCGCGCTGGCTGCCGGTGCGGCGGCCCGCGCTTTATGCGGGGGATGTCTTTCGCACCCTCGCGCGGGCGCAGGGGCTGCGCCTGCCCGGCCCGATCGAGATCGAAAGACTGCAAAAGGCGACTGAACTGGCCCGTCACGACAGCGCCACGCTGCGGGTGACCCTGGCTGACATGATGAAATATTCCACGAACCTGACCGCCGAGGTCTGCGGGCTGGTGGCCACGCGGGCGCGGCTGGGCCGCCCGGTCGGGATGCATACATCCGCCGCCGCGATGTCGACCTGGTTGCGGCGGACCTATGGCATCGGCGCACGGCTGGCGGACCATTCCGGGCTGTCCGATGCCAGCCGGATCAGTGCCGCCGACATGGTGCAGGTGATCCTGGCCGACGGCGCCGGGGGCGACCTGCGCCCGCTGCTCAAGCCCATCCCGATGCGGGGCGACCGGCGCCGGCGCATCCCGGATCACCCGGTCACGGTGGCCGCCAAGACCGGCACATTGAATTTCGTGAGCACCCTTGCGGGCATAGTCACCACGCCTGACGGGCGCGACCTGGCCTTTGCCATCTTCACCGCGAACCTGGATCTCCGGGCGGCGGGCCAGGCGGCGGGCAACGAGGTGCCCGAGGGCGCGCGCGCCTGGAATCGCCGGTCACGCACCCTGCAACAGCAGATCCTGCAACGCTGGGGGCTGACAAAAGCGGGTTAGAGCGTCAAGTGCCGCGCCCGCGCGCCGCGCTCGATCGCGGCGGCGTGCAGCCGGTCGAGATTGAATTCATAGCGGATTTCCTCGAGCAAGCGCAATTCGGACTGCGGGATGTCGCCATCGGCGGCGGCCACGTCGCAGGCCAAGGCATAGGCCGTCTCGTAAAGATGCTCCGGCAGGGCATCGCGGACCAGGCCAAACAGGGCATCGAGGCCGTCCTCCTGGCTGAACAGGTCAAAGACCACCGCCGAGACCTTGCTGATCTTGTCGGCGTCGTAGTCCCCGAAGACAGGCAGATGATTGACGGTGCTGGTGATCTTGACCAATTCGGCGGTGCGGATATCCTCGTCACTGGCCGACACCGCGACCATGATAGCAACAAGGGCGTCCTGGGCGGTCAGGGGGGCGGGGGCCATGGGGCGATCTCCTCTGTGCGATGGCCCCGCTTTATTGACGCTTTCGCGGCACTGCAATAGGACGCATGGCGCGTCGGCCACATCGGGCCGATCCCATCCCACAGGAAAGCCAAGACATGTCCGATCTGCGCGACGCCGCGATGACTGCGAAAGCCTGGCCCTTTGAAGAGGCGCGCGCGCTGCTCAAACGCGTGCAGGCCGCGGGCAAGTCCGAGGTGGTGTTCGAGACGGGCTATGGCCCCAGCGGGCTGCCGCATATCGGCACCTTCGGCGAGGTGCTGCGCACCACCATGGTGCGCCGTGCCTTCCAGGCGATATCGGATATCCCCACCCGCCTGATCTGCTTTTCCGACGATCTGGACGGGATGCGCAAGGTGCCCGGCAATGTGCCGCAACAGGACATGATGGCCGAGCATCTGCACATGCCGCTGACCGCGGTACCCGATCCCTTTGGCACCCATGACAGTTTCGGGGACCACAACAATGCCATGCTGCGGCGGTTCCTCGATACCTTCGGCTTCGAATACGAGTTCTACTCGGCGCGGGACTTCTACCAATCCGGCCGGTTCGACGCGGTGCTGCGCCGTGCGGTCGAACGCTATGACGACGTGATGAAGGTGATGCTCAAGTCCCTGCGCGAGGAACGCCAGCAGACCTATTCCATTTTCTTGCCGATCCATCCGGAAACCGGGCGGGTTCTTTACGTGCCCATGAAAGAGGTGAACGCCGCCGACCATACCGTCACCTTCGACGACGAGGAGGGCCGCGAATGGACCCTGCCGGTGACGGGCGGCAACGTGAAGCTGCAATGGAAGCCCGATTTCGGCGCGCGCTGGGCGGCGCTGGGCGTGGATTTCGAGATGTACGGCAAGGAACATGCCACCAACACGGCGATCTACGACCGCATCTGTGAGGTTCTGGGCGGACAGAAGCCCAACCATTTCACCTACGAGCTGTTCCTCGACGAGAACGGCCAGAAGATCTCCAAATCCTCGGGTAACGGCATCTCGATGGATGAATGGCTGTCCTATGCCAGCACCGAGAGCCTGTCGTATTTCATGTATCTCAAGCCCAAGACGGCCAAGCGGATGCATTTCGACGTGATCCCCAAGATGGTCGATGAATACCATCAGCAGCTGCGGGCCTATGCCACGCAGGACACAGCCCAGCGGGTCAACAACCCCGTGTTTCACATTCACGGCCACAAGGTGCCCGTCTCGACCATGGTGGTGCCCTTCTCGATGCTGCTGAACCTGGCCGCCGTGTCGAGCGCCGAGGACAAGGACAAGCTCTGGGGCTTCATCCAGCGCTATGCGCCCGAGGCAAGCCCCGAGGCCAACCCCGATCTGGATCAGGCGGCCGGATTCGCGATCCGCTATTACAATGACTTCGTGAAGCCCACGCGCCAGTTCCGGCTGGCGGATGAAAAGGAACGCGCGGCCCTGGAGGACTTGATTGCCTGCCTGCGCGACGAGGCCCGGGCGCTGGAGGTCATCGCCCGCAAGAACGCGCAGGAGGGCAAGGACACCCCCCTGCCGACGGTGGACTGGCACGACGACGAATTCCTGCAGTCCATCGTTTTCGCCATCGGCAAGACGCACGGGTTCGAGCCGCTTCGCGCCTGGTTCGCCACGCTCTATGAGGTGCTTCTGGGGGCCAGCCAGGGGCCGCGGTTCGGCGGGTTCATCGCCCTCTACGGGACCGAAGAAACCGTTGCCCTGATCGAAAGCGCCCTGCGCGGCGACCTGGCCGCGTGAAACCAAATCCCCGGTTCGTCCGTATCTATCATGGATCGGACAAAACGGAGGGTTCCCCATGCGACGCCTGCTGACTGCCGTTTTCCTGCTGGTCGCCGCACCCGCGGCCGCACAGGAGGCCGAAATTCAATCGGTGATCGAGGGCCAGATGCAGGCCTTCCAGGCCGGTGACCCTGCCGCGGCCTTCGAATTTGCCAGTCCGATGATCAAGGGGATGTTCGGCAATCCGCGCACCTTCGGCATGATGGTCCAGCGGGGCTATCCGATGGTCTGGAACAATGCCGAGACGCGGTTCCTGGAATTGCGCGAAATCGACGGCGCGCTCTGGCAGAAGATCCGGATCAGGGACGAGGCCGGCGGGGTCTACCTGATGGACTACCGCATGGTGCAGACGGAAAACGGCTGGCAGATCGACGGCGTGGTGGAACTGCCGGCCCCGGACGTGGGCGTCTGAGCGGCCCGCCGTTGCGTCGCCGGGGCTGACACCGTCACGGTGGGCCAAACCCATGTTTACGCCCCTGCCCTACCCCTTTGCCCAGCCACAGGGTTTCGATCGGCGCGGCCGGGAAAGGGGAAACATGAACAAGGTGATTACCGACGGGCTGGTGCTGATGCCACCGGCCTTCGCGGACGGGCTGGATGTCTGGTCCAGCGGGGACGGCACGCCCGGCTCGGACACATATGCCGGGTCGGGTAGCGGCGTCTTCGTTCCCGCCGACCAGGACTTCGGCGGTTGCATCGAGATCGCCAAGACCAACGCGGTTCAAAAGCTGCGCTACATGGGCGAGACGCCGATCCTGCCGGGCTGCTACCTGCGGGTGACGGCAAGGGTCAGGGCGGTCTCGGGCGCGCTGCCTTCGGTTCGGATTGCCGGCTTTCCGCTCTGGCCGGACGGTTCGGTTCTGAGCGGGGTGACCAAAGAAGGCCCTGAAACCACGCTGACCAATTATGGCGAGGTGGTCGAGATCAGCGCCATCCTGGGTACCGGCCCGCGCGGCGGGGTCGACATGGTCTGGTCAAAGGCCGGCTCGGCCCATATCGGCCTGGACCTGACCGGACCCAACGGCGGGCTGGTCCGGGTGGATGACATCCGGGTCGAGGATGTCACGCGGGCCTTCCTGCGCGACATGATGGGTGTCGTCGACGTGCGTGACTACGGTGCCGTGGGTGACGGCGTCACCGATGACCACGATGCCTTCGAGGCTGCCGACAGCAACGCCGCCGGGCGCGAGGTGCTGGTCTCGGCGGGGACCTATTTCCTGGGCGACAACGTCACCATCCAGAACCAGATCCGTTTCGAGGGGACGGTGACCATGGCGGCCGAGCACCGGCCGGTCCTGCAGAAGAACTTCGACTTTTCCACCTATGCCGATGCCTTCGGCGACGAGGAACTGGCCTTCAGGAAAGCGTTCCAGGCGCTGCTGAACTTCTCGGATCACGAGTCGCTGGATCTCGGTGGGCGGCGCATCAACCTGTCGGAACCGGTCGATGGCTTTGCCGCGGTGGTCAACAAGTCCGCCTTCGAGGTGCGCCGCGTGATCCGAAACGGCCAGTTGCAGCCCGACCCGGGCGCGGCCTGGGATACCGAGGTTGTCACGGCGCAGGCCAGCTATTCGATCAGCCGCGCGCGGACGCTCACCAATGTCGCCAATGCCACCTCGATCCCGGTCGGATCACTGGTCAGCGGCAACGGGGTGGGCCGCGAGGTCTACGTCAAGGACGTGGACGTGGCCAGCCAAGAGGTCACGCTGTCCTCGTCTCTGTTCGACGCCGAAGGCACGCAGGAGTTTACCTTCACCCGCTTCAAGTATCTGCTCGATTTCACCGGCTTCGAGCGGCTTTCGGCGCTGGAGCTGGAAGACATCGACTTTCACTGCCGCGGCAACGCGTCGTGCATGATCCTGGCCCCGGACGGCCATTCCATGCGGGTGCGCAATTGCCAATTCAACAAGCCGAAGGACCGCGCCATCACCGGCCCCGGCAAGGGCTGCAACGGGCTGGATATCTTCGGCTGCATCTTCAGTTCGAACGAACAGTCGCTGCCGCTGACCCGGCGCAGGACGCTGTGCTTCAACATCAACCACAACGACGCGACGGTCCGCAACAATCGCGCGGCGCGGTTCCGGCACTTCGGTCTTCTGGGCGGCAACGGCAACCTGATCACCGGCAATCACTGGTACCTGGGCGACGACGACTCACAGGGCGTGCGGCAGGCGGGGATCGTGCTGACCTCGCACAACAGCGTCTCATCGATCACGGCGAACTACTGCGACAACAGCTTCATCGAGGTGACAAACGAACACGACGCCCACCCCGACGCGCAGAACGAATACACCTTCGGCGGGCTGACCATCACCGGCAATATTTTCGTGTGTTCCGACGTGGCCCCCTGGTTCAGCTGGATCGTTTTCAAACCCTACGGGCAGAACCCTTCGATCCAGGGGCTGGCGGTCACGGGCAACGTGTTTCGCACCTACAGCGGCAACATCGACCGGGTCGAACATATCGACACGACCTATGCCGGCATGGACTACAATACCATGCGCAACATCACCTTCTCCGGCAATGCCTTCAACGGCATCGCACAACAGGTCCGGAACCCCTACAGCGACGTCCATGTCCAGCAGACTGCCGACAGCGTCTGGATCGTGGACACGGGGTCGTTCCTGCCCTTCGGCGGCTGGACCCGCACGGTCGAAAGCGTCGAGCCGGTGCAGGCGATCACCGACACCTCCGGTCGGCCGGTGTTCCACCAGCCCTATATCGACCCGGTCAATGGGGCCAACACGCACCAGTTCCGGGTCGTTTGGCCCGAGCCGGTCAAGGGCAAGATCCGTTTCTGCGTGCGGATGGACAACCCGGCCTGAGGTCCGGCCCCTGCAACGGAAAAGGCCCGCCGGGCGGCGGGCCTCTTTCGCGTCCGACCGGCGTGCCGGTCAGATGTAGTAGAGATCCTTGAAGACGTGGTGCGCGATGCGATCGCGCGCGATGCCCATCTCTGCGAGGTCGGCATCGGACTTGGCCTGCAACGCCTCGATCTGGCGGCGGCGGCCTGCGCGCGACCCATGCGCCTCGGCAGCCGTCCAGAAGGCGCGGGCGAGGCTGCGCAGCATGTGACGCGGGCGCGGGGTGGCAAAGGATGTGTCGGTCATGTCGGCCATGGGAACCTCCGTATGGCGTTTGCTCGGGTTCCTCCCCCGTCAAGCTATAGGCTCTGACCGCCCTGCGCGCCACGCATGTTTGCGCATTCTCGCCATGCGCTGACTGCAAGCCGGAGCAGGGATGGCCCCTGCAATGCCGACGGCCGCGAGGGTCAGCGCAGACGCGCGCCCGTCTCGCCATCGAAGAACATCGCGTCGGCCGTCTCGAAATCCAGCGTAACGGTGATGCCCTCTGTCATCGGCGCGTTGTCGCGGCTTTCCACGATGATCCTCTCGCCGCCCGGCGGGATCAGGTAGTCGTAGGACACGCCGCCCAGACGCTCGCGGATATCCAGCCTGATCTCGCTTTCGCCCGGCGTGATCTTCAGGTGCTGCGGGCGCAGCCCCAGGTGCACCGGCTTGCCCTCGGCCGGAAGCGCGACGGGCGCCTCGATCAGGCGGTTTCCGAGTGACGGGACCCGCAGGCCGTCGCCCTCGACCACCCCTTGGATGAAATTCATCGACGGCGAGCCGATGAAGCCGGCGACGAACTTGTTGTCCGGGTCCTCGTAAAGCTGCATCGGGCTGCCGACCTGCTCCACGCGTCCCGCGCGCAGCACGACGATCTTGTCGGCCAGCGTCATGGCCTCGACCTGGTCGTGCGTGACGTAGATCATCGTGGCGCCGATGTCCTTGTGCAGCCGGGCAATCTCGACGCGCATGTCCACGCGCAACTCGGCGTCGAGGTTGGACAGCGGTTCGTCGAACAGGAACACCTCGGGGCCGCGCACGATGGCGCGGCCGATGGCGACGCGCTGGCGCTGGCCGCCGGACAGGGCCTTGGGCTTGCGGTCGAGATAATCGTCCAGTTTCAGGATGCGGCTCGCCTCGGCCACCTTCTCGCGGATTTCGGCCTTGGGGTGGCCGGTCATGCGAAGGCCAAAGCCCATGTTTTCCTCGACCGACATATGCGGATAGAGCGCGTAGGTCTGAAAGACCATGGCCACGCCGCGGTCGGCGGCGTCCACGCGCGTGACGTCGCGCGGGCCAATGTGGATCTTGCCCGAGGTTGTTTCCTCCAACCCCGCGATCATCCGCAGAAGGGTGGACTTGCCGCAGCCCGAGGGGCCGACAAAGACGCAGAATTCGCCGTCCTCAACGGTCAGGTCGATGTCATGGATCACTTGCGTGGGGCCGTATTTCTTGACGGCCTGTGTCAGGGTTACGCCAGTCATCGGGGTCTCCTCCTTGGGCGGTCAGTCCGGAAACTGCCAGTTCTCGGCAGCCCCGGCGATCTTCTGGGCGGTTTCGGTCAGGGCCGGGCGCAGCTGTGCCAGCCCGTCCAGCGTGTTGCGTTGGGTCGAGGCGGTGATCGACAGGGCCCCCATGACGCGGCCCGCCGACGACAGGATCGGAGCGGCGATGCAGATGATGCCCTGCTCGTGCTCCTCGCGGTCGAACGAGACGCCCGCGGCGCGGATCGCGGCGAGGTCCTGCGTCAGGGCCTCCGGCGTTGTCAGGGTCCGGGCCGTGTGGGCAAAGAAGGACTGCATGTTCACCGCCTTCTCGCGATCGTCGGGCGGCAGAAAGGCCAGCATGGCCTTGCCCACCCCGGTGCAGTAGCCGGGGCCGATCTTGCCCGCCTCGGAAAACATCTCGACCGGGCGGCGCGCGTTGCGCTTGTCCACGTAGAGCACCTGGCCCTCGTCCATCTGCGCGAGATGGATGGTCTCGCCCACCTGTTCGGAAAGGGCATCCACGTAGGGCCGTGCAATGGGCGCGAGCGAGCTTTGCTGCCAGGCCGCATGGGCAAGACGGACCAGGCGCAGACCCGGGGCATAGGTCTGCCGGGTCTCGTCATAGACCAGCATTCCCTGGCTGGTGAGCGTCTGAAGCAGCCGGTAGAGTGTCGCCTTCGGGTGATCGGATTCGGCCAGAAGCTCGGCAAAGCGGGCGGGGCGGCCCTTTGCGGCGACGCGATCCATCACGTCAAGCGCCTTGCCGACCGTGCCATCCGCATGGCCGCCATTCGTCGTCTGCCGGTTCATCTGCGCCCCTGTCCTCCCTTGCCCGGTCGTCCCGATCCGGCTGTTGACTTTCCTAACCCGAATCCCGCATAGTTTCAATAGTTGGAATTGAGTTCCATTATTTGGAATATTCCGGCGCTGCATTATGGGAGGACACCAATGCTCAAGAAAATCACTTCGGCAGCCGTTGCGCTGACGATGACCACCGGCCTTTCCGGCCCCGTCTTCGCCGAGGCGCATGCCGATCTCGAAGGCACCCTTCGCATCATCTCGGACATGTCGAACCCCGCCCCGCGCGAGGTCATGGAGGGCTTGGCGGCCGATTTCGACGAGATGCACCCGGACCTGACGGTCGAGCTGGATATCGTCGACCGCGAAGCCTGGAAGAGCCAGATCCGCAACGCGCTGTCGGCCAATCCGCCGGACGTGGCGAACTGGTATGCCGCCAACCGGATGGGGCCCTACGTGGAGTCCGGCCTGTTCATGGACATCACCGACTGGTGGGATGCCGGCGACTTCGAAGGGCTCGAGTCCGTCAAGGGCGCGATGACCATGGACGACAAGCAATGGGGCGTGCCCTACACTTACTACCAGTGGGGCATGTATTACCGCGCGGATATCTTCGACGAACTGGGGCTTGAGGAACCCGAGACCTTTGAACAGGAAATCGCCAACTGCGAGGCGGTCCTCGAGTCCGGGCGCAAGTGCTACACCATCGGCACCAAGTTCCTCTGGACCGCCGGCGGCTGGTTCGACTACCTGAACATGCGCACCAACGGCTTCGACCATCACATGGCACTGGCCCGCGGCGAGTTGTCCTGGACCGAGGACGAAGGCGTTCGTCAGACCTTCGAGAACTGGCGGACCCTGATCGACATGGGCGCCTTCATCGACGACCACCAGACCTACAGCTGGCAGGAGGCGCTGCCCTTCATGGTGGGCGGCGAGGCCGCGGCCTACCTGATGGGCAACTTTGCGGTGCCGCAGCTGCGCGATGCCGGGCTGGGTGACGATCAACTCGATTTCTACCAGTTTCCCGCGATCAATCCCGATGTCGATTTGGCTGAGGACGCGCCGACCGACACCTTCCACGTCGCCTCGGGCGCGCAAAACGTCGAGGCTGCCCGCGAATTCCTGAAATTCGTGACATCCCCGGACGTCCAGACCCGCATCAACGGCCCCGACGCGCTGGGGCAGCTGCCGGTCAACGCCCAGTCCTCGGTTGCGGATGACAAGTTCCTCCAGCAGGGCTTCACCATGCTGTCGGAGAACGCCACAGGCGGGATCGCCCAGTTCTTCGACCGGGATTTCCCGGCCGAGATGGCTTCGATCGGCATGGAAGGCCTGCAGGAGTTCATGGTTTTCCCTGACAACCTGGATGACATCCTGGTGCGTATGGAAAGCGCCCGTCAGCGCATCTACGACTGATCCGATACCGGCCGGGGCCCCGCGACAGGGGCCCCGCGCCACCCGCATCCCATCCGCAAGCCCACCAGAGGGTTTTCGCATGTGTTGCCCGCGGCCAAGTTGCCGTGCCCAGAGGAGACGCCATGACCTTGCCCACCGATCCGCCGACCCAGACCTGGCTGCAGCGCCACCGGATGATCATCACGCCGCTGATGTTCCTGCTGCCCGGCGTGGCATTCTTCGCGGTCTATGTGATCTCGCCGATCTTGCAGAGTTTCTACATCTCGACCTTCGAGTGGAACGGTCTTGGCAGCCTGTCCGAACAGGGCGAATTCGTCGGCATGCAAAATTACCGCGAGTTGATGGCGGACCGGAATTTCGAGGTTTCGTTGTGGAACAACGTCAAATGGCTCGTGCTCTACCTGCTGGCAATTCCCGGCGGGCTGTTCATCGCGCTGTTCCTCAATCAGACCATCGCCGGTATCCGGGTCTACAAGTCGCTGTTCTTCTTCCCCTTCGTCATCAGCCAGGTCGTTGTCGGACTGGTCTTTTCCTGGTTCTACCTGCCCAACGTCGGCTTGATGAACGTGGTTCTGGGCTGGTTCGGGAGCGAAGTGAACATCCTCGGCAATCCCGACCTTGCGACCTATGGCATCATCGCCGCCGGGCTGTGGCCGCAGACGGCCTATTGCATGATCCTGTACCTGACCGGGCTGAATGCCGTGGACCCCGAACAGATCGAGGCCGCGCGGCTGGACGGGGCCAAGGGTGTGCGGATGCTCTGGCACGTGATCCTGCCGCAGCTTCGGCCCGCGACCTTCATCGCCTTCGTCGTAACGATCATCGGCGCGCTGCGGTCCTTCGACCTGATCTCGGTCATGACCAATGGCGGGCCCTTCGGCTCCACCCGCGTGCTGTCGTTCTACATGTTCGAGAAGGCGCTGTCGGAATACGGGTTCCGCATGGGCTATGGCTCGGCCATCGCGGTGATCCTGTTCCTGATCATGCTGGTCTTCATCAGCTACTTCCTTTGGACGATGTGGCGTGACGAACGCGCCGCGCGACACTGAAGGGGAAAGGGCAAGACATGTTTCCGACACCCATCGAAAAACGGTCGCGCGCGGCGCAGATCACCTATCAATCTCTGGTGCCCCTGGCGCTGATCCTCTGGCTGCTGCCGCTGATCGCGGTGGCGCTGTTCTCGGTCCGGCCGGGGGTGGACTTTTCCAACGGCAATTACTGGGGGGTGCCCTCGTCCTTCGAGTTGTTCACCAACTACGGCATGGTCTTTTTCGAGAGCGACATGCCGCGCTACCTGTGGAACTCGGTGCTGATCACCGTGCCTACGGTGATCGGCGCGGTGGCGCTGTCGTGCATGACCGGTTTCGCGCTGGGCATCTACCGGTTCCGGGGCAACTTGCTGATCTTCTTCATGTTCATCGCGGGCAACTTCGTACCCTTCCAGATCCTCATGGTGCCGGTGCGCGACCTGACGGTGGATGTTGGGCTCTACGATACCAAGATGGGGCTGGTGCTGTTCCACATCGCCTTCCAGACCGGGTTCTGCACGCTCTTCATGCGCAACTTCATCCGCGCGCTGCCCTATGAGTTGATCGAGGCGGCGCGGGTCGAGGGCGTGAAGGAATGGCGCATCTTCTGGTATATCGTGCTGCCGCTGATGAAGCCCGCCATTGCCGCGCTGTCGGTCCTTGTCTTTACCTTCATCTGGAACGACTACTTCTGGGCCGTGGTCCTGACCCAGGGACCGGATGCGCAGCCCGTCACCGCCGGGATCACCAGTTTCAACAGCCAGTTCGTGGCGCAGTATCACCTGATGAGCGCGGGCAGCCTCGTCGCGGCCCTGCCGCCGGTGCTGATGTTCTTCCTGATGCAGCGCCACTTCATCGCAGGCCTCACACTCGGAGCCGTCAAATGACCAAACTCACCTTCATCGGCGCAGGGTCAACGATCTTCATGCGCAACATCGTCGGCGACATGCTGCACTTCGAAGCGCTGCGTGACGCCGAGATTGTGCTCATGGATATCGACGAGGCCCGCCTTGCCGAGTCCGAACACCTGGCGCGCCGCATGATCGCCACCATGGGCAGCGGCGCGACCGTGACCACCCATACCGATCAGCGCCGCGCACTGGCGGGGGCCGACTTCGTCGTGACCGCTTTCCAGATCGGCGGCTACGATCCTGCGACGATCACCGATTTCGAGGTGCCCAAGGCCTACGGTCTGCGCCAGACCATTGCCGATACGCTGGGCGTTGGCGGCATCATGCGGGGGCTGCGCACCGTGCCGCACCTCTGGCGCGTGGCCGAGGACATGACTGCGGTCTGCCCCGACGCGCTGCTGATGCAATACGTCAATCCCATGGCGATCAACACCTGGGCGTTGGCCGAAGCCTACCCGCATATCCGGCAGGTGGGGCTGTGTCATTCGGTGCAGAATACCGTGCAGGAACTGGCCCACGATCTGGGAATGGCCGAGGGCGATATCCGCTACCGCGTCGGCGGGGTGAACCATGTCGCCTTCTTCCTCCGGCTGGCGGATGCACAGGGTGTCTCACTCTATCCCCGTCTGCGCGAGGGGTACCGCGCCGGACGGCTGCCCAAGGCGCCGCTCTTGATGCCGCGCTGCCCCAATACGGTCCGCTACGAGGTAATGGACCAGTTGGGGTATTTCTGCACCGAAAGCAGCGAGCACTTTGCCGAATACGTGCCGTGGTTCATCAAGGCCGGCCGCGAGGATCTGATCGAGCATTTCGGCATTCCGCTGGACGAATACCCAAAGCGCTGCGTCGAACAGGTGGCCGAGTGGAAGGCGCAAGCGGCCGACCTGGCCCAACAGGCCAACATGGCGGTTCCCAAAAGCCACGAATTCGCGGCCGAGATGATAAATGCGGTGGTCACGGATCAGCCTTTCACCGCCTATGGCAACCTGCCCAACCGCGGCCAGATCCCGCAACTGCCCCCGGGCGCGGCGGTGGAAACGCCCTGCCTCGTGGACGCCAACGGCGTGCAGCCCTCCGTGGTGTCGGACATTCCGCCGCAACTGGTCGCCCTGATGCGGACCCAGATCAACGTGCAGGAATTGACCGTCCGCGCGCTTGTGGACGAGGCGCCGGAACACATCTACCACGCCGCCATGATGGACCCGCACACCGCCGCCGAACTGGACCTGCGCCAGATCAGGGCGCTGGTCGATGATCTGCTGGCGGCCCATCACGCCGGGTTGCCCGCCTGGGCGCAAGTGAAGAAAACGGCCTGAGGGCCAGAACGGACAAGGACCCATGACCAAGACAAGACGCAGCGCCGCCTGGTATGGCAAGCTCGACCGCGACGGGTTCATTCACCGATCCTGGATGAAGAACCAAGGGTTCCCGGACCATGCCTTCGACGGGCGGCCCATCATCGGTATTTGCAACACCTGGTCGGAACTGACCCCCTGCAACAGCGGCCTGCGCGAGCTGGCCGAGGGCGTCAAACGCGGCGTCTGGGAGGCCGGCGGTTTCCCGGTGGAATTCCCCGTCATGTCGCTGGGCGAGACCCAGATGAAGCCTACGGCGATGTTGTTCCGCAACCTGCTGGCCATGGACGTCGAGGAATCGATTCGCGCCTATGGCATCGACGGGGTGGTTCTGCTGGGCGGCTGTGACAAGACAACGCCGGGGCAGTTGATGGGCGCGGCAAGCGTCGATCTGCCCTCGATCGTCGTCTCCTCGGGGCCGATGCTGAATGGCAAATGGAAGGGCAAGGACATCGGGTCCGGCACGGATGTCTGGAAATTTTCGGAAGCGGTGCGCGCGGGCGAGATGACCCTGCAGGATTTCATGGCCGCCGAAAGCGGCATGTCGCGCTCCAAGGGGGTCTGCATGACCATGGGCACGGCAAGCACCATGGCGTCGCTGGTCGAGGCCATGGGCCTGTCGCTGCCCACCAATGCCGCGCTGCCGGCGGTGGACGCGCGGCGCATGGCGCTGGCGCATCTGACCGGCAAGCGCATCGTGGAAATGGTGGACGAGGATATCAGGCCCTCGGACGTGCTGACCAAGGACGCGTTCCTCAACGCGGTGCTGGCCAATGCCGCCGTGGGCGGGTCCACCAACGCAGTGGTGCACCTGCTGGCGCTGGCCGGGCGCGTCGGCGTGGACCTGACGCTTGAGGATTTCGAACAGGGCAGCGAGATCCCCCTGCTGGTGAACTGCATGCCCTCGGGGCAATACCTGATGGAGGATTTCTGCTATGCCGGCGGGGTGCCGGTGGTGCTGCGCGCGCTGGCCGAACAGGGGCACCTGAAGCGCGCGAAAACCGTGCTGGGGGGCGATATCGGCGCCTATGCGCAGGGGGCCGAGTGCTACAACACCGACGTCATCCGGCCCTACGAGGCCCCGGTCAAACCCGCCGCCGGTCTGCGGGTTCTGCGCGGCAACCTCGCGCCCGAGGGGGCCATCGTGAAACCCTCGGCAGCCACGGATGCCCTGCTGGAACACGAGGGCGAGGCGTTCGTGTTTGAAAACATCGAGGACATGAAGGCCAATATCGACCGCGACGACCTGCCGGTGACGCCGGAGACGATCCTCGTGCTCAAGGGCTGCGGGCCGAAAGGTTATCCGGGCATGCCCGAGGTGGGCAACATGCCGATCCCGAAAAAGCTGGTGCAGCAGGGGGTGCGCGACATGATCCGCATTTCCGACGCGCGCATGTCCGGCACCGCCTATGGCACCGTCATCCTGCATGTCTCGCCCGAGGCGCAGGCCGGCGGCACCCTGGCGCTGGTGCAGACGGGCGACCGCATCCGGGTCTCGGCCGGCACCGGGCGGCTCGACCTGCTTGTCGAGGAGGCAGAACTCGAGACCCGCCGCGCGAACTGGCAGCCCGACCTGCCCGATTACACCCGCGGCTATGCGAAACTCTACATCGACCACGTGCTGCAGGCCGACCGGGGCGCGGACCTGGACTTCCTCGTGGGCAAGGACACCCGCCCCGTGACAAGAGAGAGCCACTGATGAACACCGCCACCTTTCACGACCTCGACGGCGCCTCCGTCTTCATCACCGGCGGCGGGTCCGGCATTGGCGCGGCCCTGACCGAGGGTTTCCTGCGGCAAGGGGCGAAGGTCTCTTTTGTGGGCCGTTCGGACGCCAGTGAATTCGTCGACCGGATGGAACGGGATACCGGCAACCGCCCGCTGTTCGTGCAGTGTGACATCACCGACATCCCCGCGCTCAAGGCCGCGATGGAAAAGGCGGCCACGGCGAGCGGCCCGATCCGCGCCCTGATCAACAACGCCGCCAACGATCAGCGCCACACCGCCGACGAGGTCGACGAAGCCTTCTGGGACTGGATGATGGCGATCAACCTCAAGGCCTATTTCTTTGCCTGCCAGGCGGTCCTGCCGGGCATGAAGGCCATGGGCGGCGGGTCCATCGTCAACTTCAGCTCGGTCAGCTACATGATGGGCAACGCGGGCTATCCGCTCTACACCACGGCAAATTCCGGCATCAACGGCATGACCCGCAGCCTGGCCCGGGAATATGGCCCCGACGCCATCCGCGTGAACGCGCTGGCGCCGGGCTGGGTGCTGACCGACAAGCAGCTCGAGCTTTGGGCCGAGCCCGAGGCGCTGGCCGCCCATATGGACCGGCAGTGCATCAAGGAGCATCTGAAACCGCAGGACATCGTGGAAGCCACGCTTTTCCTGGCCTCTCAGTCCAGCCGCATGATGACCGGACAGGCCATGGTGGTTGACGGTGGCGTCGTGGTGACGGGGTAATGCGTGACGCGGAGGGTGACATGACACCGGAATGGCTTGCCGTGGACTGGGGCACGTCGCACCTGCGGGTCTGGATCATGGGGCCGGACGGCGCGGTGCTGGATCAGCGCCAGTCCGACCGGGGCATGGGCAACCTGTCGAGCGGCCAGTTCGAACCGGCGCTGCTGGCGCTGGTTGGTGACGCGCTGCCCCGGGGCGGCACGGTGCCGGTGATCGTTTGCGGCATGGCCGGCTCACGGCAGGGCTGGGCCGAGGCCCCCTATGCGGCGGTGCCCTGCGCGCCGCCGTCGATCGTATCGGCCGTCCCGGTCGAGACTGCCGATGCGCGTCTTTCCGTCTTCATCGTGCCCGGGATCAAGCAGGTCTCGCCGCCGGACGTGATGCGCGGCGAGGAAACCCAGATCGCCGGGTTTCTTGCCGACACGCCCGGCTTCGACGGGGTGCTCTGCCTGCCGGGCACGCACACGAAATGGGCGCACATCAGCGCCGGCGAGGTCGTAAGTTTCCGCACCTTCATGACGGGCGAGATCTTCGCGCTGCTCGAACAGGCCTCTATGCTGCGCCATTCAGTGACCGGAGGCGACTGGGATGCCGGGGCCTTTGCGACGGCGGTCGAGGATGCCATCTCGCGGCCCGCCACCGTGGCGGCCGAGCTCTTTTCCATCCGTGCCGTAGCGCTGCTGGAAGGCACCGGGCCGGGACCCTCCCGCGCCCGGCTTTCCGGGCTGTTGATCGGCATGGAACTGGCCGGGGCGCGGCCCTACTGGCTGGGCCAGGATATCCGCGTGGTCGGCGCGGGCGGGATCGCCGGGGCCTATCATGCCGCATTGGCCGCCCAAGGTGCCAGCGTTGCCACCGTGGCCGGCGAGGGCATGGCCCTGCGCGGGCTGCGCGCGGCCCATGACACCCTGCGCGAGGCCGCCCAATGACCCGAGACATCATCGCCATCCTGCGCGGCGTGCAACCGCACGAAGCCGTGCCGATCACCGAGGCGCTGATCGCAGCCGGCATTTCCCGCATCGAGGTGCCGCTGAACTCGCCGGACCCTTACGACAGCATCGCGCGCATGATCGCCCATGCCGGCGACAGCGCGACAATCGGGGCGGGGACGGTCCTGGACACCCAGGCGGTTGCGCGGCTGGCCGGGATCGGCGCGGGGATGGTGGTGTCGCCGGATACCAACCCCGAGGTCATCGCCGCGACCAAGGCCCAGGGCATGGCGTCCTTTCCCGGGGTCTTTACCGCGACCGAGTGCTTCACCGCCCTGCGCCACGGCGCGGACGGCCTGAAATTCTTTCCGGCCTTCAAGCTGGGGCTCGACGGGTTCAAGGCCCTTTCGGCGGTGCTGCCCGATGCGGCCGCCACCTATGCAGTGGGCGGCGTCGGACCGGCCGACTTTGCCGCGTGGCGTGCGGCCGGGATCACCGGCTTCGGGCTGGGCACGACCCTCTACAAGCCTGGATTTGATGCCGCTCGCGTGGGCGATCTGGCGGCAGAGGCCGTCGCCGCCTACGACGCAACCTTTTCCTGAAACCCGATACCCCCCGAGGCCCCATGCAGCGCACGCTTGGCACTTGCTACTATCCCGAACACTGGCCCGAGGAGGTCTGGCAGGACGATGCCGCCCGCATGGCCGAGCTGGGGCTGACCTGGGTGCGGATCGGGGAATTCGCCTGGGGCCGGATCGAGCCCGCGCCGGGCGATCTGCACTGGGACTGGCTGGACCGTGCCATCGAGGTGCTGGGGCAAGCGGGATTGAAGGTGGTCCTTGGCACGCCCACTGCCACGCCGCCGCGCTGGGTGGTGGACAAGCATCCCGACATGCTGGCCGTCGATGCCGAGGGGCGTCCGCGCAGGTTCGGCTCACGTCGGCACTACTGCTTCAGCCACGCGGGCTATCTTGACGAATGCCGCCGGATCGTCACGCTCATGGCCGAACGCTATGGTGCCAACCCCCATGTCGCGGCCTGGCAGACCGACAATGAATACGGCTGCCACGATACCATCCTGTCCTATTCCGAGGCGGCCCGATCGGCATTCCGCGATTGGCTGGCGCAGCGCTATCAATCGCCCGAGGCGCTGAACCGCGCCTGGGGCAACGTCTTCTGGTCCATGGACTATGCCAGTTTCGACGATGTGGATCTGCCCAACCGGACCGTGACGGAACCCAACCCGTCGCATGCGCTGGACTTCCGCCGGTTCAGTTCGGATCAGGTGGTGCGCTTCAACAAGGTGCAGGTGGATATCCTGCGGGCCCAGTCAAAGGCACCGATCGCCCACAACTACATGGGGCGGGTCACGGATTTCGATCACTACAAGGTGGGCGATGATCTCGATATCGCTTCCTGGGACAGCTACCCGCTTGGCTTCCTGGAAAATGTCGTCGGGGCCGAGGATGCGCACAAGCGCCGCTACAACCGCCAGGGCGACCCGGATTTCCAGGCCTTCCATCACGACCTCTACCGCGCCGTGGGGCGGGGCCGCTGGTGGGTGATGGAACAGCAGCCCGGCCCGGTGAACTGGGCACCCTACAATCCCGCCCCGCTGCCGGGCATGGTGCGCCTCTGGACGTGGGAGGCCTTTGCCCACGGGGCCGAGGCGGTCTGTTATTTTCGTTGGCGCCAGGCCCCCTTTGCCCAGGAACAGATGCACGCAGGCCTGCTGCGGCCCGACAGCGCCGAGGCCCCCGCCATGGAGGAGGCCCAACAGGTCGCTGCCGAGATCGCCGAAGCGCCGGAGGTGCAGCCTGTGAAGGCCCCCGTGGCCTTGATCTTCGACTACGAGTCCGACTGGGCCTGGGAGGTGCAACCGCACGGTGCCGGGCTGTCCGGCTTCGGGCTGGCGTTCGACTGCTACCGCGCCCTGCGCCGGGCCGGGCTGTCGGTGGACATCGTCCGCCCAGAGGCCGCGGCGCTGACGGGATACAAGGCCATCTTCGCGCCGGGTCTGATGATCCTGCCCGAGGACCTCAAGGCGGCGCTTCTGGCCAGTGACGCTCAGGTGGTGCTCGGCCCCCGCGCCGGAGCGCGCACCCGCGACATGGCCATCCCGGCGGCCTTGCCGCCCGATCTGCCGGGGATCGACCTGCGGGTCGCCCGAGTCGAGTCCATGCGCCCCGACATGCCGCTGCCCCTGGCCGGGAGAGGGGCCATCTTGGGCTATCTCGACGAGATCGAGGGCACGGGCGCGACCATTCTGGAAACCGCGACAGGCCAGGCCGTGGCGCAACGCTTCGGGTCGCTGACCTATCTGGCAGGCTGGCTCGACGGGGCCGGGTTTGACAGGCTGGTCAATGATATCGCCGATCGCGCGGGGCTGGCCGTGCGGCCCATGCCCGAGGGCGTCCGCATCCGCGACACGGACACCGAGCGGTTCTGGTTCAACTACACCGATAAAACGGTACCGACCGAGGCCGGGGATCTGCCCCCCGCAGGGGTGCTGCGGCAGACCCTCTGAGCGGCCCCGTCTTGGGGCGGCGCGGTGGCCGGTTACCTGTGGCCCGTGTTTGCCCGCGCCAATGGCAGCCGATGCGCGCCCTGCACCGCGCTACGCCCGATCTCGGCCCCGCCACGACGCGGCGGCTGAACACGGCCCCGCGCCCCTTCATTTGGACGGGGCGCGAGGCGGGCCACCGTGGCACCAGTTTGCCTGTGTCGCGGGGCTGGCGTTCGGCAGAGGATCGACTTGTCGGCATCGCAAACGCGGCCCCAGAAGGCCGGATGTGGATTTGGATTATGCGGGAATGACCCATGAAACATTGTATGCACCCCTTGATCACGGCGGTTGTCCTGGCGCTGCCTGTGCAGGCGGCGGGCGAGCCCAAAGTCTATCTGGAAGTCCTGCGCCTGACCGATCCGGCCCCCTCTGCCGATCTGGCCGATCCCTACACGGCGATTGAACTGGCGATCGAACACCCCGGGATTTCGGGGCTTGCGGAGAGCGCACGCGTGACGCGCGCAAGCGACGATACGGGCAAGGATCTTATGGCCGGTGCAGGTCCCTTTGATCGGAATTTCGAGGAAGAGGGCTATTTCATGCGCCACCAAATCACCCATAACCCCGAAAAGGGATGGATTCGTGTGCCGCTGATCTTGCCAGGTCTTCCGCATCCGGATGCAACGCGGCTCGAGATCGGGATGGACCTGGATATCGACGTCATGGACGACGGTACGCGGAGTGTTCTGATCGAGGATGTCGATTTCTCTGAGGTTCCGGGATGGGGCGTGGAAGTGGATGTCGAGGGCGCGCGCATGACCTGCCGCGACGAGCGCCGCGAACGGCCGGAGGATGAACCGCTCGAACTCGTGTGCGCGATGCGCGAAGGCAGTCTGACGGGTGTCGAGGCCTTGACCGGCGGCGCCGCGCCCGAGCCCGCCGACCCGCGGGCGAACCTGGTGATCGCCGGGCCGCGCGATGCCGTCGATCTCGAGGTCACCCTGCCGCAGACGCGGGTCGAGGCCGTGCCGGTGACGCTCCGGTTCGGCCTTGGCTTGCAGGGCCGTGGCGACTGAACCGCGCGGCGGGCAGGTCGCCAGGCACACGTCAGGATTTGACCGGACAAGACGACGGAGACATCCCGAATGCTTTTTTACTCCCTTTGCATTGCCGCCGCGTTGCAGGTCACAGCAGTCACCGACCTGCCCGATACGGCCCTTGAGGCGGGCACGCCCGGTGCGGCGCAGAACGCATCGCCGTCCTGCCCCGCGCCCGGGTGCGGGGCCTTGCATCGTGCCCAGGCCGCCGGCGGCGGCACAGATGCACCCTTTCAAATCGATCCCGCGCTGCGCGAAGAGGTCGTCG
>JAVLCA010000004.1:75902-99023 GCA_031581025.1 Salibaculum sp. | reverse complement strand
TGGTTGCGGGGGTTGGATTTGAACCAACGACCTTCAGGTTATGAGCCTGACGAGCTACCGAGCTGCTCCACCCCGCGCCAATTTCTATGTGCGTACTTTTTATGACGGTTGCGCGCAAGGGGGGCAGGACGATTTTCCCCGCGCATGAGCGTAATTTTCTGCGCAGCGCGGAGCCCGGATCATCCGGGTGGGTCTGCCCGGCTTTGGGCGGCGTGGCGCGTCGTGCTTGCAGGTGACGCCGGGGTGCGCCAGCGACAGGCCGTGGCGAAGGCCGCGAGATGCGGGCGCAGGGCGTCCCGGTCCGGGTCATCACGACTGACAACGCCTGTCGCCCGGCGGTCTGCCACGCTTAGTCCACCAAGCGGATCTGCGCGGCGAGGCGGGGGCGCACGGTCGCCATGTGGTGAAAGCTGAAAGTCTCCGCAAGCAGCGCGCTCAGGGGTGCGTGGTCCAGCCAAGTCTCGACCAGTAAGCTGGTCGCCGTCCGGCACGGCCGGCAGCGTGTTGGCGAGGGCGTCGACCTCGGCCTGGCTCAGGGCTGGTGCGTTCTCGGCGGCAAGCGAGCCCAGCAGGGCGAAGCTGTTGTCTGCGGCATCAAAGCGCAGCGTGGTGATACGGACATCCGTGCCCGTACCGCTCTGGCTGATCAGGCGGTGCAAGGCGTTCAGGTCGTCGAGATCGGCCGCGTCGAGGACCTGGGTCTGCCGGGACACCACGTCGCCGACGGCATGCGCCCCGTTCACGTTGCCGATCACCGCGTGATAAGCGGCCGCGGCCGAGACCATCAATAGCCAGGCCGCCAGCAGGACCGGGATCCAGAGCACCGCCTCGATCGAGATGCTGCCGCTCTCATCCGAGACGAAGCGCCGCCAGCGCGAGGGTTTGCGCGGTCCGGCCGTCATGATCCGGCCTCGCTGACGAAGGCCGTGTGGACCACCTGGGCGTAGTGCTCGCCGTCGATCCTGCGCAATGTCGCGCCCAGCCCCGAGGTCGGGAAGAGCGGGTCGAAGAGTGCGCAAATCCGCACCACCGACAGATTCGTGGTTAGGCCGGTCGTGAAGGTGTTGACCGGCGTGACGGTATCGGTCGAATCGACGCAACCTGTGGACAGCTGGCTGAAGTCCCAGGCCGCGCCGCCGACCTCTTCGAAGGCGAAGAAAACGGTGTCCTCGCAGTTCGAGAACACGATCGCGTCGCCGCAGAACGCCGACTTGCGCTCGCTGAGCGTCATGGACCCGCTGCCATCGAGCCGGATGTCACGCTCCGTCAGGCCGGCGGCCCGCTCGAGCATGGCCTGGCGCACCGCAAGCAGTCCGGTTTCGACGCTTGATATCAACAGAAACGCGAAGACCGGGAAAATCAGGGCGAACTCGATGGTGGCGTTGCCGTCCTCGCGGCGCCGGAAAGCTCCAAGGTGCCGCAGGATCATTGCCTCAACCCGTCCCGGCGAATGGCATTGGCGATGGATTTCACGACGCCTTCGGTTTCGCTGGCGGTGATGTCGAACGCGTGCGCCGGTGAACTGGCGCAGGCCTCGATCTCGTCGGCGACCTCGGGCGGCGTGTCGATGCCGACCGTGTAGACGACCACGCCGTCGCGGCGTGCCTGCTCGCACTGGGCGCGCAAGTTCGCCAGGCTGCCCAGTTCGTCGTGATCGAAGAAATCCCCGGGGTCCTTGAAGACCTCGGTCGGGGCGTAGTTGCGGGCCGTGGTCCCGTCGTCGGAATCACCGAAGACCTCGCGGATCTGGGCATTGCATTCGTTCTGGTAGTCGAGCTCGCGATCGTCGAAATCCCGGTCGCCGGCATGCGCCAACAGATCGTTGGTGACGGTGAACAGGCCGTCGCCGAAGGCGTCCGACGTGTCGTCGCTGATGTCGATGGCCATCACGTTGGTTTGCGTCATGTCCAGGCCTGACGGGTTCGAGGTGAACATCCAGTTGTTGCCATCGAGGTGGTAGAACTCGGTGCGGTCGGGATCGGCGGGCGCGTCGATGCTCGTGCCCGCATAGACCATGTCCACCGCGGAATTGGTCTCGACGAAGGTGTCGCCGTGATGCGGGGTGAAGCTGTCGCCGTGCAGCGGGCCCAGCGCGCCCAGCGTGCCGTCGCCCACTTTCGACGTGTCCTGTTCGCGAAAGTCGATCGTGCTGCCGCCCTTGACCTCGAAGACCTGGCCGTCGGTCATCACCACGTTGATCGCCTGGATCGTGGTGTTGTTGTCGCCCTGGCGCTTCTCGAGGAAGTTCAGCTCGTCGGTGCCGGGGTGAAGGGCGGTCTCGTCGGCGGGCACCACGACCTCGATGAAATCGACCTGCGACCCGTTCGAAAGCACCACGCTGTCCATCCGCCGAATCGGGTCGAAATGGGCGCGGTTGTCGCCGCGCTGGTTGATGTTGTCGGTGCTCGCCACCTGATTGGGCCGGAAGTACAGCCGGGTCAGCCCGTCGCCATCGGGATCGGCGTTGAGAATCGTGGCCTCGTTGCTCTCGGCGGTCTCGGTGCTGCAAAGGTCCGGGTCTATGCCGGTGCTGGTGCCGGGGTTCTCCTCGTCGTAGCCGTCGCAATCGTTGCCGTGGCCTCTGTCGGCATCTCCGTCATCGGCCGTGGTCGTGGTGTCCGATGTCCCGTCATGGAAACGCAGCACCGCGTCGTTCACCGAAAACAACCCGTCGCCATAAGTGTCGGAGGTGTCGTCGCTGACGTCGATGGCAAAGATGTTGGTCTGGTCGGGGTCGAACCCCTCGGGCCGGGTGGTGAACATCAGGTTCTCGCCGCCGAGTTGCCGGAAGGTCGAGACATCAAAGCAGCTTCCGTCGACGCAATGGGTCCTGTTGTCGCCATCGGGCGCGTCGTCGCTGGTCCCGGCGTAGACGAGGTCGATCGAGGAATTGGTTTCGACGAAGATGTCGCCGTGCTCGGGGGTGAAGCTGTCGCCGTTCAGCGGGCCGGTGCTGCCGACTGTGCCGTCACCGACCTTCGAGGTGTCCTGCTCGCGAAAATCGGTGGGGCTGGAGTCCTTGATCGTGAAGCGCTGGCCGTCGCTCATCACCACTGTCAGGGTGCGGATGGTGGTATTGTTGTCGCCCTGTCGCTTTTCCAGGAAGTTGAGTTCGCCCGTCTCCGGGTGGCGGTCAAGCTCGTCGAGCGGCACCACCACCTCCACGCGGTCCACCGTGCTGCCATTCTCAAGGCGCACGTCGGCGAACAGCTTGCGCACGTCGATGTGCGACCGGTTGTCGGCGTGCTGGTTCACGTTGTCGGTGCTGGCCACCTGGTGGCCGTCGAAATAGAGCGTCACAAGGCCGTCACCGTCGGGGTCCGGGTCGGCCGCGGTGGCGCCGTCGTAGTCCGTGTCCTGCGGCGTCTGGTCCGGGTCGTCCCGGGCCGGATCCTCGCAGTAGACGTTTTCGTAGGAGGCGCCCACCGGCCGCGACTGGTCGGTCACGCCGCCATCGGTGACAAGCACCAGGTATTTCCGCGTGGCCTCGGAATAGGGCAGGGGGCGGTTTCCGAACCGCTGCGGGATTTCGCCATTGTAGGCCAGTGTCTCGAAGTGCGCCCTTGCGGACGGATCCAGAAGCCTTAGCCCGTATTTCAGCCCGATGTGCGTTCCGGTGCCATCATGCAGACGAATGTTGTCGAGATAGGACTTGATCCGGCCGGGATCATTCTGCGCCACGCGCACCGCCGCGTCGTCCGTGGGACACCAGCCCCAGTCCATCGTTTCGGGGTCGATGTCCCACTCCATGAAATGGGGCAATTGGAGGCCGCTGGCTGTCGGCAGGCCCGGTTCCATGAACTCCGCGTTCAGGACTTCCTTGCACGAGGACTGCCTGTGCCAGCGCTTGCCGCCAAGGCGCTTGAACAGCGTCCGGCCCGGATTCACCTGACCGGCGAAGGGCACGAGGTTGATCGAGGTCGTCTCGGCGAGGTCGTCCGCCAGAACGCGGTCCGCGAACGCGCCGGCGCCATCGCGCAGGAACTCGATACGCTGACGCCCGCCCGAGGCGTACCGCATGGACCCCGAGATGTCGAATACCATCGAGATTTCTTTGCCACCGTTCGGCACGTAGGCGGCCGCCGAGGCCGGGGCCGACAAGCTTTCCAGCCCGACGAGTCCGGGAAACTGCGTTCCGACCTCGTCCTCCGCCGACGCGGTGATCTGTCGCTCGGTGGCCGTGCTGGTGTCGCGCACCCCGATCAGCTGGTCTGACAGGCCCAGTGTCGTCAGGCTTTCGCCCACGACGTCGGTGCCGGCGTTCTCGGGGTCGGCCGCGGCGGTCAGCACGGCCCGGTCCAGCGCGTTCTGAAGCCGGGTGCGCTTGAACTCGGTATGCATCAGGTCTAGCGCCAGCCCGCCGACCGTCAGGATGACCAGGAACACGAACAACGAGAACAGGCCGATCGCGCCGGACTCCTGCGATGCGAACCGGGCGAGTTTCTCTGCACAGGTGCGCCGTCGGCCGATCAGAAGACCTAGGAGACGTAGGAACTGCATGGTGAACGTTCGCTCCCGATTGCTGCAGACTTCATATCTTCCGGCGAATTGCGACGAATCTGAGGCAGAAGCGCGGCGTTATTTCGCGCCCGCCTGCCGGCACGTGGCAGGCCGCGCCGTCAAACTCGTCCGCCCATGCGACGCCGACGTTTTGTACAAACCGTGATGCTGGGGGGCCGGGCGTTGTACAAAACGTCCCGAAACGGCTAGAACCGTTCGGCTCGCAGCACTTCCACGTCGGTGATGGTGACCACGCCGATGTGCTTGTCCACCACGTCGAAGGCTGCTTCCAACAGCGCGTCCAGCCGCTCGGGCTTGATGATGCAGACCACCTGCACCATGCCGCTGGCGCGGCTGACCTGCCCCTCGCGCGACCACGCGCCGGACCGGCCCGATCCGCCCAGAACCGGCAGGATGGAATAGCCCGTCACCCCGGCCGCCTCGATCGTATCGGTCAGCCGCTTCTGCATGATCGCCTCGATGGTGATGACCACGCGCTTTGCCTTGTGGGTCTGCATGTCAGCCTCCGGTGGCCAGTCGGGCCAGCGTCACGTAGAGCGGGATGCCGACCGTCAGGTTGAACGGGAATGTTATTCCCAGTGACAGGGTCAGGTAAATCGACGGGTTCGCCTCGGGCAGGGCCACGCGCATCGCCGCGGGCACCGCGATGTAGCTGGCCGAGGCCGACAGCACCATGAGCAGCACGGCGCCGCCGGTGCTGAGCCCGATCAGCAGCGCCGCCGCCAGTCCGGCCAGGCTGCCGATCACCGGCATCAGGATGCCGAAGGCGATGGCCCCACCGCCCAGAACGCCGCGCACGTCACGCAACCCGCGCCCCGCGACCAGCCCCATGTCCAGCAGAAACAGGCAAAGCACGCCGGTAAAGGGTGCGACGATGAAGCTGGAGATGCTCGCCAGCCCCTCTTCGCCCGTGACCATGCCAATGAGAAAGGCGCCCACCAGCAGAACGATTGAGCCGTTGAGCAGGATTTCCCGCAGCAGCGCGCCGTCCATCCGTTTGTCGGACCCGCCGGTCGAGATCAGCCAGAGCGCCGAGAGGATCGCCGGGGCCTCCATCACGGCGGCGACGGCGACCATGTACCCCTCAGACGAGAGGCCGCGCCCCTCCAGCACCGAGGTGGCGGCGACGAAGGTCACGATGGAGATCGACCCATAGTGCCCGGCAACCGCGGCCGCATCCGTGCGCGACATCTTCGTCATGATCTTCAGCAGATTGAAGGCGACCAGGGGCAGACCGGCCGACAGGATCAGCCCGGCCGTGATCGTCGCCACCAGCGTGGCGTCCACGCCGTAGCTCGCCACGCTGGCGCCGCCCTTGAAGCCGATGGCGAAGAGAAGATAGATCGACAATCCCTTGGCGACGGCCTCGGGCACCGACAGATCCGACCGGCCCAGGGCTGCGGCCACGCCTAGGATGAAGGACAGAATGACAGGGGACAGAAGGTTCTGGGCGGCAAGAGAAAGGATGTCGGCCATCAGGCACCCCGGGTTGTCGCAGGTAGCCGGTGATTATGACCGAATTGCCGCAAGGGCAACCGCAAAGGGATTACAGCGGGGTGAATTCCCCGGTTCGCGGGTCAAGGCCGGAAAGGCTGCCCGCGCCGATGTCGTTCCACAGCCCGTGCAGCGTCAGCCGTCCGGCCTCCATGGCCTGGCGCACGAAGGGGAAGGTGGTCAGGTTGTCAAGCGAGGTCCGAACCGCCTGCTGCTCCAGTTCCCGCAGGCGACTGGCCTCGTCGCCCTCGGGCAGGGTCTCGAACTTGCCGCGCAGGATCTTCATCCAACGGCCCACGAAGCTGGAACTGCTCGCGAGTTCCGGCGCCTTGCCCGAACACATGTCATAACAGCCCTTCACGCCGCCGCAGTTGGAATGGCCCAGAACGATCAAATGGGCGACCTTGAGAACCGTAACCGCGTATTCGACCGAGGCCGAGGTTCCGTGGGTCTCTCCGTCGGGCGCATGGGGCGGCACAAGGTTGGCCACGTTGCGGTGGATGAAGAATTCGCCCTGATCGGCCCCGAAGATCGAGGTGAC
The DNA here is from genome assembly GCA_031581025.1 of Salibaculum sp. Classification (GTDB taxonomy): domain Bacteria; phylum Pseudomonadota; class Alphaproteobacteria; order Rhodobacterales; family Rhodobacteraceae; genus Salibaculum. Next base: position 92,467 of record JAVLCA010000004.1, on the reverse strand, counting down.
ATGGACCCGGCTGTCACAGCAGGAAATCACCATGGCACGGGGATGCTGGCCCATCTCGGCCAGGTGCTGATACCAGGCGGTGTTGCGGGCATAGGTCGTGGCCCGCCAGCCATGGTAGCGATTGACAAGATAGTCGGGCAAGGGGCTTGGGGCGGTCGTCATTGGCCTGCCTTCCGTTGGGTCCAAGTCATGGAACAACTACGCGCAATTCGTCGAAATTTCGAGGGAAAACGCCGTTGCGCCCCGTCGCCGTGTTACCTCCTTCGAAACCGTTTCGCACCAATATGATCCGTGTGGTGAATATCAAGGGCCCCGCACGGTGTCGCGGGGAATGGGGAAAATGCAGATCATCAGGATGGTCCCGCGCGAGGCGGGACAACATGACCAATGCCTGCCCGTGGCGGGCGAAGCGGCAGATGTCGCGGATGTCCGGCGGACCGAGGATTTCATATCGGTCTGCGTGACCGACCTTGGCCGCCACCTGCGCCGCGTGGAGGATGACTACCGCCTGGCCGAGCCCGAGCGCCTCGACAGCCGCTTGCATGCCATCGTCGCCCTGGCCGACAGGATCGGGATGCGGCAGGTCGCGCGGGTCGGGGCCGATGCGCATTACTGCCATGTGGCCGGGGACGAACCGGCCCTGGCGGCGACCCTGTCGCGGCTCATGCGCCTGCTGACCGCCACGCGGGACGAGATCGGCATGACCCGCCCCATTTCCTGACCGGTTGCAGCGCGCCCGCCATGCAGTAGGCTGCGAGTACAGCCAAGCCGGAAAGGGCCCGCGCGATGAAATTTCTCCCTCCCGACACGCCGACGATCCCCCTGCATGCCGTCACCACCGAGGATCTGGAGGCGCAGCTCGACGTGCTGCCTGCCGCCCGGGCCGCCTGGCTGCGCGCGGCCGGGTTCTCGGGGCAGGTTGGTGAGCGGCACCTTGTCCCGGACGATGCGGGTGGGATCGCCTGTGCCTTTGCCGGGCTGGGCAGTGCCGCTCAGCGGCGGCGCAAGCGCCTCGCATTGGCCGAGGCTGCGCAGGGCCTGCCCGGCGGGAACTATCATCTGGAAACCACGCTGGAGGGCGCCGCGCTGGACGAGGCGGCGCTGGCCCTGTTGCTGAGCGGCTACCGCTTCGACCGGTATCGGACCGCTTGCGAGGACGGGCCGCGCTTTGCCGCCCCGGCGGGTATCGATTCTGTCCGGCTGGAGGCCATAGCGGCGGGCGAGGGGCTGACCCGCGACCTGATCAACACGCCCGCCAACGACATGGGCCCGCAGGAGCTTGCCGCGGCCGCCTCGCGGCTGGCCGAGGATCACGGGGCCGCGATCGAGATCACCGAAGGCGATGCGCTGCTGGCGCAGAACCTGCCGCTGATCCATACCGTCGGCCGGGCATCCGCCCGCGCCCCGCGCCTCATCGACCTGCGCTGGGGCGACGCGGGGCCCCGGCTGACGCTGGTGGGCAAGGGCGTGATTTTCGACACCGGCGGGCTGAACCTGAAGCCCGGTGGCTCCATGGCGCTGATGAAAAAGGACATGGGCGGCGCGGCAACCGTACTGGGCCTGGCCCGGATGATCATGGCGCTGGGCCTGGATGTGCAGCTGCGCGTGCTGATCCCGGCGGTGGAAAATTCGGTCGCGGGTGACGCCTTCCGCCCCGGCGACATCCTGACCAGCCGCAAGGGCCTGACGGTCGAGATCAACAACACCGACGCCGAGGGGCGGCTGGTGCTCGCCGATGCGCTGGCCCTGGCCGACGAGGAGGCCCCGGACCGGATCGTGTCCTTCGCCACGCTGACCGGCGCGGCGCGCGCCGCCGTTGGGCCCGACATCGCGCCCTTCTACACTACCGATGATGCCATGGCCGAGGCTCTGCCGCGCGCCGGGAACCAGGTTGCCGATCCGGTCTGGCAGATGCCGTTCCATGACCCCTACGAGGCCATGATCGAGCCGGGGATCGCGGATCTGGACAACGCGCCCGCGGGCGGTTTCGCCGGGTCGATCACCGCGGCGCTGTTCCTGCGCCGTTTCGTCGAGGCCGCGCCCTACACCCATTTCGACATCTACGGCTGGCAACCCGCCCCGGCCCCGGCGCGCCCCAAGGGCGGCGTGGGGCAGGGCGCGCGTGCCCTGTTGCAGGCCCTGCCGGGGGTGCTGTCCGCGTGAGCGACCCGCGCCTGACCCCGGTCAATGACCGCATCGTCGCGCGCTGGCTTGCGGAGGCGTACCCCGACCGCGCCCCGGCAGACCCTGAACCGCCCTGCCATGTCGCCACGCCGGTCCTTGACTTGAGCCTGTCCCCGGGCGGGCCGCGGGACAGGCAGTTGCGCTATGGTGAGGGGTTCGAGGTGCTGGAACGGCGGGATGGCTTCGCCTTCGGCATCGCCCCTCTGGCCGAATATGTGGGCTGGGTGGCCGAGTCAGGCCTGACCCCGGCCAGCGACCGCGGCGCGGCGCTGGACTGGATCGGCGCCCGGCAGACGCATGTCTACGCCGCGCCAGACTTCAAATCGCCCGAGCGCATGGCGCTGCCGCATATGGCCATCGTTGCCGCAGGCGAGACCGAGGGCCGGTTCACCCGGACCGAACTGGGCTGGGTGTCGACCGCGCATCTGGCCGACAGGCCGGAAACGGACCCGGTGGCGGTGGCCGAACGCTATCTGGGCACCCCCTATTTGTGGGGGGCGAATTCGGCCTTCGGGATCGACTGTTCCGGGCTGGTGCAGGTGGCCCTGCACGCCTGCGGGCAGCCATGCCCCGGTGACAGTGACCTGCAGGAGGCCGCGCTGGGAGAGGGTGTCGCACCGGAGGCGCCGGTGCACCGCGGCGACCTGTTCTTCTGGTCGGGCCACGTCGCCCTTGCCGTGGACGAGCACACCCTCATCCATGCCAACGTGCATCACATGGCGGTGGCGCTCGAGCCGATCGACGCCGCCATGTCCCGGATCGCCGCGCAGGGCGACGGGCCGGTCACGGCGCGCAGACGGCTGTAGCGGGGCGGAAAAGGCCCGTCCACGGGCCTTTCTACTCTACTGCACGGATCAACTTGCGGTCGAGCACCCGCAGCACGGTCTTGAGATCGTCGCCGCGCTTGAGCACCTGACCCTCCATCCCGATGACGGAATACTGCCCCTGCCGCAGACGCATCTTGGGGCGCTTCTCGATGCGATAGACGGGCACTTCTGCGGTGCGGCGAAAGACCGAGAAGACAGCAACGTCCTTGAGGAAGGACATGCCGTAGTCGCGCCATTCCCCGGCGGCGACCATGCGGCCATAGAGCGACAGGATCACGTTCAGCTCGGACTTGTGAAAGGCCACCTTCTGGCCTTCTCGGGTTGTCAGCGGGATGGGCGGTTGCGCATTCATGACCAACAGACTTGCCTCTCTGCGCGGTTTTTTCAACCCGTCTCGTCAGCGGCGCGCCGAACCGGGTTCAGCCGCAATAGATCCGCGTGATCCGCTCCGCTTCGGATACCATGAAATTGATCCGGTCGGGACGGTGATCCATGGTGACGGCCGTGCCGGGCCGGATCACGCGGACGGGCCCCATGATCAGCACCCGTTCCAGCGCCGTCGCGTCCTGTCCGATCAGGCCTGCGTGGGCCCGCGCGCCGCAGCTGTCCGCGCTTTCGGGCGGCACCTCGGGCTGCGGGGTATCGGACGGGGCCATGGCGCCGCAGGCGGCAAGGCCAAGGAGGAGAGCAGTCAGGCACAGGTGTCGCATGGGGCAATCCTCGCATTTCCTCCGTCGAAATCAACTCTGGTGCTTGCAACCCGTCACGGCTTACAACAGGGTCCCGCCAAAGGATCAGGGAGGAGCCACCATGCGTACCCGCGCCGCCGTTGCCACCGCCGCCGGAAAGCCGCTCGAAATCATGGACGTGAACCTGGAAGGCCCGCGGGCGGGTGAGGTCCTCGTCGAGATCAAGGCCACAGGCATCTGTCACACAGACGATTTCACGCTCTCGGGTGCCGATCCCGAGGGGCTGTTTCCGGCCATCCTGGGCCACGAGGGCGCGGGCGTCGTGCTCGAGGTGGGCGCGGGCGTCAAAAGCCTGCAGCCCGGAGACCACGTGATCCCGCTCTACACCCCAGAATGCCGGGAATGCGAATATTGCCTGAGTGGCAAGACCAACCTGTGCCAGGCGATCCGCGGCACCCAGGGCCGGGGCCTCATGCCCGACGGCACCAGCCGGTTCAGCACGCTCGATGGCGATCCGATCCTGCACTACATGGGCTGCTCGACCTTTGCGAACCACACCGTCCTGCCCGAGATCGCGCTGGCCAAGGTGCGGCCCGACGCGCCTTTCGACAAGATCTGCTACATCGGCTGCGGCGTGACCACCGGGGTCGGCGCCGTGATCAACACGGCCAAGGTCGAAATCGGCGCGCGCGCCATCGTCTTTGGTCTGGGCGGCATCGGGCTCAATGTCATCCAGGGTCTGCGGCTGGCTGGGGCGGACCAGATCGTCGGCGTCGACCTGAACCCCGACAAGAAGGTCACGGCCGAACGCTTTGGCATGACCGATTTCGTCAACCCGGCCGAGGTCGAGGGCGACCTGGTGCCCTACCTTGTCGATCTGACCGGCGGTGGCGGGGATTATACATTCGACGCCACCGGCAACGTGGACGTGATGCGCGCCGCGCTGGAATCGGCCCACAAGGGTTGGGGCGAAAGCGTGATCATAGGCGTGGCCCCGGCGGGCGCCGAGATTTCCACCCGCCCTTTCCAGTTGGTGACCGGCCGGGTCTGGCGGGGCACGGCCTTTGGCGGGGCAAGGGGCCGCACGGATGTGCCGAAAATCGTCGACTGGTACATGGACGGCAAGATCGAGATCGACCCGATGATCACCCACACCATGGGGCTGGACGATATCAACACCGGCTTTGACCTGATGCACAGCGGCGAGTCGATCCGTTCGGTCGTCGTCTACTAGGACACACCACCTCGGAGGGCACATGCCGGACCCCAGCAGCCTCTATGCCGTGCTGATCGACGCGGACAACGTCTCGTCCAGCCACGCCGAGGCGATCCTCAAGGAAATAACGCAGTTCGGTGAGCCTGCCCTGCGCCGGGTCTACGGCGACTGGTCCACCGGCCACCTGGCGGGCTGGAAGAAAACCGCGGCCGAGCTGGGGCTGGTGCAGCGGCAATTGCCCTCGAACACGACCGGCAAGAACGCCACCGATATCGGGCTGGTCATCGACGCCATGGACATCCTGCATTCGGGCCGCTTCGACGGCTTCGTTCTGGTCAGTTCCGACAGCGATTTCACCGCGCTGGCCAGCCGCATCCGCGAACAGGGCCTGGCGGTGATCGGCATCGGCGAGGCCAAGACCCCCGTCAGCCTGCGCAACACCTGCAACCGCTTCGTTCTGATCGAGAACATCGCCGAAGAGGACGCGCCGCAAACGGGCAAACGCAAGCCCACCGAGGCGGTGCCGCTGATCCGGCGCGCCATGGATGCGGTCGACCAGGAGAGCGACTGGGTCGGCCTCGGCGCGATCGGGCAGAAGCTGGTGGCCGACAATCCCGACTTCGACCCGCGCACCTACGGCAAGAAGAAGCTGAGCGACCTTGTCGGCTCGCTCAAGCTGTTCGAACTGCGCCGGGGGTCGGGCAACCACATGGAAGTGCGCCGCAAGGACTGAAGGCTGGCCGGACGGTCAGCGGCCGTAGCGGGCCATGAACATCTCGACCGCCCCGGTCAGGATCATCTCCAGTTCGTCCTCGTCGAACTCTGTCTGGACCGCGCAGGTGATGCGGGTGAAAATCCGCGCTTTGCACAGTTCGGCGAACTGGTCGGCGGCAAGCAGGGGGTCGTCGATGCGCAACCGGCCCGCCTGCGCGGCGCAGGCCAGATAGTGGCTGAAATGCGCGCGCACCAGACCCGGACCCGAATCGTAGAACATGCACCCGAGTTCCGGAAAGCGCTGCGCCTCGGAGGAACACAGGCCCACGACCTGCTGGCCGAATTTCGAGGTCAGGAAAGTCATCAGCCGTTTGCCCGCCCGGTAAAGCACGTCTTCCGGCGGGCCGTCGATGTCGATCTCGGCCAGCGAGAGTTGCGCCTGACGCTCGCTTTCGTGCTTGGCGACCTCGGCGAAAAGCAGGCGTTTGTCGGGGAAATAGCTGTAAAGCGTGGCCTTGGACACACCCGCGGCGCGGGCGATCTCATCGACCGAGGCCCCCTCATAGCCATGAGCCATGAAGACCTGCCGAGCGCCCGCCAGAACCTGGTCGAACTTGCGGCCTCTCTTGATCTCGATATCGCCGTCGGCCATCGCTCCTCCTTGGCGCATGTATAAACTGTTCGGTTCACTTTCAGCAAGGAATCCGGCAGGTCGGCGCCTCGGATGGCGCGGGTCAGCCTGTCCATGGCCGAGGCTTGCAATCCAAAAGATCTGCGGCATATTAGAATAATTCTAAACCACGAGGTGTTGCCGTGATCCCCGGAGTCCCATCCCGCCGTCGTTTCAAGGACCTGACCGAACAGGAGGTCCTGGCCCTCGCCATCTCCTCGGAGGAGGACGACGCCCGCATCTATCGCAGCTATGCCGAGATGCTGCGCGCCGATTTTCCTGCCTCCGCCAAGGTCTTTGACGGCATGGCCGAAGAAGAGGACAGACACCGCCACCGGCTGATCGACCTGCACGAGGCCCGCTTCGGCAAGGTCATCCCCTTGTTGCGGCGCGAGCATGTCGCCGGTTTCCATGCCCGCCGCCCCGTCTGGCTGGTCGAGAACCTCGGGCTGGAGCGTATCCGCGAAGAGGCGCATCTTATGGAGCGTGACGCCCAGCGCTTCTATGAGACGGCCGCCGCCGCCACCACGGAGTCCGAAACCCGCAAGTTGCTGGGCGATCTGGCCGCGGCCGAGGCCAGCCATGCCGATACCGCCGACGCGCTGGAGCAGGAACACCTGGGCGAGGCGGCCCGAACCGACGAGGATTCCGAGGCGCATCGCCGCTTTGTCCTGACCTGGGTGCAGCCGGGGCTTGCCGGGCTGATGGACGGTTCGGTCTCGACGCTGGCGCCGATCTTTGCCACGGCCTTCGCCACGCAGGACACCTGGACGACCTTCCTGGTCGGGCTCGCGGCATCGGTCGGCGCCGGGATTTCCATGGGCTTTACCGAGGCCGCTTCGGATGACGGGCAGATTTCGGGGCGTGGCTCGCCCTTCAAGCGGGGTCTGGCCAGCGGCGTCATGACCACGCTTGGCGGGCTGGGCCACGCGCTGCCCTACCTGATCCCGGATTTCTGGACGGCGACCATCACGGCGATCATCGTCGTATTCGTCGAGCTTTGGGCCATCGTCTGGATCCAGAACCGGTTCATGGACACGCCGTTCCTGCGGGCCACGTTCCAGGTGGTGCTGGGCGGGGCGCTGGTCTTTTCCGCAGGGGTGCTGATCGGCGGAGGCTAGCAGGGGGCGGTCCACCCACCTCTTGGCCTTCGGCCAATTCACCCCCGAGGATATTTCCGGCCAGAAGAAACACGGGGAGGGGTGCGGCGCGGTCTGCCGGGGACATCCGCATTGCCGCTTGCCCCGCCGGCCGAGCGTGCTATCGCTGCGTGCATGTGGGACATCTTCCTTCAGACGCTGCCCTTTTTCGCCCTGATCGGGCTGGGCTACGGCGCGGGCCGGACGGGCTTTTTCACCGCCGAGGCCACGGCCTGGCTGACCAAGTTCGTCTTCTATTTCGCCCTTTCGGCGATGTTGTTCCGCTTTGCGGCGAACCTGTCCATCGGGGATATCTTCGATTGGCCCTTCGTGCTGGCCTATTTCTGGGGAACGCTGCTGATCTACCTCGTCGCCACCGGCGTCGCCCTTCTGCGCCGCCGCGGGATCGAGGAGGCGGCGGTCGAGGCGCAATGCGCCGTGATCGGCAATGTCGGCTTCCTGGGCATCCCAATGCTGGCCATGCTCCTGGGGCCGCAGGCGATCCCGGCGGTCATGATGGTCCTGTCCGTGGACCTGATCGTTTTCGGCTCGCTGATCGTGATCCTGATCACCGGATCACGCGACGGTCGGATGAGCCTGGGCATCCTGCGCACTGTCGGGCTGGGTCTGCTCAGGAATCCGATGATCATGTCCATCGGCCTTGGATTGATCGTCTCGGCCCTGTCGCTGCCCATCCCCGGACCGGTGAACAACTTTCTGGAAATCCTCGGAGCGGCGGCCACGCCGGGGGCGCTGTTCGCCATCGGCGCCTCGCTGGCCAGCAAGTCCGCCGAGCGTGTCGCGGTCGCGGGCTGGCTGTCGTTTGCCAAGCTGGTGCTGCACCCGGCGGCCGTCGGTTTCGCCGCGCTGTACCTGCTGCCGGTGGAGCCCTATGCCGCCGGTGTCATGATCGCCGCTGCCGCCTTGCCTGTGGCCGGAAATGTCTACATTTTGGCCCAGCACTACGGGGTTGCGCCGCATCGCGTTTCGGCCTCGATCCTGATCTCGACCGCGGTGAGCGTGGTCACCGTTTCGGGCGTCATCGCCCTTGTCACCGGATAGGGGGGCGCCATGGCCGAAAAACCCGTCTACCAGGCCCTGCCGTAGCCAGGACCAAGAAACCGCTGGATCAGATCATGACCACCTATCATGACCACCTATGAAGGGACGAAATGATGGAAACCCTATCCCAGAACCGTTGTTTCCGAGGCACCCAGGGCGTCTATCGCCACCGCTCGGACGCCTGCGCCTGCGACATGACCTTCGGGCTGTTCCTGCCGCAAGAGGCCGAGGACGGCCCGGTCCCGCTGCTGTGGTATCTGTCGGGCCTGACCTGCACGCATGAGAACGCCATGACCAAGGCGGGCGCACAGGCCTGGGCGGCGGAGCACGGGATCGCACTGTGTTTTCCCGACACCTCGCCCCGGGGCGCGGATGTGGCCGATGACCCGGACTACGATCTGGGCCAGGGCGCCGGCTTCTACGTGAACGCAACGCAGGCGCCCTGGGCCCCGCATTTTCGCATGTGGGATTACCTGTCCGAGGAACTGCCGCGCATCCTTGACAACGGTTTTGCCATCGACCCCGAGCGGCAGGCGATTACCGGTCACTCGATGGGCGGACACGGGGCGTTGACGCTCGCGTTGTCCCTGCCGGGACGGTTCCGGTCGGTCTCGGCCTTTTCGCCGATCTGCAATCCGACCGACAGCGACTGGGGCCGAAAGCAGTTCGAGGCCTACCTCGGCAACGTCGAGGCGGGCAAGACGCATGACGCCAGCCTGCTGATGCGCGACAGCGGCTTTGACGGGCCGGTCCTGGTCGATGTGGGTACGAGGGACAATTTCTGGGACCTGCTGCGGATCGACGCCCTGGCCGAGGCCATGACGGCGCGGCGCCAGCCGGGCCAGCTGCGCCTGCAAGAGGGCTATGACCACAGCTATTTCTTCGTCTCCAGCTTCATCGAGGAGCATCTGGCCTTTCATGCCGAGGCGCTCTGAGCATGATTTTCGTTGATGGTGATGCCTGCCCGGTCAAGGTCGAGGTCGAGCGCGTGGCGACGCGTCACCGTCACCCGGTCATGATCGTTGCCAATGGCGGGCTGCGCCCTTCGGCCAATCCGCTGGTCGAGACGGTTTTCGTCCCCGACGGCCCCGACGAGGCCGACAAATGGATCGCCGATCATTGCGGCGCCGGCGACGTGGTCGTGACCGCTGACATTCCTTTGGCCGCGCGCTGCGTCGCGACGGGGGCGGCGGTGCTCAAGCCCGATGGCGAGGAACTGACCGCCCGCAACGTGGGCCAGGCGCTGGCCACCCGCGATTTGATGACCGACCTGCGCGCGGCCGACCCGTTTCGCCAGGGCGGCGGCAAGGGCTTCACCAAGGCCGACCGTTCGCGGTTCCTGGATCGGCTGGAACGCCAGTTGCGCCGGCCGGCGCCGCGCTGATCCTGCGCTTGCCCGGCGCTGCAACTCAGGGCTTTCCGCAGCCTTCGGGCGGGACTACTGTTCCGAACAGACCAGGTAGGAACGCTCATGCCCCCCCAAGCCGTGATCTTCGACATCGGCAATGTCCTTATCGAGTGGCGGCCCGAACGGTTCTATGACCGCGTCATCGGCACCGACCGGCGCGCGGCCTTCTTCGCGGCCATCGACCTGCACGGGATGAACGACCGCGTCGACCGCGGCGAATCCTTCGCAGATGTCATCACCGAGGTCGCCGCCGCCAACCCGGACTGGGCCGACGAGGTGCGCATGTGGCAGACCCGCTGGATCGACATGGCCGCCCCGGTGATCGACGACTCGGTCCGTATCCTGCGGGCGCTGCGCCGCACCGGCGTGCCCGTCTTCGCCCTGTCGAATTTCGGGATCGAGACCTTCGAGATCGGACGAGAGAACTATCCCGTCCTTGAAGAATTCGACCGCCACTACATCAGCGGGCATATGGGCGTGACAAAGCCCGACCCGCGAATCTACGAGATGGTGGAGGAGGATTGCGGCCTGTCCCCCGAACGGCTCCTGTTCACCGACGACCGCGCCGAGAACATCGCGGCGGCCCGGGCGCGCGGCTGGCAGGGGCATCACTTCGATGGCCCGTCGCGCTGGGGCGAACGGCTGATCGCAGAGGGACTCATCACGCAGGAGGGACTGGCATGACGACGATCATCCCCTTTGACGCGGGCGAGGCCGGTCTGGACTGGCTGGCCCTGACCGAGGCGCTGGCAGCCGGGCACGACCGTCCGCGCGCCTCGGTGGACGATCTGTTTCTTTACCGTGATCCGGACACGCTGCTGAACCGCTCGGCCTGGATCGACGGGATGGGGATCGCGGTGAAATGTGCCACCATCTTTCCCGGCAATCCCGCCAAGGGGGATCCGATGATCAACGGGGCGGTGATGCTGTTTGCCGACAAGGGCGGGCAGCTGGAGGCGGTTCTCGATTTCCACCTCGTGACCAAGTGGAAGACTGCCGGTGACAGCCTGCTGGCCGCGCGCCGCCTGGCCCGGCCCGACAGTCGCAAGATCCTGATCGTTGGGGCGGGCACTGTGGGCCGGTCGCTCTGGCAGGCCTATGGCGCGGCCTTTCCCGGGGCCGAGTTCACCGTCTGGAACCGCTCGCCCGAGGGGGCGGGGCGCTTCGTGCAGGATTGCCCCGGTGTGCGCGTGGCCGAGGATTTGCAAAGGGCGGTCGAACAGGCCGACATCGTCGCCATGGCCACCATGAGCACCGAACCGCTGCTGCGGGGTGACTGGCTGCAACCGGGCCAGCACGTTGATCTGATCGGCGCCTATCGCCCCGACATGCGCGAGGCTGACGATACGGTTCTGAACCGCGCCCGCATCTTCGTGGACAGCCGTGACACCACGCTGGGCCATATCGGCGAGTTGCGCATTCCGCTGGAGACGGGCGCGATCACCCGCGGCGATGTGGTGGCCGACTACTACGAACCGGACGCATTCACCCGGCGTTCATCCGACGAGATCACGGTGTTCAAGAATGGTGGCGGCGCGCACCTGGACTTGATGACAAGCCGCTACATCCTGGGGCGGTGGCCGGGCTGATGGCCTCGACACGGGCCGCGGCCTACGCTTTTCAACCGCTGCGGTGCGCGCTATCACCCGGGCATGGGACGGGTTCAGGACGCCTATTTCGCCCGGGTCGAGGCGGGCGAGTTGCATCACGATGCGGCGCAAGAGGCCGTTTTGGACGAGTTGGAGCGCGTGCGCCTGGCGCTGGAGTACCCGCCTGATCCTCCGAAAAAGGGGCTGCTCCGCAAACCCAAGCCGGTTGAACCGCCCAGGGGCCTCTACATGTGGGGCGGGGTCGGGCGCGGCAAGTCCATGCTCATGGACCTGCTTGTCGAACTGGTCGAGGCCCCCAAGCGCCGGGCGCATTTCCATGCCTTCATGCAGTGGGTTCATGCGGAAATCGCCAAGGCTCGCGAAACCGGTGTAGATGACGCGATCAGGCCCGTGGCCGAGGCCCTGTCCGCCGATGTCCGGTTTCTGGCCTTCGACGAGATGCAGATCAGCGATATCACCGATGCCATGATCGTGGGCCGCCTGTTCGAGGCGCTTTTCGCCGCCGGCGTCACCGTCGTCACCACCTCGAACCGGCCGCCCGACGACCTTTATCGCGACGGGCTCAACCGGCAGCTCTTCCTGCCCTTCATCGACCTGATGAAGGACAAGCTGACGGTCTGGGAACTGGTCAGCGACACCGACTACCGGCAAAGCGTCCTGGCCGGGTCGCCGTCATACTTTACCCCCGCCGACGGGGCGGCACGCGAGAAGATCCGGTCAATCTGGGCGGATTTCACTGGTTGCAAGGCCGAGCCCATGGTGCTGCGCGTCAAGGGGCATGACCTGCACATCCCGGGCTTCTACAACGGCGTGGCGCGGGCAAAGTTCCACGATCTGTGCGGGCGGGCGCTGGGCGCTGCCGATTACCTGGCCCTGGCCGAGGTCGCGCGGGTCCTGATCCTTGAGGATATCCCCCGCCTGAGCCGGTCGAACTTCAACGAGGCCAAGCGCTTCGTCACCCTGATCGACGCGCTCTACGAGGCCCGGGTTCACCTGATCTGCTCTGCCGCCGCCGCGCCCGAGATGCTCTACGTCGAAGGCGAGGGGGTCTTCGAGTTCGAACGCACTGCCAGCCGTCTGCGAGAAATGCAAGGCATGGACTGGGCGGCCGCGTCTGCCTGACGTGGCTGGAAGAAGGCTGGAACAGGTCGGCCGGGGCTATTGCCGGGCCGTCCGCGCCCCGGCGACGCGCTGCCGATCGCCCGCGTGCCCGAGCAGTGGCGCCCCGCCGCAATCTGGATCGACCTCACCCGCCGGATAGACCGGAAACCGGGTGTAGCGGTCGATCATGCTGTCGGTGATCCAGGTGTTGTTGACGCAGAGGTCCTGCGCATTGGTCCCCGAATTGAAGCCGAAGCCGGGGTCGCCGCAGTCGTTGGCGCGCCCGCCGGCGTTCCAGGCCTGTCCCTCGGGCCCGTTGTGCATGCCACCTGTCGGGAAGACCATGCGGCGCGGATCGAAGGACAGGTTCCAGCTAGTGTCAGAGGTCAGTTGTGACAGGCCCCAGCTGCCGATGGGGGTGTCATTGTGGAACCCCTGGATGAAAAAGCCGGTCACGTCATCATGAGTCAAAAGCGGTTCGGTTAGGCGGTCGTCAGGGACCGTCATCCGACCTTCCATCCGATAGCCGTTGTCCCCCTGCCAGCAAAACACGAAATCGGCCGCCGTGGCGGGTGTGGCGAGCATCAGAAAGGCAAGGGCGCGGATCATTCGTTTGCCCTCAGGACATGCCCTGCCAGGTAGAGAGACCCGCAGATCAGGATACGGGCCTCGGGGTGGTCGGCGACGATCGCCTGCAAGGCGCTGTCGAGGTCCGGGGCGGTGGTTGCTGCCAGGCCCGCCTGTGCGGCGGCGCGCGCCGTGGTTTCGGCGGGCAGGGTGGCGGCTTCGCCGGGGATGGAGATCGCCGTAAGGCTCTCGGCATGGCGCGCGAGTGGTGTCATATAGCCGGCGATGTCCTTGGTGTTGAGCATGCCGCAGACCAGATGCGTGGGGCGCGCGGGCAGCCCGGCGAGCGTGGCCGCCAGCGCCGCGCCCGCCGCCGGGTTGTGCCCCCCATCGAGCCAGAGCTCGGCAGGGCGGACGCGATCGGCCAACGCGCCCTCGGTCAGCTTCTGCATTCGCGCGGGCCAGCTGGCCTGGGTCATGGCGGCCTCGTAGGCCGCTTCGCCAAGCCCCAGCTGACGCAGCGCGGCCAGGGCCATACCGGCGTTCTCCACCTGGTGGGGGCCGGGCAGGCTGGGCAGGGGCAGGTCCAGCAGGCCGGTCTCGTCCTGGTAGGTCAGCCGCGCGCGTTCCTCGGTGATCTGCCAATGCTGACCATGGGCCAGGACAGGGCCCGCCCGCCGCGCGGCCTGCCGCTCGATCACGTCCAGCGCCCCGTCATGCTGGCGCCCGATGATGCAAGGTACGCCCCGCTTGATGATCCCGGCCTTCTCGGCGGCAATCTCGGGCAGGGTGTCGCCCAGGAACTGCTGGTGATCCATGTCCACGGGGGTGATGATTGTCAGCGCCGGGCGGTCAAACACATTGGTTGCGTCCAGCCGCCCGCCGAGGCCCACCTCGAGCAGGGTGTAATCCGCCGGCGTCTCTGCAAAGGCCAGCAGGGCCGCGCAGGTGGTGATCTCGAAATAGGTGATCGGCGCGTTGCCATTGGCGCGGTAGCAGCGGTCGAGAACCCGCGCGAGGTGGTCCTCGGAAATCAGATCACCGGCCAATCGGATTCGTTCGTGGAACCGGGCGAGATGCGGCGAGGTATAGGCATGAACGGTCTGGCCGGCCCCTTCCAGCCCGGCGCGGATCATGGCCTGGGTCGAGCCCTTGCCATTGGTACCAGCGATATGGATCACCGGCGGCAGGCGATCCTGCGGGTTGTCCAGGGCCGCAAGCAGGCGCCAGACCCTGTCAAGCGTCAGGTCGATGATCTTGGGGTGCAGTGCCATCATCCGTTCGAGGATGACGTCGGACCCGGCGCTCACGCCTCGGCGTCCTTTTCCGCTTCGGAACCCTCCGCCGCTTCGTCGGGGGCCTCGTCTGGTGGGGCCATCTCGGCGGGGGGCGGCAAGTCGCCCGCGATGGCCGGGCCCTCGCCCATCAGCATCCGGGTGATCGTGATCAACTCGTCCCGCAACTGGGCCCGCGGTGTGACCCGGTCGAGCATGCCGTGATCCAGCAGGTATTCCGCCCGCTGGAACCCCTCGGGCAGTTTCTCGCGGATGGTCTGTTCGATCACCCGCGCCCCGGCGAAACCGATCAGCGCGTTGGGCTCGGCGATCTGAACATCGCCCAGCATGGCATAGGACGCCGTGACGCCGCCGGTGGTCGGATGGGTCAGCACCACGATGTAGGGCAGGCCCGCCTCCTTGAGCATCTGCACCGCGATGGTGGTGCGCGGCATCTGCATCAGGCCCAGGATGCCTTCCTGCATCCGGGCGCCCCCCGCGGCCGAGAACAGCACCAGCGGACGCCGCGTTTCAATCGCGCGCTCGGTGGCCGCGATGATGGCATTGCCGACATACATCGACATCGACCCGCCCATGAAGGAAAAGTCCTGCCCGGCGGCAACGATGGGGGTGCGACCGATCTCGCCCTCGGCGACCAGCATGGCCTCGCGCTCGCCGGTCTTCCTCTGTGCCGCACGCAGGCGATCGGGGTATTTCTTCTGGTCGCGGAATTTCAGCGGGTCCTCGACCGGTTGGGGCACCGCGACCTCGGTGAAGACGCCGCCGTCGAACAGGGCCTTGAAGCGGTCGCGCGGGGTGATGCCCATGTGATGCCCGCAGGAGGGGCAGACATTCAGCGCCTCTTTCAGCTCTCGGTGAAACAGCATCGTGCCGCATTCATCGCATTTCGACCACAGGTTCTCGGGCACTTCGCGGCGCGAGAAGATCGAGTTGATGCGCGGGCGGACGTAATTGGAAATCCAGTTCATGGGCGCCTCTGACGTTGCGCGACAGGGATAAGGCGGGCGCGAATGGAATGCAATCGGCGGCGGGTCCGGCCCGTTCGGCCCGGTCTGTCGGGCTTGTCCCCGTCCGGCCACCCCATTAAACGGGCGCGGAGGAACGGGCGGAGGAACTCCATGCGCAAGACCATGCTGGCGCTGGCCGGGCTGATCGGGCTGACGGCCTGCGCCGAGGGGCTAGACCTGGCCGGATTGGGGCGCGACGGCACCGGCGAGGGCACCCGCACCTTTGCGCTTCTGGACGGGGCGGTGCGCGTGCGTGGCCCCCGCCGCTACTGCGTGGACCAGTCTGCCAGCGCCGCCGCGCGCGGATTCGCGATCATGGCGGGCTGCGCCGTGCTGTCGGACAGCGCCACGGTGATGCCGGATCGCGCCGGGCTGTTGACGGTGCAGTTCGGGGCGTCGGGAAGCGCCCTTGTCGGCACCGGGGCCGATGACCTGGCTGAGGTCCTGGGCAGCGACGCCGGCCAGGCGCTCATGGCCAGTGGCGACGCGGGTGCCGAGATCGCCGAGGTTGAGGTGCGCGACACGCGCGTTGCCGTGCGGTTCGAGGATCGCGCGGGGCCCCCGCTGCCGGGCACGACCCCTGCGATCTGGCGCGGCTTCGCGGATGTCGGCGACCGGCTGGTCACGGTCTCGGTGCTGAGCTACGCGCGCGATCCGCTGACCCACGAGGCCGGGCGTATCCTGCTTGACCGGACGCTCGATGCGATCGAAAGTGTTAACCGGCCGGCCCCCGGCACCCCCTGAGCGGAGACCCGGACCGGAAATCCCCCGATATCGCCGGTATTTGTTTCCTTTAGCGAAGCGATTTGGCAGGTTCGGTACCGTAAGCGAGGCAAGGCGAAGGCGTCACATGGCAAAGCTGCGCAAAGGGCTGCTGGCATGGTTCGTGAACCGCCGGATGCGGTGGTACTGGTCGCGTGCTGCGGCCCAGGCCCCGCAGACGGAATTGGCGGAATTGCGCCGCCAGCGCACCGCGGCGCGAAATCTGCGGCATACCCTGGATGAGTTGACTTACCAGGCCGACCACCGCCTGGCCCTGCCGCGCATCGGGTCGACGACATTTCCCCGCCCGCAGG
>JAVLCA010000004.1:0-75802 GCA_031581025.1 Salibaculum sp. | reverse complement strand
CCGCAGGCCTGGCGCGAGGCGCTGCCGGTCAAGGGGCGCGCGGCGATCGAATCGCGCACGACGCTGGGCGAGGAGGTCGCGCTGTTCCACGATTGCCGCATCTCGGAGCTGACCCTGCGCCAGCTGCGCAACACGCGCGAGGCGGATCTCGCTCCCTTTGGCCTGCGCCTGGATGTGTTCCAGTTCGACGGGACCTTTCTGAGCCTTGTCGTCAATCTGCCGCAGGATGCCTGCGACGGGTTGCGCAAGCGGCACCTCATCCGCATGGACATTATCGCCGAGATCGAGACGCCGCTGAAGATCTTTGCGCGCCTGAACGTGCGGCACGGGCCGAATACCGAACAGATCGCACGGGAACTGCCCCTGCAGGAGGGTCAGGTGATGGTCGAGTTCGACCTCGCCTATACCAAACTCAATGAAAAACGGGTCGAGTCCGCCTGGGTCGACCTGATCTTCGAGGGGCCGCAGATGAACCAGGTGACCGTCCGCGATGTCACCTTCTGCCGCGTGCCCCGGGCCGTGCTTTGAAAGGGATGCCATGGACCAGGATGCGACACTGACCAAGCTGCAGATGATCGAGGGGGTCTGGCACGGCGTGCTGAAACGCCCCGGGCACGACGGCTGGCAGCCCGACCTGGCCGTCACGCACCTGGACCAGGAAATCGAGGGCGTCGCGGTCGAACAGGATTTGACGAAGGTTGCTGGTATGTCCGCGTGCCCATCCCGGCCGAGCGCATCGCGGACGGCGTGCAGACCTTTGTGATCCGCGACCGGCGCACGGATCAGGGTCTTGCCTCCTTCGCCATCGTCGCGGGCGATGCCCTGGCCGAGGATATCCGCGCCGAGATCGGCCTGCTGCGGGCCGAACTGGACATGCTGAAAAAGGCGTTCCGGCGGCATTGTGCAGCGACCATGAGCGACTGAGCCGGCCCCGCATCCCGCCTGACGCAGCGTTGCGCGTGACCTTTGGATCGATGTCCGGCATCAAGCCGCTGAAGGGAGGCGCCATGACCGATTATCCGCACCTGCTGGCCCCGCTGGACCTTGGCTTCACCACGCTGAAGAACCGCGTTCTGATGGGGTCGATGCACACGGGACTGGAGGAAACGAAGGACTGGAACCGTGTGGCCGAGTTCTATGCCGAGCGGGCGCGGGGCGAGGTCGCCCTGATGGTCACCGGTGGGATGGCTCCCAACCGCGAGGGCGGCGTCTTTCCCGGCGCGGCGGGACTTTTCACCCCCGAGGACATCGCCAACCACCGCATCGTCACCGACCGGGTCCACGCGGCGGGCGGCAAGATCGCCATGCAGATCCTGCACGCGGGCCGCTATGCCTACGGAAAGGACTGCGTCGCGCCCTCGGCCATCAAGTCGCCGATCTCGCCGTTTGTCCCGACCGAGTTGGACGAGGCGGGGATCGAGACGCAGATCGCCGATATCGTCACTGCCGCGGCCCGCGCCCGCGAGGCGGGCTATGACGGGATCGAGATCATGGGGTCCGAGGGCTATTTCCTCAATCAGTTCCTTGTCGAACATACCAACAGGCGCACCGACCGCTGGGGCGGCTGCCTGGAAAACCGTCAGCGCCTGCCGGTCGAGGTGGTGCGCCGGGTGCGCGCGGCCGTAGGGCGCGACTTCATCCTGATCTACCGGCTGTCCATGATCGACCTGATCCCCAAGGGCCAGACCTGGGACGAGGTCGTCACACTCGGCAAGAAGATCGAGGCGGCGGGGGCCACCATCATCAACACCGGCATCGGCTGGCACGAGGCGCGCATTCCGACCATCGCCACCAGCGTCCCGCGCCGCGCCTTTTCCTGGGTCACGAAAAAGCTGATGGGGCAGGTGGGTATCCCGGTGATCACCTCGAACCGGATCAACACGCCGCAGGTGGCCGAGGACGTGCTGGGCGAGGGCTGTGCCGATATGGTCTCCATGGCGCGGCCCTTCCTGGCCGATGCGCATTTCGTCAAGAAGGCGGCCAGCGGCAAGGCGGCGCTGATCGCGCCCTGCATCGCCTGCAACCAAGCCTGCCTGGACCATACCTTTTCCATGAAGGTCGCCTCGTGCCTGGTGAACCCGCGCGCCGCGCATGAAACGGAAATCACCCTGGACCCGGCCGCGCAGGCAAAACGCATCGCCGTGGTCGGCGCCGGGCCGGCAGGCCTCTCCGCAGCGGTGACAGCGGGCAGCCGCGGCCACGACGTGACGCTTTTCGACAAGGCCGAGGCCCTGGGCGGGCAACTCAACATGGCGCGCCGCATTCCGGGCAAGGAAGAGTTTCACGGGCTGGTCGACTGGTTCACCGCGAGCGTCGAGGCGGCGGGGGTCAGGACGCGCCTGGGGACAGAGGCGACCGCCGCGATACTGGCCGATTTCGATGAAGTCATCATTGCCACCGGCGTTGTGCCGCGCGACCCGCAGATCGCGGGGCAGCACGGGCCCAACGTGTTGTCCTACATCGACGTGCTGTATCGCGGCGCGCCTGTAGGCAAGCGCGTGGCGGTGATCGGCGCGGGGGGAATCGGCTTCGACGTGGCCGAATTCCTGACGGTTGACGACAGCCCGACCGAGAATCTGGACGACTGGATGGCGGAATGGGGCGTCGGCGACCCCGAGCAGATGCGCGGCGGGTTGCGACCCGAGGGGCCGCAACCGGATGCACCGGCCCGGAGGGTCACACTGCTTCAGCGCAAGGCGCAGAAGCTGGGCAAGGGGCTGGGCAAGACGACCGGATGGATTCACCGCGCCAGCCTGCGGATGCGCAACGTTGAGATGATCGGCGGCGTGAATTATGAAAGGATCGACACGGAGGGCCTGCACGTGACATTCGGCGAGGCCCGTGAAAACCCGACCCTGATCGAGGCCGACACGATTGTTCTTTGTGCCGGGCAACATTCCGAGCGCGGCCTGGCCGACGCACTGGAGGCGGCCGGACAGAGCCCGCATGTCATCGGCGGGGCCGATGTCGCGGCGGAGCTTGACGCGAAACGGGCCATTGACCAGGGCGTTCGGCTGGCCGCCGCGCTTTGAGCGTCAAAGCGCGGGGCCCGGACGCGTTTCCGGGCGCTTAACGGTGCGCTGAAAACCCCTAAATTGTCAGGCATGTGCCGCAGTCCTGCCCGATTTCCCGGTCACCCTTTTCGGGTGAACAGGGCCGGGACCGAGGACGCAGGATGGATCGTCTGACCGAGATGGAAGCCTTTGCCACCGTGGTGGACCAGGGCGGATACACAGACGCCGCACGGAAGATGGGGATATCCAAGTCTGCCGTGTCCAAGCACGTCTCGGCGCTGGAGGCGCGTCTCGGGGCGCGGCTGCTCAACCGGACGACGCGCCGCGTCAGCCCGACCGAGATCGGCCTGGCCTACTACGACCGGGCGCGTCGGGTGCTGACCGACGCGGGCGAGGCGGATGCCCTTGTCACTTCGATGCAGTCGGACCCCGCGGGCCTGCTGCGCATCTCGGCGGCCACGGATTTCGGAGTTAATCACCTTTCGCCGATGCTGGGCGATTTCCTGCATGAATTTCCGGATATCACCGTGAACATGGTAATCAACAACCGCTTCGTCGAACTGATCTCCGAAGGCTTCGACATGGCCGTGCGCATCGGCGAGTTGGAGGACAGCAGCCTGCGCGCCCGCAAGCTGACCGAGACCTCGCGGCGGATGGTCGCCAGCCCATCGTATTTCCAGAAACACGGCCGGCCGCAGCGCATCGACGACCTGAACGCACACAAGCTGCTGCACTATTCCAATGCCGCGAATTCCGCCGTCTGGAAACTGACGGCCCCCTCGGGCGAGAAACGCCAGGTGCGCACCGCGGGTTGGCTCACGGTCAACGACGGGCAGTCGCTGCTCAACGCAGCGATCTCGGGGCTGGGCATCGCCTATCTGCCGAGCTTTCTTTATGCTGACGCGATGGAACAGGGCCTGGTCGAGGACGCGATCCCCGACCTCCCGGTGGAAACCCACGGGATCTATGCCGTCTACCCGCCGGGCAGGTTCACCCAGCCCAAGGTGCGCGCCTTCATAGATTTCCTGGCCCATGCATTTGCCGAGAAAGGCCCCGAGCGCTGGTAGCGCCAAGGCGCAGGATCATGCCGGAACAAGGGCCGCCTGTCGTCGCTGCGCTGGCAGGACGGTGATCGCTTTGCAAGGCTGCGGTGTCATAGTCCCA
The DNA here is from genome assembly GCA_031581025.1 of Salibaculum sp. GTDB lineage: Bacteria > Pseudomonadota > Alphaproteobacteria > Rhodobacterales > Rhodobacteraceae > Salibaculum. The sequence continues at coordinate 71,624 of JAVLCA010000004.1, read as the reverse complement.
GGTCGGTGGCCAGCCGGGCCACGGCCGCCTCGACCTGCGCGCCATCGGCCCCGCGCACGACGACATGCGTGCCATAGGCCCCGTCCTTCTGAAACGGGTAGGAACCGATGGACAGCCCCGGGTAGGTCTCGGCCAGCCGGGCCAGCGGGGCGGCGACGTCGCCTTCGCCCCGCTCCACGCGCAGGGTCTGGCTCAGCATCGGCGCGCCGCCCACCAGCAGGGGCAGGACGCTGGCCACCATGGCCTGAAAGACGGCAGGCACCCCCGCGAGCACATGTACGTTGCCAAGCGAGAACCCCGGCGCGGCGCTGACCGGGTTGTCGATCAGCGCCGCCCCGTCGGGGATGCGCGCCATGCGCAACCGCGCCTCGTTCAATGTGGTCCCGGCCCGGTCGTAGTGCGCTTGCAGTACCGCGCGCGCGTCGTCGCGAACGTCGATGCCCACGCCGAAGGCTGCGGCCACGCTGTCGGCGGTGATGTCGTCATGGGTTGGCCCGATCCCGCCCGAGGTGAAGACCGTGTCGAAGGCCGCGCGCAGGGCATTCAAGGCGGCGATGATGACGTCCTGGTCGTCGCTGACCACGCGGACCTCTTTTAGATCGACGCCGATCCGCGTGAGTTCCCCGGCGAGGAAGTGCATGTTTGAATCGCGGGTGCGCCCGGACAGGATTTCGTCCCCGATGACGAGCATGGCGGCGGTTGGGTTCGGCATGGTCTTCTCCTTCGTTGCGCGCTGGTATAGGTCATGGCCATGCGCTTTGCCACGCCCCTCGTGCCCGGTCGGCTGAAACGCCGCTACATGCGGTTCCTGTCCGACGTGATGCTGGACACGAGCGAAGACGTGAAGGCCCATTGCCCCAATCCCGGTTCCATGCTGGGGCTGAACGCCCCGGGGACAAGGGTCTGGCTCGAGCGCAACGACGACCCGAGGAAGAAACTCGACTGGGGTTGGCGGCTGGCAGAGCTGGACGGCGGCTTCGTCACCATCGACACCTCTCTGGCCAACCGGGTTGTGGGCGAGGCCCTGCGCGCCGGGGCGGTGCCCGCGCTGGCCGGGGCGGGTGCGGTGCGTGCCGAGGTGAAATTCGGCACGGGCAGCCGGGTGGATTTTTGTCTGGGCGGCGACACGTTCGTCGAGGTCAAGTCGGTGACGCTGGCGCGCCGGCCCGGCCTGGCCGAGTTTCCCGACAGTGTGACCAAACGCGGCACCAAACACCTGCATGAGCTGGCCGAGGTCGCCCGGATGGGGCGGCGCGCGGTGATGTTCTACCTGGTCCAGCGCACGGACTGTGTCGACATGAGCCTGGCCGCGGATATCGACCCGGACTATGCCAGCGCCTTCGAGGATGCGCGCGCGGCGGGCGTCGAGGTGATCTGCCATCGCGCCGCGATCACGCCCGAGGCGATCGAGCTTGGCCCCGCCTGCACTTTCCATGGCCCGAATTCGGCGAAATAGACGCAGCGCCGGGCCTTTTGCACCGGGCCGTTTTGCCGTATTCCGGGATCAATCAAGAAGGTAGGTGCCATGGACGACACGCGCGGCAGGATCACGAAGGACGGCATCCGCTTGCACGAGCAGGCGGATTTCGAAGGCATGCATGCGGCCGGTCGCCTGGCGGCCGAGATCCTAGACCGGATCGCCGATCACGTGGTGCCCGGTGCCACCACCGGCGATCTGGACAGGAAGATCACCGACTGGGTGCGCGCGGCCGGGGCGGAGTCTGCAACCATCGGCTACAAGGGGTTCCAGCACGCCAGCTGCATCAGCGTCAATCACGTGGTCTGCCACGGCATTCCCGGCGCGCCGATCCCCAAGGCGCGGTCCGAGACGATCTCGAAGAACTTCGAGAAGCGCCGCGAGGATGACGCGCTGCAGAGCGGCGATATCCTTAACATCGACGTCACGGTGATCCTGGACGGCTGGTTCGGCGACACCAGCCGCATGTTCGTCGCGGGCGGCAAACCCAACCAGAAGGCCGAACGGCTGATACAGGTCACGCATGATGCCCTGATGAAGGGGATCGAGGCCGCGCGGCCCGGCAATACCTTCGGTGACATCGGTCATGCGATCCAGTCCCATGTCGAGGGCCAGCGCATGAGCGTCGTGCGCGATTTCTGCGGCCATGGGCTGGGCCGGGTGTTCCACGCCCCGCCCAACGTGCTGCACTACGGGCGTGCGGGCACCGGCCCGGTTCTCGAAGAGGGCATGTTCTTCACCATCGAACCCATGGTTAACCTGGGCAGACCGGAAACGGTGGTTCTCAAGGACGACTGGACGGCGGTGACCCGGGACAAGCAGCTCTCGGCCCAGTTCGAGCACTCCGTCGGCATCACCGCCGAGGGGGCGGATATCTTCACCCTGTCGCCAGCGGGCTGGTTCCACCCGACCTACTGATCCCCGTCCGGCAGCGGCGCGGCGCGCAGCAGGGTGACATGCGTGTCGCCATAGCGGCGGCTATCGAGCATGGCGAACCCCGCGGACGCGGCCTGCGGCGCGCTGTCTTCCCAGACGATCAGGGCGTCCGGGGCCAGCCAGCCCTGCCGCCGGGCGACACCAAGCGCCGGCCCGCCCAGGCCCTGCCCATAGGGTGGATCAAGAAAGACCAGACCGCAGGGCGCCTCGGCCCGTGGCAGGCGGTCGGCGGCGCAGGTCAGCTGGCGGGCATCCGCCTCGCGCCGCGCCTTGGACAGGTTTTCGCGGATCAGGCGCTGCGCCGTACGGCCCTTGTCCACGAGGGTCGCATGGCTGGCCCCGCGCGACAGCGCCTCGAGCGCCAGCGCGCCGGTCCCGGCGAAAAGGTCCAGCACCCGCGCGCCTTGGGGCAACCCGTAACCCGCCAGCACGTTGAACAGGCTTTCGCGCACCCGGTCCGGCGTGGGGCGCAAATGCGCACTCGCGTCCCCCTTGCCGACCGAGGCGAGCGTGAGTCCGCGATGCTGGCCGCCGATGATCCTCACGCCTTCAGCAGGGCCTTCATGTCGGTTGCCAAATCGGTCACGACCTCGGGTGCGGGGGATTTTCCGGCCTCGATCAGGCGCTTGGCCACCATGTAGGTGCGGGCGTCGTTCATCGCGTCCACCGCGATCAGGTCATCGCCCTTGTAATACCAGTGCGACCGGGCTTCGCCACCGTCGCGGACATGCACGGCGTCATAGCCCATGTTCAGCCCGGCGATCTGCAACTTGCAGTCATACTGATCCGACCAGAACCACGGCTTGGGCGCATAGGCCACATCCTCGCCGGCCATGTTCCGGGCCGCGATCTCGGCCATGTCGATGGCATTGCCGACGCTTTCCAGCCGGATGCGCTGGCCCTTGAAATGGCAGGTCGCGCAATCGCCCGCGGCATGGATGTCCGGGTCGGAGGTGCGGCACTGCGGGTCGGTGACGATGCCGTTGTCGATCTCCAGCCCCGCGCCCTCGGCCAGGGCCGTGGCGGGCTGGATGCCGACGCCGACGATGGCGAAATCGACCTCAAGCTCGGTGCCGTCGGTCAGGATCGCGCCGGTGACGCGGTCAGTGCCGGTCAGGTTCTGCAGGCCCACGCCTTCGCGGATATCGACGCCATGCGCACGGTGCAGGTCACGGAAAAAGGCCGAGGTTTCGGGGCAGGCCACGCGTTGCAGGATGCGGTCGGCCATTTCCACGAGGGTGACCTTGACGCCCTTCTTGGCCGCCACTGCCGCGGCCTCCAGACCGATATAGCCGCCACCGATGACAAGCAGCCGCGCACCGTCGCGGAACGCGGGCGCCATGGCGTCTGCATCGCGCAGGTCGCGCACGGTATGGACGCCCTGCAACATGCCGCCGATCTCTGCCGGAAGGGTGCGCGGATGCGCGCCCGTGGTCAGGGCCAGCTTGTCGTAGGTCAGCACCTCGCCGGTATCCAGGTGCAGGGTCTTGTAATGGGCGTCCAGCTGCGTCACCCGCACGCCGGTGCGCAGGGTGATGTTTTTGTCGGAATACCATTGCTCGGGCCGCAGGAAGAGCCGGTCGAGTGTCATGTCACCCAGAAGATAGGCCTTGGACAGCGGCGGGCGCTGATAAGGTGGCACCGGTTCGGCACCGATCAGGGTGATATCGCCGTCAAAACCGCTGTCGCGCAGTTTGGCCACGAGCGATGCCGCCGCCTGTCCACCGCCGATCACGATATGATGCGCCATTATCCACCATCCCCATCTCGCTTTTCCGTGGCGCGACCCTATAGTCCAAGCGGAGCGAAACGCAATTGACGAAAGGGAATGCCGAATGACGATTTCAGTAGGGGACAAGCTGCCCGACGCCAAGGTCCTGCGCATGGGCGCCGAGGGGCCGGAGGAGGTGCAGATCACCGATCTGGCCGGGTCGGGCAAGGTGGTGCTGTTTGGCTTGCCGGGCGCCTACACCGGCACCTGCACAACCGCGCATGTGCCCAGTTTCATCCGCACCAAGGCGGCTTTTGCGGCCAAGGGCGTCGACGCGGTGATCTGCGTCAGCGTCAACGACCCCTTCGTCATGGGCGCCTGGGGCGAGAGCACCGGCGCCGCGCAGGCCGGTGTCCAGATGATCGGTGATGCCTCGGCGGAGTTCACCAAGGCCATCGGCATGAATTTCACCGCGCCGCCGGTTGGCCTGATCGACCGATCCAAGCGGTTCGCCCTGTATGCCGAGGACGGGGTGGTCAGGGTCCTGCACGTCGAGGAAAACCCCGGGGTCTGCGAAACCTCGGGCGGTGAGGCGCTTTTGGCCGAGCTTTGAAATGTCTCCGGGGCGCTGGTCCGGGAATCCGTCCCGAACCGGCGCCCCGGTCTTTGCAGGATGCGTGATCCGGGCGTCAGCCCGCCTGCTGGACCATCGTCCGGGTCGGGAAGGGGATTTCCACCCCCTGCTGGTCGAAGGCTTCCTTGACCGCACGGGTCAGGTCGAACTTCAGGTTCCAGTGGTCATCGGCGGCACACCAGGCGCGCACGGAGAAATCTACCGAACTGTCGCCAAGGTTGGTCACCTTCACGAAGGGTTCGGGGTCGGACATGACCCGTTCGTCCCTTGTCACGATGTCGGTGAGGATCGTCTCGGCCGTCTTCAGGTCGGTGCCGTAGGACACGCCGAAAACCAGATCACAGCGCCGCGTGTCATAATGCGAGAAGTTGGTGATCGCACCCGAGAAGACATCGCCGTTCGGCACGATGATCTTGACGTTGTCTGGCGTTGTCATCTCGGTCGTGAAGAGGGTGATCTCGTCGACGGTGCCCGACTGGCCGGCTGCGTTGACATAGTCGCCGGCCTTGAAGGGGCGGAAGACGATCAGCATGACCCCCGCGGCCAAGTTTGCCAGAGACCCCTGCAGGGCAAAACCGATGGCCAGACCCACCGCGCCGACCAATGCCGCGAGCGAGGTCGTCTCGATCCCGAATCGTCCAAGGATGAAGATCACCGCGATGGCCAGCACTGCGTAGCGCACCAGGCTGCCAAGGAACCTTGCGAGCGTGAGATCGAATTTCCGGTTCTTCTCGGCGGCCTTGACGATGCGGCCCCTGAGCCAACCGCTCAGCCAGAGCGCGACAACGAAGATCGCCAATGCGACGGCGATATTCAGGACAAGGTCGAAAATGAAGTCTTCTGACATGGCAACAGCCCCTGTGGTGAATCACACTGGAACCGGACAATAGTCCCGGCCCGGGTGTCGCACTAGCCATGCGACCGGGGCGGTGCAACTCCCCCGGTCGGGGAAAGTTGCGCCGCCGGTCCCCTCAGGCGGACAGTTTGTCCATTTTCTGGGCAAGCTTCAGGTCCAGCTTGCTCAGCCCGCCGATGTCATGGGTCGAGAGCGTCACCTCGACCGTCTTGAAGACGTTGAACCATTCGGGGTGGTGGTTCAGTTTCTCGGCCCAGATCGCCGCGCGGGACATGAAGCCCCAGGCCTCGACGAAATTGGCGAAGGTGAAGGTCTTGGTCACCGCGTCGCGACCCTCGACGGCGGTCCAGCCCGCCTCTTGCAGGGTCTTGCGCCCGGCGTCGTCTATCGCATCGGCCATTGTGATCTCCTTTGCTCAGTCGTGGTCCTCGGTCTCGGCCCGGCGGAACGGGCCATAGCTGGTCAGCACTTCGACCTCTTCGTCAACCGCGCGGCGCTCGGCCTGCAGGTAGTTTTCCACAGCATCGCGGAACCCGTCATCGGCGAACCAGTGGAGCGAATGCGTGGTCACGGGCAGGTAGCCGCGCGCCAGTTTGTGTTCCCCCTGCGCGCCCGCCTCGACCGTGCGAAGCCCATGTGCGATGGCATGGTCGATGGCCTGATAATAACAGATCTCGAAATGCAGGAAGGGATGATGCTCGGTGCAGCCCCAATAGCGCCCGAACAGGTTGTGCCGACCGATCAGGTTCATGGCCCCTGCGACGGGCTGCCCGTCACGCTGGGCGAAGACCAGAAGGATGTCGTCGCGCAGCCTTTCATGGGCGATGTCGAAGAAGGCCCGCGTCAGGTAGGGCGTGCCCCATTTGCGCGCACCGGTGTCCTGGTAGAAGGTCCACATCGCGTCCCAGTGTTCGGGCCGGATCGCATCGCCTGTCAGTTGCAAGATCTCGCCGCCGAAATCCTGCGCCTCGCGGCGCTCCTTGCGCAGGGTCTTGCGCTTGCGGCTGGACAGGTGGGCCAGGAAATCTTCCCAGTCGGCATAGCCGTTGTTGGCCCAGTGGTATTGCTGCGACGTGCGGCGCAGCAGTCCCGCCTCTTCCCCGGCCAGCGCCTCGTCTTGTGTGCAGAAGGTCGCGTGGACCGAGGACAACCCGTTGTCCGAGGCCAGTTGAACCGCCCCCTGCACCAGCGCTGCAATGCCCTGCGTCTCGTGCCCCGGCCGGGTCAGGAAACGGCGGCCGGTCACCGGGGTGAAGGGGACGGCGATCTGCAGCTTGGGGTAGTAGCGCCCGCCCGCGCGTTCATAGGCATGGGCGAAATTATGGTCGAACATGTATTCGCCCTGGCTGTGCGATTTGCCATACAAAGGGGCGACGGCGATGATCTTTCCGCCGCTGCGGGCGGCCAGATAGTGCGGCTCCCAGCCGGTGCCGGGGCCGGTGCTACCACTGTCCTCCAGCGCAGCCAGGAACCTGTGTGTGGTAAAGGGGTCGATGGGCGGGCCCCCGTCGCTGGCCTCTGGGCAGGCGCAGGCATCCCAGTCGGCGGCCGGAATCTCCGACAGGCTTCGATGTGCGGTGATCTCGATCGGCGAGGCGTCCATTCCCTGAAAATTGGCGCAGGGGGCCGAAGGGTCAAGCCAGGTAGCCTTCGAAAGTCACCTGGTCGGCGCCGTTTGCCAGCGCCGTGGCCTGATCGGTGTTCGACCGGATGGTCCAGCAGAAGACGCGCAGCCCCTTCGCCTTGGCGGCGCTGACGGCGGGGCTGGTCAGGTCGGTCCACTGGTGGCTGATGAAATCCGCGCCCAGGGGGGCAAGGTCGGGCAGGCCGCGCAGGGCGTCCAGCCGCGCCCGGGGCACGGTCGGCCAGTCGTCCGGTGTGAAGGCGCAGGTCGTCAAGCCCCGCGGCAGATCGGGCAGCAATTGGCCCATGCGCGCCACGGAATGCGGGTTGAAGGACATCACCGCCGCCGGGCCGGGATAGTCGGCAAGACAGGCGGCGGCGGCTTCTTCCAGTGGGCCGACATCCGCCCCCAGCGCGCCGTCCTGGTCCTTGACCTCGATCAGCAGGGGAACGGCACCGGCGACCTGGTCGAGGACCTGGCGCAGGGTCGGGATGCCTTCTTCGCTTCCGTTGAGCTGGATCGCCGAAAGGTCTTGCGCGCTGTGCTGGCGCACCGGCCCCCACGCACCGTTCAGCCGATCCAGCGCATAGTCGTGGAACACCATGGCCTGGCCATCTCTGGAAAGCTGCAGGTCGATCTCGATACCGTAGCCGGCGCTGATGGCCGCGTCGATGGCTGAGCGGCTGTTCTCGGGCCGCCCCGGCCCGTGCAGCGCCCGGTGAGCGAAGGGGTGTGCGTGAAAGCCGGTCGGCAGCATCAGTCGATCTCGAAGAGGCCCTCGATCTCGACGGCCACCCCAAGCGGAAGGGCGGCAGCGGAGACAGCCGAGCGGGCGTGGCGCCCGGCCTCGCCGAGGGTCTCGACCATGAAATCGCTTGCGCCGTTGATCACCTTTGGCTGGTCGGTGAAGTCTGGGGTGGAATTGACAAAGCCGGTCAGTTTGACGACCCGCACCAGCCTGTCGAGATCGCCGTCGCAGGCGGCCTTGAGCTGGGCCAGAAGACTGATCGCGCAGAGCCGGGCCGCGGCGGCGCCCTGATCGACGGTCATGGTGTCCCCCAGCTTGCCCTTGACCGGGCCATCGGCGTCCATGGCGATCTGGCCCGAGACATGCACCAGGGATCCGCTTTGCACGAAAGCCACGTAGTTGGCCGCCGGGGCGGGCGCGTCGGGCAGGGCGACGCCAAGTTCGGCAAGACGCGATTCGATGGTCATGTGCGGGCTCCCTGACGTTGCTCGGCCGCGACGCTAGCCCCAATCCGGCAGCCGTGAAAGCCCCAATGCTACCCCTCCCGAAAAGTGCGCGAGATGTAATCCATGAGCGGCTGGGTCAGATAGGCCATGGGCGTGCGGTCCACGGTGCGGATGAAGGTCTCGACCGGCATGCCGGGGATCAGGGTTGTGCCCTCGGGCAGGCGCTCGGCCTCGTCCGCGTTCAGCACCACCTTGGCCTCGTAGTAGCTGCGGCCCGTCGTCTCGTCGGTGAAGGCATCGGCCGAGACCTGGCGCACGGTGCCGAACAGCGCGGGGGTGCGGCGCCGGTCCAGCGAGGAAAAGCGCAGCGTCACCTCCTGCCCGCGCCGGACTGAATCGATGTCCGTAGGCGCCACCCGGGCGGCGATCCCCAGAGGCCGGTCCTGCGGCACGAGGTAGAGGACAGGGTCCGCCGGGCGTATCACCGCGCCGGCGCCGAAGACCGTCAGCCCGTGGACCGCGCCCGAGACGGGCGCGCGAATCTCCAGTCGGTCCAGGCGGCGTTGCAGATCGGCCCGCTGCTCGCGCAGCTCCAGCTCGTTGAATTGCAGGTCGCGCAGGCGGGTGATCGCCTCTTCCCGGCGGCCGGTGCGCAGGCGGATGATCTCGAGCGCCAGTCCGGTGATCTTCTCCTCGGCTTCGGCCTTGCGGGCGGCGAGGTTCCCCGCCTGCCCCGACAAACGGGCCTTTTCACGTTCCAGCGTCAGGACTGTTCCCGCCTGGGCCAGACCTCGCTCCAGCAGGGATCGCTGGCTTGTCAGTTCCTGCTCGATCAGCGCGAGCTGACGGTCCACCGCCGCCTGCTGCGCCTCGATCCCCGAGACCTGGCTGCGCACCTGCCCGGCGCGGCGGTGCAACTGCTCGGCCTCTTGCGCTGCGGTTTCCAGACGGGCGCGGAACAGTCGTTCCTGCCCCTGCATCAGCTCCGTCGTCGCAGCGCTGCCGGCTGCATGCAGGATCGGGTCGAATGACAGCCTTTCGGCATGGTCCCGCTCGGCCTCATAGCGGGCACGGCGGGCGAGGATCTCGAACAACTGCCCCTCGATGATGGTCAGTTGCGCCGCCAGGTCGCCCGGGTCCAGCCGCATCAGCACCGTGCCCGCGGGCACAGTGTCGCCCTCGGACACAAGGATGTCGCGCACCACGCCGCCGTCGATGTGCTGGACGACCTGGCGGTTCTGCTCGACCTCGATCCGGCCCGAGGCGATCACCGCCCCGGTGATCTGCGCGGTGACGGCCCAGCCGCGCCGAAGCCGCCCAGCAGCAGCAGCGACAGCAGCCCGATCACAACCGGGCGGCGCACCGGCCAGCGGCGGGTTCGCCCGCTCATGTCATGCCCGTGCCGCCGACCGCGCGGGGCGTCGCGATCGAGGCGTGGTTCGCGACGACCTTTTTCATGATGGCGTCGCGTGGCCCGCAGGCCCGCGCCATCCCGTTTTCAAGGTAGAGAATCCGGTCGCATTCCTGGATCGCGGCGGGCCGATGGGCCATGATGAAGATGGCGCGGCCCTCGGCCTTCATCGCGCGGACCGCCGCGTTGAGCGCCTGCGAACCCTCGTTGTCGAGGTGGGCATTGGGTTCGTCCAGCACCAGAACCACCGGGCCGCCATAAAGCGCGCGGGCCAGTCCGATCCGCTGAGCCTGCCCGCCGGACAGGCGTCCGCCTGTCGTATCCACCCGGCTGTCGTAGCCCTCGGGCAATTTCAGGATCATGTCATGGGCGGCGGCCTGTTTCGCGGCGGCGACGACTGCGGCATCGTCGTGGACGTCGGACATCCGGGCGATGTTGTCCTTGATCGTGCCCTCGAAGAGCCGCACGCGCTGCGGCAGATAGCCGATATGCCTGCCCAGCCTGTCTGGGTCGTATTGGTCCAACGCCGCGCCATCGAGCCGGATATTGCCCCCGGACGGCGGCCACAGACCGATGAGCCCCTTGGCCAGGGTCGACTTGCCTGTGGCGGAGGCCCCGATCACACCCATGGCCTGCCCCGGTTCCAGCCGGAAGTCGACCCTGCGCAGGGTGGCGCTTGTCTGGCCCGGAGGCATGACGGTGACATCGCGGGCCTCGACCAGGGCGCGGGGGGCCGGCAATGCTGTGCGCGGGGGCGCTGGTGATGCCACGCCCAGCAACCTTGCCAGGCTGCGCCAGGCGTCGATCCCGCGGTGCACCACGGCCCATTGGTTGATCAGCGTCTCGACCGGGGCAAGCGCGCGGCCCAGCAGGATTGACGCCGCGATCATGGCCCCCGCGGTCAGTTGATCCTGCAGCACGAGGTAGGCGCCAAGGCCCAGCATGGCCGACTGCAGGAACAGCCGGAATGCCCGCGTCACCGCGGAAAACGTGCCCGCGTGATCCCCGGCCTGCAGGCTGGCCTCCAAAGTGTGGCCGCGCAGGTGTTCCCAGCGGTCCTGCGTTGCCGCGCGCATGCCCAAGGCGAGCACCATCTCGGCCTCGCTGCGCAGGGTTTGGCCCAGCGCCTCGGCGCGGTAGGCGGCGGCATTGGCCTCGGCCAGCGGGGCGCGGGTGGTGACCTGGTTGGCCAGGGCCAGCCCGATCAGTAGCCCGCCCCCGACAATGGCCAGATGGCCCAGCCAGGGGTGGAAGATGAAGATGCCCAGCAGGAAGATCGGGGTCCAGGGCAGGTCGAAAAGCGCCAGCAGCACCGGCGAGGTGATCAGCCGTTGCAGGCCTGTGATATCCCGCTGGCCCGTCGCGGCCTCTTGCGGGGCGCGCGCCGTGGCGCGGGGATCGAGGGTGGCCATGAAGACCCGCCGGTCCAGCGCGGACTGGAACCGCGCCCCGGCCCGGCCCATGATCCGGCCCCGCGCGTAATCCAGCAGCGCCATCATTGCATAGAGAAAGCCCACCAGAACCGAGAGCGCCGCCAGCGTTTCCACGGACCGCGATCCCAGCACCCTGTCATAGACGTTGAGCATGTAGAGCGGGCCGGTCAGCATGAGCGCGTTGACGAAGACGCTGAACAGGGCCACGAACCAGAACAGCCCGCGCGACTGCCGCAGGGCCGCGCGCAGCTCCTGCCGGCCTGTGGCGATCTCGGCCTGTGTCGGGTCGGTGTGTTTCATGGGCGTGTTCTTGCCAATCCTCTTCCCGCGGTCCTGCGCGACGTGGTATCCGGATCACGATTGCTCGTCGCTTTCATGACAGGTCTGTTCATTGCCTGTCTGTTCACTATCTGCCAAAGGTTAGCAAAACCCTGAGTGGAACCGTCATTGCCCTTTGTCCGCCAACCACCCCGCGTGACCCTCTGCGCCATCCTTGTTCTGGGGGGCATGGCTGCTTGTACGCCTGCCCCGCCCGGCGGCGGCGTCAATGACCCCTACGAGGCGACCAACCGCGAGGTACATGCCTTCAACAAGTCGCTGGACCGCGCGGTGCTGCGCCCCCTCGGCCAGGCGGCCGCCGGGGCCCCGCCCGAGATCACCGGCCCGGTGGCCAGTTTCGCCGACAATGCCGGGCTGCCCGGAATGGTGCTCAACGGGGTGCTGCAGGGGGATGTCGGCGGGGCCGGCACCAACACCATGCGGTTCCTGCTGAACACGACCATCGGCCTGGGCGGGCTGTTCGACCCGGCAGGCGGCATCGGCCTGCACGAGAAGACGACGGATTTTGGCGAGACCCTCGCCGTCTGGGGGGCTGACGAAGGCGCCTACATCGAATTGCCCGTTTTCGGGCCCTCTACGGAACGGGCTGCCGCCGGCCGCATCGTGGACATGGCGCTTGACCCGCTGTCGCATGTGGGCACGCAGCCGCAACTGGATTATGGTCTGGCCGCGCGCGGCGCTGCCCTGGTGATCGACCGGGGCCGCTTCATGCAGACCTTCGACGGCGTGCTTTATGACAGCGCCGACAGCTACCTGCAATCGCGCTCTGGCTATCTGCAGAACCGCCGGTTCGACCTGGGCGAGGCTCCGCCCGCGGACGAGGCCGATCCTTTTGCCCTCGATCTGGAAGGATTCGAATGATGACCGTGACCCGCCGCCAGTTCTCCGCCCTTGGCCTTGCCGCCGCTGCTGCGGCAGCACTGCCCATGCCGGCCCTTGCACTGTCGCAGTCGCGGGCGCGCCAGCTTGTCGACCGCGCGGTGGCCGACATCAACGCCATCATTTCTTCTGGCGGCAGCGAAGACCAGATGATCCGACAGTTCGAAAGCGTGTTCGACGACTATGCGCACACGGCGGCGATCGCGGCCTCGGCCCTCGGCGTGGCGGGGCGCTCGGCCAGCAACGCGCAGCGGTCGGCCTTTGCCGACGCCTTCGGGACCTACCTGGCCAACAAGTACGGCCGGCGCTTCCGCGAATTCCGGGGCGGCGAAATCAACGTGCAGCGCACCGTGCCCGTGAACAACTACATGGAAGTGCAGACCGTCGCCGACCTGCCGGGGCAGGCGCCCTTCCGCGTGGACTTCCACGTTTATGACCGCCCCGGTCGCCCGGTCTTCTTCAACCTGATCGTCGAGGGCGTGAACATGCTGGTTTCCGAGCGTCAGGAAATCGGCGCCATGCTCGACCAGCGCGGCGGTGACCTGGACCGGCTGATCGCAGACCTGAGGGCTATGGGGTGAGCCGCGCGCTGGTTCTCTTTGTCGCGGCCCTGCCCGGGGTGGTGCTGGCCACGCCCTATGACGGTACTTATCGCCAGAACGCCAACGCCGATTGTGGGCTGGTCGGCGTCGATGGTGGCGCGCTTCGGATCGCGGAGGGCATTTTCTACGGGGTCGAGAGCGAATGCCGCATGTCGCGGCCCGTCAATGTCGTGAACATGGACGCCACGCTTTATACCATGGAATGCAGCGGTGAAGGTGCGCGCTGGACCGAGCGTGCCATGGTCATGAATGCCGCCGAAGGCGACGGCATCATCATGGTCTGGGATGGCTACGCCTTCCGCTACGATCGCTGTAGCCCGCCGACCGGGCAGTAGCGCCGCCCGGGCTACTGCCCGGCAAGTTCCTGCAACACCATGTCGATCAGGGCCGCGGCGGCTGGATCCGACAGCCCCGGGCCACCGGTCTCGGGTTCGGGAGGCGGCTGCATCGGCAGTGGTGACGGCGGCACGCTGTCGAGGATGCCGGTCATGGCTTCGCGCCAGATTTCGGCCGGCAGACCCGAGCCTGTGACCCCGGTCAGCGGGGTGTTGTCGTCGTAGCCCATCCAGACCCCGGCGACATAGTCGGCGGTAAAGGCGATAAACCAGGCGTCGCGCGCCTGTTGCGAGGTGCCGGTCTTGCCCGCGATCTCCCAACCGTCGATCCGTGCGCGCTGCCCTGTCCCCTCTTCCACCACCTGATGCATCATCCAGGTCAGTGTCCGTGCGGCGTCTTCGCGGATCACCCTGTCACGGATGCCGCCCTGCGCGCCCATCAAGGGGGTGTTGTCGCCCATCAGGTGCAGCTCGACCAGGCCATAGGGCGTGACTGCCGAGCCGCCGTTGAGGATGCCCGCATAGGCGCCGGTCATTTCCAGCAGGGTGCTTTCCGAGGTGCCCAGCGCAAGGGCGGGACCCCTGGCGAGCTCGCTGTCGATGCCGAACATCTCGGCCACGGTGCGCACGTTGTCGCGCCCTGCGCGTTCCGACACCTTGATCGCAGGGATGTTGAGAGAAGCCATGAGCGCCTGAGTCAGCGTGACCTCGCCTGCGTGGTCGCGGCTGTAGTTCTCGGGGCACCAGTCGTCGGGGCCGGGCACGTCCCAGCAGGTCGGTTCATCCAGGATCACGTCCGTCGGGCGCATCCCGAGGTCCAGCGCCGTGGCATAGACGAAGGGCTTGAAGGCCGATCCGGTCTGGCGCAGGGCCTGCGTGGCACGGTTGAAGGCCCCCGCGGCGCGGGTGTTGCGCCCACCCACCATGGCGCGCACGGCGCCATCGGCGTCCATGACAACGATGGCAGCCTGGGCGCGGGAGCCGTCCCGCACCTCTTCTTCGAACACGCGGGTCAGGCCCTCTTCGGCGGCCTGCTGGAGTCGCTGGTCCAGCGTGGTGCGGATGATCACGTCCTCGGTGGTCTGGCGGGTGAAGAATTCCGGCCCGCTGTCCATGACCCAATCGACAAAGTAGCCCCCCGAGCGCTGCCCCGCTGCCCTCGACAGCGTTGCCGGATTGGTCTGTGCCAATGCCGCTTCCTTGGGCGTCAGGTAGCCCTGTTCGCGCATCAGCCGCAGCACGGTATCGCCGCGGTCCTGTGCGGCTTGCAGGTTGCGCGTGGGCGAGGTGGCCGAGGGCGCGCGCAGCAAGCCGGCCAGCATGGCGGCCTGGGGGGCGTTGACTTCGGCCGCGGAGATGCCGAAATAGCGCTGGGCGGCGGCCTCGAACCCGCGCGCGCCGGCGCCCAGATAGGCACGGTTCATGTAGACCGTGAGGATCTCGTCCTTGGAATAGCGGGCCTCCATGGCCATGGCATAGGTGGCCTCGACCACCTTGCGCCAGAGCGTCGTCTCGCGGCAGTCGGCCTCGTAGGCGGCTTCGTCTTCCCAGATGTCGGCGTCATAGGCGCGCCCGAAGCAGAGCAGCTTGGCCGTCTGCTGCGTGATCGAGGACCCGCCGGCCCCTGAAAGCGGATTGCCGCCATCGCGGTAGTTGCGGACCATCGCCGCCGCTGTCGCGTAGAAGTCGATCCCGATGTGATAGGGCGCGTAGAACCGCTTGTCCTCGGTCGCCACGATGGCATTGCGCAGGTGCGGGCTGACGGTCTCGGCGGTGACCATGCCGCCGAACTGGTCGCCACGCCAGGCAAAGACCTCGCCATTGGTGTCCAGCAGCGTGACCGAGCCACGCGTGCGTCCGTCGATCAAAGCGTCTATGGGCGGCAAAGTGGCGGCGTAGTAGAACACCCCCAGCCCGGTGATCAGCACGACGGCGAGCCCGGCCCGCAGGCCGAAGCGCCAGACCAGCAGAAGGGCCCACTTCACGGCGCCGCCAAGCAAGGCCCGAAGCGCGCCAAGCGGCCCGCGCCGGGGCGCGCGCCTGCGCGGGGTGGGGGATGCCTTGCGTGGCTTGCGCGCCGCCTTTTTCCGCCCGGTCTTCGCCGCATGGCGCTTGTCGGCCACAAGCGGTGGCCGCGGGCTTTTTCCTCGGGACATCTCTGCTCTGCCGTTGCCGAATTCGCGCGCATGATAGCCCGGCGGGATTCGTTTGTAGAGACGCATCGACCCCGGCCCAGCATTTTTATGAATGATTAAATATTAATCAACTAGCATGATTTGTGCATTTTTTGTGCGATTTTTCCCCGCGATGCATTTCGCAGGCGCGGCATTTCATTGAGGTGCGGCCCACCACGCGCCCCTTTCGTGGTCAAGCGCAGTCGTGACGGCTGCGCAGCTACGCCAAATTCAAGGGGAAGCCAGTGAAACTCATCATTGCAACGATCAAGCCGTTCAAGCTCGAGGAGGTTCGCGAAGCGCTCACCTCCATCGGCGTGCGCGGCATGATGGTGACCGAGATCAAGGGGTTCGGGTCCCAGTCCGGTCATACCGAAATCTACCGCGGGGCAGAATACGCCGTGAACTTCGTGCCCAAGGTCAAGCTGGAAATCGCGGTCGGCGCCGCCATGGCAGACGAGGTCGTCTCGACCATCGCCAAGACCGCCAAAACCGACAAGATCGGCGACGGCAAGATCTTCGTGCTCGACCTCGAAAGTGCCCTGCGCGTGCGCACGGGCGAAACCAATGACGACGCGCTTTGAGGCGCTGGCCAAGGGACATCTGACAATGAAACTTCTCAAGACACTTTCGGTCGCCGGGGCCCTGACCGCCCTGCCGACCCTCGCGCTGGCCCAGGACGCCGCGCCGGGCTTCGACGAGATCGGCCCCTATATCATGACTACGCTGCTTTTCCTCATCGGCGGCTTCCTTGTCTTCTGGATGGCAGCAGGCTTTGCCATGCTCGAAGCCGGGCTCGTTCGGTCCAAGAACGTGACCATGCAGTTGACCAAGAACATCGCGCTCTACTCGACGGCAGCGATCATGTACTGGCTGATCGGCTTCAACCTGATGTATCCGGGCGAATTCAACGGATATTTCGCGCCCAACTTCGTGCCCACCGTGCTCGAGCCGGTCGGGCTGGGGGCAGCTGATGCCGATCTCGGCTATGCTTCCGTTGCGTCGGACTTCTTCTTCCAGCTGATGTTCGTGGCCGCGACCGCCTCGATCGTGTCGGGTGCCCTGGCCGAGCGGATCAAGCTCTGGCCCTTCCTGATCTTCGTCGTGATCCTGACGGGTATCATGTACCCGATCTCGGGCTCCTGGCAGTGGGGCGGCGGCTTCCTGTCGCAGATGGGTTTCTCGGACTTCGCCGGCTCGACTGTCGTGCACTCCGTGGGCGGCTGGGCAGCCTTGGCCGGCGCCATCGTGCTGGGCCCGCGTCTGGGCAAGTACAAGGATGGCAAGGTCAACCCCTTCCCGGGCTCCAATCTCGCGCTTGCCACCCTGGGGACGTTCATCCTGTGGCTGGGCTGGTTCGGCTTCAACGGCGGCTCGCAGCTGGCGGCCGGAACCGTGGGTGACATCACCGACGTCGGCCGGATCTTTGCCAACACCAACATGGCAGCCGCCGCGGGCGCCATCGCGGCGCTGATCCTGACGCAGGTGATGTACGGCAAGGTCGACCTGACCATGGTGCTCAACGGTGCGCTGGCCGGGCTGGTGTCGATCACCGCAGAGCCGCTGGCCCCGTCGCTGTTCATGGCGCTCATCACCGGTGCCATCGGCGGTGTGATCGTGGTCCTGACCGTGCCGATGCTGGACAAGTTCAAGATCGACGACGTGGTCGGTGCCATCCCGGTGCACCTCTTCGCCGGTATCTGGGGCACGCTGGCCGTGGCCTTCTACACCGGCAACTGGGGCGCCCAGATCACCGGCATCATCGCCTACGGTGTCTTCACCTTCGTGGTCGCGCTGGTGGTTTGGTTCATCCTCAAGGCCGCCATGGGCATTCGCGTCAGCGAAGAGTCCGAGGTCCAGGGGCTGGATACCTCCGAACTGGGCATGGAGGCCTACCCCGACTTTACCAAAGGCTGACATTCCTTCCTGAAGCCTTTGACAACCTGCCCGGGCGAGCGATCGCCCGGGTTTTTTCTTTGGCCAACGAAAAAACGCCGGCCCCGAAGGCCCGGCGTTTGCCGCGTTCGATGGTGGGGGGTCAGGCGGAGATCACGTCGGCGATGGCGCGGGCCAGCACCGGAACGGTGTCCTTGTTCAGCCCGGCGATATTGATGCGGCTGTCACCCACCATGTAAATCGCGTGATCGGTCTTGAGCGTCTCGACCTGCTCGGGCGTGAGCCCCAGGCGCGAGAACATGCCGCGATGTTCGGCAACAAAATCGAAGGCATCGGAATTGGTCAGGCGGCGCAGTTCCTCGGCCAGTTGCTGGCGCAGATCCAGCATCCCGAGGCGCACCTCTTCCAGTTCGGTCTGCCACTCGGCCCGCAAGTCCGGGTCGGACAGGATCATGCTGACGCAGCGCGCGCCGTGATCGGGCGGAAAGGAATAGTTCTGCCGGTTGAGATAGTTCATGTTCTGCTGGCTCAGCGCGGCCTCGTCCGCATCACGGGACAGGGCCATCAGGATGCCGGTGCGTTCGCGGTAGACGCCGAAGTTCTTGGAACAGCTGGCAGCGATCAACGCGTTGTCGAAGGCCGTTGCCAAGCGACGGGTCACTTCCGCATCCGCGTCCAGCCCGTCGCCGAAGCCCTGGTAGGCGATGTCGATCATCGGGACCAGGCCCTTGCCCTCCATTACCGCGATGACCTCGTCGATCTGCTCCAGCGTCAGGTTGGCGCCGGTGGGGTTGTGACAACAGCCGTGCAGCAGCACGATATCTCCCGCTTTGGCCCCGGCGAGGTCGGCCAGCATCCCGTCAAAGTCGATCCCGCCCGTCGCCTCGTCGAAATAGCGATAGGTCGTCTGTGGCATCTGCATGAAATTCAAGATCGACACATGATTGGGCCAGGTCGGGTTCGATACCCAGACAGTGGCGCTCGGATTGGCCAGCCGGACCAGTTCGAACCCCTGCCGGCAGGCCCCGGTGCCGCCGGGCGTGGCGATGGCCGCGACCCTGTCGCGCGCGACGCTGTCGGCCAGCACCAGCTCGATCATCGTGTCGGCAAAGGCCGGATCGCCCGCGAGGCCTGTGTAGGCCTTGGTGTCCTGTTCCGCGACCAGGCGGCGTTCGGCGGCCTTGACCGCGCGCATCACCGGCGTCTTTCCCTCGGCGTTGCGGTAGACGCCGACGCCCAGGTCGATCTTGCCGGGGCGGTCGTCGGCCTTGTACTGCGCCATGAGCGCGAGGATCTTGTCGGCGGGTTGTTGGCGCAGGTTTTCCAGCATCAGGCCTCTCCGGTTGCGATGGGCAGGTCGTCGTACATGCCCCATTCCGACCAGCTGCCGTCATAGACGGCATGGTCCGTCTTTCCGATCCGTTCCAGCCCCAGCGCCAAGATCGCGGCGGTCACGCCCGACCCGCAGCTGGTGATGGCCGGTTTCGTCAGGTCGACCCCGGCCGCCTCGAAGGCGGTTTTCAGGGCCGTGGCGTCTTTCATCGTGCCATCCTCGTTCAGCAGATCGGCAAAGGGCAGGTTGCGCGACCCGGGGATATGGCCCGCGCGCAACCCGGCGCGGGGTTCCGGCACCGCGCCGCAAAACCGCTCGGCGGGGCGGGCGTCGATGATCTCGTGATCCTTCAGCTTGGCGGCGCGGGCCACCTGCGTGACATCCTTGACAAGGTGGTTCTGGCGCTGGACGGTCATGTGACGGTCGCGGATGACCGGGGCCATGTCCTCGACCGGGCGGCCCTCGGCGCGCCACTTCGGCAGGCCGCCGTCCAGCACGGCCACATCCGTCTTGCCCATCAGCCGGAACAGCCACCAGACACGCGCGGCGGAAAACAGCCCGGCGCCGTCGTAGATGACCACCTGATGGCCGTCGCCCACGCCCATGGCGCGCATCCGCGACATGAACTTCTCGACCGGGGGCGCCATGTGCGGCAACTGCGAGCGGTGATCGCTGATCTCGTCGATGTCAAAAAAGCGCGCGCCGGGGATATGGGCCGCATCATACTCCGCGCGCGGGTCGCGGTCCGCGTCGGGCATGTACCAAGAGGCGTCGATCACCCGCAGGTCCGGGTCCTTGAGGTGGCCGGCCAGCCAGCCCGTCGAGACAAGTGTCTTGGGATCGTCGTTCGCCATCGGGTCACTCTCGCGCTGCAAACGCATTGTCCCTACAGCCGCGCCCACAAGACTGCAAGGTTTCCATGGCGCCGGGCCGCGGTCAGCCGTTCTGTTTGAGCAGGCGCTGCTTCTGGCGGTTCCAGTCGCGCTTGGCCTCGGTGGCGCGCTTGTCGGCCTTCTTCTTGCCCTTTGCGGTGGCGACCTTCACCTTCACGACGCCCTTGTGATTGAAATAAAGCACCAGCGGCACGAGGGTCATACCCTCGCGCTGGGTGGCGTTCCACATCCGCGCCAACTCGCGCTTGCTGACGAGCAGCTTGCGGCGGCGGCGTTCCTCGTGCGGGAACATGGCCTGCTGGTAGGGGGCGATATAGGCATTGGTCAGCCAGAGCTCGCCGCCCTCGACGCTGGCATAGCTGTCGGCGATGTTGGACTGGCCGGTGCGCAGCGACTTGACCTCGGAGCCGGACAGCACAATGCCGCATTCGAGATCCTCGACGATCTCGAAATCACGACGGGCCCGCCGGTTTTCGGCGATGACCTTGTAGTTTGGGTTGTCGGGCTGTTTCTTGGTCATGGAGTGGTGAGATAGGCCATGGGGCCAGCGTGCACAAGCGGTCCGGCCCGTGGCGACCGCCGCTCGATCCCCGGCCGGCACTTGGTCTCACACGTCGTGGACGGGCCGGGGCGGGGCGCGATCGCCCGGCGGCGGGCCTAGTTCAACAGGCCCGCATGAACCATGCCGTCGCGGATGTGGGTCTTGGTGCTGTCTTCAAGCGGGGCCAGCGGCGACCGCACTTCGGCGTCGCAGAGCCCCAGCAGGGACATGCCGTATTTGGCGCCGACCAGGCCCGGCTCTTCGAAGATGGCGATATGCAGCGGCATCAGCCGGTCGGTGATCTGCAGCGCCGTTTCGAAATCGCCGGCCAGCGTGGCCTCCTGCATCTCGGAACACAGCTTGGGCGCCACATTGGCCGTGACCGAGATGCAGCCGGTGCCGCCATGGGCGTTGAAGCCCAGAGCCGTGGCGTCCTCGCCGGAAACCTGGATGAAATCCGCACCGCAAGTGATCCGTTGCCGGGGCACCCGGGCCAGGTCGCCGGTGGCGTCCTTGACCCCGATGATGTTGGGGTGACGGGACAGTTCGCCCATTGTCGCCGGGCTCATGTCCACGACAGACCGACCCGGGATATTGTAGATGATGATCGGCAGGCCGCAGTCGGCGGCGGCCGTGTAATGGGCGATCAGGCCTTTCTGCGTGGGCTTGTTGTAATAGGGCGTCACGACAAGGGCGGCGTCGGCCCCGGCCGCTTTCGCAGCCTTCACCAGGCGCACGGTCTCGGCGGTGTTGTTGGACCCGGCCCCGGCGATCACCGGGATGCGCCCGGCGGCGACGGCGATCACCTCGGCGACGACGCGGTCGTGCTCGGCATGACTCAGCGTCGGGCTTTCGCCCGTGGTGCCCACCGGCACGATTCCGTGGCTGCCCTGATCGACATGCCAGTCTACCAGCATCTTCAGCGTTTCAAGATCGAGCTGGCCGTCCTTGAACGGCGTGACGAGGGCGGGAATGGACCCCTTGATCATGACACGCTTCCTTCCGTGGTGCGGGCAGGATTGCCCGGCAGTTAAATCGCGCGGACCCTAGTGCGGTTTTCCGCCTTTGCCAAGTTTGTGAATTGCGGTCCGGCGCGATGGCGCTAGCATGCTGTTTAACCGGCGTCGGAAGGGGCGAAACATGCGGCAGATATTGGCGGCCCTGGGGGTCTGGCTATGCCTGTGCGCCCCGGCCACGGCACAGGAGGGCGGCGATGCGGCCCCTGCCGTGGCGGCCTTTGCTGCGGCTGAGGCGGGCGACTGGCAAACCGCCTATGCCCTGATGGAAGACCAGGATGATATCGGGGACGACCTCGGGCGCGACCTGATCACCTGGCTGCGCCTGCGCGCGGGCGATGCTGTCTTCGCCGAATACCCGGCTTTCCTGGCGGCGCGGGCCGACTGGCCCGGACTGGATGCCGCGCGCGAGGCCGCCGAGGGCCTGATCGACGACACCGTGCCGACCGACCGGGTTCTGGCCTTCTTCGAAGGGCGCAGGACCGAAACCGGCAGCGGCGCGCTGGCCTATGCAAAGGCTCTTGCCGAGGCGGGCCGCGCGGAGGAGGCCGAGGCGATGCTGATCGACCTGTGGACGACGCAAGGCCTTTCCGAGGAAGGGTTCGCGGCGCTATTTGCGGATTATCCTGAGGTGCTGGCCCCCCATCACGCCGAACGGGCCGACAGGATGCTCTGGCGCTGGCGGGCCGAGGATACCACCCGTCTGCTGCCCCTGCTGACCGACGAGGCCCGCGCCCTGGCCCACGCCCGCATCGGCTATATCGAGGGCGCCGAAGACCTGCCCGACCGGCTGGAAGCTGTGCCGGAGGATATGCGGGATGATCCGGCGCTGGCCTATGACAGGTTCAATTGGCTTGCCGGACGCGGTGACTGGACCGACGCTGTGGCCCTGCTGCGCGCGCGGTCGGTCAGTGCCGAGGCGCTGGTCCATCCCTGGCGCTGGGCCAGCTGGCGGCGGATCCTCGCGCGCTGGCAGATGCGTGAAGGCGAACCGCGCGTCGCCTATGAGTTGGCCAGCAAGCATTTTCTGGACGATGGCGCGTCCTTCGCCGACCTGGAGTGGCTCTCGGGCTATCTTGCGCTGACCTACCTGGACGATCCCGCCCTGGCCCTGCGCCATTTCGAGACCTTCGCAGCGGCGGTCTCGACGCCGATCTCGACAGGCCGCGCGGGCTACTGGTTGGGCCGTGCCCATGAGGCGCTGGGCGATAGCGAGGCCGCCCGTGCCGCCTTTTCCCGTGCCGCACAGCATCAGACGACCTTTTACGGGTTGCTGGCCTCGGAGCGTCTGGGCCAACCGCTGGACGCGGCCCTTGCGGGGGGCGAGGGGTTTGCCGACTGGCGGGATGCGTCCTTCGTGACCGATGACAGGTTCCGCGCCGCCATGCTGTTGCTGGCGGGCGAGGAGCGTGGCCTCGCGGTGCTGTTCCTCGCCGACCTCGCGCGTGACCTCGACCGGCAGGAGGTGGGCCAGATGGGTGACCTGCTGATGGAGCTGGACGAGCCCTTCTTCACAGTCATGGTGGCGAAATCCGCCCTGCGCCGGGATCTGCTCGTGCAGGATCACCATTTCCCGGTGCATCCCTTGGCCGAGATGCACCTGCCGGTCGAACCGGCCCTGGCCCTGTCCATCGCGCGGCAGGAAAGCGAGTTTCGCACGGATGCGGGCAGCGCCGTGGGGGCGCTGGGCCTGATGCAGTTGATGCCAGGCACTGCGCAGGACATGGCCCGGGCGCTCGATCTGCCCTATTCGCGGGCGCGCCTGGTGGTGGACTGGCCCTACAACGCACGGCTGGGCGCCGCCTACCTGGATTATCTGCGCGGTGAATTCGGGGACAGCCCGGTCTTGATCGCCGTGGGGTACAATGCCGGGCCGGGCCGGGCGCGCAGCTGGATTTCGGAGCGTGGCGACCCGCGGCGCGGTGACATGGACGTGGTCGACTGGATCGAGCACATCCCCTTCCGCGAGACGCGGAACTACGTCATGCGGGTCACCGAGGGCATTCCCGTCTACCGCGCCCGGCTGACCGGGGAAACCGGCCCGGTGGCATTCCGCGACCTGCTGCGCGGTGCCGCGCCGGTGATACGGCCCCGCCTGCGGCCCGAGGCGCTGGGCCTGCCCGATCTCAGGCCGCGGCTGCGCCCGTCCAACCTTTCAGGCGCCGCGACGGGTGCGCAATAGCGTGAACAGCCCGGCGCCCACGACGATGGCGGCGCCGATGGCGACGTTCGGGGCGAGCGTTTCGTCGAACACCGCAAGCCCCAGTGCCGACGCAAAGACCAGTTGCAGGTAGGCGAAGGGCTGCACGGCGCTGGCCTCGGCGACCTCGTAGGTCTTGATGAGCAGGAAATGCCCCAACGCACCGGTGATGCAGAGCGTCCCCATCCAGCCCCAGTCGGGGGCGCTCATCGACTCCCAGAACCAGACACCTGCCAGTGTCAGGGCGCCCATGCCGCTGACCCCGGTCCAGAAGAACGAGGTGGCGGCACTGTCGCGCCGTGCGGCATAGCGTGTCAGCAGGCCATAGAGCGCGAACATCGTGGCCGCGATCAGCGGGATCACCGCAGCGGGCCGGAACACGGTGATCCCCGGTTGCAGGATGATCAGCACGCCGAGGAAGCCCACACCGATGGCCAGCCAGCGCCGCCAGCCGACACCTTCCCCCAGCACCGGGCCCGACAGCGCCGCGATCAGCAATGGATAGCAGGCAAAGACTGCGTGGCTTTCCACCAGCCCGAGATAGACGAAGGCCAGCACCATCACGCAGATTTCGGCGGCCAGCAGAAGCCCTCGTAAGATCTGCAACGCGGGCTGTGTGGTGCGGGCGGCACCCCGGATCGACCCGGCCTGCCGCCGCGCGATGGCCATGACGAAAAGCCCGAAGAACCAGTAGCGGATCATGACGATCATCATCACGTTGTATTCGCGCGCCAGGTGGCGGCTGATCCCGTCCTGCATGGCAAAGACGAAGGTGGTGGCGATCATCAGCAGGATGCCAAGGCGGGGGTTGGACTGCATCAGCGCCTTGCCCGCGTCATGTGGCGCTTGCGCCCATACCCGGGCGCACGGCTGACCTCGAAACCGGCCGCCTCTAGTGCGCGGCGCACGTGGCCGGCAGCGGTATAGGTTGCCGCCGTGCCGCCGGGGGCGGTGTGGCGGGCCACTTGCGTCATCAGGTCCGGCCCCCAAAGTTCGGGGTTCTTGGCTGGGGAAAAGCCGTCGAGAAACCAGGCATCGGCGCGGCCGGGCCAGAGGGGCAGGGTCTCTCGGGCGTCTCCGAGGATCACCCGCAGGCTGAAATCCGGCCCATCCAGCGCCTCTGGCACGCCGTCGGTCAACATCGCGCCGGGCAGGTCGGGATAGGCGGCAAGCGCCTGCCGCAGGTCGGCGGGCGCCATGGGGTAGGCCTCGAAGCTGATGAAGTGCAGGCGGCCCGAGAGGCCTGCTGCCCGGAAGGCCGCCAGCGCGACAAGAAAGTTCAGACCCGTCCCGAACCCGAGCTCACCGATACGGAACCCGGCGCAGAACCGCGCGGGCAGGTCATTGCCTGCAAGAAAGACGTGCGCCGTCTCGGCCGGGCCATCCTCCAGCGAGAAATAGGGATCGTCGAAGCGCGTCGAGACGGGGATGTGCCCCGCGCGCCAGTCGATCTGTGCCCGCTGGTCTGTCATGATCATCTGTCCTATGGCCTTGGCCGCGAAGATGCGTCGGAAAACGGGGGATTGGCAATGGTGGACGTGACCGTGTTCGGGGCCGGGGCCTTTGGCCTGTCGGTGGCCTGGTGCTGTGCCCGGCGCGGCGCCGCTGTCCGCGTGATCGACCCCGACGGCGTGGGTGCCGGGGCCTCGGGCGGGATCGTCGGCGCGCTGGCCCCGCATGTGCCCGAGCAGTGGAACGAGAAGAAGGCGTTTCAGCTGGAGAGCCTTCTGATGGGCGCGGACTTCTGGGGTGAAGTCGAGGCGGTTGGCGGCCTGTCTCCCGGCTATGCCCGCACCGGGCGCTGGCAGCCTTTGGCGGATGCCGGTGCCTTGGCGCTCGCCCGCACGCGGGCCGAAAGCGCGGCGCGGCTGTGGCAGGGCCGTGCGGCATGGGACGTGATCGAGCGCCCCGACGACGACTGGGCGCCGGCAACGCCGACCGGCTATCTGATCCACGACACGCTGACGGGGCGGCTGCACCCGCGGCAGGCCTGCGATGCGCTGGCCGCGGCCCTTCGCGCCAAGGGCGGTGAGATCGCGACCGGGGGCAGGGCCGAGGGGCAGGTTGTCTGGGCCACGGGCTGGCGCGGCCTCGAAGACATGACCGCCCGGCACACCCGCCTTGTCGGGACCGGGATCAAGGGTCAGGCCCTGCTGCTGGGGCATGACGCAGCCACCATGCCGCAGCTCTTCGTGGAGGGGCTGCATATCGTGCCACATGCAGGCGGAACGGTTGCCATAGGGTCGACGACCGAGCGTGACTTCGCCGCCGCCGACACCACCGATTCCCAATGCGATGTCCTGCTGGCCCGCGCCCGTACCGCCGTGCCCGCCCTGGCCGAGGCACGGGAAATCCGGCGCTGGGCCGGGGTGCGCCCGCGCAGCCGCACCCGTGCGCCGATGCTCGGGCGGCACCCGTTCCGGGAGGGCGACTTTCTCGCCAATGGCGGGTTCAAGATCGGCTTTGGCATGGCCCCGCTGGCGGGTGAGGTCATGGCCGACCTCGTGCTGGAAGGCCAAGACCGCATCCCGGCGGGGTTCGATCCCCGCGCCAGCCTTTAGCCGCGCGCCATGGCCCGCAGTTGATCCATCAGATCGGTCAGCATCCTGACCGAGGCGGCGTTGATCAGCTCGCCATTCTCGTCGAAGGCCTCGCTGCTGCCCGCGATCAGGACCTCCGGCCCCGGGATCACAATGGGACGGAATGGGTTGAGGCAAAGCCGCAGCGAAGATTGCGACCGTTCGCCGCCCGCGCGTCCGGCCGTTGCCGACATGATGGCCACAGGCTTGTCACGCCAGGGGCTGCCCTTGGTGCGGCTGACCCAGTCGAGGGCGTTCTTCATCACCCCCGACAGCGCCTTGTTGTATTCCGGGCAGGAGATGATGACAGCCTCGGCCCCGGCGATCTGGTTGGACAGGGTCTGCACCTTGTCGGGCAGGCCCTGAGCCTCGACATCGCCATTGTAGAGCGGCAGGTCCAGGTCGCCCTCGGCGAATTCGGCAGGATCATAGATACGGGCCGCCGCGCGCATCAGCTTGGTGTTGGTCGAGGCCTGGCGGAGCGCGCCTGAAAGGCCGAGCAGATAGGACATAGGGGTCTCTCGTTGATTTCGTTTCCGCGAGAATAGGCGTTCGTCGCCGCCTTGCCACCCCGCGGAGACTGACACATGGTTGTGCGAAATCGCGAAAGGGGGGCGGCATGGCCTGTCACGGTGGTGAAATCCTGGTGAAGCAGTTGCAGCGGCTCGGGGTGCGGCGGGTCTTTTCGGTGCCGGGCGAGAGCTTTCTCGCCGCGCTGGACGGACTGCGCGACAGCGGCATCGCAAATATCGTTTGCCGGCAGGAAGGCGGCGCCGCCATGATGGCCGAGGCCTATGGAAAGATGACCGGTCAGCCCGGCATCTGCTTCGTGACCCGCGGCCCCGGTGCCACCAATGCCAGTGCGGGCATTCATATCGCGCGGCAGGACAGCACGCCGATGGTGATGTTCGTGGGACAGGTCGCCCGCGACCACCGCGACCGGGAGGCCTTTCAGGAGGTTGACTATCGCGCGATGTTCGGCGGGTTGGCCAAATGGGTGGCCGAAGTCGATCAGACCGAGCGCCTGCCCGAGTATGTCGCCCGGGCCTTTTCCGTCGCGGTCAGCGGACGGCCGGGCCCCGTCGTGCTGGCGCTGCCCGAGGACATGCTGTCGGCCCGGGTCGACCCGCCCGCGATCCGCGCGCCGCTGGTGGAACTCGCCCCGCCCCATGCCGGCACCGCCGAAGATGTGCTGGATTGGCTTTCCCGCGCCGAGCGCCCTTTGGTGGTGGTCGGCGGACCGCACTGGTCGCCCGACGCGGCCCAGGATCTGGCGACCTTCGCGGAAACCCAGGGGCTGCCGGTTGCGCTGGGGTTCCGGCGGCAGGACTATCTGGACAATCGCCATCCCTGCTATGCGGGCGATCTGAACGTCGGCATGAACCCTGCGCTTGCGGATCGGGTCCGATCTGCGGACGCGCTGTTGGTCATCGGCTCGCGGCTGGGTGATATCGAAACGCGGGGATATACCCTGATCGATCCCGCCGCCCCGCAGTGCCGGATTTGCCACGTTCACTCCGATGCGGGCGAGCCGGGCCGAGTCTATCAGCCTGATCTGGCGGTCACGGCGGATGCGGTCACATTCACCCGTGCGCTGGCGCGCCTGCCCGCCTGCGGGCGGGACTGGTCCGACTGGACCCGAGCGGCGCGGGCCGACTACGAGGCCTGGGTGGCGCCGCAGGAAACCCCTGGCGAGGTGAAGCTGGAAGAGGTGGTGCTCTGGCTGTCCGACAACTTGCCCGAGGATGCGATCCTGACCAACGGCGCAGGCAACTACGCGGCCTGGCTGCATCGCCATTTCTGCTTCAAGCGGCATGGCACGCAACTGGCGCCAACCAGCGGTTCGATGGGATACGGGTTTCCGGCGGCGGTCTCGGCCTCGCTGGAGCATCCGGGCCGGTCGGTCGTCTGTTTCGCGGGTGACGGATGTTTCCAGATGACCCTGAACGAGATGTCCACGGCCATGCAGCACGGGGCGACGCCCATCGTCATCGTGGTCAACAATGGCCGCTACGGCACGATCCGGATGCACCAGGAAAAGCACTATCCCGGCCGGGTCTCGGGCACGGCGCTGGCCAACCCGGATTTCGCCGCCCTCGCCCGCGCCTATGGCGGCCACGGAGCGGCGGTCACGGCAACGGCGGATTTCCCGGCGGCCTTCATGCAGGCGCGGGACGCGGGCAGACTGGCCGTGATCGAGCTGCAGGTGGACGCGGATGCGCTGTCACCGACGATGCGGTTGTCCGACGTTTCGCAAGGTACCTGACAGGCCGTCTGCCCGGTAGGCCCGTCTGTGGCGCGAACACCCGAAAGAAAACGGGCGCGCCCTGAGGCGCGCCCGTTCCGGTCCCGAAGGGATATTACTCGGCCGGCACGGCCTGGCCCTCGGCCGGACGGCGGAAGTGGCGCCGGTTCAGGTGGAAGACGAGGGCGATCATGGCCACCTGGAAGGCGATGGCGACGCCGCTGAAGGCCCAGTAGGCGACACCGAACTTGGCGATCAAGCCGGCACCGACAAGGCCCTTGTTGATCCAGAATTGGGTCATGACCGACAGCGCGACACCGGGGCAGACCAGCGCATAGGCACCGGGCGAGTTGCCGTCACCGCGCAGGTAGGCGTCGGCGTAGCCCTGGCGGCGCAGCACCAGCAGGCCAAGCGCCAGGAAGACACCCTGCACGGCCAGAAGCATGGTCGTCGTCATAAGATTGTCCGCCGGGGCGCCGGTGGCCTCGAAGGTGGTGTGCAGCCCGTGGCTCTGGCGCAGCATCATGATGCCCAAGACGGTCAGGATCGGCACGACGACCATCAGGGTCGGGGCGCTTTCCTTGGCGGTGCCATGCTGCAGCATCGAGTTGAAGGCGACCACGGCGGCGACCACGGCATAGAGCGCGGCGATGGTGCCCACGGTGATCGACAGGATCAGCGAAACGCCGACGGTCAGCGGCACGGTGCTCATGGCGGCAGGGGCGGCCAGGCCGACGGCGACCATGGACAGCGCGAAGGCGGGCAGCAGCTGGGCGAAGGAGTTGTTCGCGGTCACGTCGAAAACGCCGCCTTCGGACAACACGCGGCCCAGGAAGGCGCCGATGCGGCGGAAGGCGATCCAGCCGATCAGGGCGAAGGCGACCAGCGCCATCGGGAAGAGGTATTCGACGACCCCCCAGAGGCCGGGCACGAAGACAAGGCCGAGGATGAACATGGCGTTCACCGTCATGGCCAGCGCCAGCGGCATTGCCAGCAGCGTGGTCTCGGCGTTGGAATTGACCAGCTTGTCGAATTTCTCGGTGTTGGAGAAGGCCGAAAGCTGGCGCAGGTTCCAGAGCAGCAACTTGATATTCAGGAAGGCGAAGCCGGCAATGCCGGTCACGGCCACCCCGATCGCGGCCTGGAGCGGCAGCCCGCCGGACTGGAAGGCGGCCAGGATGTCTTCGAAGATCGGCACGGGCTGGCCGGGATGGGGGACCCAGAACATCAGGTACATGAAGAAGGTGACGGCAAGGCCACCGGCCCCCAGCGAGGCCAGGAAATAGAGCGGCGAATAGGTGTCCGCCGGGCGTTGCGTGGTGTGGGACATGGGTGCCTCCTGATACATTGCAAAGTCGTTATGTTTTGAACATGGGGGACTCGATAACACATGTCAACAATGAAATGTAATTTCCTGACCATCGCTAGCGGCACGGGGCGCGCGATCAATATCTTGTGGATAATCTAGCAGCGATACCCATATCGGCGCGCAGCGCGTTGACAGGTCGGGAAAACGCGGCTCACCATACACCCTGGACAGGAATCAGACACGAGCAGCCCGCCCATGCGGTTCACCCGCCTCAGACTCAATGGCTTCAAGAGCTTCGTCGACCCCACCGATCTGGTGATCTCGGACGGGCTGACAGGGGTTGTGGGGCCCAATGGCTGCGGCAAGTCCAACCTGCTGGAGGCGCTGCGCTGGGTCATGGGCGAGAACCGCCCCACCGCGATGCGAGGCGGCGGCATGGAGGACGTGATCTTTGCCGGGGCGGCCACCCGGCCGGCGCGCAATCACGCCGAGGTGTCACTGCATCTGGACAATTCCGAGCGGCTGGCCCCCGCGGCTTTCAACGACCAGGACAACCTCGATATCATCCGCCGCATCACCCGCGACGTGGGCAGCGCCTACAAGGTCAGTGGCAAGGACGTGCGTGCGCGCGACGTGCAGATGCTCTTTGCCGATGCATCGACCGGGGCGCATTCGCCCGCGTTGGTCCGGCAGGGCCAGATCAGTGAGTTGATCAATGCCAAGCCCAAGGCGCGCCGCCGCATCCTCGAAGAGGCGGCGGGGATTTCCGGCCTCTACCAGCGCCGCCACGAGGCGGAGTTGAAGCTGAAGGGATCGGAATCCAACCTCGCCCGGGTCGATGACGTGATCGAACAACTGGCCGCGCAGTTGCAGCAACTGGCCCGTCAGGCAAAGCAGGCTGCGCGGTATCGCGTCATTGGCGAAGACCTGCGCCAGTCCGAGGGCCTGCTGCTCTATCGGCGCTGGCAAGAGGCCGACGTGGCCCTCGCCGAGGCCGAGGCGGCGCTGACCGAAAAGACCACCGAGGCGGGGCGCGCCGAGACCACGGCGCGGGAGGCGGCCCGCGCCCGCGCCGAGGCCGAGGAGGCCCTGCCCCCCCTGCGCGAGGAAGAGGCCATCGCCGCCGCCGTCCTGCAGCGCCTGCA
This sequence comes from Salibaculum sp., assembly GCA_031581025.1. Classification (GTDB taxonomy): domain Bacteria; phylum Pseudomonadota; class Alphaproteobacteria; order Rhodobacterales; family Rhodobacteraceae; genus Salibaculum. The sequence continues at coordinate 40,862 of JAVLCA010000004.1, read as the reverse complement.
GGTCCAGCGAGACACGCTCAACGACCAGGACGCGCGCGCAAAACAGACCATCGAGACCCTGACCGCGCGGATCGAACAATTGACCCGCGACATGGACCGAGAGGCCGGGCTGAACAAGGATGCCGGCGAGACCATCGAACGCCTTGAATGGGAGGCCCGGGAGCTTGCCAAGGCCGGTGAGGGCCATGCAGAAAAACTCGAAGCGGCTCAGGCCGAGGCCCAGGACGCGGCACAGGTCTTGCAGGACCGCGAAACCGACCTGAGCCAGCTGACCGAGGACGTGGCGCGTCTGGCCGCGCGGCATCAGTCGTCGCATCGCCTGGTCGATGACAACCGCAAGACCCTGGACAAGGCCGAGGCCGCAGCGGCGCAGGCCAAGTCTGCACAGGGCGAGGCGCAGCTGGCCCTCGGGAAGGCCGCGCAGGACTACAGCGCTGCGCAAGCGGCCGAGACCACCGCTCGCGCCACCGCCGAGAAGGCCGAACAGGTGCTGGCCGAGGCCGAGACCGCGCGCAGCGAGACCCAGACCCGCGAGGCCGATGCCCGCGCCCAGCGATCCGAGGCCGAGGGCGAGGCAAACGCCCTGCGCGCCGAGGTGGCCGCCCTGGCCAGGATGGTCGACCGTGACGCCGAGGAGGGTGCGCAGATTCTTGACCAGCTGCGCGTCGAAGGTGGCTATGAAAAGGCGCTGGGCGCGGCGCTGTCCGACGACCTGCGCGCCCCGGCGATCGAGGACGCGGAGACCTCGGGCTGGATCGCCCTGCCGGGGTATGCGCATCCCCAGGCCTTGCCCGCGGGCGTCACGGCACTGACCAACTTCGTCTCGGTCCCACCGGTGCTGGTGCGCCGGATGGGGCAGGTCGGGCTGGTCGAGGCCGCCGATGGCCCGCGCCTGCAACAGGACCTTTTGCCGGGCCAGCGCCTTGTCAGCATCGAGGGCGATCTGTGGCGCTGGGACGGGTTCCGCGCGGCGGCGGAAGACGCACCCTCGGCGGCGGCGCTGCGCCTGCAACAGCTCAACCGCCTTGTGGAACTCAAACGCGACCTTGAAGAGGCCAACGCCAAGGCCCACGGCGCAGGCATGGCCCATGACAGCCTGACCGAACGGATGGCGGAACTGACCGAGTCCGAAAGCAGTGCCCGCGAGGCGCGCCGCGCCGCGGATGCGCAGGTGGCCGAGGCTGCCCGCGCCCTGAGCCGCGCCGAGGCGGACCGCAACCTGGCCGAGGGCAAGCTGGAAAGCTCTGGCCTTGCCGTAACGCGCAACGAGGACGAGGCGCAGGCGGCCCGCAAGGCCCTGGCCGAGGCCGAGGCGGGCCTCAAGGACCTTGGCGACCTGGACGCGGCGCGGGCCAAGGTCGAGGACGTCAAGATGACCGTGGAAGCGGCGCGCATGACGATGATGGCCAAACGCTCGGCCCATGACGAGCTGCGCCGCGAGGGCGAGGCGCGACTCAAGCGCAGCCAGGAGGTCACCAAGGAACTCTCGGGCTGGAAGCATCGGCTGGAGACGGCGGCGAAACGCTCGGCCGAGTTGCAGGAGCGGCGTGCAACCAGCGAAGAGGAGTTGCAGGCGGCGCGAACGGCCCCCGAGGAGATCGCCGCCCGGCGCGCGGCCCTTGTGGAAGAGATCACGGCGGCCGAGACGCGGCGCCAGGCGGCCGCTGACGCACTGGCCGAGGGCGAGACGGCCCTGCGCGAGGCCAGACTGGCCGAACGCGAAGCCGAACGCGCCGCGGGGGAGGCCCGCGAGGCCCGTGCCCGCGCCGAGGCCCGGGCCGAGGCCGCCCGCGAGACAGTGGAGAGTGCCGCCGAACGCATCATGGAAGCGCAGGAGGTCACGCCGCAAAAGCTGCTGGAGCGGCTGGACGCCGACCCCGCGACAATGCCCGGCGCCGAGAAGATCGAGGCGGATGTGGCCCGGTTGCGCCGCCAGCGGGACGCGCTGGGCGCCGTGAACCTGCGCGCCGAGGAAGATGCCCGTGAGGTGCAGGAAGAGCACGATTCCCTTCTCAAGGAGAAAACCGACCTCGAAGAGGCGATCCGTGCCCTGCGCTCGGGCATTGCCAGCCTGAACAAGGAGGGCCGCGAACGGCTGCTGACCGCCTTCGAACAGGTGAACGAGAATTTCGGGATGCTGTTCAAGCACCTCTTCGGAGGGGGTGAGGCCAAGCTGGTGATGGTCGAAAGCGACGATCCGCTGGATGCGGGGCTGGAAATCATGTGCCAGCCGCCCGGCAAGAAACTGTCGACGCTGAGCCTGTTGTCAGGGGGCGAACAGACCTTGACCGCGCTGGCACTGATCTTTGCCGTCTTCCTGGCCAACCCGGCACCGATCTGTGTTCTGGACGAGGTGGATGCGCCGCTGGATGACGCCAATGTGGGCCGGTTCTGCGATCTGCTGGACGAGATGTGCCGCCGCACCGACACGCGGTTCCTGATCATCACACACCACGCGGTGACCATGAGCCGGATGGACCGCCTCTTCGGGGTGACCATGCAGGAACAGGGGGTCAGCCAGCTGGTGTCCGTGGACCTGAAAGCGGCGGAAAAGATGGTCGCCTGACGGCGGGATGCCGCTTTTTGCCGGGCCCGCCCGGCAAAGGCGCCCCACCCGCCGTCCCGGACGGGGGGCTCTGCCCCCGTCGCGCAAGCGCGACTCCCCCGCGGTATTTTCGACCCAAAGAAACCGGGCGTCAGAGCGCCTTGAGAAGGGCGCTTGTGGGCCAGGCGTCGGCAGGCATGCCGAGGCGGATCTGTTCCTCTTGCACGGCGTCACGGGTCATCGCGCCGATGATGCCGTCGATGCCGCCCACGTCATAGCCGCGCGCGACGAGTTTCTCCTGCAGCGCGAGGATGTCCGGCCCCGACAGGCCCGGCTCGGGGTTGCGGGGATCAAACCGTGGCGCGCCTTCGAGGATGTTCGCGAAATGGGCGGCGGTGAGAACGTAGACGAAGCTCTTGTTCCACTCGAAATAGACGTTGAAATTCGGGTAGGCGAGGAAGGCCGGGCCATTGCGCCCCATGGGCAGCAGCACCGCGGCGTCGAGGTCGCCGCGCAGGTTGCCCGCGCGTGCGGTGACGCCCATCGCGGCCCAGTCGGACGTCGGGCGCGGCTGGTCTAGTCCGGTCAGGGACCAGTCGAGGGTGTCGGGCACGCGGATTTCCTGGAGCCAGGGTTCATCGGGGCGCCAGCCGAGATCGGAGAGCATGGCCGCCCCCGACATCAGCGCATCCGCCGAGGAGGTCTTGAGTGTGACGCGTCCGTCCCCGTCGCCATCGACGCCGTTGGTCAGGATGTCCTCGGGCAGCATCTGGACCTGGCCGATCTCGCCGGCCCAGGCGCCGGTGGTGTTGGCCGGATCAAAATCACCGCGTGCGAACAGCTCCAGCGCGGCAAAGACATGGGGGCGGAACAGCTCGGGGCGGCGGCAATCGTGGGCCAGCGTGACCAAGGCGTCGCGCGTGTTGTAATCGCCCTGGACCTGGCCGAAGTCGGTCTCGAAGGCCCAGAAGGCCAGTAGCACGCCGCGGCTGACACCGTAGCGGGCCTCGATACGGTCGAAGAGGCTGTCGAGCTGATTGGCGTAGTACAGGCCATTGTCGACCCGGTACTGGGCGATCAGGCGGCCCGAGAAGTCTATGAAATCGCGCTGGAAGTGCCCCTGACGCTTGTCGGCGGCTATGACATCCGGATCCCGGCGGACATTGCGGAAGAACCTGTCCACCGTGGTCTGGTCATGGCCGCGGTCCCGGGCTTCGGCGCGCATTTGATCGACGAAGGCGGGAAAGCTGCCGCCGCAAGTCTGCGCGAGGGCAGGTCCGGAAAAAAGGGAAAGGGCAAGGGCAAGGGCGCGCATGGGGGACTCCGCTGTAGAACAGGTCGGAGCCTAGCAAGTTACCGCTGTCGAGCAAGAGCATGTTGGGGCACCCCCCGGGCGGCGTGCAGGCAGCCGCCGGGGGGCGGTCAGTATCGGAGCGGCGCAGGTCAGGCCGCCGACTGAACCCCGTCGCGCCCGTGCGGCGCCTCATGGTCGAGGTCAGGGTTTATGGGAATGATCCGGTTGGGATTAATCGTGTCGTGGCTGTAGTGATAGTGCTCGACGATGTGGCCCATGTGGACGCTTTCAGACACCGGGCCGTCGGAGGCCTGCCATTGGTAAAGCTCGCGGGTGAAGCCCCAGAGGTTGGGATAGTCGATCAGCCGCTTGCGGTTGCACTTGAAGTGCAGGTGATAGACCGGGTCGAACCGGATCAGGGTGGTCCAGAGCCGCCAGTCGGCCTCGGTTATGCGGTCCCCCATCAGGTAGCGGTTGCGCGACAGGTGGTCTTCAAGCCACTCGAGGCTGTCGAACAGGGGGTAAACGGCGGCGTCATAGGCGTCTTGCGTGGTGGCGAAGCCGGACTTGTAGACCCCGTTGTTGACGGTGTCGTAGATGCGTGCATTGATCGGTTCGATATCGTCGCGCAACTCCTCTGGCCAGTAGTCGTCGGTATTGCCTGTCAGATCGTTGAAGGCCGTGTTGAACATGCGGATGATCTCGGAGCTTTCGTTCGAGACGATGGTCTCGCGCTGACGGTCCCAGAGGATCGGTACGGTCACACGGCCCGAGATTTCGGGATCGGCCTTGATGTAGATGTCGCGGGCGAAGGGCAGGCCGTAGAGGCGATCACCCGTGGCCCCGTCGAAATCATCCGCGAAGGTCCAGCCGTCCGAGAGCATATGGGGATGCACGACGGAAACGCCGATATGATCCTTGAGCCCCTTGAGAAGCCGGAACACCAAGGCGCGATGCGCCCAGGGACAGGCATAGGAGACATAAAGGTGGTAGCGTCCGCTTTCAGCCTTGAAGCCGCCGTCGCCCGATGGGCCGGGGCTGCCGTCGGGCGTCACCCAGTTGCGAAACCGCGAGGTGTCGCGCTTGAAAGCACCTCCCGTCGATTTGGTATCGTACCAAGCGTCGTCCCATTTGCCGTTGACCAACTGGCCCATGACGGCCTCCTTTTGTTTTGGTTCTCTGCACACGTAAGATCATGTCGCTTGCGCGCAAAGGGCGACGAATGCGCATCATCCTCGGCACAGGCGCACAACTGGCTGTCGGATGCCCCGCCGCACCGCCTGTGATTGGCGGGCAACATCCCCCCGCCATCCCGTCCGGGCCGGCTACTGAAGATCGGCGAAAGCGCTCGACAATCGGTCCAGGGCATCTTGCACGCGCGCCTTCTGGGTGCCGAGATTGAACCGCATGTAGGTCTCGCCGCCCGTGCCCAGGGTATGCCCCGGCGTGGCGGCGATCTGGGCACCCTCCTGCAACCGGGTGTGTATCTCAGCCCGGTCCATGCCGGTTCCGGAGAAATCCACCCAGGCCAGATAGGTGCTTTGCATGGGCATGGCCGTCAGCCCCGGGATTTCATCAACCCCGGCGCAGAACAGATCGCGGTTGGTCTGCAGGTAGGGCATCAGCTGGTCCACCCAGGCGGCACCTTCGGGGCTGTAGGCGGTTCGGGTCAGGGTCACGCCCAGCAGGTTGGGGCTGATGTCGAAACCACGAAAGAATCGGGCGAACCGGGCGCGCAGGTCTGGATCGGGGATCACCATGTAGCCGGTGCGCGCGCCTGCGATGGAAAATGTCTTGGAGGCCGCGCTCATCGAGATGAGCCGTGGCGCAATCCCGGGCACCGCCGCGTGCGTCGGCTGATAGCTGTGGCCCTTGAACACGAGGTCGCCATGCACTTCGTCCGAGACCAGCAGCAGGTCGTGGCGCTCGCAGAAATCCGCCATCTGTTGCAATTCGGCGCGGGTCCAGACGCGCCCTGCGGGATTGTGCGGCGAACTGATCAGAAGGATCTTTTCCTTGCCGGTCATGCGGTCCTCGAAGGCCTCGAAGTCGAGGGCATAGACGCCATCGCGGACGACCAGCGGCAATTCGGTCACCACACGCTCGGTCCGGCCGATCTTGGCGGCAAACTCGTGATAGACGGGGGTGAAGATCGCGACGTGGTCCCCGGGATCGGTGAAGCACTGGATCGTCAGGGCGATGGCATTGCCCAGCCCGCAGGTGGTGAACAGCCAATCGGTGTCGATCTGCCAGAAGTGGCGTGTGTGCTGCCACCACCGGATCGTCTCGTGAAAGGAGTCGAGGTCGCAGAAATAGCCGTAGTCGGCCCGCGCGATCAGACTGCGCATTGCGTCCTGCAGGAACTCTGGGGCCTCGAAATCCTTGTCTGCGATCCACATGGGCAAGGCCTCGTTCGCGGGGATGCCGAAGGCGGGCTGCGTCATGTCCCACTTGGTGGAACCGGTGCCGATGCGGTGGGTCAGGGTGTCGAAGCTCATCAGATCCTCATGTTTTGGCTGGGTGCGACGCTATCTGTCCCGGCGCCAAGCGCAAGGGCCGGCGTATTGCGCCGCGCCGCGCGATCACATAAATGCCTTCGCATGAGCCTGAGACCCATCCTCATCCACCCCGATCCGCGCCTGAAAAAGGTGGCGACGCCGGTTACCGAGGTGACCGACGACATCCGGCGGCTGGCCGACGATATGCTGGAGACCATGTACGATGCCCCTGGCATCGGGCTGGCCGCACCGCAGGTCGGTGTGATGGACCGCCTTCTGGTCATGGATTGTGTCAAGGACCCCGACGCGACGCCCGAACCGATGGTTCTGATCAATCCCCAGGTGATCGAGGTGTCGGAGGAACGGAACGTCTACGAAGAGGGCTGCCTGTCCATTCCCGAACAATTCGCCGACGTGGAACGCCCCGCGGAGGTGACGGTAGGTTGGCTGGGGCTGGACGGCCAGCCCCACAGCGCCCATTTTGACGGGCTCTGGGCCACCTGCGTGCAGCACGAGATCGACCACCTGAACGGCAAGCTTTTCATCGATCACCTCAAGCCGCTGCGGCGGCAGATGATCACGCGCAGGATGGCCAAGCTCAAGCGCGAGAAGGCGCGCGCCTGAATGCCGCCGCGCGCCTTCGTGCCCTGGCCCGACAAGGGCCTGCGCACCCCCGCGCAGCCGGTCGAAGCGATCACCGATGAGGTCCGCGCGCTCTGGGCCGAGATGATCGAAGCCATGGATGCCATGCCCGGGGTCGGGCTGGCGGCGGTGCAGCTGGGCGTGCCGTTGCGACTGGCCGTGGTGGATGCCAGCGACAAGCGCGGGCAGGCCGTGCGCATGGCCAACCCCGAGGTGCTGCATGCCAGCGTCCAGCTGCGTGAACATCAGGAGGCCTCGCCGAACCTGCCGGGCGTCTCGGCGGTGATATCGCGCCCCCGCGCGGTCACGGTGCGGTTCATGGATGAAACGGGCACCTATGATCGGCGGGATTTCGTGGGGCTCTGGGCGACCAGCGTGCAGCACCAGATCGATCACCTGAACGGGCGGATGTATTTCGATCACCTCTCCCGGCTGAAACGCGACCGGCTGATCGGCAAGGCCCGCAAGCTGCGGGCCGGATAGCAGGAGGAGCCAATGCGCATCGTCTTCATGGGATCGCCCGATTTCTCGGTGCCGGTGCTGGACGCGCTTGTCGAAGCGGGTCACGAGATTGCCTGCGTCTACTGTCAGCCGCCGCGTCCGGCGGGCCGGGGCAAGAAGGACCGGCCGACGCCGGTGCAGGCGAGGGCCGAGGCGCTGGGCCTGCCCCTGCGCCACCCTGTGTCACTGAAAGGGGCGCAGGAACAGGCGGATTTCGCGGCGCTGAACGCGGATCTCGCCGTCGTGGTGGCCTATGGCCTCTTGCTGCCGCAGCCGGTGCTGGACGCGCCCCGGCACGGCTGTCTGAACATCCATGCCTCGCTTTTGCCGCGTTGGCGTGGGGCGGCGCCGATCCACCGTGCGATTCTCGCCGGGGACGAGGAAACCGGCGTCTGCATCATGCGCATGGAGGCCGGGCTGGACACCGGCCCGGTCCTGCTGCGCGAAGCGACGCCGATCGGCCCAGAGGACACCACGGGGCAGCTTCATGACCGGCTGTCGGCCATGGGGGGGCAGTTGATCGTTGCCGCGCTGGCCGATCTCGAAGATCTGGCACCCCTGCCACAGCCCGAGAATGGCGTGACCTATGCTGCCAAGATCGACAAGGCCGAGACTCGCATCGACTGGTCTGGCCATGCCGAACGAATCGTGCGCCAGATCAACGGCTTGTCGCCCTTCCCCGGCGCCTGGTGCGATATCGGCGGCGAGCGGGTGAAGCTCCTGCGCGCAGGCCTGGCCGACACCGACCTGCCCGCCGGACGGGTCGCCGTGGACGATGGACTCCGGATCGGGGCTGGGATCGGCGCGGTGGATATCCTGGAACTGCAACGGGCGGGCCGACGCGCAGCGCCCGTTGTTGACGTGCTCAAGGGCTGGCAGCCGCCTGAAACCGTCTAGCCCTTGAAAGGAGCCATCCCGGCGCGGGCCAGTTCGTCGGCGCGTTCATTCTCCGGGTGGCCCGCATGGCCCTTGACCCATTCCCAGGTCACGTCATGCCGCGCGGCGGCGGCGTCGAGCGCCTGCCAGAGCGCGGCATTCTTGACCGGCTTTTTCTGGGCCGTCTTCCAGCCCTTGGCCTTCCAGCCGTGAATCCACTTGGTGATCCCCTCCTTGACGTAGTTGCTGTCGGTCACGATCGTAACGCGGCTGGGCTTGGTGAGGGCGTTGAGCGCCTCGGTCGCGGCCATCAGTTCCATGCGGTTGTTGGTGGTCCCGCCCTCGCCGCCGGAAAGCTCTCGTTCGCGCAGGACGCGGTCGCCCTCGCGGGCCTGCAACAGCACGCCCCAGCCGCCGGGGCCGGGATTGCCTGAACAGGCGCCGTCGGTGAAGGCAAAGAGGTCAGGCATGGGCGGTCACAAGGGTGCAGGGCGTCTGTGTCACAGGATCACCGGCGCGAGGCAGAGCAGCACAACCAGCGTCAGCGGTACCCGCAGGGCCATCCACCAGCGCGGGGCCAGTCCCGCGTTCCAGAAGAACCAGTCCAGCAGCAGCAACCCCGCGAAACCCGTGGCCAGGTTGACCGCGGCGCTGACCGCCCCGCCGCCAACCATGAAGAAGGCCCAGAGCGCCGGGACGACCGAAAGGGTATAGCCGAAGGCGGCCAGACGTCCCTCGGCCCGGGTCGCAAAGCCCCAGAGAACACCGGCCATGAAGGCCAGGATCACGGTGCCATAGGCGATCTGGACGTAGGGTCCGATGAAGCGGCCGCCCAGCCGCGCCATCGCCTGCATCCCGGCATCGGGAAACAGCACGGTCAGTGCCCCCCACAGGAAGGGCAGAAGCCCGGCAAGGCCGAGTACGAGGGCGGAACGAGGGATATCCTTCATGGGGCCATAGATGATCCGGTAACCCGTGCTTGGCAAGCGGACAGCTGCGTCAGGCGGGTTCGCGCAGGGCGCGGGGCACCTTGAACTCAACGTCTTCGCAAGCGGTCTCGACGGTTTCCACCGTGACATCGTAGCGGTCGCGGAAGGTGTCGATCACCTCGTTGATCAGGGCCTCGGGGGCAGAGGCCCCGGCGGTGACGGCGACCGAGGTGATCCCCTCAAGCGCGCGCCAGTCGATATCCGTGGCCCGCTGCACCAGTTGCGCATAGGGGCAGCCCGCTTTGCGCCCCACCTCGACCAGCCGGCGCGAGTTCGACGAATTGGGCGCGCCCACCACCAGCAGCGCATCGGCGCGCGGCGCCACCGCCTTGACCGACTCCTGCCGGTTCGTGGTGGCATAGCAGATGTCTTCCTTGTGGGGGCCGATGATCCCGGGGAATCGCGCCTGCAGGGCCGCGACGATATCGGCCGTGTCATCCACCGACAGGGTGGTCTGTGTGACGAAGGCCAGCTTTTCGGGGTCGCGCACCTGCACGCGGGACACGTCCTCGACCGTTTCGACCAGCAGCACCTCGCCCTCGGGCAGCTGGCCCATGGTGCCCACGGTCTCGGGGTGGCCGGCGTGGCCGATCATGATCATCTGCAACCCGTTCTCGGCATGTCGGGCGGCCTCGATATGCACCTTCGACACCAACGGGCAGGTGGCATCGACATAGATCATCTCGCGCTTGGCGGCCTCGGCCGGAACGGCCTTGGGCACACCATGGGCCGAAAAGATCACCGGGCGGTCATCGGGGCAATCGTGCAGCTCCTCGACAAAGACGGCGCCCTTGGCGCACAGGTCGTCCACCACGAATTTGTTGTGAACGATCTCATGGCGCACGTAGACCGGCGCGCCCCATTTTTCCAACGCCATCTCGACGATCTTGATGGCGCGGTCGACACCGGCGCAGAAGCCCCGCGGCGCGGCAAGAAGCAAGGTAAGGGACGGCTTGGTCATGGGCGGAACTTAGGGGCTGGCGGCGGGCGCGTCCAGAACGCGTCTGGCAAAAACGCACCCGGCCAATAGGCGCTTGCCTTCCAGCGCGGGAACCTCGACAAGACCGATCCGATCAAACGGGAGGTTGGTATGATACGAACTACTCTGGCCGCACTGGGCGGTGTCGGCTTGATTGGCGGTGTCCTCGCCGTGGCGGCCCTTGCGGATCAGAAACCCGGTCAGCTTCTTCCTCATGATGTGCCCGAGGCCGTGGCCGCGGGCGCGGAAATCTATCAGGCCCAATGTGCCAGCTGCCACGCGTCCGACCTCGGCGGCGAGCCGAATTGGCGCGCGCCGAAGGACAGCGGCCGCCTGCCTGCCCCGCCCCATGACGAGACGGGTCACACCTGGCATCATCCGGACCCCCAGTTGTTCATGTTGACGAAATACGGGACTGCCGCGGTGGTCGGCAATGGCTATGAAAGCGACATGCCCGCGTTCGAGGGTACCCTGAACGACCGCGAGATCCTGCAGGTGCTGGCCTATATCAAGAGCACCTGGCCCGAGGGCATCATCGCGCGACATGACCAGATGAACGCCGCCGCCGCCGAGCAGGCGCAATAGGCGGCGGCGGACGTTTTGCCTTGGACCGGGGATCACTCGGTGCTGACGGCTGTCTCGCTCCGGGGTTCGCGCGGCTCACGCGGGGGGCGGCCGATGACTTCGCGCAGGTCCTCCAACTCGATGAAGTTGTCGGCCTGGCGGCGCAGCTCATCTGCGATCATGGGCGGTTGGCTGCGGATGGTCGAGACGACCGAGACCCGCACGCCCTTGCGCTGGATCGATTCGATCAGTGGCCGGAAATCCCCGTCACCCGAGAACAGGACGATGTGATCCACATGGGGGGCCAGTTCCATGGCATCGACCGTCAGTTCGATGTCCATGTTGCCCTTGACCTTGCGGCGCCCCTGACTGTCGGTGAATTCCTTCGCGGGTTTCGTCACCATGGTGAAGCCGTTGTAGTGCAACCAGTCGACCAGCGGCCTGATCGGCGAATACTCTTCATTTTCAAGCAGGGCAGTGTAGTAGAAGGCCCTGAGAAGCTTGCCGCGACGCATGAATTCCTGTCTCAGCAGCTTGTAGTCGATGTCGAACCCCAGCGCCTTGGCCGCCGCATAAAGGTTCGACCCATCAATGAAGAGCGCGAGGCGCTCATCGCGATAGAACATGAATTTTCCTTCCAATAACAACTCGCCGGTTGGGGATGTTCATGAGTGGTAGTAGTCCGGCAAGGTGCCACGGACGTAAGGGAAATGCTGCATGACACAACCTTTTCTTAGGGATACACCCGAAAGATTGACCCTCGTGGCCCTCGGGTCGAATGCCGAGTCGCCGCACGGCGGGGCGCGGACCACGGTGCAGGCTGCGATGGCGGCATTGCAGGCGAGTTTCGAAGACGGGATCGCGGTCAGCCGGCTCTTTGCCACCCCGGCCTTTCCGGCTGGATCGGGGCCGGATTTCGTGAATGCGGCAGTTGCTTTTCACAGCGTGGCGGCGGCGAGCGACATACTGGATCGCCTGCACGGGATCGAGGCCGAGCTCGGCCGCACCCGTCGCGCGCGCTGGGGACAGCGCAGCCTGGATCTGGACCTCATCGCCATGGGGGATCTTGTGCTTCCGGATGCCGCCACCCAGGCGCGCTGGCGCGACCTGCCGCTGACCGAGCAGCAACGCCACGCCCCAGAAGAGCTGATTCTGCCGCATCCGCGGGTGCAGGACCGCGCCTTCGTCCTGGTGCCGCTGGCCGATGTCGCAGTCGAATGGCGCCATCCGATCTTGGACCTGAGCGTGGCGCAGATGCTTGCGGCGCGGCCCGAAACCGAGAAAGCTGAGGTCAAGCCCCTGTGACGGGCCCGGAATCGCCTTGTCAAAGTCCTGTCAAGCCTTTATGCCACCGAATTCGACCGATTGCCCAGACCGACCGATTGGAGTGCCCTCATGGCCCGCGTGACCGTTGAAGACTGCGTAGACAAGGTTCCGAACCGCTTCGAGCTGGTGATGCTCGCCGCGCACCGGGCCCGCGAGATTTCGGCCGGGTCACCCGTCACCGTGGACCGCGACAACGACAAGAACCCGGTCGTGTCGCTGCGCGAGATCGCCGACGAGACCCATCAGGCCGATGATCTGCGCGAGCGTCTGATCGAATCGAACCAGACGCAGATCGAGGTCGACGAACCCGAAGAGGACTCCATGGCGATCCTCATGGGTGGTGGCAGCGAACAGCCCGACGCCCCCGCCGAAGACGACATGAGCGAGGAAAAGCTCCTGCGCGCCCTCATGGACGCCCAGAGCCAGAAGTAGAGGCGGACCCCGACCGGAATGATCGCGGCAGATGACCTGATCGGGCTGGTCCGAACCTACAACCCCAAGACCAATGAGGATCTGATCCGCGATGCCTTCGCCTTTGGGGCGAAGATGCACGACGGCCAGTTCCGCCATTCGGGCGAGCCTTATTTCACCCACCCGGTGGCCGTTGCCGGCATCCTGGCCGAGCAGCAGATGGACGATGCCACCCTGGTCACGGCCCTGTTGCACGACACCATCGAGGACACAAAGGCTAGTTTCCAGACGGTCGAGCACCGCTTCGGACGCGAGATCGCCGATCTGGTCGAGGGGGTCACCAAGCTGACCAACCTGCAGCTGACCGATGCCGCCTCGAAGCAGGCCGAGAATTTCCGCAAACTGTTCATGGCAACCGCGCGCGATCTGCGCGTGACGCTGGTCAAGCTGGCCGACCGGCTGCACAACATGCGCACCATAAAGTCCATGCGCCCGGACAAGCAGGTCCAGAAAGCGCGCGAGACGATGGACATCTATGCCCCGCTGGCAGGGCGCATGGGGATGCAGTGGATGCGCGAGGAACTGGAGGACCTGGCCTTCCGCGTTCTCAACCCCGAGGCGCGCAATTCCATCATCCGCCGTTTCATCACCCTGCAACGCGAATCCGGCGACGTGATCGAGAAGATCACCACCGACATGGAAAACGAGCTGGACCGCGCGGGCCTGATGGCCGAGGTCTATGGCCGCGCCAAGAAGCCCTATTCGATCTGGCGCAAGATGCAGGAAAAGGACCAGGGGTTTTCGCGCCTGTCTGACATCTACGGCTTTCGCATCATCACCGGGACCGAGGCCGAGTGCTATGCCGTCCTTGGCGTGATCCACCAGCGCTGGCGCGCGGTGCCCGGGCGGTTCAAGGATTATATCAGCCAACCCAAGTCGAACGGCTATCGTTCGATTCATACCACTGTGTCAGGGCGCGACGGCAAGCGTGTCGAGGTGCAGATCCGCACCCGCGAGATGCACGAGGTTGCTGAAACGGGTGTTGCCGCGCATTGGTCCTATCGTGATGGCGAACGGGTCGAGAACCGCTTTGCCGTCGATCCCGCGCGCTGGGTCGCCGCGATGACCGAACGCCTGGACGAGGGGCACGACCACGATGAGTTCCTCGATTTCGTCAAGCTTGAGATGTACCAGGACCAGGTCTTCTGTTTCACGCCAAAGGGTGATGTCATCAAGCTGCCGCGCGGGGCCACGCCGATCGACTTTGCCTACGCCATCCACACGCGGATCGGCCATGCCACCGTGGGCGCCAAGGTCGACGGGCTGCGTGTGCCGCTCTGGACGCGGCTCAAGAACGGCCAGTCGGTCGAAGTCATCACCGCCGAGGGCCAGAGCCCGCAGGTGACCTGGGTCGATATCGCCGTGACGGGTCGCGCCAAGACCGCCATCCGCCGGGCCCTGCGCGAAGAGGACCGCGAGCGGTTCATCCGGCTGGGCCGGGAACTGGCCCGCGTCGCCTTCGAGAGCATCGGCAAGAAGGCCACCGACAAGGCGCTGGGCACCGCCGCCAAGGCGATGGGGCTGGCCACGACCGAGGACATGCTGGAACAGTTGGGCAGCGCCCACTTGACCAGCCGCGAGGTGGTCCGCGCCATCTATCCCGAACTGGCCGAGGCCGACGGCCCCGAGATCGAGCCGCGCCGCGCCGTCGTGGGTCTGGCCGCCGACCAGTCGTTCCGCCGCGCGCAGTGCTGCCAGCCGGTCCCCGGCGAGCGCATCGTCGGGATCACCCAGCGCGGCCAGGGTGTTGTCGTGCATGCCATAGACTGCGATGTGCTGGCCCAGTACGAAGACCAGCCCGACCGCTGGGTCGATCTGCATTGGGCCGACGGGACGCACCGGGCCGGCAACACCGTCACCATGGAGCTGACGATCTCCAACGATGCCGGGGTCCTGGGCCGCGTCTGCACCCTGATCGGCGAGCAGGAGGCGAACATATCCGACCTGGTCTTCCTCGACCGCAAGCCGGACTATTACAGGCTGCTGATCGAGGTTGACCTGCGTGACGTAGAACATATGCACAGGATCATGACGGCGCTTGAGGCCGAAAGCCATGTCTCGGCCATCGGCCGTCACCGCGACCCCGACCGCGCAGGGACGGTCGAACGCCAAGATTAGGACGGGAACGCGACAGGTGGTCTTCAGACGCAGGGACAGACGCCCAATCTGGCGGATCGTCTTCGAGGTCTTCTGGCCGCGCGGCGGGTGGGCCCGCGCGGCGCGCTATGTCCAGTACCGGGTGCGCCGGCTGCCTGACACCCCCGAGAAGATCGGACGCGGAATCTGGGCCGGGGTCTTCGTGACCTTCTCGCCGTTCTTCGGGCTGCATTTCTTCATCTCGGTCTTTTTGGCCTGGCTGATGCGGGGCAACATGGTGGCCGCGCTGCTGGCGACCTTTTTTGGCAATCCCCTGACCTATCTTCCCATCGCGGCGACCTCGTTGTGGTTCGGGCATATTTTGCTGGGAGAGACGCCGCGGCAGTTGGACCTGAATGCCGAGATTTCCGCCGCCTGGGCCGATATCTGGCACAATCTGCGCGCCATCTTCGCGCACGAGCCAATGCAGTGGGAGGGGTTGCAGGACTTCTATCAGACGACCTTCTTTCCCTTCATGATCGGCGGGATCATCCCGGGTTTCGTCGCGGCGACGGTCTGCTATTACCTCTCTGTGCGAGTGATCCACGCTTATCAGAACCGGCGGCGCAAGTTGCTCAAGGCCAAGCTGCGCAAGCTCAAGCCGGCGCGCAACACGCCCGGGCGAGACGAGGACCCGCCGCGGTGCCCGTGATGGGCCAATTCAGGATTTGTCATGCACGCCGGCTTTCGCCGGCCCCCTTGCGGCGCTAGCTTCGCAGGGTGTGATCAAGGAGGACGGACATGCGCGACCTGCGTCTGGGCGTGAACATCGACCATGTGGCCACCGTGCGCAACGCCCGCGGCGGGGCCTATCCCGATCCCGTGCGGGCCGCGCGGCTGGCCGAGGCGGCGGGGGCCGACGGGATCACCGCGCATCTGCGCGAGGATCGCCGGCACATTTCCGATCGCGACATCGAGGCGCTGACCGAGGCGCTGGAGACCCCGCTCAACTTCGAGATGGCCGCGACCGAGGAAATGCAGCGCATCGCCCTTCGCCATCGGCCGCACGCCGTCTGCATCGTCCCCGAGAAACGCGAGGAACGGACCACCGAAGGCGGGCTCGAGGTCGCGCGCGAGGAAAACCGCCTCGCCCATTTCATCGCGCCTTTGCGAGACGCGGGCTGCCGGGTGTCGATCTTCATCGCCGCCGACGCGCGCCAGATCGAAGCGGCCCACCGTATCGGCGCGCAGGTGGTCGAACTGCATACGGGCGCCTATTGCGATGCCCACTCCGAGGGCCGCCTCGACGACCGCGACCGCGCGCTTGAGGATCTGCGCGAGATGTCCGCCTTCGCCCATTCGCTGGGGCTCGAAGTCCATGCGGGCCATGGGCTGACCTTCGATACCGTGCAGCCGGTGGCCGCCTTTCCCGAGATCAAGGAACTCAATATCGGCCATTTCATCATCGCCGAGGCGATCTTCATGGGGCTGGACCCGGCGATCCGCGAGATGCGCCGCCTGATCGACGGGGCCCGGGGTGACTGACCTCCTCATTCCGTTGCCTGCCCTCTTGCTGGGCTGGATGGTCGCGGCAGGCAGTCCCGGCCCGGCGACCCTTGCGATTTCGGGCACCTCCATGGGGCAGGGGCGGGCCTCGGGCATGGCGCTGGCGCTGGGCATCGTGGCCGGGTCCGCCAGTTGGGGGGTCGCCGCCGCGCTGGGCTTCTCGGCGCTGATGGTGGCGAATGCCTGGCTGTTCGAGGTTCTGCGCCATGCCGGTGCGGCCTATCTGCTTTACCTCGCGCTGAAATCCTTGTGGTCGGCCTGGCGCAATCGGCCCGCCGCGCAGGGGGCGGTGCCGCGCCAGCGCTTTTTTCTCAGGGGGCTGCTGATCCACCTGACCAACCCCAAGGCCATGCTTGCCTGGGGGGCGATCTACGCCATCGCGCTGCCCGCCGGGTCGGGCCTGCTGACGGTCTGGCAGGTGTTCGCCATGCTGGCGAGCGTCTCGGCGGTGATGTTCCTCGGCTATGCCTGGGTGTTCTCGGTGGACGCGATCTCGACGGCCTATGCCTGCGCCCGGCGCTGGTTCGAGCTGGCCTTCGGGCTGCTGTTCGGGGCGGCCAGCCTGCGTATCCTGACCCTGCGGCTGGAAACCTGAGCGCAATGATCCTTGGCATCGGCACGGACCTGGCCAATATCGAGCGCATCCAGGGCACGCTCGACCGTTTCGGCGACAGATTCCGGTCGCGTGTGTTTACCGAAACCGAGCAGGCCAAGTCCGAACGCCGCGCCGATGTCGCGGGCACCTACGCCAAACGCTGGGCCGCCAAAGAGGCCTGTTCAAAGGCGCTGGGCACGGGCCTGCGCATGGGCATTGCCTGGAAGGACATGGCCGTCAGCAATCTTTCGACAGGTCAACCGGTCATGGCTGTCACGGGCTGGGCCAAAGACCGTCTGCACGAAATGACCCCCGCGGGCCACGAGGCTATCATCCATGTCACCCTGACCGACGATCACCCCTGGGCGCAGGCCTTCGTGGTGATCGAGGCGCGCCCGCTGGCCGGGCCTGACTGACAGGTTGACTCGGGGCCGCCCCCGCCCCATGAAGCAGCGGTCTTTCTAAGGGAATCTCAGCCAATGTCCGAAAGCCCCGGCGTGCTTCACTCGGTGAAGGAAACCGTCAAGACCGTGGTCTATGCCTTGCTGATCGCCGGGGTCTTCCGGACGCTGTTCTTTCAGCCGTTCTGGATTCCCTCCGGCTCGATGAAGGATACGCTGCTGATCGGCGATTTCCTCTTTGTCAACAAGATGGCCTACGGCTATTCCTACGCCTCCTGCCCCTCGATCCGCATCCCGCGCCTGGGAATCGACGTGGGCGCGGATGATTTCTGCGGCGTCTTCGAGGGCGGCAACGACCGGCTGCTCGGGTCCGCGCCCGAGCGCGGTGACGTTGTGGTGTTCCGTCACCCGGTCACGGGCCGCGATTTCATCAAGCGCGTGATCGGTCTGCCCGGTGACCGTATCCAGATGCGTGACGGTGTGGTCCATATCAACGGCGAGGCCGCCGCGCAGAGCCCCGACGGAGTCTTCACTGAAACCATGGAACGTCAGGGGCCCAGTGGCCAGCTGCCGCAATGCATGGCCGGGGCGGTGGGCCTCGGGTCCGAGTGCGAGAAGCAACGTTTCACCGAGGAGCTGCCTAACGGGGTCACGCATTCGGTGCTCAACATCGGGCCGCGGTCGCTGGACAATACCGGCGTCTTCACGGTGCCCGAGGGGCAGTATTTTTTCATGGGCGACAACCGCGACAATTCCTCGGACAGCCGCGTGCCGCAGACGGCGCGCGGCGTCGGTTTCGTGCCCTACGAAGACATTGTCGGTCGGGCGGACCGGGTCATGTTCTCCTCGGCCGGGCGGTCAATGCTGGCCTTCTGGACCTGGCGGTCGGACCGCTTCTTCAAGGCGATTGATTGAAACTCTCGGCCGAGCTCAGGGCGTTTCAGGACAGGCTGGGCCACCGGTTTTCCCGGCCAGAGCTGCTGATCCGCGCGGTCACGCATCCCTCGATGTCCAGCGTTCACCGCGACGACAACCAGCGGCTCGAGTTCCTGGGCGATCGGGTGTTGGGGCTGGTCATGGCCGAGGCCCTGCTCGAGGCCGACCCGGCCGCCGCCGAGGGGCAACTGGCCCCGCGCTACAACGCGCTGGTGCGCAAGGAGACCTGTGCCGCGGTGGCCCGCGAGATCGACCTTGGCGACGTGCTTAAACTGGGCCGGTCCGAGATGAAATCCGGTGGGCGGCGCAAAGAGGCGTTGCTGGGCGACGCGATGGAGGCGGTGATCGCCGCCGTTTACCTCGATGCCGGATTCGAGGCGGCACGGGCGCGTATCGTCGCGCTCTGGGGCGATCGCATCCGAACCGTCAAGGCCGATGCCCGCGATGCCAAGACCGCCCTGCAGGAATGGGCCCAGGCGCGCGGCCAGCAGCCGCCGGTTTACGAGGAAAGCGCGCGCTCGGGCCCCGATCACGCGCCACAATTCACGATTCAAGTGACCCTTGAGAGCGGCCAGAGCGCCCGCGCCACCGCCGGCTCCAAGCGCCATGCCGAACACGCCGCGGCCAAGGCTTTGCTGGACCGTGTCGAGGCAGAGTAGGATAGCTATATGACCCAACGCGCTGGATTCGTCGCCCTGATCGGAGAGCCGAACGCGGGCAAATCCACCCTGACCAACCAGATGGTCGGGGCCAAGGTCTCGATCGTCACGCACAAGGTGCAGACCACCCGTGCGCGCCTGCGGGGCGTGGCGATTGAGGGCGACACGCAGATCGTTCTGGTGGACACGCCGGGCCTGTTCCGTCCACGCCGACGGCTGGACCGGGCCATGGTCAGTGCCGCCTGGGGCGGGGCCGCCGATGCCGATGTGATCGTCCTTCTGGTCGAGGCACACCGTGGCGTCACGGAAGGAGTCGAGGCGATCCTCAAACAGCTTCAGGTGGTCGGGCAGGGCCGAAAGGTCGCTCTGGCCATCAACAAGATCGACCGGGTCGAGGCCCCCGCGCTCCTGGCCCTGACAAAGCAGATGAATGACCGTTTCGCCTTTGTCGAAACCTTCATGATCTCGGCGGAAAAGGGCCATGGCTGTGATGATCTGCGCCGATGGCTGGCCGAACAGATGCCCGAGGGGCCGTGGCTTTATCCGGAAGACCAGATCGCGGACCTTCCGCTGCGCATGATCGCCGCCGAAATGACGCGCGAGAAATTGACCCTGCGCCTGCACCAGGAACTGCCCTACCAGCTGACTGTGGAAACCGAGAGCTGGGAAGAACGCGAGGATGGCTCGGCCCGGGTCGATCAGGTGGTCTACGTGGTCCGCGACGGCCACAAGGGAATCGTGCTTGGCAAGCATGGCGAGACGATCAAGGCCGTGGGCAAGGCCGCCCGCGAAGACCTGGAAGAGTTCCTCGGGCGCAGGATACACCTCTTCGTGCAGGTGAAGGTGCGCCCGAATTGGCTGGACGAGGCCGAGCGCTATTCGGAAATGGGTCTGGATTTCCGGGACGGCAACTGATGCGCCTGACGGCGGATGTCTGGGTGTCGGCCTATCTGACCCGGCTGCGCCTGTCCGACATCCCCGCCTTCGTGGTGCGTCGGGGGGATTCGACGGCGGGGGCGGTTCTGGTCAAGCTGAACACGCTGGATGGCCGGGCGGTGGCCTATCAGCGCAGTTTCGACCTGATGAGCGGGGATCGCAGGTGGGTCGTGCTGACCGAGGGCGACGAGCCGCAGGTCGATGCGGCCCTTGCGCGCCAGTCCGGATTCGATCCCGATGTCTGGATCATCGAGGTCGAAGACCGGGCCGGGCGGCATCTGCTGGATGAACCGGGTTTGTCTGACTGACCCAGGCGCCTGCCCGTGCGCGGTGTTTCGGGGCTTGATTTCAATCAACCCCAGTTGGCGCCGAGCGTGGTTTACTATGCCCGCTCATTCCACCGGTCCATGGCAGGCCATCACGACCAGAAGGAAGCCGAGATATGCAGATCGAGAAAATCGCAGAGTATGCGCGGGCGCTCTATGACGCCCACGGCGACAAGGCCGAAGCGGAAGCGGCGCAGAAGGCCAGGCAGCACGAGGAGGCTGGCGAGACCGAAGAGGCCGCAACCTGGCGCGACGTCCAGAAGGCGATCCGGCAATTGCGCGGCGCCAACGACAGCTAGGCCAGCCGCCGCACGCCGCCCCTTGCGCCCGGAGCCGCGATCCCGCTTCATGCGCCCATGATCGAATGGCGCGAAGAGGGGGCGGTCCTGCGGGTTCGCAAGCATGGCGAGGACGCGGTGATCCTTGACGTGCTGACAGAGGGGCATGGCCGTGCCGCTGGCGTGGTGCGCGGGGGCACCGGGCGCCGGCTGTCGCCGATCCTGCAACCGGGAGCACAGCTCGACCTGACCTGGAAGGCCCGGCTGGAGGATCACCTGGGCACCTTCACCGTCGAGCCCGTGCGCAGCCGTGCGGCGCAGACCCTGGGCGGGCGCATGGCGCTGGCCGGGTTGAACGCGGTGACGGGTCTGTTGTGTTTCGTGCTGCCCGAACGCGAGGCGCATCCGCCGCTCTATCGCCGGAGTGTCCAGTTGCTGGATCTGCTGGGGCAGGATGATCTCTGGCCGCTGGGCTATCTGCGCTGGGAACTGGCCCTGCTCGAGGAAATGGGCTTCGGCCTCGATCTGTCGGCCTGTGCCGTCACGGGCGTGACCGAGGGGCTTGTCTACATCTCGCCGCGATCGGGCCGGGCGGTTTCGGCCGCGGCCGCGGGGGACTGGGCCGACCGGCTCTTGCCGCTGCCGCCGGTCCTGCTGCGCCAGGGCGATGCGACGCCTGCCGACATCCTGGCGGGGCTCGCGGTGACGGGGCATTTCCTGCACGACCGGCTGGCGCCGGCGCTGGGCGGCACGCCTGTGCCGGAGGCCCGCGCACGGCTGCTGGACCTGTTGCGGCGGTCGGCCTAGGATTTGCGGGCCGCAAGGCCCCTGGCAGGCCGTGCGTCATTGTTTCAATACCGAAAGGCCCCGGCGTGTATCTCGACATGACTTTCCTGCCCCTTTTCCCACGGACCTCGGCGGGCGTCGCCCCCCCGAGGTTGGCGCCATGACGAAACCGCCTCGCAAAGGGGAAGTTCCCCTCGGAGTCGATCCGGCAGAGCATGCGCGGGCCGGGGTCACCTTCATCGGTACGCTCTATACGGACTGGGGGGCGGGCCGCGCGCCAAGGAACCTGAGCCAGTCCCGAGAGCGAGGCGGCGGTGGCGGGCGCGTGGTGCTGGACGCGCCCTATCGGGCCGGGTTGGGCGGGCTGGCGGTCGGCCAGGCGATCTGGCTGATCCTCTGGTTCGATCAAGCCCGGCGCGACCTGATCGTCCAGGCGCCCCGTCACGCGGAGGGGCCGCGCGGCACCTTCGCCCTGCGCAGCCCGGTGCGGCCCAATCCCATCGCCATCGAGGCCGTGCGCATCACGTCGCTCGATCCGGAGACCGGTGAGATCGGTCTGGACGTGACCGATGCCTTTGATGGCACGCCGGTCCTGGACATCAAGCCATGGCTGGACGGGATCGATATCCCGCCCGAGCCTGAGGGCTAGCCAAGCAGGCCACTGGATGTTTGCGGTGTCCTGCGCCGCTATCCCAGCAAGCGGCGTGCGATGACCTGCGCCTGGATCTCTGCTGCCCCTTCGAAGATGTTCAGGATGCGCGCGTCACACAGGATGCGGCTGATCGGATATTCCAGCGCGAAGCCGTTGCCGCCGTGGACCTGCAATCCGTTGTCCGCCGCGGCCCAGGCCACACGGGCGCCTAGCAACTTGGCCATGCCGGCCTCGAGGTCGCAACGGCGGTCGTTGTCCTTCTCGTTGGCCGAGAAATAGGTCAACTGGCGCGCCACCATGATTTCGACCGCCATCATCGCCAGCTTGCCGGCCACACGGGGGAAGGCGATCAGGGGCTTGCCGAACTGCTTGCGGTCCTGGGCGTATTGCATCGAGGTGTCCAGCGCCGACTGGGCTACGCCCACGGCGCGCGCGGCGGTCTGGATCCGCGCGCTCTCGAAGGTCTGCATGAGCTGCTTGAACCCCTTGCCCTCTTCACCGCCAAGCAGGTTTTCGCCCTTCACCTTGAACTGGTCGAAGCCAAGCTCGTATTCCTTCATGCCGCGATAGCCCAGCACCTCGATCTCGCCGCCGGTCATGCCCTCGGTCGGGAAGGGGTGCGCGTCGGTGCCCGGCGTCTTCTCGGCCAGGAACATGGACAGGCCGCGGTGGTCGGTGCTTTCGGGATCGGTCCGCGCCAGCAGCGTCATCACATGGGTGCGCGAGGCATGGGTGATCCAGGTCTTGTTGCCGGTGATCTTGTAATCCTCGTCCGTCTTCACCGCCCGGGTGCGCAGCGCCCCCAGGTCGGAGCCGGTGTTGGGTTCGCTGAAGACGGCGGTGGGCAGGATTTCCGCCGAGGCGATCCGGGGCAGCCACTGCGCCTTCTGGTCCTCGGTGCCGCCGCAGAGGATCAGTTCCGCCGCGATTTCGGAGCGGGTCCCGAGGCTGCCCACACCGATATAGCCGCGGCTGAGTTCCTCGGAGACGACAGCCATGGCGGCCTTGGGCAGGCCGAAGCCGCCCAGGTCTTCGGGGATGGTCAGGCCGAAGACACCCATCTCGGCCAGTTCCTCGATGATCTCCATCGGGATCAATTCATCCTTGAGGTGCCACTCATGGGCATGGGGATCGACCCGGTCCACCGTGTAGCGGCGGAACTGTTCGCGGATCATCTCGAGCTCGTCATCGAGGCCGGCCGCCCCCACGGTAATATTGGCGGCCTGTTCCTGCATAAGCTCGACCAGGCGGGTCCGGGCCGCCTGGCTGTTGGCCTCCTGCGTCAGGGTCATGACCTCCGGGGTCATCATCCCCCGCATCTGGTCCTGGGACAGCCCCAGATCCTGCAGCCGCACGATTTCGCCCTGGCTCATGGGGATGCCGCCATAAAGCTGCCAGAGGTATTCGCCAAAGGCGATCTGCAGGAGCAGTTGCTCGATCTCGCCGAACTTGCCATCCGATTGCAGGCGTTCGGCCCAGTCCTGCATCTGGCGCAGCGACTCGACGTAGGTGGCAACCCAGGCCAGCCCATGCGCGGCGGTCTGGTTCTGTTCGAGCAGGGTGCCCGAGACACGGTCGCCCTCGGTGACCATGTCGTGCACCGATGCCGTGGCCGCGTCCTGTAGCGCGTCCAGCGGCGGCAAGGCGGCCTTGGTCAGGTGCAGCAGATCTTTCAGAATGGGGCTCATCTCGTGTCCGTCCCGGGGCATGGCGAATCCTCTATTTTGCAGTTGCAGCATTAGCGCCTTTTTGGCGCCGGCGCAATATTGCTGCGAGGTAGGGCGTTGAGGCGTGAAGAAAATGTCGCGGACGTTTTTGGGCTGCGGCGGATTGTCGGGTGCGGTAAGGCAGGGGCATGGACATCGTCGCAAGCATCGACAGCGCGGGCCTTCTGGTCGCCGTTCTGGGCATTACCCTGTTGGCCGGGGTGGTCAAGGGCGCGGTGGGCTTTGCCATGCCGCTGATCATGGTGTCGGGCCTTGGCATGCTGCTTGACCCGCGCCTTGCCATTGCCGGACTGATCCTGCCCATCGTCCTGTCCAATGCCCTGCAGGTGCTGCGCTCGGGCCCGCGCGAGGCCCTGCAGGCCATGCGCGACTTCTGGCTCTACCTGATCCTCGTTTGCGGCATGATCCTGATCTCGGCGCAGTTCGTCAACGTGATCCCCTCGGATACGATGTTCCTGGTTTTGGGCGTGCCGGTCGTGGTGCTCTGCGGCATTCAGTTGCTGGGCCTGCGTCTGGTGATTCCCGAGGGGCGACGCACCCTTGGCGCGGTCATCGCCGGGCTTCTGTCTGGCGCCCTGGGCGGGCTGGCAGGCACCTGGGGGCCGCCGACGGTGCTTTACCTGGTCGCCATCGACACGCCGAAGGCGCGGCAGATCGTGGTGCAGGGGGTCATCTACGGGCTGGGGTCGGTCATGCTGCTGCTTGGGCATGTGCAGTCGGGTGTGCTCAACCGCGAGACGGTGGGGCTTTCGGCCCTTCTGGTGATCCCGGCGGCCCTGGGCATGTGGGCCGGGTTCAAGGTGCAGGACAGGATCGACCAGGGGACCTTTCGCAAAGTGACACTCGGGGTGCTGATGCTGGCCGGGCTGAACCTGATCCGGCGGGGTCTCGTTTAACGGGTCTTGACGCACCAGCCCCCGCGACGCGACGGGCCGCGGGGTATCAAGGCACGGCGCGCCTGTGCTCTACCCGATGGCTGCGGCCTTCACGTCATCATTGATATAGGGCACGTACTGGGTGAAGTTCTCGGCGAAAAGCGCGACCAGCCGCTGGGCCTGCGCGTCGTAGGCCGCGGGGTCGGCCCAGGTGTCGCGCGGGGTCAGCAGGCGGTCGTCAACGCCTTCGCAGGTCACCGGAACGTCGAAGCCGAAGTTCGGATCCTTGCGAAAGCTGCCCTCGACCAGCGCGCCGTTCAGCGCGGCAGTCAGCAGGGCGCGAGTGGCCCGGATCGGCATGCGGCTGCCGGTGCCGTGGGCGCCGCCAGTCCAGCCGGTGTTGACCAGCCAGCAGGTGGCGCCATGCTCGGCGATCTTCTGGCGCAGCAATTCGCCATAGACCTCGGGGCGGCGCGGTATGAATGGCTTGCCAAAACAGGTGGAAAAGGTCGGCTCGGGTTCGGTCACGCCGCGCTCGGTGCCGGCCACCTTGGAGGTGAAGCCCGACAGAAAGTGATACATGGCCTGCGCCGGGGTCAGCCGCGCGATGGGGGGCAGAACACCAAATGCGTCGCAGGTCAGCATGATGATGTTCTTGGGATGCCCGCCGAGGCCCGTGTCGCTGGCATTGTCGATGTAGTGCAGCGGATAGGCGCAGCGCATGTTGGCCGTCAGGCTGTCATCCTCGAAGTCCAGTTCCAACGTCTCGGGATCGAAGACCATGTTCTCGATCACCGAATGCGGCATCTGGGTCGTTGCGAAGATCTCGGGCTCTGCCTTCGGGTCTAGGCCGATGGTCTTGGCATAGCAGCCACCCTCGAAGTTGAAAATGCCGCGTTCCGACCAGCCGTGTTCGTCGTCGCCGATCAGCACCCGGTTCGGATCGGCCGACAGGGTGGTCTTCCCGGTGCCCGACAAGCCGAAGAAAACGGCGGCGTCCACCGGGTTACCCTTGGCGTGATTGGCCGAGCAATGCATCGGCATGATGCCCTTTTCCGGCAGGATGTAGTTGAGCAGGGTAAAGACCGATTTCTTGTTCTCGCCGGCGTATTCCGTGCCCCCGATCAGGATCAGCTTGCGGTCGAAGTTCATGGCGATCACGGTTTCGCTGCGGCAGCCGTGGCGCGCCGGGTCGGCCGTGAAGCTGGGGCAGTTGATGATCGTGAAATCGGGGCTGAATCCGTCCAGTTCCGACGCCTCGGGGCGACGCAGAAGATGGCGAATGAACAACCCGTGCCAGGCCAGTTCGGCGACGACGCGCACATCCAGCCGGTGCGCCGGATCGGCCCCGCCATACAGATCCTCGACGAAGTAGTCGCGCCCCTTCATGTGCGCGGTCATGTCGTCGTAGAGCCGCTCGAAAGCCTCTGGCTGCATCGGGGCGTTGTTGTCCCACCAGATGGTGTTCTCGGTGCTGGGGGTTCGGACAACGTGCTTGTCTTTGGGCGAGCGCCCTGTGAATTCGCCCGTGGTGGTCAGGAAGGCGCCGCCCTTGCCAAGCGTGCCCTCGCCGCGAGCAACCGCCGCATCCACAAGCTCGGGTTCGAGGAGGTTGTAATAGACATGACCAAGCCCGCTGATGCCCTGATCGGGCAGTTTCATCGTCGGATTGACTGTTCCGTGGTCCATGTCTGTCTTGCTCCGTGTTTGCGGGGCGGATGCGCCCCTGATGCCGCTCAATTAACATGCTGATTTTGCTTATGAACAGGCGTGTCTGTTGCAGTTAGCGCAATCATTAGCGCAACCAGACAGCAGTTAGCGCCACCATGGCGGCGCGTTGCCGGCCGGGCAGCACTTGCGAACGAAAAGGTGAGGCATTTTAGCCATTGATTACCCATTTTGGGCGCAAATCGGGGGCATCTGTGGGGTACCCGAGCAGATTGCGATTGATTCGCGCTGGCCTGTCAGGGCAAAAATAAAGGAAAACGCAGGCAAAAACCGAGCAACAGCAAGGGGCAGTGACATGTCACGGATCGCGCCTGTCGATGACGACCGCAATATTCTCACGTCGGTTTCCATGACGCTGGAGGCCGAGGGCTTCGACGTCGAAACCTACCACGACGGCCAGGCGGCGCTGGACGCCTTCAACGCCAAGATGCCGGAACTCGCCGTGTTGGACATCAAGATGCCGCGCGTGGACGGGATGGACCTGCTCCAGCGCGTGCGCCAGAAATCCAGCATGCCAGTGATCTTCCTGACCTCCAAGGATGACGAAATCGACGAGGTTCTGGGCCTGCGCATGGGGGCCGATGATTACGTCAAGAAACCTTTCAGCCAGCGCCTGCTGGTCGAGCGGATCCGCGCATTGCTGCGCCGACAGGATGCCATCGCGGGCGAGCTTGCCGAGGACGACGCGGACCACAAGCTGATGGTCCGAGGGGATCTGACCATGGACCCGCTGCGCCATGCCGTCGCCTGGAAGGGCCGCGACGTGTCGCTGACCGTGACCGAGTTCCTGCTGCTCGAGGCTTTGGCACAACGTCCCGGTTTCGTGAAATCCCGCGATCAGCTGATGGACGTGGCCTATGACGATCAGGTCTATGTCGACGACCGCACCGTCGACAGCCACATCAAGCGACTGCGCAAGAAGCTGCGCGAGGTCGACGACACGTTTTCCGCCATCGAGACGCTCTACGGCATCGGGTACCGCTACAACGAAGACTGAGGCATGACCACGGCTCCAAAGATCGACGTTCGCGACTTGGACTCTGTTCGACAGGCCGCCGGGCAGGCCGAGTCTGTCGTGCTGGGGGATGACTGGATCGCGCCGAGCGCCGACGAGGCCGACCGCCAAAAACGCCGCGCCCGGCGGGGGGTTCTGCAGCTCTACTCCTCGCCGCTGGCGCGCAAGATCATCACCTTCAACCTGCTGGGGCTGATCGTGCTGGTCGCCGGGGTGTTCTACCTCAGTCCCTCGCGCGACAACCTGGCCTTTCAACGGGGGGCGGCCCTCGTCAACGAGGCTGAGCTGGTCGCCGATATCTTCGAGGCGCAGTTGCCCGCCGACGCTCCGGTGAGCCTTGTCACGGGCGACGGGATCGACCCACAGGGCACGCTCGATGGGCTTGACCTGCGCAGCGGTGTCGATGTCCACCTCTTCGACCGGCAGGGCGTGCTGGTGTCCAGTCGGTCCGATCCGGCCGCGCAGGACGCGCCCGTCCCGGGGCTGGAGCTTGAGGGCCACGGCACCCTGATCACCGATTTCCTGAACGGGGCGTTCGACTGGGTGGCATTGGTCCTGCGCGGGGGTGGTCCCGCGGCGACGCCCGACGACCCGGTACGGGACGTCGCCCGGTCGGTCGCGCAGACCTTCGAGACCGGGACCCGGCTTCAGACACGCCAGGATGCCGATGGGCGTGCCTTTTTCACCGTCTCGACCCCGGTGATGCAGGGCGACCGGGCCGTCGGCGCGGTCGCGGTCGTCTCGCCCCCGGGCGAGTTGAAGGCGCTGGTCAGCCGCGACCGCGAGCAGCTTTTGCAGATGTTCGTGATCGGGGTCATCGTCTCGATCGCGCTCAGCCTGGTTCTGGCCTCGACCATCGCCAACCCCCTGTCCGACCTGGCGGAGGCCGCCGAACTGGGCCGCGACAAGAACGCCCGCAAGGTGGCCCCCGAACGCATCCGGATTCCCGACCTGACCGGGCGGCCGGACGAGATCGGCCGCCTGTCGGGGGCCCTGCGCGGCATGGTCACCGCCCTGACCCAGCGGATCGAGGGCAACGAACAATTCGCCGCCGACGTCGCGCACGAGATCAAGAATCCGCTTGCCTCGATGCGCTCGGCCGTGGGCACCCTGCGCGTGGCCAAGCGCGACGATCAGCGCGAGCGGATGCTCGAGGTTCTCGAACATGACGTGCGCCGGCTCGACAGGCTGGTCAGCGACATCTCGAACGCGTCACGGCTGGATACCGAGCTGGTCAAGGAAAAAGAGGAAACGTTCGACCTGCTGAGGAACCTGGCGAATCTCACAGCGTTCTTTGCCACCGAGGCCGACCGGAAAGGCGTTGATTTCATCACCGATCTGCCCGGCGAGCCGATCCCGGTGGTCGGGCTGGAAGGGCGGTTGGCGCAGGTCTTCGTCAACCTGATCACAAATGCCATCTCCTTTTGCGACGAGGGCGACGCGATTCGCGTCTGGACCCGCAAGCGTGAAAATCGCGTGCTGGTCGTGGTCGAGGACACCGGCCCGGGCCTGCCCGACGGCGCGTTGTCGAAGATATTCACGCGGTTCTATTCCGAACGCCCCGAGGGGCAGTTCGGCAACAATTCCGGCCTGGGGCTGGCCATTTCCAAGCAGATCGTCGAGGCGCATGGCGGCGTGATCTGGGCCGAGAACATCCGGCCCACCGATGCCGATATCGGCTCTGATCCGCTGGGCGCGCGCTTCGTGGTCGGCCTGCCGGTCTAGCCCGCCCGTGTCCGGGGCCGCCAGCCAGATCCATGCCACGACCGTGGCCGTGTCGGGACTGGCCGTCGTTATCACGGGGCCGTCCGGCAGCGGAAAGTCAGCGCTGGGGCTGTCGCTCATGGCGCTGGGCGCAGGGCTGGTAAGCGACGACATCACCTGCCTGCGCCTGCAGCAGGGGGCCGTCGTCGCCCGTGCCCCCGCGGGCGCACCCGCCGCCATCGAGGCGCGCGGTGTCGGCCTGTTGCGGGCCGATCCGGTCGGTCCGACGCCCGTGGCGCTGGTGATCGACATGACGCAGGAGGAAGCCTTGCGCCTGCCGCCTTGGCGCGTCGTCCCGCTTCTGGGACAGGACATGCCTTGCCTTCACAAGGTCGCGCGGGGCTGTTTCCCGGCGGCGATCCTGCAATATATCCAGTATGGCAGGTTCGATTGACCGCCTGTTCCGGAGAGCCTATGAACACCGCGCCACAGCCCTTAGACCCCCACTGCAAGACGCCGCCTGCCCGCCAGAGGCTGGTGATCGTGACCGGCCCTTCCGGCGCAGGCCGGGGAACGGCGATCCATATCCTCGAAGACCTGGGCTTCGAGGCCATCGACAATATCCCCATGTCGATGCTGCGCCGCTTGGTCGACGCGTCGAACAGTGACCGCCCCATGGCGCTGGGCGTGGACGTGCGCAACCGCGATTTCTCGGTCGAGCGGCTGCAGACCCTTGTGGACTGGCTGGACCGGCGCGAGGACCTGGCGCTGCAACTGCTGTTTCTCGATTGCAACGAGGATGTTCTGGTGCGCCGCTACTCGGAGACACGCCGTCGACACCCCCTCGTCCCCGACGCCCCGGCGATCACTGGCATCCGCCAGGAGATCGCGCTGCTGGCCCCGGTCTGGGATCGCGCAGACATCCTGCTCGACACCTCGGAGACCAGCCCGCACGACCTCAAGGCGGCGCTGTCCGAGTGGTTCTCGGACGGGCAGGCTGCGGGCATGGGGGTGACGCTGCAATCCTTTTCCTACAAGCGCGGTGTTCCAAAGGGGATCGACATGATGTTCGATTGTCGGTTCCTGCGCAATCCACACTGGGAGCCCGCGTTGCGCAACATGACCGGCCTTGATGCGCCGGTACAGGCCCATGTCGCCGAGGATGCGCGCTTTGCGCTCTTCGTCGATCGGGTGCGTGCGCTGATCCTCGACCTCTTGCCCGCGTTTCGCGACGAAGGCAAATCACACCTGTCCATCGGGTTCGGGTGCACCGGCGGGCAACACCGCTCGGTCGTTGTGACCGAAACCCTGGCCCGGGGGCTTGCAGAGGCCGGATGGCAGGTGTCTAAGAGACATGGTGAGCAGGAACGCTGGGGCCGGGGCACGGCCGAACGGGACAAGCACACGTGATCGGAATCGTGATTGTGGCGCATGGGGGACTGGCGGCGGAATATCTTTCCGCCGTTGAACACGTTGTGGGCCGCCAGCCCGGCATCCGCGCCATCGCGATCGAGGCCGAGGTTGACCGCTCCGCCAAGCAGGACGAGATCTGCACCGCCGCTGACCATGTCGACACCGGCGACGGCGTGGTCATCGTGACCGACATGTTCGGGGGATCGCCCTCGAACCTGTCGTTGCAGGCCTGCAATCCCGAGAACCGCCGCATCATCTACGGGGCGAACCTGCCGCTGCTGGTCAAGCTGGCCAAGTCGCGCCGCAAGCCGGTGCCGGTCGCAGTCGAGGATGCGCTTGCCGCCGGGCGGAAATACATCAACAGCCATTCCGTGGGCCTGGACTGAAGGGGAGGGGCCATGGCGCGCCGCGAGCTGGAGATTGTCAATATCAAGGGGCTGCACGCCCGGGCGTCGGCCAAGTTCGCCGAGACGGTGGAACAGTTCGATGCCGGCGCCGAGGTAACCAAGGACGGGCTGTCCGCCTCGGGCGACAGCATCATGGGGCTTTTGATGTTGGCAGCCTCCAAGGGAACCTTTATTGAGGTCGAAACCACGGGCAGGCAGGCCGAGGAACTTGCGGAGGCGCTTGCGGCGCTCGTCGCGGGTAAGTTCGGCGAAGGGGACTGAGCCCCGTCCGTATCTCGAACGAGGGGGCATGCACGCTTGACGGAAACGTCGTCCAGAAACCTGCACGGGCCGCAGGCGCGCGGGGCGTCCCGTGTCTATGACCGGCGCAGCCTGACGTATTCCGACACGTTCGACAATCCGCTGCTGCGCTTCGTCATCAAGTCGATGGAGTGGAGCACCGGCAAGATCGAGGTGATCCGCCGGGTCCGCCGGTTCGAAAGCCGGTCGATCCCCAAGGGGCAGGCCTTCTGGCCGGCCACGATGGAGGTCATGGGCGTCGACATCCTGACCCCGGAGTATCAGCTTGACCGCATCCCCCAGACCGGACCGGTCATCCTGGTGGCCAACCATCCCCACGGGCTGATTGACGGCATGGTCCTGGCCGATGTGATCGGGCGCCGGCGCAATGATTACCGCATCCTGACCCGGTCGCTGTTGACGGGCCTCGACGAGAGCGCGGCCAGCTACATGATCCCGGTGCCCTTCCCGCACGAGTCCGATGCCCAGAAACGGATGATCGAGATGCGCGCGCGGGCCATGGACCATCTCGACAAGGACGGGCTGGTTGCGCTGTTCCCGTCGGGCGTGGTCGCCCAGGCCGAGACCATGTTCGGCCCCGCGATCGAGGCCGAGTGGAATGTCTTTACCGCCAAGATGATCCGCCGGTCGGGGGCGACCGTCCTGCCTTGCTACTTTCCCGGCTCCAACTCGCGGGCCTACCAGGTGGCGGCGAACATTTCACCCATCCTGCGGCAGGGCTTGCTGATCCACGAGGTCGCCCATGCCTTCGACAAGCCCCAGGCACCTGTCATCGGCAAGCCCATCTCGCCCGAGATGGCCGAGCAAAAGGGCAGGGACCCGCGCGGTTTCATGGCCTGGTTGCGCCAGCACACACTTGCATTGGGTCAGGACCCGGACCGCGATCCGGGCTGACCCGCGGCCCGGCGCCTACCGGGTCGGCACCGGTGTGTCCCCGCGATAGTCGTAGAACCCGCGCTGGGTCTTGCGGCCAAGCCACCCCGCCTCGACGTATTTCGTCAGCAGCGGGCAGGGGCGATACTTGGTATCCGCCAGCCCGTCGTGCAGCACGTTCATGATGGCCAGGCAGGTGTCCAGGCCGATGAAATCGGCCAGTTCCAGCGGACCCATGGGGTGATTGGCCCCCAGCTTGAGCGATGTGTCGATGGAACTGACGTTTCCGACCCCCTCGTAAAGCGCGTAGACAGCCTCGTTGATCATGGGCATCAGGATGCGGTTGACGATGAAGGCGGGGAAATCCTCTGCCGTCGCGGCGGTCTTGCCCAGGCGTTCGACCACCTCGTAGCAGGCATCGAAGGTTTCCTTGCCGGTCGCGATCCCGCGGATCAGCTCGACCAGTTGCATCACCGGGACGGGGTTCATGAAGTGAAAGCCCATGAATTGCTCCGGCCGGTCTGTCCGGCTGGCCAGGCGGGTGATCGAGATCGAAGAGGTGTTCGAGGTCAGGATCGTCTCGGGCTTGAGGTGCGGCAAAAGCGTGTCGAAAATCTCTTGCTTGACGGTCTCGCGCTCGGTCGCGGCCTCGATGATCAGGTCCGTCGGGCCCAGGTCGGTCAGCGTCGTGGTGGTGCCGATGCGGGCCATGGCCGCGGCCTTTGCCTCGGCGGAGATGCGCCCGCGGCTGACGTGCCGATCAAGGTTGCGCCCGATCGTGGCCATGGCCGTTTCGATGGCCTCTTGGCTGATGTCATTGAGCAACACCTCGTATCCGGCCACCGCGCAGACATGGGCGATCCCGTTGCCCATCTGCCCGGCCCCGACGACGCCAATCCGTTCAATAGCCATGCCCGCGATCCTTGGTGATTGTTTTCGGCGATACCCTATGCGCCGTTCCGGTGCGGCTCAAGGTGCCGCATCGCAGAAACCACGATCGGTCCAAAGCGACTCGAATGCAGACTTTAAGCAGCCGGAAAGGGAATCGGCGAAATCTCGGCCCCGGTGAGACGAAAAACTGGTGGTGGGACCAATGACACTTCACATGCGAAACGCGCCTCGGGCGCGCCTGATGACCTGTAGCTATGGCCTGTCGCGGCTGCAGTTCCGGGGGCCGCGGCGTCCGACCGATGGCCGCTACCTGGCCTGCCTCGGCGGCAGCGAGACCTTTGCGCGCGACGTCGCCCAACCGTACCCGGAGCTGCTGGAACACCAGCTCGGTATGACCTGCCCGAACCTTGGCCAACAGATGGCCGGTCCGGAGCTGTTCCTGCGCGATGCCACGGTGCGTGCGCTGGTCCAGGATGCCGCGGGCCTGGTTATCCAGGTCATGGGCGCGAGCAATCTCAGCAACCGGTTCTACAAGGTGCATCCGCGCCGGAACGATCGCTTCATCGCCCCCAGTGCCGCGCTGCGCGCGCTCTACCCCGAGGTCGACTTCACCGAGATCGCCTTTACGGGCCATCTGTTGGCCAGGCTGGTCGAGACCGACCCGCTTCGGTTTTCGCAGCTGCGCCAGGCGCTGCAGGGATGCTGGGTGCGGCGGATGCGCGAACTTGTAGGTCTGGCCAGGGGGCCGGTGCATCTGCTTTGGTTCGCCACGCGTCGCCTCGAGGGTCCGGCGGCGGATGGCCATGACCCAAGCCTCGTGACACCGCAGATGCTGATGGCGCTGACAGAGGCGGGGGCGAAGCTGACGCAGGTGATCTATGAGGGCCGCCCCGGCGTGATGCCGCCCGCGCCCGATGCGGAGGATCACCGGCGCGTGGCGGCTGCGCTCTCGGGGGCCATGGGCGCATGACACATGAAAAAGGCCTGCTGTTGCGGCAGGCCTTTTCCGTGTCATCCGTGCCGGGTCAGCCCAGCTTGTCGCTGAGTTCCGGCAATGCGTCGAAGAGGTCGGCGACCAGGCCGTAATCGGCAACCTGGAAGATCGGGGCCTCTTCGTCCTTGTTGATGGCGACGATGATCTTTGAATCCTTCATTCCCGCCAGGTGCTGGATCGCACCGGAGATGCCCACGGCGATATAGAGCTCGGGGGCAACGACCTTGCCGGTCTGGCCGACCTGCCAGTCATTCGGTGCGAAGCCCGAGTCCACCGCCGCGCGGGACGCGCCGACAGCGGCCCCCAGCTTGTCGGCCAGGGTTTCGATCAGGGCGAAATCGTCCTCGGAGCCGACGCCGCGGCCCCCCGAGACGACGACCCCGGCCGAGGTCAGGTCGGGACGGTCGGTTTCGGCGACCTTGTCCTCGACCCATTCCGACAGGCCCTCCGAGGACGGTACGCCCACGGTTTCGACCGGTGCGGCGCCCCCCTCACCGGCGGCATCGAAGGTCGATGTGCGGAAGGTCACCACCTTCTTGGCGTCAGAGGATTTCACGGTCTGGACCGCGTTGCCCGCGTAGATCGGGCGCTCGAATGTGTCCGCATCGACCACGGCCGAGGCGTCCGAGATGACCATGACATCCAGAAGCGCGGCAACCCGCGGCATGACGTTCTTGGCGTCGGTCGTGGCCGGGGCGGCAATGTGGTCATAGTCAGCGGCCAGCGACACGATCAGAGCCGCCGTCGACTCGGCCAGGCGATGGCCGAGGCTGTTGTCCTCGGCGACCAGCACCTTGGCGACACCGTCGATCTTTGCGGCGGCCTCTCCGGCGGCGGCGGCAGAGCTTCCCGCGCAGAGAACGGTCACATCGCCCAGTTGCGCGGCCGCAGTAACCGCCTTGGCGGTGGCATCCATCGCGAGTTCGCCGTCATTGACTTCGGCAAGCAGGAGAACAGCCATCACACGACCCCCTTTTCCTTGAGTTTCTCGACCAGTTCATCGACCGAGCCGACGATTTCGCCGGCCTGGCGGGCCTCGGGTTCCGAGGTCGACACGATGGACAGGCGCGGAGTGACATCGACGCCGTAGTCCTCGGGGGTCTTTTCTTCCAGCGGCTTCTTCTTGGCCTTCATGATGTTGGGCAGCGAGGCATAGCGCGGCTCGTTCAGGCGCAGATCGACAGTAACGATGGTCGGCATTCCGACCTTGATGGTCTGCAGGCCGCCATCGACCTCGCGGGTGACCACAGCGCTGTCGCCGTCGATGTCCAGCGCGCTGGCAAAGGTGCCCTGGGACCAGCCCAGCAGCGCCGAGAGCATCTGGCCGGTGGCGTTCATGTCATTGTCGATGGCCTGCTTGCCCGCGATGACGAGGCCCGGTTGCTCCGCTTCGACCACCTTGGCCAGGATCTTGGCCACCGAAAGCGGCTCGATATCCTCGTGGACGTCATCGGCGGCGACCACGAGGATCGCCCGGTCGGCGCCCATGGCCAGGGCCGTGCGCAGGGTTTCCTGGGCCTGTTTCACGCCGATGGAGACGGCGACGACCTCGTCGGCCTTGCCGGCCTCCTTCAGGCGGATCGCCTCTTCGACGGCGATCTCGTCGAAGGGGTTCATAGACATCTTGACGTTGGCGAGATCGACACCGGAGCCGTCCGCCTTGACGCGGACCTTCACGTTGTAATCGATCACGCGTTTGACGGGCACGAGCACCTTCATCAGCGTAATTCTCCCTATGGATTCCTGTTCTCGCCCCCGTAGGTAGCGCGGGCGTGGCCGTGGCGACAGTGCAAAATCGTCACGTTAGCGCCAACCGACGTCGCGTTTTCGAAATCCATCGGGCCGGTCGTGCGCCGCTCGTCACCGCCCGGTCGGGCGGCGACATCGCCCCGCCCGCCGTCCCGGTTGGGGTCAGCGGTTGGCGCCGGGTTTCCACAGGACGTCGGCCTTCCCGTTGTCATTGGCAACGCGCGCGGCGACGAAGAACCAGTCGCTGAGACGGTTGAGGTATTTGACGGCTGCCGGGTTCACGGTCTCCATGGTGGCCAGTTCCACGGCCAGCCGTTCAGCCCGGCGCGACACCGTCCGGCAGACGTGCAGATGCGCCGCCAGCGCCGAGCCACCGGGCAGGATGAAGCTGCGCAGGGGTTCGAGGTCGGCATTCATCTCGTCGATTTCCGCCTCAAGGCGCGCGACCTGGCTGTCGGTCATGCGCAGGGGCGGGAACTCGGCCGTGTCGTCGTTCTCCATGTCCGGCCGGCAGAGGTCGGCGCCCAGGTCGAAGAGATCGTTCTGGATGAGGGTGAGCCGGGCATCGAGCGTGCCTTCGGCATGCTGCCGGGTCGTGCCGACGGCCGCATTGGCCTCGTCCACCGTGCCATAGGCGGTAACGCGCATGCCGTGCTTGGCCACGCGGGCGCCGTTGCCCAGTGCGGTTTCGCCGTCATCGCCGGTCTTGGTGTAGATCTTGTTGAGGACGATCATCATTCCGCTCCGTTCAGCAAAAGCGCTCCGCCGACGATGACGATCACCGCCACCAGCTGCGCCAGGATGCGCAGTTGCATCATCTTGTTGGATTTCTTCGGATCTGCGCCGGTCGCGAACATCGACACGCCGCGGATCAGGATCAGGGCCACGACAAGACAGGCGATCACGATCGCGATGATGAGGGGTTGGGCGGTCATGTCGGGGGCCTTTCGTGCATGGTTTCGTGGGAAATAGCAGCTATGCCGGCAAAGAAAAGGGGTCAGCCTTTCGCGATGATCCAGTCCAGTGCCCGCGTCGGCAGCACCCGGCGCGCCATTCCCATGAGATGTGTCGGTGTTGTCACGTAGTAGCGCGGGCGGGGGCGGGGCGCCTCAAGGGCCCGGATGAGCCTGCGCGTCACCGCGCCGGGGGGCAGTTCGAACCGGTCCGGCTTGTCCTTTTCGTGGTAGAGCCGTTTGAGCAGGGTGGAGGCGTACTGGTCGCGGCGCGCCGAAGTCTTCCAGTCGATCCAGGTCTCGAAGGGGCCGCGGGAGTTTTCGCGGATGCGGCTGGCGATCGGGCCGGGCTCTATCAAGATGACGTCGATCCCGGTCTCGGCCATCTCCAGGCGCAGCACGTCCGTCAGCCCCTCAAGGGCGTGTTTGGTCGAGACATAGGCCCCGCGCCATTTCATCGGCACCAAGCCCAGCACCGAAGAGCAGTTGACGATCCGGCCATGCCCCTGAGCGCGCATCACCGGGATCACCTGGCGCGTCAGGTCATGCACGCCAAAGAGGTTGGTTTCGTAGATCGCGCGCAGGGCGTCGCGGGGCAAATCCTCGACCGCGCCGGGGATGGCGAAGGCACCATTGTTGAAGACAGCGTCGAGCGTCCCGCCCGTGATCTCCAGCACATGGGCAAGTGCAGTGCGGATCGTGTCCGGGGCGTCGTAGTCGAGCTGCGGGCTGTGCAACCCTTCGGCGCGCAGCCTCTCGCAGTCGGCCTCAGCCCGGCAACTTGCAAAGACGCGCCATCCCCGCGCGTGCAGGGTGCGGGCGGCATCGGCCCCGATGCCCGAGGAACAGCCTGTGATCAGGATCGAGCGGCGCGTCATGCGCACGCTTGTGTCGCCAAACCAGACGCGAAGCAAGGGGCGGGGCCGGGGCCTCCGCCTGAATTGGCGATTTACGCGGACGATGGGCTTGGCTACACCGACGGCCATGTCAGACGAGACGACAGACCCAGGCAGCGATCCGATGAACCCGGCCGAGCCCCTGCGGCGCGCCATTGGCGAGCGCTATCTGACCTATGCGCTTTCGACCATCATGCACCGGGCACTGCCCGATGCGCGCGACGGTTTGAAGCCGGTTCACCGGCGAATCCTCTTTGCCATGCGGGAGCTGCGGCTTTCCGCGACCGGAGGCTACCGCAAGTCCGCCAAGATCAGCGGTGACGTGATGGGGAACTATCACCCGCATGGCGATGCGGCGATCTATGACGCCATGGCGCGGCTGGCGCAGGATTTCAACGTGCGTTACCCGCTGGTCGACGGACAGGGAAACTTCGGCAACGTCGACGGCGACAACCCGGCGGCCAGCCGCTACACCGAGGCCCGGATGACCCGCGCCGCCGAGGCGCTGCTGGAAGGGCTGTCCGAGAATGCGGTGGATTTCCGGGAAAACTATGACGGCACCCTGCGCGAACCGGTGGTGCTGCCTGCCGCCTTTCCGAACCTTCTGGCCAATGGCGCCAGCGGCATCGCCGTTGGCATGGCGACGAATATCCCGCCGCACAACCTCGACGAGGTGATCGCGGCCTGCCTGCACCTGATCAAGTCGCCCGAGGCGCGGGACGATACGCTGCTCAACTACATCCTGGGGCCGGACTTCCCAGGTGGCGGCGTGATCGTCGAACCGCCCGAAAGCATGGCCGAGACCTATCGCACCGGCAAGGGCGGGTTCCGCCTGCGCGCCCGCTGGGAGGTCGAGGATCTGGGCCGCGGCCAGTGGCAGGTCGTCATCACGGAAATCCCCTATCAGGTCCAGAAATCCAAGCTGATCGAGAAGCTGGCCGAACTGATCCAGACCAAGAAGGTCCCGATCCTGGCCGATGTGCGCGACGAAAGCGCCGATGACATCCGCATCGTGCTGGAACCGCGCTCGAAGAACGTGCAGGCGGATGTGCTGATGACCACGCTGTTCCGCCTGTCTGACCTGGAGACGCGGTTCAGCCTGAACATGAACGTGCTGGTTGATGGCGTCACGCCGAAGGTCTGCAGCCTGCGCGAGGTGCTGCGTGCCTTTCTCGATCACCGGCGCGCGGTGCTGCTGCGCCGCAGCCAGTATCGGCTGGACAAGATCGACAACCGTCTTGAGGTGCTGGCCGGGCTGATCACGGCCTTTGTCAACCTTGACCGTGTTATCGACATCATCCGGTATGACGACGACCCCAAGGCCGCGCTGATGTACGAGGACTGGAGCCGTCCGCACCAGCAGACTCTGGCTCGTGCCACCTCCGAAGCTGATTACCTGTCGCCGCTCGCCGGGGTGGACGTGGACAATCTAACCCTGATCGTTGACGAAAGCGCCATCGCCCCGGGGCTGGACCAGGGCGACAGCGAACGCAATGTACCCTCTAGCTATGCCGGCCGCGAAAACGGCCTGTCCGACGTGCAGGCCGAGGCGATCCTGAACATGCGCCTGCGCAGCCTGCGCCGTCTCGAGGAAGAGGCCCTTATCCGCGAACGCGACGCGCTGATGCTTGAACGCGCCGGGATCGAGGATCTGCTGGAGGACGAGGCACTGCAATGGGACCGCATCGCCGAGGAGTTGCGCGCCGTGCGCAAGGATTTCGGCGCGCGCGCCGAGGGCGGTGCGCGGCGCACCGGGTTCGCCGATGCCGGCACGGTCGAGGAGGTCCCGCTCGAGGCCATGATCGACCGCGAGCCGATCACCGTGGTCTGTTCGCAGCGGGGCTGGATCCGGGCCCTCTCGGGCCACATCGACCTGACCCGCGAGCTGAAGTTCAAGGATGGCGACGGGCCGCGCTTCATCTTCCACGCCGAGACGACCGACCGTTTGCTGATTTTCGGCACCAACGGGCGGTTCTATACGCTGTCGGCCGCGAACCTGCCCGGCGGGCGCGGCATGGGGGAACCGGTTCGGCTGATCGTCGATCTGCCGAACGAGTGCGATATCGTGGATCTTTTCGTGCACCGCGCCGGCGAGAGGTTGCTGCTCGCCTCCACAGTCGGGGACGGGTTCGTCGTGCCCGAACAGGATGTCGTGGCGCAAACGCGCTCGGGCAAGCAGGTCCTCAACGTCAAGGGCGATACCGTGGCCGCCGCCGTGCGCCGCGTGGCGGGGGATCATGTCGCCGTCGTCTCGCAGAATCGCAAGTTCCTGGTCTTTCCGCTGGCCGAGGTGCCCGAGATGACCCGTGGCAAGGGCGTGCGGTTGCAGAAATACAAGCAGGCGCGCGGGCGTCATGGCACGTTGGAACTAGACGGCGGCCTGGCTGACATCACCACCTTCGCCTGGGCCGAGGGGCTCAGCTGGGCCATGGGCAATGGCAACACCCGCACCGAGCGTGACCTCGCGCCCTGGCTGGGCAAGCGCGCCGGCGTCGGCAAGCAACCGCCGCATGGCTTCCCTCGGGACAATCGCTTCACCTGACAGGCCGCCGCACCGATTGCGCGACACGCCGCGCTGGGCTAGTCCTAGAGGGCATTGACCGCGAGGGGGAATGTGCCATGCGTATCGTGATCGGCCTGCTCGGCCTGCTGGCGCTGACCGCATGCGGTGGGGTCCGCGACGACCTGACGGAACTGCCCGACCCGATCGGAGAGTTCCGCCTCGGCCACAACATCGCCGTGACCCCCGACCCGCAAAAGGGGCCCTTTTCGCGTGATGCCAGCGCCGAGGAATGGAACGCGGCCATGCGCAAGGCCGTGGCTGAGAGGTTCAACGAAACCCGCTTTTCCGGCGAGTCGTTTTACCACATCGGCGTGGCCATCGAGGGCTACGTTCTGGCCCAGCCCGGTATCCCGCTGATCTATTCGCCCAAGTCGGTGCTGATCGTCAGCGTGAATTTCTTCGAGGATGCCACGCAGACCAAGCTCAACGCGGAGCCGATCCAGTTGACCGTGTTCGAGCCCTGCTGTGCGATCCCCTTCCTGGGTTCTGGACTGTCGCGATCGCGCGACGAACAGCTCGAGGGATTGGCCTTCAACGCCGCCCGGGCCATCGAGCGCACGATGCGCGAGAATGCCGACTGGTTCGGCGGCACGCCCGAGGATCTGGACGAGGACGAGACCATCATCCAGGGCAATGTCCTGGTCGACGATCCCCCCGACGCGCTGCTGCCCGACGAGACCCCGCCGGCGACCAACTGAGCCGCGTGCGGGCGCGCAAGTCGCGCTTGATTTTCCCCCGGCAAGGCAATAAACGGCCCGCGATGTAAACCCGGGCCATCGCTGGATTCTGCCAAGGCCCCCGAAACGACAAGGCGCCGCGCACCATGGCAAAGCAAAAGTTCGATCGTTCGAAAGAGCACGTTAACATCGGGACGGTTG
>JAVLCA010000003.1:0-100212 GCA_031581025.1 Salibaculum sp. | reverse complement strand
GTGACTGTTTTATCGACTTGAAAACCGCTTGACAGAAAACGCCCCATTACGGAAGGCGGATACTCCCAGTTTTATTTTTGCGTTCGTCCGTTGGCGCGTTTCCGACCGACAGTGTGTGCTGGCCGCACGCGGTTGTAGTCGCAAATTTTTTGCGGGTAATTCGCACGACATCACGCAAGCTATGCGAGGCGTTTTTCGCACGAATTACCGGCAGGTGCCGTTATAGCCGCACCTCGATAGCGCAACTTGCCCGGTGCAACAGATCAGCACCTGCGATGATTCGGCCGAGACCATGGTGCATTTTAGCCTGCTGGCTGTTACTAAGTATCATCGCTAACCGGAACCTCGGCTCAAGATGACCACCGACAAGAAACTCCACCAACTGGACGACCTGCTGCTCTCGCTCCCCCCGGAAAACGAGCCGATGATGACCAGTCAGTTCGATGGCTTCTGCGCCGGGTTGATCGTGTGTCCTGATGTCATCCTACCGGGCGAATGGTTGCCCTTGGTCTGGGGCGACGAGATCACACCGCCGTTTGAACGAATCGAAGGTGTCCAGGCCGCGACCGATCTGATCACCGGCCACTACAACAGCGTCGCCCAGGGGCTGTCATCGCCGTCGCCCAGCTACGGGCCTATATTTGACCAAGATTTCACAACCGACGAGCTTCTGTGGGAAACTTGGGTAGAGGGGTTCGAACAGGCGATGCGGCTCCGCCCGGATGCCTGGCAGCGGATCGTGGAGAGCCATGACGAGGAAGCAGCGGCGTCCGTTACCATGATGCTGACCCTGCATCAGATCGCAGAGGGTCAGTGCGAGCTACCAGAGGACAGCATCGATGACCTGACCGAGAGGGCCCCCGATCTGATCCCCGACATCGTACTGAATCTGAATGCCTGGACGAAGGTGCAGGCTGGTTCCGGTGTTGACGCCGAAGCATCGCCGTTCCCGTTCGCCGCCAACACGCCCCGCGCACCCTTTCAAGGTCAGAAGGTGGGTCGAAACGAGCCGTGCCCCTGCGGGTCTGGGCGGAAGCACAAGCGATGTTGCGGAGCGAACTGACCAGCGCGTTTAGCAAATCGACAGGTAGTGTTGCGAAGGAGACTCATGCCGTCAGCGTGGTTACACATATTTCACTAGTTGCTCTTATTTCGGTTGAGAGTGTTGCCCTGACTGCCTAGATTAATGTTGCAAGGAGGCACTCATGACCACTTCAACAGAAACCGCTCCCGGCGACGCTCAGGGGCTCAAGGATCGACTCCCCACTAAGGCTGAGATCGACAGCGCCGCGCATGCTGCAACCGCCATCGCCGTAGCAATGGAGCTTGACGGTGGTCTGATCGTATCAGGGCAAGACGGTGAACCCGTAACGATTGCACCAGCGGTCGGGGACCTGATCATTGAGCTTCTAGGACATGTCAGTGCGGGAAACATGGTTACCTTGGTCCCGGTAAGCGCGATGCTAACCACTCAACAGGCTGCGGACATGTTGAACGTTTCGCGCCCCCATCTGACCAAACTTCTCAAGCAGGGAGAGATAGCCTTCGAGGAGGTCGGCAAGCATCGACGTGTCCCGCTGCCCGCCCTGATGCGTTACCGGGAAGACAGGGCACGTAAGCAAGAGGAAGCGTTGAGGGAACTGTCAAAGCTCGGTCAGGAGTACGACCGAGCTTGAGCCACATAGCCAACCCTTTTGTCGTCATCCTCGATGCTAATGTACTGTACCCATTTCGGATGCGGGACGTCCTCTTGACGTTTGCTCAGCAGGGGCCGTTTCGAGCGCGCTTCACGGCGGACATCAACGAAGAGTGGACCGGCAACCTGATCGCGAACAAACCTGATCTTGAGGAGAGCGTTCGGCAGCAAGCAACCATCATTGCGACGGTTTTCGGGGACTGCCTCGTTGAAGGGTATGAGCCGTTGATCCAGGGACTGAACCTACCCGACCGAAACGATAGGCACGTTCTGGCAGCAGCAATCAAATGTTCAGCCCAGATCATTGTCACCGAGAACCAGAAGGACTTTCCCACCGATATCCTGGATCAATATGGGATCGAAGCCCTCGGTGCCGATGACATGCTTGCAAACACGTATGACCTGTTCCCGATTGAGGGAGCGCGAGCCCTGAAAGCCGTTCGAGCGAGGTACGAGAACCCGCCGTTCTCACCGTCGGAGTTTCTTCTAGACCTGACCAAATGCGGTATGCCAAAGCTTGCCGCGATGGCTAGGACTGGCATCGAGTACCTCTGACCTGGGCATTCCAGTCCGCAACGTTATCGCAAAGAAATCGCTCGGCGAAGGCAAAACGCAGCGAACGGCTTATCAAGAAAACAAGGCGTTCTTGATCGGTCAGAACCGTGAAATCGCCTTCGGGAGGCAGGGGTCGTGAGTTCGAATCTCGCCACTCCGACCAATGAAACAAGGGATCGTGGTGCCTTTGGGAGTATAGGGGGCAGTGCACCCCGGGTCGCCTAATCTCTGCCCACGCGCCGCGACGTCTGCCCCCTGTCAGCCGTTGGTTCGCGCGTCCCTGGCGGCCAGAAGCTTGAGCCGCAGCGCGTTGAGCTGGATGAACCCGGCGGCGTCGGTCTGGTCGTAGGCGCCCAGATCCTCTTCGAATGTCACATGGGCCTCGGAATAGAGGCTGTGATCGGACCAGCGCCCGATGCAAGTGACACTGCCCTTGTAGAGCTTGAGCCGCACCGTGCCGGTGACATGCTGCTGGCTGTGATCGATGGCCGCTTGCAGCATCTCGCGTTCGGGCGAGAACCAGAACCCGTTGTAGATCAGTTCGGCGTAACGCGGCATCAGGCTGTCCTTGAGGTGCCCCGCGCCGCTGTCCAGCGTGATCTGCTCGATCCCGCGGTGGGCCTCGAGCAGAATCGTGCCGCCGGGTGTCTCGTAGATGCCGCGGGATTTCATGCCGACGAAACGGTTCTCGACAAAGTCCAGCCGTCCGATCCCGTGCGCGCCGCCCAACGCGTTGAGCCGGGTCAGGATCGTAGCCGGTGACATGCCCTTGCCATTGATGCTCACGGCGTCGCCCTTCTCGAAGCCGACCTCGACGATCTCGGGCGTCTCGGGCGCCTCTTCTGGATGCACCGTGCGCTGATAAACGTAGTCCGGCGCGGCCTCGGCGGGGTCTTCGAGGACCTTGCCCTCCGAGGAGGTGTGCAGAAGGTTCGCATCGACGCTGAAGGGCGCCTCACCGCGCTTGTCCTTGGCGATGGGGATCTGGTTCTTCTCGGCGAAGTCCAGAAGCCGCGTGCGGCTGGTCAGATCCCACTCGCGCCAGGGGGCGATGACCCGAATATCGGGATTGAGCGCATAGGCCGAAAGCTCGAACCGGACCTGGTCGTTACCCTTGCCGGTGGCCCCGTGCGAGACGGCACCGGCCCCGGTCTCGGCGGCGATCTCGACCAGGCGCTTGGAAATCAGCGGCCGCGCGATGGATGTTCCCAGCAGGTACTGCCCCTCGTAAAGAGCATTGGCCCGGAACATCGGAAAGACGTAGTCGCGGACGAATTCCTCGCGGATGTCCTCGATGTAGATGTTCTCGGGCTTGATCCCCAGCATCTCCGCCTTTTCGCGGGCGGGTTCCAGTTCCTCGCCCTGGCCGAGGTCGGCGGTGAAGGTCACCACCTCGCACCCATACTCGGTTTGCAGCCATTTCAGGATGATCGAGGTGTCGAGGCCGCCGGAATAGGCGAGGACGACTTTCTTGGGCGCGGACATGTGGGTCTCCGTTCTTGGTCGACGCGGAGGTACCGGGTTTTTCAGGTCATAGCAAGCTGGCCACGAAGGTGGCATCGCCCGCGCTGGCCAGCAGGGCGGGCGCCTCGGGCAGGGGGACCCAGACGGCGCTGTGCTCGGGCTCTGTCGGCGGGCCCAGCGGGCGCGTCGGATAGGCCAGGTAGACATGGGCGATCTTCTCGGCCCAGAGATCGTAGTCGGGCATGAAGGCAAAGCGGCGGTGCGCGCCGATGCGGCGCGGTCGCGCGATGCGCCAGCCGG
The DNA here is from genome assembly GCA_031581025.1 of Salibaculum sp. Lineage (GTDB taxonomy): Bacteria > Pseudomonadota > Alphaproteobacteria > Rhodobacterales > Rhodobacteraceae > Salibaculum. The sequence continues at coordinate 96,197 of JAVLCA010000003.1, read as the reverse complement.
TTTCCTCGTGGACCTCGCGATGCAGCGCCTGCAGGGGGCTTTCGCCCGGGTCGATGCCGCCGCCGGGCAGCTGGAACTCGTGGTGCAGCCCGGCCTGGTAGGTCAGCAGGACATGCGGCCCATGCTGCAGGATCGCATAGACGCCGGGGCGCTGCCTGTAGCGCAGGCCCGGACGGATGGCTTCGCCGTAGCGTCTGATCACACTCTTGGTCCTTGCCTTGTCGCCCCTATATGGACGCGGTATGCCAATCCCCGACAGGTTAGGAAACCCCATGACACTCGGCTCCAAGATCGCCTGGGACGATACCGTTCTGCCCTTCCAGCTCGACCGCTCGGACGTGCGCGGCCGGGTGGCTCGGCTCGACGGAGTTCTAGACCGGGTCCTCGACCAGCACGACTATCCGCCGATGATCGAATCGCTGGTGGCCGAGATGGCGCTGCTGACGGCGCTGATCGGTCAGACTGTCAAACTGCGCTGGAAGCTCAGCCTGCAGGTGCGCGGCGACGGCCCGGCCCGGTTAATCGCCACAGATTATTATGCGCCCAAGGCCGAGGGGGAACCGGCGCACATCCGCGCCTATGCCAGCTTCGACGCCGACCGCCTGGCCGAGACGGCTGCGCCCTTCGCGCAGATCGGCAAGGGCTATTTCGCCATCCTGATCGATCAGGGCCAGGGCAATGTTCCCTACCAGGGGATCACACCGATTTCAGGTGGATCGCTGCGGAGCTGCGCCGAGACCTATTTCGCGCAGTCCGAGCAACTGCCGACCCGTTTCGCGCTGGACTTCGGCCGGTCGACCATCCCTGGCGAGGGTGAGGCCTGGCGCGCGGGTGGTGTCATGCTTCAGAAGATGCCCAAGGCCAGCCCCTTCGCGACCCAGGGCGGCTCGGGCGATGCCGGGCTGTTGGCGCCCGAGGACATCCTCGAGGGCGACGAGGAAGAGAACTGGTCGCGTGCCAACATCCTGCTTGATTCGGTCGAGACCATGGAATTGATCGGCCCCCACGTGCAGCCGACCGAGCTTTTGTTGCGCCTTTTCCATGAAGAGGCCCCGCGCGTCTTCGACCCGCAGCCGGTGCAGTTCGGCTGTTCCTGTTCCGAGGATCGCGTGCGCAGCAGCCTGTCGATCTATTCGGCCAAGGACATCGCCACGATGACCACCGAAGAAGGCCTTGTCACCGCCGATTGCCAGTTCTGCGGGGCGCATTACAGGCTTGACCCGGCGACGGTCGGCCTCGGGTCGGACAGTGACGATTGACCTGAGACAGAGCCTGACCCGCGCCGCCCGGCGGGCGGGCGACGCCTCGTCGGATTTCGATCTGAACCCGGATGTCGTGTTGCACGAGGGCCGCATGTTGCGGCCGGCCGCGGTTCTGGTGCCCGTCACCGACCGCGGCGAGGTGATCCTGACAAAGCGTTCGGCGCGGCTCAAGCATCATCCGGGCCAGATCGCCTTGCCCGGCGGCCGGCAGGACCCAGAGGATGCCACCCTCGAGGCCGCTGCCCTGCGCGAGACCGAGGAAGAGATCGGCCTGCCCCGCAGCGGGGTCGAAATCCTGGGCGCGCTGCCCCCGCACGAGACCGTGACGGGCTATACCGTCGCGCCCTTCCTGGCGCTGGTGGATGGGGCTGCGCCCCTGCGCCCCGAGGAGGGCGAGGTCGCCGAGATCTTTCGCGTGCCCCTGGCGCATGTGACCGATCCGGACAGGTTCAGGGTCGAAGCGCGGCTCTGGCGTCGGCAGTGGCGGCATTATTACACCGTGCCCTTCGGCCCCTACTACATCTGGGGGGCCACCGCCCGAATCCTGCGCGGCCTCGCCGAGAGGATGGTGGCATGACCCGGTTGCAGGCGGATTGGTTGGCCGACCCGGCGGCGCAGGCGGTTTGTGCCATGCTCGAAAATGCCGGACATGTCGCCTATTTCGTTGGGGGCTGCGTCCGCAACGCCTTGATTGGCGCGCCGGTGCAGGACCTGGACCTGTCTACCGATGCCCGGCCAGAGGCGGTCATGGAATTGGCCGAGGCCGCTGGGCTAAAGGTGGTGCCCACGGGCATCGACCATGGCACCGTCACCGTTGTTGCCGATGGCCGCCCCTTCGAAATCACGACCTTCCGGCGCGATGTCGCCACCGATGGCCGCCGGGCCACGGTGGCCTTTGCCGACAGTCTCGAGGCGGACGCCCAGCGCCGCGATTTCACGATGAACGCACTTTATGCCGATGCCAGCGGGGTGGTTCAGGATCCGCTGGGCGGCCTGCCGGACCTTGACGCAGGCCGGGTGCGGTTCATCGACGACCCCGCCCAGCGCATCCGCGAGGACTACCTGCGCATCCTGCGTTTCTTCCGGTTTCACGCCTGGTTTGGTGACGCTGGCGCGGGGCTGGATGCCGAGGGTCTGGCAGCCTGTGCCGAACATGCCGAAGGGATCGAGGGCCTGTCGAAGGAGCGCATTGGCCACGAGATGCTGCGCCTGCTGGCCGCCCCCGACCCTGCGCCTGCCGTAGCCGCCATGGCGCAGACCGGGGTGTTGATACGGGTGATAGCGGGGGCCGAGCCGTCGGTCCTGCCCGTGCTGGTGCACCTCGAACAAGAGGCCGGGTTGGATCCCGATCCGGTCCTGAGGCTGGCCAGCCTCGGTGGAGAAGAAGTGGCACGGGCCCTGCGCCTGCGCAAGGCGGACGCGCGCCGCCGCGACAGGCTGCGCGCGGCCGCACTGAAGGGGGGCGGGGCGGCAGAGCTTGGCTATCGCCTGGGCGCCAAAGAGGGCACCGCGGCGCTGCTGTTGCGCCAGGCCGCACTGGGCCAACCGCTGGACGACTCGACCCTGATCCGGCTGAAAGCCGGTGCAGAGCAGGTCTTTCCGATCACGGCCACGGACCTGCAACCGGGCCTCGAGGGGCCGGCACTGGGCGCGGCCCTGCGCCGTCTCGAGGCCAACTGGATCGCGTCCGAGTTCACGCTGTCGCGGGCCGACCTTCTCAAGTCGCTGTGATGGCGGCGCTGATCGGCTTTGTCTTCTTCGGGTTGTTCTCGCCGGGGCCGAACGTGATCCTGCTGACGGCCTCGGGTGCGCGCTTCGGCTTTCGCGCGACGCTGCCGCATCTGGTCGGGGTGGTGCTGGGCGTTGGGATCACGGCCTTCGCGACGGGCCTCGGGCTGGGCTGGCTGGTGCAGACGGTTCCGGCGCTGCGACTCGTTCTGTCGCTCGTCGCGGCGGGCTGGATTCTCTGGATGGCCCGGGGGCTGTGGCGGGCAGGGCCGCTGGCCCGGGGGGACAGCGAAAGGCCCATGCGCCTTGTCGAGGCGGTGCTGTTCCAATGGGTCAATCCCAAGGTCTGGGCCGTGGCCATCGCCGCGACCGCCCATGTCGACATGCTTGGCCCCTGGGTCAAGGCAACGGCGCTGGGGCTGACCTTTTCCGGCGTGAACCTCCTTGTCTGCCTGTTCTGGACCTTCGCGGGCAGCCTGCTTTCGACCCTGATGCAGGACGATTTCGCCCGGACGGTCTTCATGCGGGTCATGGCGGTGGGTCTGGCGGTTTTCTCGGGTCTGGTGTTCCTGTAACGGAAGGGCTTGACCCCGACGGAGCGGCCCATGGTGAAAGTGACTTCCCTGACCCTGCACGGCACCGGCCAACTGGCCGATGGTACGCTGGCCGACCGGGTTCTGCCCGGCGAGGAGGTCGAGGTCTCCGAGGGCGGCACGCGCGTGCTGACGCCCTCGCCGGACAGGGTAAGGGCGCCCTGCCGCCATTTCCGCACCTGCGGCGGCTGCCAGATGCAGCATGCGTCCGAGGCCTTCGTGGCCGACTGGAAGGTCGGGGTGGTAGAAAAGGCCCTGCAGGCGCGCGGCCTGCCCTTCCCCTTTCGCGCGCTGCATACCTCGCCGGCGCAATCGCGGCGCCGGGCGGCCTTCAAGGCGCGTCGCACGAAACAGGGGGCGACGATCGGCTTTCATGCGCGTGGCACCCATACTCTGACGGACACGCCGGACTGCCAGCTTGTCTGCCCCACGATCACGGAGGCACGCGCGGGACTGGTGGCGTTGACCCAGCTGGCGGCCTCGCGCAAGTCCGAGATCACCCTGATCGTCACCGAGACCCTGGCCGGGCTGGATGTTCTGGTCGAGACCGACCGTCCCCTGGACGGCGCGCTGCGGCTGCGGGTGACCGAGACAGCCCGCGCCCAGGGCTTTGCTCGCATCACCTGGAACGACCAGGTGCTCGCCACCTTCCAGCCGCCCGAACTGGCCATGGGTCTGGCGCGGGTGGTGCCGCCGCCCGGCGCTTTCCTGCAGGCCACGACCGAGGGCGAGGCGGCGCTGCGACGCGCGGTGCAGGATGGCGTGCGGGGCGCCAAGCGCGTGGTGGACCTCTTCGCCGGCTGCGGGACCTTCTCCCTGCCGCTCGCGTCGACGGTCAATGTCCACGCGGTCGAGGGGTCCGAGGCGCTGGTCCAGGCGCTCGATCATGGCTGGCGCCGGGCCGTTGGGCTGCACCAGGTCACCCATGCGCGGCGCGACCTGTTCCGCCGGCCCCTGGAGCCGGACGAACTGGACGCCTTCAATGCCGCGGTCATGGACCCGCCGCGCGCCGGGGCCGAGGCCCAGACCGAGACGCTGGCCGCCTCGGGTCTGTCGCGTGTCGTTATGGTGTCCTGCAACCCGGTTACCTTCGCCCGCGACGTGGCGCGGCTGTCACAGGCCGGGTTTGCGCTGGAATGGGTCGATGTCGTGGATCAGTTCCGGTGGTCGGCCCATGTCGAGGTGGCGGCCCTGCTCACGCGGACGTGAGCGCGACGCGCCGAAATCTCTGGGCCGGAGGTGTTGGCCTTGGTATCATAACGCAAATAAGAACCGCAGTATCGGGCAGTCATGATCAAAAGACGCGTCTTCCTGGCCGGCGCCTGCATGGCAGCCCTGTCGGCCTGTTCGTCAAAGTTTCGCAGCTATGACGGGCCGCCCGTCACCCGTGTGGTCCTCTACAAGAGGCGACGCAGGCTCTACCTGCTGCACGAGGCGGAGGTTCTGCGTGCCTTCGATTTCGAACTGGGCTTTGCCCCGGAAGGGCACAAACAGGTCGAGGGGGACGGGCGCACGCCCGAGGGCGCCTATCTGATCGACCGCAAGAACCCGAACAGCAGTTTTCACCTGTCGGTCGGCATTTCCTATCCGAACGACGCCGATCGTGCCAAGGCCCGGGCGCTGGGCCTGTCTCCGGGGGGCGACATCTTCATCCACGGCACGCCCCGCCTGAACCGTGGCGACGCGGACTGGACGGCCGGCTGCATCGCCGTGACCAACCGCGAGATCGAGGACATCTACGCCATGGTCGATGTCGGCACGCCGATCATGATCTACCCCTGAAGGTCTGGCACCGGGTTCTGTTCAGGCACCGGGCCGGTGCGGGTGCCGTCGCCCAGAACCAGCGTCCACCAGATCTTGCCGTTCTCCTCCTGGAACCAGGCAAAGCCCATTTCGTTGGCCGCGCTGTCCAGCAGAACCGCGCGGGTCTCAGGGGCCTCCATCCAGGCGGCGAGAGTCTGCAACTCGGTTTCGAAGGTCTCGGAAATCGTCTCGCCGCGCAGTTGCCCCGTGTAGCCGACCCGGCGCAGCCTCTCCAGCGGCGAGGACCCGTCCGACCCGAAATGCCAAGGCCGGTTCTGCACGGCCATGTCGCGCGAATGCGTCGCGGCGGCGGCGTTGAGCCGGGCGTTCAGCGTCACCGGCGGTGCCCCGGCGGCATCGCGCAGCGCGTTGAGGCTGTCGAGCATGCGAAACTGGATCTTGGCGCGGTTGTCCTCATCAATGCGGTAGACCTGCGGCAACGGCAGGCCGTCGGGGCCGATCCGGCCGGGATCGACGGGGGCGCAGGCGGCCAGCCCGGACAGCAGGATCGAAAAAAGGGCGAAAAGGCGGCGCATCGGGGACTCCTTGTCCGATTTCGCAGGGGCATAGCCTGCGGGCCGTCACGATTCAAACCCACATCGGCGTGAAGACGGTCGCATGACGGTTGTTTGATTTGCGAACGCGGCAAATGCGCCATACACAGCGTCACGAGACGTGACCGGGTTGGAGAACAACGATGTCAGCAAACCCCTTTGGCAGCCTGAGCCGCCGCAGCTTTCTGGCGGGGTCGGCCGCGTTGGCCGGGACCGGCGCAGTCGCGCAAACCAGGAATACGACCGAGATGGAGGGCGATGTCTCGCAGTCCACGCGGCGTAATGTGTCCAGCTTCCGTCAGCTCGACTGGCGTCCCTATTTCAGCACTCTGCGCCGTGGGGCGATTCTGGTCGACGTGCAAAGCCGCGCTTTGCACTACTGGTCCGAGGACGAGAGCCTCTACAAGCTCTATCCCACCAGCGTGCCGCTGACCGAAGACCTGACCCGGCGCGGCCGCACCGAGGTCGTGCGCAAGGTCGAGGGGCCCAGCTGGCGCCCGACTCCGGCCATGAAGGAACGCAACCCCGAGTGGCCCGACTATGTCGGCCCGGGGCCGGACAATCCGCTCGGCACGCATGCGCTCTACCTATCCTGGACCTATTATCGTATCCATGGCACCCATGACACGCGCAAGATCGGGCGCCGGTCATCGAACGGTTGCATCGGGCTGTACAATGAGCACATCCAGGAGTTGTTCGGATTCGCCGATGTCGGGACCCAGGTGTTGCTGATTTGACGACAAGACGGACCGAGGACGCAGAAACACCGCAATGCGCTTTGCGTTTCGGAGCAAATGCTGCTTTATCGGCAACCACGAGGTAAGTCTTGGGTGCCCTTGGCGTTCCTCAACATCATTGCCTTGGGCAAAAACTGGAGAATGAACATGAAAAAGATCGCACTCGCCGCTGTTTTCGCCGGCACCGCTTCGACCGCCTTCGCCGGCGGGATGGAAGAGCCCGTCGTCGAGATGGAGCCTGTCGTCGTCGAGGAAGAGACCACCGCTGGCTCGTCCTCGAACCTGATCGTGCCGCTCATCCTGGTCGCGCTGATCGCGGCTGCTGCGTCGGCCGACTGATCCCGACCGAAAGGTCTAGAAAATCGGAAACGCCGCTGGATATCCAGCGGCGTTTCTTCGTTCTGGGCTTGCTTCTGTGACGCGGTTCAGCCCCGGTCCAGCCAGCCGCGCAGTTCGCGTTCGACCACGCCGGCCAGTGCGTCCATATGGGCATCGTCGGCATTCAGGCAGGGGATATAGGTGAAATCCTCGCCGCCCGCCTCCTCGAAGCTTTCCTTGATCTCCTCGTTGATCTCTTCCAGCGTCTCGATGCAATCGGCGGAGAAGGCCGGGGCGATCACGGCGATCTTCTTCTTGCCGTCCTCTTCGGCCAGCCGCGCGACCTCTTCGACCGTGTAAGGCCGCAGCCACTGCTCGGGGCCGAAGACGGACTGGAAGGTCGTTGTGATCTGCGTGTCGTCCCAGCCCAGCCGTTCCTTGAGCAGCCGCGTCGTCTTCTGACACTGGCAGTGATAGGGGTCACCCTCGGTCAGGTAGCGCTGCGGCATCCCGTGATAGGAACAGACCAGAATCTCGGGCCTGTCTTCCTTTTCCGCGTAGGCCCGTTCGACGGATTGCGCGAGCGCCTCGATATAGGCCGGCTCGTCGAAATAGGGGGGCACAACGCGGGCGATGGGCTGCCACTTCTCGTCCATCAGGGCGCGAAAGAACTGATCGTTAGCCGTGGCCGAGGTGGCCCCCGCGTAATGCGGATAGAGCGGGAAGAACAGGATCCGGGTGCAGCCTGCCTCGACCATCTCGCGCACCTTGGTCTTGGTCGAAGGGTTGCCGTAGCGCATGCAGAAATCGACCATGACATCGTCGCCGAACCGCTCCTTCAGGCGCGCCTTCATCGCGGCGGTCTGGTCCTTGGTGATGGTCAGAAGGGGGCTTTCGTCGGCCGCTTCGTTCCAGATGGACTTGTAAGCGGCACCGCTGGCAAAGGGCCGTTTGCTCAGGATGACCAGCTGCAGCAGCGGCTGCCAGAGCCAGGCCGAATAGTCGACCACGCGCTTGTCGGACAGGAACTCGTTCAGATACCGCCGCATGGGCCAATAGCTATAGTGATCCGGCGTCCCGAGATTGGCCAGGAGGACCCCCACCTTGGCAGGCTTGATCTTGGGATGGTCCGCGGGGGCATGGGCGGGGCATGTGGCCTCGGTCTGGGTCATAGGTCTGGGTGTCCTGGAATTGTTTGATCTTGGCTTAGCGTGTCTGCACGGCGGGTCAATCACCTGCGTCCTTGAGTGGCACCTCTTGCGCGCCCAGCGCATCGGCCAGCCGGTGCGACGCCGAGCCGGGCCGCAGGGGCTTTTGCTGATCCGCGCTGGGCGCCCAGCCGGTCAGCGTGACGATCTCGAAGGTGGCCGGCAGGCGTCCGTCCGGGTCGGCATAGGCGTCATGATAGACCTGCTGAAGGCGTGGCAGGATGTCGCGGCGCAGGGGCGCGCGGTGACGGGACTGCATCGCGTTCGTCTCGCCCATGCCGCGCAACTCGTGCACCAGGTGCATCACGTCGCGATAGCTGCACCGCAGGGGCAGGGTATCGGCCACGGGCAGAGCAAGGCCCGCCCTTTGCAGAAGACCGCCAAGATCGCGCACCTCGCCCATGGGCAATACGCGCGGGGACAGTCCGCCGGTGACCCGGGATTCGGCCTCGGCCAGGGCGCTGCGCAGCTCGTGCAGTGTCTGGCCGCCGAACAGCGTCACCAGCAGCAGGCCGTCCGGCGCCAGCGCACGGCGGCACTGGACAAGCTGGCCAACAGGATCGTCCGCCCAGTGCAGGCACAACGCGTGCACGATCAGGTCATGGCCCCCTTCAACTAGCTCGAGCACCTCGGTGTCATGAATGACCCGGGCCTCGGGCAGGCGCGCGTGCCACACCGCGGGCCAGGGGGTGACGACTGCCGGCCGCGTGAACCCCCTGTTAACCATGGCCAGCCTCTCCTGAACTTCGTCGGCGGCCGCGTCTTGCAGGAACAGCACCGGGCCGAACTGTGCGGCGCGGCGGCGCATCCTCTCGAGGGTCTCGCGGTCGGTCAGGCGGGGCGGCTGGGTCATGAGGGGCGATCTAGATGATACGGGCAGCAATTCAAAGCCTTGTCGAGGCGGTCTATCCGCCGCAGTGCGCCATGTGCGATGCGCGCACGGCGGTCGCGTTCTCGCTCTGCGGGGCGTGCTGGCGCGATACCCCCTTCATCGAGGGTCTGACCTGCGATGCCTGCGGCGTCCCGCTGCCGGGCCAACCCGGCACCCCGGGGGAAAGCGATGCGCTCTGCGAGGATTGCCTTGCGATTGCCCGGCCCTGGCAGCGGGGGCGCGCGGCCTTCGCCTATCGCGACACCGGGCGGCGCATGGTGCTGCAGCTCAAACATGGCGACAGGCTCGACCTGGCGCGGGTCGCCGCGCCCTGGCTGCTGCGCGCCGCGCGCCCGGTCTGGTCGGAGCGTCCGGCGCTGGTGCCAGTGCCGCTGCACTGGCGCAGGCTGGCACGGCGCAAGTACAACCAGTCTGCCGTGCTGGCCCAGCGCCTGTCCGAGTTGGCCCCCGCCGATTACATGCCCGACGTGCTGGTGCGCCGAAAGGCCACGGCCCCGCTTGATGGCCACGACCGCGAGGCACGCTTTCAAAGCCTGGCGGGCGCCATCGTGGCCCACGACTGCCGCGGTGCGCAGGTGCAGGGGCGGCAGGTGATCCTCGTGGACGATGTCATGACCAGCGGCGCCACCTTCGCGGCGGCGACCGAGGCCTGCCTTGCCGCCGGTGCACACGCGGTCTGCGTACTGGCACTGGCCCGCGTCACCAAAGAGGCATAGGTTAGCGGCGAACCAATCGGGGGCTACTCATGAAACCAGTCGAAATCTATACCTCGCCGATGTGCGGGTTTTGCCACGCGGCCAAGCGGCTGCTGCAATCGAAGGGCGTTGCCTTTTCCGAGATCGACATCGCGCGCGACCCGGATCGCCGGGCCGAGATGCTCGAAAGGGCCGGGGGCAGCCATACCGTCCCGCAGATCTTTGTGGGCGACGATCACGTCGGAGGCTGTGACGAACTTTACGCGCTGGACCGCGCCGGCAGGCTCGACGGCCTGTTGGCGGCGTGAAAGCCGCGCTTCTCCAGCTTTGTGCCAGCGATGATCCCGCTGACAATCTCGCCACCGCCAGTGATCTGATGACGCAGGCGGCGGCGCAGGGGGCGGACATCGTCTGCACCCCCGAGGTGACGAATTGCGTCAGCCTGGACCGGGCGCATCAGAACAGCGTCTTGCGCCATGAAGCCGATGATCCGGTTCTGGCTGGGCTGTGCGCGCAGGCGCGCGATCTGGGCCTCTGGCTGTCGATTGGGTCTCTCGCGCTGAAAGGCGGCGACGCAGGCCGATTCGTGAATCGGTCTTTCCTTGTCTCGCCGGCGGGCGAGATCGTTGCGCGCTACGACAAGATCCACATGTTCGACGTCGCCATCTCGGAGAGCGAGACATATCGTGAATCCGATGGCTATGCCCCGGGCGACCGCGCGGTGCTGGCACCTACGCCGCTGGGCTGTTTCGGCCTGACCATCTGCTATGATCTGCGCTTCGGGCATCTCTACCGACACTTGGCGCAGGTGGGGGCCGAGGTCCTGCTGGTGCCCTCGGCCTTTTCGCCCGTCACCGGACGCGCGCATTGGGAACCGCTGCTGCGTGCCCGCGCCATCGAGACGGGTGCCTTCGTCATTGCCGCGGCGCAGTCGGGCACGCATGCGGCCCGCGCCGGCCGCCCGCGCCGGACCCATGGCCACGCCATGGTCGTGTCGCCCTGGGGCCAGGTTCTGCTGGACGCAGGCACGGAAACGGGTGTCTTCACCGTTGATATCGACCTGGAAGAGGTGGCAAATACCCGCAGCCGCTTGCCCGCGATCCACAGCGACAGGACGTTCCGGGGACCATGAGCACCCAGACAGACAGCCTTGCCGTCGGCCTGTTCAGCGAGATTCTCACGGTGGACCAGCTGGCGCGCAACAACGTCGCGAAGGTTTTGCCGCGGGGGATGGAGTTGAGCCATTTCTCGGTGCTCAACCATCTGGCGCGCAGCCAGACCGAAAAAAGCCCGGCGCAACTGGCGCGCACCTTTCACCTGACGCGCGGGGCCATGACGAACACCCTGCGCAAGCTGGAGGCCGCGGGGTATATCCATATCCGGCCCGACTGGGACGATGCCCGGCGCAAGATGGTGACGATCTCGCCGGCGGGCCGCAAGGCGCGCGATGCCGCCGTGGCCGCCATCGCTCCCATTATCGCCGAGGCGGTAGACGAGGTCGGCCCCGAGAAGGTCCGCGCGATCCTGCCGGTGCTGCGCGCGCTGCGCGTCAACCTTTCGGCTGATGAATAACGCCCTGCGCGGGCCGCTTCAGGATGGGCGTATCGCGGCGGTGACGTAGTTCACCGAAAGGTCACGCTCCGAGATCGACCAGGACCAGAGCACCGGGTTGAAGCTGAACCCCTTGCGGTCCACCGGGTCCAGCCCGGCCTGGCGAAGCAGGGCGAATAGCTCGTCCGGCGTGATGAACTTTTTCCAGTCATGCGTGCCCTTGGGCAGCCAGCGCATCACGTATTCCGCGCCCACGATGGCCTTGGCAAAGCTTCTGGGATTGCGGTTGACCGTCGAACAGATGTGCAGCCCGCCCGGTTTGAGAAGATCATGGCAGGCATTCAGATAGGCCTGTGGGTCGGCGACGTGTTCGACGACCTCCATGTTCAGGACAACGTCGAAAGCCTCGCCCGCCGCCGCCAGCGCCTCGGCTGTCGTATGGCGATAGTCGATCTCGAGCCCTGATTGCTCGGCATGGATCTGCGCGACGGCGATGTTGCGCGGGGCCGCGTCGGCGCCCACGACCGTCGCGCCCAGCCGCGCCATGGGTTCGCACAGCAGCCCCCCTCCGCAGCCGATATCCAGCAGGCGCAGCCCGGCAAACGGCCGGTCGGCGGAAAGGTCGCGCGCGAACTCGGCGGCGATCTGGCCGGTGATGTAGTCCAGCCGGGTGGGATTGAGCATGTGCAGCGGCTTGAACTTGCCTTGCGGGTCCCACCATTCGGCGGCCATGGCCTCGAACTTGGCGACTTCGCCTGCGTCGATGGTGTTCGGTCCGGTTTGCATCGTTCTCTCCAAAGTGGCATCCCACGCCCGGTCGGGACATCCTGCCCGCGATTGCATATAGGTTGGACATGGACAAGGTCCCGGAACAACGGCGCGCGGCTGCCCATCTGTACCCGCAGGTCGACCCCTTCGACCAGCGGATGCTGGAGGTGGGCGACGGTCATAGCCTCTACGTCGAACAATGCGGCAATCCCCAGGGCCTGCCGGTGGTCGTTCTGCATGGCGGACCGGGGGGCGGGTGCAGCCCGGCCATGCGGCGCTACTTCGACCCGGCCGTCTACCGGGTGATCCTCTTCGATCAGCGCGGCTGTGGCCGCTCGCGCCCCCATGCCAGCGTCCAGGCGAACACGACGTGGGATCTTGTGCGCGACATCGAGCATATCCGGGAAACCCTGTGCATCGAAAGCTGGATCGCCTTCGGCGGCAGCTGGGGGGCGACGCTGGCGCTTGTCTATGCGCAGGAACATCCCGACCGGGTGCGGGATCTGGTCCTGCGTGGCGTTTTCCTGGCCACCCAGCCCGAGCTTGACTGGTTCTACGAGGGCGGGGCGGGCCGGTTCTGGCCCGAGCTCTGGGATCGCTTCGCCGCCCTTGTGCCCGAGGATGAGCGCGACGGGATGATCGCCGCCTATCACCGGCGGTTGTTCTCGGAGGACCGGGCGCTCCAGACCCGTTATGCCCGTGCCTGGGCAGGCTGGGAAAACGCGCTCGCCTCGATCGACAGCAACGGGTCCGGGATGGACGGGCCGGGTGACTATGCGCGGGCCTTCGCGCGGCTTGAATGCCACTATTTCCATAACGGTGCCTTCCTGAACCAGGATACTGCAATTCTCGCCCGGATGGACCGGATCGCGCGCATCCCTGGCGTGATCGTGCAGGGCAGGTTCGACATGATCTGCCCGCCCGCCTCGGCGCATCGCCTGTCCAAGGCCTGGCCCGCCGGGCGGCTGGTCATGGTGCCAAAGGCCGGTCATGCGCTGTCCGAACCAGGTATCAGTTCCGAGCTGGTCCGCGCCATGGACCGGATCGCCACGCGGCGCTGACCGCGCGGTCTGGGGGATGATTCGCGGGCGTGCGACCGGTCCCTGCCCTTCGCCCCCGTCCGCCGGGACGCGGGTCTGCAAGACGGCTCTTGCGTCGGGTAGGCTTAGCCCCTATATGCCTCATGAAAGCGGCGCTTCGGCTTCCACCCCCGAGGCTCCACCGGAAAGATCGAACGGGCCGCGCGCCCGTTTTTTTGTGCCTGCAAGGCTGTGCCTGGATACCATGTCTGACCTGATTGCCCGTTCGGCGATGGATCGCCGTATCAACGAGATCATAACCCCCACCGTCGAGGACATGGGTTTCGAAGTGGTGCGCGTGCGGCTGATGACCGGCAAGGACAGCACCCTGCAGGTCATGGTCCAGAAACCCGATGGCACCATCGAGGTGGACGAGTGCGGCCAGATCAGCACCGCAATCAGCGCGGTTCTGGATGTCGAGGACCCGATTCTGGATGCCTACACGCTGGAGGTGTCCAGTCCCGGCATCGACCGGCCCCTGACGCGGCTCAAGGATTTTGACCTGTGGTCGGGCTATGTCGCGCGGATCGAGACCGAGCAGCTGATCGACGGCCGCCGCCGCTTCAAGGGCACGTTGCACGGCACCGAAGGCAACGACGTCCTGATCGAGATCGAGGAGCATGGCGAATCGGTGACCATCGGGTTGCAGTTAGACTGGCTCAGCGATGCCAAGCTGGTGCTGACCGATGAATTGATCCGCGACGTGCTCAAGGGCCGCAAGGATGCCGGCGAGATCGACGAGACACAATTTGACGAAGTGGAGACCGTGCTGGACGGTCCGGATGAGGAGAAAGACTGATGGCGATTACCTCTGCCAACCAGCTGGAACTGCTGCAGACCGCCGAGGCGGTGGCACGTGAGAAGATGATCGACCCGGCCCTGGTGATCGAGGCCATGGAAGAGTCCCTCGCCCGGGCCGCCAAATCCCGCTACGGGGCCGAGATGGATATCCGCGTGAGTATCGACCGCAAGACCGGCCGCGCCGAGTTCACCCGGGTGCGCACGGTTGTCGAGGATGACCAGCTGGAAAATTACCAGGCCGAGATGACCGTCGATCAGGCGCAGCAGTATCTGGAGAGCCCGCAGGTCGGCGATACCTACGTCGAGGAGGTTCCCCCGGTCGAGATGGGTCGCATCGCCGCGCAATCGGCCAAGCAGGTCATCCTGCAGAAGGTCCGCGAAGCAGAGCGTGAAAAGCAGTACGAGGAGTTCAAGGACCGGATCGGTCAGGTCCTCAACGTTCAGGTCAAGCGCGAGGAATACGGCAATGTCATCGTCGACCTGAACCAGGGCGAGGGTGTCTTGCGGCGCAACGAAAAGATCGGCCGCGAAAGCTATCGCCCGAACGACCGGGTCCGGGTTTACATCAAGGACGTGCGCCGGGAGCAGCGAGGCCCGCAAATCTTTTTGTCGCGGACCGCGCCGGAGTTCATGGCCGAACTGTTCAAGATGGAAGTGCCCGAGATCTACGAGGGCATCATCGAAATCAAGTCGGTGGCCCGTGATCCCGGCAGCCGCGCCAAGATCGCCGTGATTTCCCATGACGGCTCGATCGACCCGGTCGGTGCCTGTGTCGGCATGCGTGGCAGCCGCGTGCAGGCTGTGGTCAACGAGCTTCAGGGCGAGAAGATCGACATCATCCCCTGGAACGAGGACATGCCGACCTTCCTGGTCAACGCGCTGCAACCGGCCGAGGTCTCGAAGGTGGTCTTCGACGAGGAGGCCGAGCGCATCGAGGTTGTCGTGCCCGAGGAGCAGCTCAGCCTTGCCATCGGGCGGCGCGGCCAGAACGTCCGCCTGGCCAGCCAGCTGACCGGGCTGGATATCGATATCATGACCGAGGAAGAGGAATCCAAGCGCCGCCAGGCCGAGTTCGAAGAACGCACCAAGCTGTTCGTGGACACGCTGGACCTGGACGAGTTCTTCGCCCAGCTTCTGGTCTCCGAAGGCTTCACCAACCTCGAAGAGGTTGCCTATGTCGAGCTGGACGAGCTTCTGGTCATCGACGGCGTCGATCAGGATACTGCGACTGAGCTTCAGGCCCGCGCCCGGGAATACCTCGAGGAGCAGAACGCCAAGGCCATGGCACGCGCGCGCGAACTGGGCGTGCAGGACAGCCTTGTTGAATTCGAGGGGCTGAGCCCCCAGATGATACTCGCGTTGGCCGAGGACGGCGTGACATCGCTGGAGGACTTCGCCACATGCGCCGACTGGGAACTGGCTGGCGGCTGGACCGTCACCAACGGGGAACGCACCAAGGATGACGGGGTGTTGGAACCCTTCGATGTCAGCCTGGAAGAGGCGCAGAACATGGTCATGACCGCGCGCGTGATGCTGGGCTGGGTCGATCCCGCCGATCTCGAGACCGGGTCCGAGGATGACGCCGCGCTCGACGAGGAGCAGGAGGTCTGATCGCGGGCCTTCTGGATGCCGATGGGTCGTGGAGGTCGCACCAAGGAACAGGACGGACCCGAACGCCGGTGTATCGTCACCGGTGAAACGGCGCCCAAACCCGGGTTGATACGGTTCGTCGTGGGGCCGGAGGGCGACTTAGTGCCGGACATCCTGGGCAAGCTGCCCGGGCGCGGGATGTACGTGACCGCCGACCGTGCCGTGATCGAGGCGGTCAAGCCCGCGCAGTTCGCCGGCGCCGCCAAGGGCAAGGTGACGCTGCCGGCCGGACTGGCCGACGAGATCGAGTGTCAGCTGGCCCGCCGCGTGATCGGGACGGTCTCACTCGCTCGTAAGGCGGGCGGTGCCGTTTGCGGCTTCGAGAAGGTCAAGGGCTGGCTGGCCGGCACGGCGAACGTGCGCGCCCTGCTCCAGGCCTCGGACGGGTCGGTGCGCGGCAAGGACAAGCTCTGGACGCCGACCGGGGCGCGCTATTTCGACTGCCTGACGTCAACCGAATTGGGTTTGGCATTCGGGCGTCAATCTGTGATACACGCTGCGCTTGCCTCTGGTGGACTCGGCGACCGTGTTGTAGAGGAAGCCGCAAGACTGAAAGGTTTGCGGGCAAACGTCGGTGGCGCGGGCGCCACCGGAAAGGATACAGAAGCCAAATGAGCGATAGTGACGGCAAGAAACCCCTTGGTGTGCGTGGCGGCCCACGGTCGGGCAGTGTGAAGCAAAGCTTCAGCCATGGCCGGACCAAGAATGTCGTGGTCGAAACGAAGCGCAAGCGCGTTGTCACGCCCAAGCCTGGCGCGTCGGGCGGCAAGTCCGGCGGCTCGGGCGGCGGCGCATCGAACCCGACCGGCGGGGACCCGTCCAAGCGCCCGGCCGGGATCTCGGATGCCGAGATGGAGCGCCGGATGAAGGCCCTGTCAGCCGCCCGAGCACGGGAGGCCGAGGACGCCAAGAAACGCGAAGAAGAGGAAGAGGCCCGCGCCGCCGAGCGCGAGCGCCGCCGTGCTGAGGTCGAGGCCAAGGAACGCGAAGAGCGCGAGCGCGAAGAGGCGCTCAAGGCCAAGCAGGAAGAGCAAGAGCGCAAGAAGCGCGAAGAGGCCGAGGACGCTAGGAAGGCCGCCGCGCCCGCCGACCCTGCCCCGGCCCCCGCGCCCGAACAGCAGCAGCCCCGCGGCGGGGGTCGGCCCGCCGCCGGTCCGCGCAAGGACAAGGAGCGCGACAACAAGCAGTCCAAGGGTAAGGGGGGCCGCGACGAGGGCCGCCGTTCGGGCAAGCTCACGCTGAACCAGGCGCTGCGCGGCGGCGAGGGCGGACGTCAGAAATCCATGGCGGCGATGAAGCGCAAGCAGGAGCGCGCCCGGCAAAAGGCCATGGGTGGCCAGGTCGACCGCGAGAAGGTCATCCGCGATGTGCAACTGCCCGAGGCGATCATGGTCAGCGAACTGGCCAACCGCATGGCCGAACGGGTGGCCGATGTTGTCAAGTCATTGATGCAGAACGGCATCATGGCGACCCAGACCCAGACCATCGACGCCGATACCGCCGAACTCATCATCGAGGAATTCGGCCACCGCGTCGTGCGGGTCTCGGATGCGGACGTGGAACAGGTCATCGACACGATCGAGGACAAGGAGGCGGACATGCAGCCGCGTCCGCCGGTCGTGACCGTGATGGGCCACGTCGACCATGGCAAGACCTCGGTGCTCGATACCATCCGCCACGCTCGCGTCACCGCCGGCGAGGCCGGGGGCATCACCCAGCACATCGGGGCCTACCAGGTGCAGACCGACTCCGGCAGCGTGCTGACTTTCCTCGACACGCCCGGCCACGCGGCCTTTACCTCGATGCGGGCGCGCGGGGCGGACGTGACGGATATCGTGGTTCTGGTGGTGGCCGCCGATGATGCGGTCATGCCGCAGACCATCGAGGCGATCAATCACGCCAAGGCTGCCGAGGTCCCCATGATCGTCGCCATCAACAAGTGCGACAAGCCTGACGCCAACCCCGACAAGGTGCGCACCGACCTGCTTCAGCACGAGGTGATCGTCGAGGGGCTGTCCGGTGACGTGCAGGATGTCGAGGTCTCGGCGATCAACGGCCAGGGTCTGGATGAATTGCTGGAGGCGATCGCGCTGCAGTCCGAGATCCTGGACCTCAAGGCCAACCCCGATCGCGCCGCCCAAGGGGCAGTGATCGAGGCCCAGCTGGACGTGGGCCGCGGCCCCGTCGCCACCGTGCTGGTACAGAAAGGCACGCTGCGCCAGGGCGACATCTTCGTCGTCGGCGAACAGTGGGGCAAGGTCCGCGCCATGGAGAACGACCAGGGCAAGCGCGTCAAGGAGGCCGGGCCTTCGGTCCCGGTCGAGGTGCTTGGCCTGAACGGCACGCCCGAGGCGGGCGACGTGCTCAACGTCGTCGAGACCGAGGCCCAGGCCCGCGAGATCGCCGAATACCGCCAGGAGGCCGCCAAGGACAAGCGCGCTGCCGCCGGCGCTGCAACCACGCTGGACCAGCTGCTGGCCAAGGCCAAGGAAGACAAAAACGTCAAGGAACTGCCCATCGTGGTCAAGGCCGACGTTCAGGGCTCGACCGAGGCGATCATCCAGGCAATGGAGAAGATCGGCAACGACGAGGTCCGCGTGCGGGTTCTGCATTCGGGTGTCGGCGCCATCACCGAGACCGACATCGGCCTGGCCGAAGCCTCGGGCGCCCCGGTGATCGGCTTCAACGTCCGGGCCAACGCCCCGGCGCGCAACTCGGCCAACCAAAAGGGTGTCGAGATCCGCTACTACTCGGTCATCTACGACCTGGTGGACGACGTGAAGGCGGCCGCCTCTGGCCTGCTCTCGGCCGAGGTGCGCGAGAACTTCATCGGCTACGCCGAGATTCGCGAGGTCTTCAAGGTCTCGGGCGTCGGCAAGGTGGCCGGCTGCCTGGTCACCGAAGGCATCGCCCGCCGGTCGGCCGGGGTGCGTCTGCTGCGCGACGACGTGGTGATCCACGAAGGCACGCTGAAGACGCTCAAGCGTTTCAAGGACGAGGTGGCCGAGGTCATCTCGGGCCAGGAATGCGGTATGGCCTTCGAGAAATACGAGGACATCCGCCCCGGCGATGTGATCGAGATCTTCGAACGCGAGGAGATCGAGCGCAGCCTCTGACGCTTTGCCGGACCCAAGACATGCGAAGGGCGCCCATGTGGGCGCCCTTTTGCGTCATAAGGGTCGGCGGCGGCTCAGAGCCAGTCGCGCAGGATCGGGAGCAGCGGAATATCGGCGGGGGGCATCGGGTAGTCGCGCAACTCGGTCCGGCGCACCCATTTCAACGCCTGACCTTCCCTGCCCTGTGGTATCCCCTCCCATTTGCGGCAGGCGAAGAGCGGCATGAGCAGGTGGAACTCTTCATAGCTGTGGCTGGCGAAGGTCAGTGGGGCAAGGCACGACGACCAGGTGTCGATGCCCAGTTCCTCTTGCAATTCGCGGATCAGGGCCGACTCGGGGGTTTCGCCGGGGTCGACCTTGCCGCCGGGGAATTCCCACATCCCGGCCATCGACTTGCCCTCGGGGCGCTGCGCGAGCAACACCCGCCCGTCGATATCGACAAGGGCGACGGCACTCACAAGAACCGTCTTCAAGAGCGGTAATCCGCGTTGATCGAGATGTACCCGTGGGTCAGATCGCAGGTCCAGACCGTGGCCATGCCCCCGGCCAGCCCCAGCTCCACCGCGATCACGATCTCGTCGTTTTTCATGTAGGCGGCGCCGGCCTCCTCGGTATAACCTTCGGCGACCCAGCCCTTTTCCGCCACCAGGATGGTGCCGAATTGGATCGTGATCCGGTCGCGGTCGGCGCGCACGCCACTCTTGCCGATGGCCATGACGATGCGGCCCCAGTTGGGATCCTCGCCTGCGATGGCCGTCTTGACCAGCGGGGAATTGGCGATGGCCAGGCCGATCTGTTTCGCTTCACCGTCCGACGCGGCCCCGCTGACCTGCACCTCGACGAACTTGCTGGCCCCCTCGCCATCGCGCACCACTTGCTGGGCCAAGTCCAGCATCACATCATGCAGGGCCTTGGTGAAACCGGCGCTGTTGGTGACATCCACGCCCGAGGCCCCGGTCGCCGCACAAAGCAGCGTGTCCGAGGTCGAGGTGTCGCTGTCCACCGTGATGCAATTGAAGGTCTGGTCGGTCAGGGCGCGCAGCAGGGTCTGCAACTGGTCCTGTCCGATCCGGGCATCGGTGAAGATATAGACCAGCATGGTCGCCATGTCCGGCGCCACCATGCCCGATCCCTTGGCGATGCCGGCGATGCGGACCGGCCGACCGCCGATCTCGACCTCGGCCATGGAGCCCTTTGCGAAGGTGTCTGTGGTCATGATGGCGTTGGCGGCGGCTTCGATCCCCTCAGGCGCCAGCGCCCCGGCCAGCCCGGCCAGGCTGTCGAGGATGCGATCGTGGGGCAGGACCTCGCCGATAACGCCGGTCGAGGCAGTCAAGACGCGCCCGGGGTCTAGGTCCAGCGTCTCGGCCACGCCCTGGCAGAGCGCATCGACCGCCGCCGCCCCGGCGACCCCGGTAAAGGCATTGGCATTGCCCGAGTTCACCAGGATGGCCGCCCGGCCCGTGTCCGGCCGGCCGATCTTGGCCTCGCAGTCCAGCACCGGCGCGGCGCGGGTGGCGCTGCGGGTAAAGACCCCGGCGATGGTCGTCCCCCCGGCCAGTTCGGCCAGCATCACATCCGGTCGGTCGGTGTAACGCACGCCGGCGGCCGCGCTGGCGAACCGCACGCCCTCGATGACCGGCAGGTCGGGAAAGCGTGCGGGCGCCAGGGGGGATTTCGCCATGAATCAGTCCTCAAGAAGGCCCGTGTTGCCCAGCACCGAGGGGTCGACCTGATCGGGCACGCTGCGGTCGACCTGCGCAGCCTCGCTCAACTCGTCCAAGCGCGCCTGCACGGCCTCTTGCTGCAACTGGCTAACGATTTCCGGGCGCAACTCGTCAAGGCTGGGGGCCTCCTGCGCGCGGGTGTCGTTCAGTCTGACGATATGCCAGCCGAACTGGGTCTGCACCGGGTCCGAGATATCGCCGGTTTCCATGCTGCCGAGGGCCTCCTCGAAGGGGGCGACCATCTGGCCCGGCCCGAACCAGCCCAGTTCACCGCCGCTGGCGCCCGACGGCCCGGTCGAACGGTCCTGCGCGGTTTCGGCGAAATCGGCGCCGTCCTCGACCAGCGTCTTGATCTCGGCGGCCTCTTCCTCGGTCTCGACAAGGATGTGTGAGGCGTTCCATTCCATGCTCTCGTCCATGTCGGCCACGCGCGCCTCGTAAGCGGCCTGGATCGCCTCTTCGGTCACGGCGTCGGCGTAGAGGTCTTGGACCACCTCGCCGGCGCGCAGGGCGCGTTCCTCGTTGGCAAGCGCGATCCCGATGCGCGCGGGCGTGTCCTCCAGCGCGTCGGCCAGAAGCTGCTGCTGAACCAGCTGGTCCAGGATGCCCGAAAACAGCGTCTCGTTCGGCAAATCCTGGTACTGTTCGGGCAGCTGCTGGCGCGTGATGATCATTTCGCCCAGGGTGATATCCGTCCCGTTGACCGTCGCGACCACCGTGTCGGCGGCGACGTCGCCCGAGCTCGTGCCCTGGTCCTGGGCCAGGGCCGCACCCGTGGGCAGCGCCAGGCCGGTCAGCAGGGTCGCGATCTTGAGGCTCTCGTACATAGTGGCTCCGTCCTTTATCTGCCGCGTCGGTGCGCGGCGTTGACACTAGAATTGCGGCCCCTTACATCGATTTCAGGTCCCGAGGGGGGCCGGTCTTGGCCCCGAACTTAGGCGGCGTGCCGCGCGGGCACAACCAACCTCCTCATTCTTTGATGCCACGAAGGCCAGCCCCTGGCCGCGGAGACAACATGCTCGGTTTCGGAACACTCGCGAAAAAGGTCTTCGGCACCGCCAACGACCGCAAGATCAAGGCGACACGCCCGATCGTCGAAAAGATCAACGCGCTTGAACCCGAGTTCGAAAAGCTCGCCGATGCCGATCTGAAGGCCCGGACCGAAGACCTGGCCCGGCGCGCAAAGGACGGCGAGAGCCTGGACGACATCCTGCCCGAGGCCTTCGCCAATTGCCGCGAGGCAGCCAAGCGCGCCCTGGGTCTGCGCGCCTTCGACGTACAGCTGATGGGCGGCATCTTCCTGCACCAGGGCAACATCTCGGAAATGAAGACGGGCGAGGGCAAGACGCTGGTGGCGACCTTCCCGGCCTATCTCAACGCGCTGACCGGCAAGGGCGTGCATATTGTCACCGTCAACGACTACCTGGCCCGCCGCGATGCCGAGTGGATGGGCAAGGTCTACGGGGCGTTGGGCCTGACCTGCGGCGTGGTCTACCCGCAGCAGGACGAGGACGAAAAGAAGCAAGCCTACGCCTGCGACATCACCTATGCGACCAACAACGAGTTGGGCTTCGACTATCTGCGCGACAACATGAAATCCGAGCTTTCGGAAATGAAGCAGCGCGGACACAACTTCGCCATCGTTGACGAGGTCGACAGCATCCTGATCGACGAGGCGCGCACCCCGCTGATCATTTCGGGACCGGCGCAGGACCGGTCCGACCTCTATGTCGCCATCGACAAGGTCATCCCCGAGCTGACCGAGGACCACTACGAGCTGGACGAGAAGACCCGCGGTGTCACCTACACCGATGAAGGCAACGAGTTTCTCGAGCAGCGCCTACTTGAGGCCGGGCTCCTGCCCGAGGGGCAGTCGCTTTATGATCCCGAAAGCACCACCGTCGTTCACCATGTGAACCAGGGCCTGCGGGCGCACAAGCTGTTCACGCGCGACAAGGACTATATCGTGCGCGACGGCCAGGTCGTGCTGATCGACGAGTTCACCGGTCGCATGATGCACGGCCGGCGTCTGTCCGAAGGGTTGCACCAGGCCATCGAAGCCAAGGAGGGCTGCGAAATCCAGCCCGAGAACGTCACCATGGCGAGCGTGACGTTCCAGAACTATTTCCGGCTTTATGACAAGCTGTCGGGCATGACCGGCACGGCCCTGACCGAGGCCGACGAGTTCATGGAAATCTACGGTCTGGGCGTTGTCGAGGTGCCGACGAACAAGCCCATCGACCGGGCCGACGACGATGACGCGGTCTATCGCACCGCCAAGGAGAAGTTCGACGCCATCGTCGAGACCATCAAGGAGGCCAACGCCAAGGGCCAGCCGATCCTGGTGGGTACCACCTCGATCGACAAGTCCGAGCATCTCAGCCAGCTTCTGACCGAGGTGGGGGTCACACACAACGTCCTCAACGCTCGCCAGCACGAACAGGAGGCGCAGATCATCGCCGACGCCGGCAAGCTGGGCGCCGTGACCATCGCCACGAACATGGCCGGACGCGGCACCGACATCAAGCTGGGCGGCAATGTCGATTTCCAGGTCATGCAGGCCATCGAGGCAGATCCGGAGGGCGACCCCGAGGCGATCCGCGAGCGCATCGAGTCCGAGCATGAGGCCGATGAAGAGGCCGTGAAGCAGGCCGGCGGGCTTTTCGTTCTGGCCACCGAGCGGCACGAGAGCCGCCGCATCGACAACCAGTTGCGCGGCCGGTCGGGCCGGCAGGGTGATCCGGGGCGCTCGGCTTTCTTTCTGTCGCTCGAGGATGACCTGATGCGCATCTTCGGCTCGGAACGGCTCGACAAGATGCTGTCGGGCCTCGGCATGAAAGAGGGCGAGGCCATCGTCCACCCTTGGGTTAACAAGTCTTTGGAGCGGGCGCAGGCCAAGGTCGAGGGGCGCAATTTCGACATCCGCAAGCAGCTGCTCAAGTTCGATGACGTGATGAACGACCAGCGCAAGGTGATCTTCGGCCAGCGCCGCGAGATAATGGAGGCGCAGGACCTCTCGGAGATCGTCAGCGACATGCGCGAGCAGGTCATCGAGGACATGGTCGACGCCCATATGCCGCCCAAGTCCTATGCCGACCAGTGGGATACCGAGGGCCTCCATGCCGAGGTGATCGAAAAGCTGGGCATCGACGTGCCGATCATGGAGTGGGCCGAGGAGGAAGGCGTCGACAACGACGCCATCCACGAGCGTCTGTCAGAGGCGGCGACCAAGTACATGGATGAAAAGGCCGAGGCGTTCGGCCTGGACACCATGCGCAACATCGAAAAGCAGATCCTGCTTCAGACCATCGACACCAAGTGGCGCGAGCATCTGGTGACGCTGGAGCATCTGCGCTCGGTCGTCGGATTCCGTGGCTATGCCCAGCGTGACCCGCTGAACGAATACAAGACCGAATCCTTCCAGCTCTTCGAGGGGCTGTTGGACGGTCTGCGCACGGATGTCACGCAAAAGCTGTCGCAGATCCGGCCCATGACCGAGGAAGAGCAGAAGCAGATGATGGCCCAGTTGCAAGAGCAGCAGAAACAGCTTCAGAATGCCGCCTCGCGCGAGAATACAGGCCCGACGCGGGCCGGGGCCCCGGCCGCCGCGGCCGGGGCCGCCCTGCGCGAGGGCTTTGACGAGAACGACCCCACCACCT
Source organism: Salibaculum sp. (assembly GCA_031581025.1). Lineage (GTDB taxonomy): Bacteria > Pseudomonadota > Alphaproteobacteria > Rhodobacterales > Rhodobacteraceae > Salibaculum. The sequence continues at coordinate 72,056 of JAVLCA010000003.1, read as the reverse complement.
GGGGCAATCCCGGCCGGAACGAACCCTGTCCCTGCGGGTCGGGCAAGAAGTTCAAACACTGCCACGGGCGTCTGGCCTGAGGCTAGCCCCGGGCACGATGCTGCCGCATTTCCGACGCCAAGACGCCGCGGTTGGGCCATTGTGAGGTCACGGGGGCGGGTCAGCCTCCTTCCTAACGTGACCGTGGGAAGGGGGCCTAGGGATAATGTCCCGCATCAGACATATCGCCATGATCGTCGGCACGTTCAGTGTGGCGCTGGGCATCGGCTTCGTCATGCAGAACGGCGATGCCCTGGCCAGCCGGTTCGGCCTGGACGCTCCCGATGGGACCGCGCGTGCTGGTGCTGAGGGCATCACGCAGGCCTTGGCGCCCGCGGCTCAGTCTGCTGTCATGCGCATGAATCCTGCCCTCACGGCCGCCACGACGGAGCGGGCCGGTAGTGGTCCGAAACCGGCATTGCCGGACACGGGCCAGCGGCCCACAATGCCCGGTGCTCCGGTCCGCCTGGCCGCGATCGAAACGGACATGCCGCCCAAGCGGCCTAGTGTCCCCGCCAAAGACGCCGAAATCAACAGCGAGGCGTGCCCGGTCAGCGTGGCAGGCACACCCGAGGATGCGGCGATTGTTTCCCTGCGGATCTCGGCCCCGTGCCACGCCGGGTCACCACTCATCCTGCACCACCAGGGGCTGCGGGTCAGCGCCCGTGCCGACGCGCAAGGTGCTGTAACGCTGGACGTTCCGGCGCTTGCGCCCACGGCGGTCTTCGTCGCCGCCTTTCCCGATGGCGCGTCCGCCGTCGGCACGGTGCGCGTTCCCGATACCGGCCGCTACGACCGGGCAGTGCTGCAGTGGCGTGGTGTCGCTGACGTGATGCTGAGTGCTTATGAATTCGGCGCGGGTTTTGGTGAGGCGGGCCACATCTATCGTGGCAACACCGCTGACGCGGCCCGTGCGATCACCGGCGAGGGGGGGTCCTGATGCGGCTTGGGGATGCTGCCGCCGACGAATCTCCGCACATGGCAGAGGTCTATACCTTCCCGTCGGGCCAGCATGACCGTGGCGATATCGCGCTGGTTGCCGAGGCCGGGATCACCGCCGGGAACTGTGGTGCCAAGCTGGCCGCCCAGAGCATCCAGATCCGTCCGGATGGCACGACCGAGGCGCAGGACATGACCCTGCGGGTTCCGGGGTGCGAGGCCGCCGGTGATTTTCTCTACCTGCAAGGCATGTTCGAGGATCTGAAGCTCGCAGCGCGATGATCGGGTGAGAGGCCCGCAGGGTCGCGCCGGGCGTGGGGGACGCCGATTTTTTGTCTCTGGCGGACCGGCCGACCGTGGAGCCGGTGATTGGTCACGCGAATGCGCCGCGCAATGCTACAAAAGTCCCTCGGCGCGAAAGCTCAACTCGCGCGACCGGCCGATCACTAGGTGGTCGTGCAGGGCGATGGCGAGCGCGCCCGCGGCCTCATGTATCTGGCGGGTCATGTCGATATCGGCCTCCGAAGGGGTCGGGTCGCCCGATGGATGGTTGTGCACCAGGATCAGCGCCGAGGCGTTCAATTCCAGCGCCCGCTTGACAACCTCGCGCGGGTAGACGGGCACATGATCGACGGTGCCCTGACCTTGGGCCTCGTCGGCGATGAGGATGTTCTTGCGGTCAAGGAACAGGATACGGAACTGCTCGGTGTCGCGATGCGCCATGACCGTGTGGCAGTAATCCAGCACCGCGTCCCGGCTGCTGATGACGTGGCGTTGCAGGACCTTGGCGCGGGCCATGCGGTGGGCCAGCGCCTTGACGATCTTCAACTCGGTCGCTACGGCGGGGCCAACGCCCGCAACAGCCTCCAGGCGGGCGACCGGGGCCGAGAGCACGCCGTTCACGTCGCCGAAGGTCTCTATCAGGCGCCGGGCCAGGGGTTTGACATCCTGCCGCGGAATGGCGCGGAACAGGGCCAGTTCCAGGAGTTCGTAATCGGGCATGGCGGCCGCGCCACCGGTCCGGAACCTGTCGCGCAGGCGCTTGCGGTGATCGGCCAGGTAAGAAGGGGGACGCTCGCCTGGGCCGCGGAGCGCGTGTGGGCGTGCCTTCACCTCTTCGTCCCCGGACAGCAGGTCGGGCTGCAGGCCGGCCAGGGGGGCTTCGGAAAAGGCGCGTTGGTCCGACATACCGTCAGGTTTGCGGCGATTCCCTTACCGAAGCGTTAAGGCCCCTTACCCCTTCATGGATTCCCAGAAATTCTTCACCGACTTGAAGAAATTCGAGCTGTTGGGGTTGTTGTCCTCGGCCTGTTTCTCGAATTCCCGCAGCAGTTCCTTTTGCCGCGCGGTGAGGTTCACCGGGGTTTCGACGGACAGTTCGATGAACATGTCGCCGGCCCCGCCCCCGCGCAGGCTGGGCATTCCCTTTGAGCGCAGGCGCATCTGACGGCCCGACTGGCTGCCCGCCGGGATCTTCACGCGGCTGCGGCCACCGTCGATGGTGGGCACCTCGATGTCCCCGCCCAGGGCCGCCGTGGTCACCGAAACCGGCACCCGGCAGAAAAGGTGGTTGCCGTCGCGTTCGAACAGGTCGTGCTCAATCACGTCGATGAAGACATAGAGATCGCCGGACGGCCCGCCGCGCATGCCGGCCTCGCCCTCGCCGGCGTGGCGGATGCGGGTACCGGTCTCGACGCCCGGCGGCACGTTGACGGCAAGCTGCTTTTCGGTCTCGACGCGGCCCGCGCCGTGGCAGGTCTTGCAGGGGTTCTTGATCGTCTGGCCCATGCCGTTGCAGGTCGGGCAGGTCCGTTCGACGGTGAAAAAGCCCTGCTGCGCGCGGACTTTTCCCATGCCCGAACAGGTTGGGCAGGTCACCGGTTCGCTGCCGCCCTCGGCACCGGATCCGTCGCAGCTGCCGCAGTGCACCGAGGTCGGAATGGTGATCGTCTTCTGCGTGCCGGTATAGGCCTCTTCGAGGGTGACGCGCATGTTGTAGCGCAGGTCGCTTCCGCGCGCCGCGCGCGAACGTCCGCCGCCGGGGCCGCGGCCGCCCATGAAATCTCCGAAGAGGTCGTCGAAGACATCCGAGAAGGCGCTGGCGAAATCGCCCTGGCCCTGGAAACCGCCACCGGGACGACCGCCGCCACCGCCGCCCATGCCGCCCTCGAAGGCGGCGTGGCCGAAGCGATCGTAGGCCGCTTTCTTCTCTGGGTCCTTGAGAACCTCGTAGGCCTCGCCGGCTTCCTTGAACTGTTGCTCGGCGTCGGGGTTGTCGGTGTTCCGGTCCGGGTGCAGTTCCTTGGCCTTCTTGCGATAGGCCTTCTTGATATCGTCAGCATCGGCGCCCTTGGAGACCCCGAGAATCTCGTAATAGTCACGTTTGGACATTCGCGTTCCCCCCTATGGGTCGCAAAAGGCCGGCCCGCCACGATGTGCGGGCCAGCCTCGGAGCGTGATTTCCCTCAGGCGCGCTTGTTGTCGTCGTCGAGGTCTTCGAAGTCGGCGTCGACGATGTCCTCGTCGGCTTCGCCCACCCCGTCCTGCGGGGCCTCGGGGTCGGCGTCGCCGGACTCTTCGCCTTGGGCCTTGTAGATCGCCTCACCCAGCTTCATGGCCGCTTCGGTCACGTTCTGGATGCCCGAGCGGATTTTCTCCGGCTCCTCGCCCTCCAGGTTTTCCTTGAGCGCCGAGATCGCCAGCTCGATCGCCTCGATGGTGGACGGGTCGACCTTGTCGCCGTGGTCCTCCAGCGACTTCTCGGTCGAATGGATCAGGCTTTCGGCCTGGTTGCGAGCCTCGACCAGGTCCTTGCGTTGCTTGTCGGCCTCGGCGTTCTCCTCGGCATCCTTGACCATCTGTTCGATGTCGTCCTCCGACAGACCGCCCGACGCCTGGATCGTGATCTTCTGATCCTTGCCGGTGCCCTTGTCCTTGGCCGAGACATTGACCACGCCGTTGGCGTCGATGTCGAAGGTCACCTCGATCTGCGGCATGCCGCGCGGCGCCGGCGGGATGTCCTCGAGGTTGAACTGGCCCAACAGCTTGTTGTCGCTGGCCATTTCGCGTTCGCCCTGGAACACGCGGATGGTCACGGCGTTCTGGTTGTCCTCCGCGGTCGAGAACACCTGGCTCTTCTTCGTCGGGATGGTCGTGTTGCGGTCGATCAGGCGCGTGAAGACACCGCCCAGCGTCTCGATACCCAGCGACAGTGGCGTGACGTCCAGCAGCACCACGTCCTTGACATCGCCCTGAAGCACACCGGCCTGGATGGCGGCGCCCATGGCGACGACCTCGTCGGGGTTCACGCCCTTGTGGGGTTCCTTGCCGAAGAACTTGGTGACCTCGTCAAAGACCTTGGGCATGCGGGTCTGACCGCCGACCAGGACGATCTCGTCGATGTCGTCGGTCGACAGGCCCGCGTCCTTGAGCGCGGCCTTGCAGGGCTTGATCGACGCCGTGACCAGATCACTGACCAGGCTTTCCAGCTTGGCGCGGGTCAGCTTCATGACCATGTGCAGCGGCGAGCCGTCAGCCCCCATCGAGATGAACGGCTGGTTCACCTCGGTCTGCGACGCGCTGGACAACTCGATCTTGGCCTTCTCCGCGGCCTCCTTAAGGCGCTGCAGCGCCATCTTGTCCTTGGTCAGGTCGACGCCGTGCTCTTTCTTGAACTCGTCGGCCAGGTAATTGACGATCCGCATGTCGAAGTCTTCACCGCCCAGAAAGGTATCCCCGTTGGTGGACTTCACCTCGAAGAGGCCGTCGTCGATTTCCAGGATGGTCACGTCGAAGGTGCCGCCGCCGAGGTCATAGACCGCGATGGTCTTGGTCTCTTTCTTGTCGAGGCCATAGGCCAGCGCGGCGGCGGTCGGTTCGTTGATGATGCGCAGCACTTCGAGGCCCGCGATCTTGCCCGCGTCCTTGGTGGCCTGGCGCTGGGCGTCGTTGAAATAGGCGGGCACGGTGATGACGGCTTGGTCCACCTCTTCGCCAAGGTAGCTTTCGGCGGTTTCCTTCATCTTCTGCAGGATGAAGGCGGACACCTGGCTGGGGCTGTACTTGTCGCCCTTGGCTTCGACCCAGGCGTCGCCGTTGCCGCCGTCGACGACCGAGAACGGCATGTTCTTGTTGTCCTTGGCCAGGTCGCTGTCGTCCAGGCGACGGCCGATCAGGCGCTTGACGCCGAAAATGGTGTTTTCGGGGTTGGTGACGGCCTGGCGCTTGGCCGGCTGGCCGACAAGGCGCTCGTCGTCCGTGAAGGCAACGATCGAGGGCGTGGTGCGCGCCCCTTCCGCGTTCTCGACAACGCGGGATTGGCTGCCATCCATGATGGCAACGCAGGAGTTCGTGGTTCCTAGGTCAATTCCGATGACTTTGGCCATTTTACAAATCCCTTCCTTCAGGCGGTTTGAGCGGCCCGGGCCCGTTGTGGCACCCTGGCCTCATGGTTTCTGGTGAAGCGGGGTCATCTCCGCTCCGGATCACGGCGTATATAGGTAGGGTCAAAGAGGCCTGCAAGCAGGGGAAAGGCAATGGAATGAGCAAATTCGAGGAATCCGGTCCGGGTCTTGCGCCGACGCTGTGCTTGCGCGGGGTCGATCTCTGGCAATCCTGGCTGTCGCCCGAGGATCAGAAGACGATGCTGGCCGAGATTCGCGCGGTGGCCGCGCAGGCCCCGCTCTTCACGCCGGTCACGCCCTCGGGCAACACCATGAGCGTGCGCATGACCGCAGCGGGCCGCTTCGGCTGGGTCACCGACAAGGCAGGCTATCGCTATGAGCGGCGCCATCCCGGCGGCATGGACTGGCCGCCGATCCCGCCCTCGGTCCTCGCAGCCTGGGAAGCGCTGTCGGGCAGCGACCGGGGGCCGGAATGCTGTCTTGTGAACTACTACCCGCCGGGGGCCCGCATGGGGATGCACCAGGATCGGGACGAAGCCGACTTCGCCCAGCCGGTGCTGTCGATCTCGCTGGGCGACGAGGCGCTGTTCCGGATCGGCAACTCCACCCGGGGCGGCAAGACCGAGAGCGTCTGGCTGCGCTCGGGCGACGTGCTGCGCATGGGGGGCGCGGCGCGGCTGCTCTATCACGGGATCGACCGGGTCAAGGACGGCAGTTCCGCGCTGCTCAAGGACGGGGGGCGCATCAACCTGACGCTGCGCGTGGTCACCTGACCGGCACAGGGGCTATCGTGTCGCCTCGTGGCTGAGCGAAACATTCCGGCGGGCATAGAATTCCAGCATCAACCCGATCATTACCAGCACAACGCTGACCGTCAGCGCGTAGGAAATGGACGAAAACATCGGATTGTAATTGATAAAGGCGAACCCCCGCGCCTGGTCGATGGTGTGATAGAGCGGGTTCCAGTCGAAAACAGCGCCCGCATCGAGGCGGGCAGGGCGTTGGCCACGAACATCTTGCCGCTGGCGATCATCTGCGCGCGTCTGTACAATTGCGAGACGACGGCGACGAAATCGGGCAGCCACGGCTTGAGGCCCAGAAAGACCATGCCAGCTGCACAGCCCGAAAACCAGGCCAGCAACAGCATCCCCATGGCGCCGACCGGATCTTCGATGGTGATCGGCGGGAATGCCGCGTGATAGATATAGAGAACGACCGCCACGGACAGCACCTGAATGTATAGCGAACTCAGCGCCGAGGCCGAGATCGCCACAATCGTGTTGATGGGCGCGTGTTTCATCATCGCCGAGGCCGGACTCTCGGACCCCATTACGGCACCGACGGCCTTGATGTGGGTCATGAACAGAAAGATCCCGGACATGATGTAAAGCATGAAATCGCCCCGGATCGCCGAGCCCCTAAGGCCCAGGATCGAGAACATGACATAGAAGACGAGGGCCAGAACCACCGTCTGCATTATGTTGATGAGCAGGCCGATCACGGCGTACCTGTGCTGCTTGCGGATGTCGCGGACGATGGAGTGATAGATCAACTCCATCATGTCCAGCGCCCCGCGCGACCTTGACTGTGCTCTGCGTGTCTCGAACATCGTGGCCGGCCTGCGTTGTTGCGCAGCAAGAATTGTAGGGAAATCTTGCAATTTTCTTTTCCTTTATTATAGGACCGCCCGAGACGATTATCAACGTGTCGCACCCCGGGGTGCGAGCCGGGAGCGATAAATTGGATTTCGAGACCCTCATACCTGTGGTGCGCCGGCTGGCGCTGGAGGCGGGTGACCTGATCATGGAGATCTACAACGCCCCGGACTTCGAGGTGCGCACCAAGAGCGACGACAGCCCCGTGACAGCGGCGGACGAGGCCGCGGACGCGCATATCGCGGCCGGGCTGCGCGCCGCCTTTCCCGATTTGGCGCTTGTGACCGAGGAACAGGCCGAGTCGCACGACCTGTCGGCATCGACCTTCCTGATCGTGGACCCGCTGGATGGCACCAAGGAATTCATCCACCGACGCGGCGATTTCACGGTGAACATCGCCTATGTGCTGGACGGCAGCCCGGTGCGCGGCGTGGTCTATGCCCCTGCCAAGGGCCGCCTGTTCTATACCGACGCCGGTGGAACGGCCCTCGAGGAGACCGGCCCCTTCGACAAGGCGGCCCCCGGCGAGACGCGGCCGATCCGTGTCGGAACGCCGGACAATGCCGCGCTCATGGTCGTGGCCTCGAAGTCGCACCGCGACAAGGCGACCGAGGACTATATCGCGAAATACGCCATCAAGGACAGCACCAGCGCGGGATCTTCGCTCAAGTTCTGCCTTGTCGCGACCGGCGAGGCCGATCTTTACCCTCGCTTCGGCCGGACCATGGAATGGGACACAGCCGCCGGCCATGCCGTGCTGACCGGGGCCGGCGGCGAGGTGGTACGCTTCGACGATCATCAGCCGTTGCGCTATGGAAAGGCGGGTTTCGCCAACCCCTTCTTCATCGCCCATGCCCCCGGCGTCGGGCTGAAACCGGCCTGATGTCTGTTCTCGTTGTCATCCCGGCGCGCTACGCCTCGACCCGCTACCCGGGCAAGCCGCTTGTCGCGTTGACGGGGGCTGGCGGCGTGGCGAAAACCCTGATCCAGCGCTCCTGGGAGGCCGCGGGCGCCGTCTCGGGGGTTGATCGCGTGGTCGTGGCCACGGATGACACCCGCATCCGCGACGCGGCGCGGGGGTTCGGCGCCGAGGTCGTGATGACCTCGGACACCTGCCGCAACGGCACCGAGCGTTGCGCCGAGGCCCTGGCCGCGCTCGGCGGCGGTTACGATATCGTCGTCAACCTTCAGGGCGATGCGCCGTTGACACCGGCCTGGTTCGTCGAGGATCTGGTCGAGGCCCTGGCCGATCACCCGGTGGCCGAGGTCGCCACGCCGGTGCTGCGTTGCGATGGCCGGGCGCTGAATGCACTTCTCGACGATCGCCGTCAGGGCCGGGTGGGCGGGACAACGGCGGTCTTCGGCACCAATCACAGCGCGCTCTATTTCTCCAAGGAGGTCATCCCCTTCACGCCCGGCCCCCATGCCGACGATGCGGAGACGCCCGTCTTTCACCATGTCGGCGTCTACGCCTATCGGCCCGCGGCCCTGGCGGCCTATGGCCGCTGGCCCCTCGGCGCGCTGGAGGCTCTGGAAGGCCTGGAACAATTGCGATTTATCGAACATGGTGTGCCGATGCTCTGTGTCGAGGTCACGGCGCGTGGGCGCCAGTTCTGGGAGCTGAACAACCCGGAGGACGTGCAGCGAATCGAAGAAATGATGGTAGACATGAATCACCCGTGACCCGGAACTCGGCGGTTTCCCCTTTGAGACCGTGCCGGGGTCATGCTTTTTATGAATGATATGAATGCAAGGGGCGCAGGGGTTTGGACCCGGCGTTGACGTTAAGAGGTACACAATGACGAAAAAACGCGTAACCAAAGCGATTTTTCCGGTGGCCGGGAAGGGGACAAGGTTCCTGCCGGCGACCAAGTCGGTTCCCAAGGAAATCATGACCCTCGTGGATCGGCCGCTTATCCAGTATGCCATTGACGAGGCGCGCGCGGCCGGCATTACGGAGTTCATCTTTGTCACCTCGCGCGGCAAGTCCGCGCTGGAGGATTATTTCGACCACGCCCCCGAGCTTGAGAACATGCTGCGCAAGTCGGGAAAGGACGCGCTTCTCGAAACCCTCAAGTCCACTGACATGGACAGCGGGGCGATCGCCTATATCCGTCAGTACAAGGCGTTGGGCCTGGGCCACGCTGTCTGGTGCGCGCGGCGGCTGATCGGCGACGAGCCCTTCGCGGTGATACTGCCCGACGACGTGATCGCGGCCAAGACGCCCTGCCTGCAACAGATGGTCGAGGCCCATGCCGAGACCGGCGGCAGCATGGTGGCTGCCATGGAGGTGCCGCGCGACAAGACCGCGTCCTACGGCATTCTGGACGTCAAGGATGAGAAGGGGCCGACCGTCTCGGTCAACGGCATGGTCGAGAAACCCGCCGCCGACGAGGCCCCCTCGAACCTGGCGGTGATTGGGCGTTACATCCTGACCCCGGACATCATGCGCAATCTCAGCCGGATCAAGACGGGCTCGGGCGGGGAGATCCAGCTGACTGACGCCATCGCTGCCGAGATCGACGAGGGTCGCGAGGTGTTCGGCTACAGGTTCCAGGGCCATCGTTTCGATTGCGGCTCCAAGGTCGGGTTCCTGCAGGCGACCGTGGCCTTCGGCCTGGCCCGCGACGACCTGGGCGAGGAATTCGGCGACTACCTGCAAGAACTGATGTCGATGCGCCAGGCGGCCCAGTAAGCCGCCATGTCCATTTTCGCGCAGATGGATGCGGCGTCGCCTCGCGTCGCCCCGCGGTCGCCGGTCTTTGCCTACCGGATGCGCTGGAAGCGCCGCCGCCTCCTGCTGCGGGCCTGGCGGTTCCGCCACCAGTTGCAGCGGCTTCGCGTCGATTCCGCGCGCATCGAGGCCGCGCCGATCCTGGCCTTTTCGACCCTGCGCAATGAACGGGCGCGCTTGCCGCATTTTCTGGATCACAACCGCGCGCTCGGGGTCGGGCACTTCCTGATCGTGGACAATGATAGCGACGACGGCACGCAGGAATTCCTGCGCGGGCAGGCTGATGTCTCGTTCTGGCGGGCCGGGGGCAGCTACAAGCAGGCGCGCTTCGGCGTCGACTGGCTGACCTGCCTGCAGTTCCGCTTCGGACATGGCAAGTGGTGCCTTACGCTGGATGCCGACGAGCTGCTGGTCCTGCCCGGGGGGGCGCGACCTGCGGCAGCTTACCGCCCACCTCGATGCCACGGGACGCCGGGCCTTCGGCGCGCTGATGCTGGATCTGTTTCCCAAGGGCCCCGTGACCGCGGGAACCTTCGCGCCCGGGGACGACCCGCGCGACCATCTGCCCTGGTTCGACCCGCGGGGCTACCGCGCGCGACGGCACGCGGTCTTCGACAACCTCTGGATCCAGGGGGGCCACGCGACAGGGTCTTCTTCACCGATCAGCCCGATCGCGCGCCGACGCTGTCCAAGACCCCGCTCATCAAGTGGCGCCGGAGTTTTGCCTATGTCACCTCGACCCACCAGGCCTTGCCGATGCACCTCAACCGCGTGTTCGCGCCCGGTCGGCCGACCGGTGTTCTGCTGCACAGCAAGTTCCTGCCCGACATCGCCGCGAAATCGGCCGAGGAGCTGCACCGGCGCCAGCATTTCGAAAATGCCGACTTCTACACCGCCTATCACGAGAGCCTGATCGCGGGGGTGGACCTTTGGCACCCGGACGCGGCGCGCTAACAGGGGCCGCAACAGCTTGAATCCCTTGGATTGATGACTGCCGGCGACTGGCGCTGATCTTGCCTGAACCACGGAATTGTTTAATGACTGGAAACCACCGATGCCGTTGAATGTGCCATACCGCTGGGGCGGCACTGGATGTGCAGCGCCGGTCCCGGCGCAGGGAGAAAGGTGACACTTGGGCCTTTGGCAATCATATCGGCTGCGATGGAAGCGCAAGGCCGCCCACCTGCGCGCCCGGCGCAAGTCGCGTGAACTGCGTGTCGTGCGCGACCGGACCGATCGGATCGGTTCGAAGGACATTATCGTATTCTCGACCCTGCGCAACGAGGACATCCGGCTTCCTTACTTTCTGCAATACTACCGAGAGCTTGGCGTCGATCACTTCATCATTGTCGACAACGATAGCGACGATGGCGGTCGCCAATACCTGGCCGCGCAGCCCGATGTCTCGCTCTGGACGACAAAGGCAAGCTATCGCCGTGCGCTCTGCGGGTTGGATTGGCTGAACTACCTGCAACGCAAGTATGGCCACGGCCACTGGACGCTGGTGGTGGACCCGGACGAGTTCTTTGTCTTCCCCTTTTGCGACACCCGTCCGATCCGGTCGTTGACGGACTGGCTAGAGGCGTCGGAAATCCGGTCATTCTCGGCCATGCTGCTGGACATGTATCCCAAGGGTCGGATCGACGCGGTGCCCTACCAGCGCGGGCAGGACCCGCTGGAGATCGCACCGTGGTTCGATGCGGGCAATTACACCATGTCCAAGAACCACCTCTACTACAATCTCTGGATCCAGGGCGGCCCACGCGCGGACGGCCTTCACCGAAAACCCGCGGCGCGCACCCGCGCTCAACAAGACGCCGCTGGTCAAGTGGGACAGGCGTTATGCCTATGTCAGCTCCACCCATATGCTGCTGCCGCGCGGGTTGAACCTGGTCTACGACGAATGGGGCGGAGAAAAGGCCTCGGGCGTTCTGTTGCACGCGAAGTTCCTCGATGTCTTCACCCACAAGGCGCGGGAGGAGTTGCAGCGCGGTCAGCACTACGCCAACAGCCATGAATACAAGGCCTATGCCGAGGAGCTGGCCGAGCATCCCGAACTGTGGTGCACGTGGTCCGAGAAATACATCAACTGGCGGCAGCTGGAAATCCTGGGCCTGATGTCCAAGGGGAACTGGGCATGAACCTCGGCGTTGGCATGCTGGTGCACACGGCGCTGGATCGCGCCGGGCAGGTGATCCGCCACTGGTCGGCGGCAGGGTGCCCGGTGGTGATCCACGTCGACCGCAACGTCGACCGGTCGACCTATGATGCCTTCGTCCAGTCGCTTGCCGATCTGCCGGATGTCCAGTTCAGCAAGCGCCACCGGTGTGAATGGGGCACCTGGGGCCTGGTGGCGGCCGCGCAAGCGGCGTCCGAACAGCTTCTGCGCAACTTTCCTCGGGTGCGCCATGTCTACCTCGCCTCGGGGGCCTGCCTGCCGCTGCGCCCGGTGGAGGATTTGCAGGACTACCTGGCCGCCCGGCCGCGCACGGATTTCATCGAGAGCGCGACCACCGCCGACGTTCCCTGGACGATCGGTGGCCTGGACGAAGAGCGTTTCACCCTGTGCTTTCCTTTCTCTTTCCGCCGACAGCGGTTCCTCTTCGACCGCTTTGTCGACTTCCAGCGTCGGCTCAAGCTGCATCGCAAGATCCCCGAGGGGATCGTCCCGCACATGGGGTCGCAATGGTGGTGCCTGACGCGGCAAACCCTTTCGGCGATCCTCGAGGACCCGGATCGGCCCGTCTACGACCGCTATTTCCGCCATGTCTGGATCCCGGACGAAAGCTATTTTCAGACCCTCGTGCGGCTTTATTCGCAAAACGTCGAAAGCCGGTCGCTGACGCTGTCCAAGTTCGACTACCAGGGCAAGCCGCACATATTTTACGACGATCACCTGCAGTTGTTGCGCCGCTCGGACTGTTTCGTGGCGCGCAAGATATGGCCCCGGGCCGATCTGCTGTACGACACCTTCCTGACATCGGCCAACCCCATGCGTGGAACCGAACCGAACCCCGGCAAGATCGACCGTGTCTTTTCAAAGGCGGTCGAACGCCGCAAGCGCGGGCGCGCGGGGCTGTACATGCAGTCGCGCTTGCCGCGCGAAGGGCACGAAAACGGCTTTACCGCGGCCCCCTATTCGGTGTTCGAGGGCTTCACCGAGCTGTTCGAGGATTTCGAACCCTGGCTGGCCCGCAACGCCGACACGCGCGTGCACGGACATCTTTTCGCGACCGACGATGTACAGTTCGAAGGACGACAGCGCACCTTTGCCGGCGGGCTGTGCAACAACCCGCGGCTGCGCGACCACAATGCGCGCATGTTCCTGACCAACCTGATCTGGAACACACGGGGCGAACACCAGTGCTTCCAGTTCGGCCCGCGCGACAGCCAGCTGATCACCGGGGAGCTGGCCCGTGATCCCAACGCGCAGATCAGCGTGATCACCGGTGCCTGGGCGATCCCGCTTTTCCTGTCCAATCGCGATTTCGCGGAGATCCGGGCCGAGGCGGCCGCGCTTCAGCGCATCGAGGCCGAGCACCTTGCGGCGCTGCGTGCGTACTGGTCCAAGGCGCGGGTGCGGATATGGACCCTGGCCGAGTTCGTCGAAAGCCCGATTGAGGCCCTGCAGACCACGCTGGACGACATGAGCCCCCAAACCCCGCGCGGGGTGACCGAGGCCCCGCGCATGGTCGATCTGGCCGGGTTCGCGCAGTTCCTGCAGAACCTCAAGAACCAGGGCATGCACCCCTACATGATGGGCGATTTCCCCTCGGACCCGGGCCCGCAGCACCCGCGCGGTCAGCAACGCAAACCCTATCTTGTCAGGTAAGACATGACTGAGTTCGATTATTTCGTGGTCTTCGCAGAGATGCGGACCGGGTCCAATTTCCTTGAGGCGAACATCAATGCGATGGAGGGCCTGCACTGCCACGGCGAGGCCTTCAATCCCGCTTTTATCAGCTATCCCAACCGCGAGGAGACGCTGGGCGTGACCCGCGCCGACCGCGACGCCGATCCCCAGCGTCTGCTGGGGTGCATCAAGGCCGCCAAGGGACTCAACGGGTTTCGTTTTTTCAATGACCACGACCCACGCGTCCTCGACGAAATCCTGGCCGATCCGCGCTGCGCCAAGATCGTCCTGACCCGCAATCCCGTCGACAGCTACGTCAGCCGCAAGATCGCGCAGGCCACCGGCCAGTGGAAGCTGACCAACGTCAAGCACGCCCGTGCCAGCGAAGTGGCCTTCGACGCGGCTGAGTTCGAGGCCCATGTCTCGGCCTTGCAGGCCTTTCAGGTGCGCCTGCTGGGCGGCTTGCAGAAGAGTGGCCAAACCGCGTTCTACCTGGCCTACGAGGACTTGCAGGACCTGGAGGTGATGAACGGGATGGCGCGGTTCCTGGGTAGCCCGGCGCGGCTCGCGGCGCTGGATCGGACCCTGAAAAAGCAGAACCCGGCCCCGGTTTCGGACAAGGTGCGCAACTTCGACCAGATGGAGGCGGCGCTGGCCCGGCTTGATCGGTTCAACCTGAACCGCACCCCGAACTTCGAACCCCGCCGCGGTCCCGTGGTGCCCGGCCATGTGGCGGCGGCGCAGTCGCCCCTACTGTTCCTGCCCGTCCAGGGTGGCCCGCAAGAGGCCGTCCTGGACTGGATGGCGGGTTTGGACGATGTCCGGCGTGACGCGCTACAGGGTGATTTCACCCAGAAAACCCTGCGCCAGTGGAAGCGCGCGCGGCCGGGCCATCGGAGCTTTACCGTACTGCGCCATCCGGTCGCCCGGGCCCACGCGGCCTTTTGTGACAAGATCCTGTCTACCGCGCCGGGCAGCTATTCGGAAATTCGCAAGGTGCTGCGCCAGCAGTTCAAACTCGATCTGCCAAAGGGCGACCCGGACGCCGCCTACAGCCCCCAGTCCCACCGCGTGGCCTTTCTCGGGTTCCTGCGGTTTCTCAAGGCCAACCTGGCCGGTCAGACCGCGGTCCGGGTCGACGCCTTCTGGGCCAGCCAGACGGCGGTGTTGCAGGGTTTCGCGGGGGTCACCCTTGCGGATATGATTCTGCGCGAGGACCGGTTGGAGGAAGACCTTGCCGGGCTGGCCGCGCAGGTCGGCAAAGCGACCATGCCGGTGGTCGAACAGCCCACCGATACACACGCCGGGCGGCTGTCAGAGATCTACGATCCCGAGATCGAGTCCGCCGTGCGCGCTGTCTACGCGCGCGATTACATCGGATTCGGTTTTGCTGATTACGCCGCCTGAGAGGTCGCGTGCTCGGTCAGGATGGTGAAGAGCGTCGCCGGGTCGTCGTTCGAACGGAGTTTTGAGCAAACCGATTCGTCCCGCAGGGTCCGCGAG
Source organism: Salibaculum sp. (assembly GCA_031581025.1). Classification (GTDB taxonomy): domain Bacteria; phylum Pseudomonadota; class Alphaproteobacteria; order Rhodobacterales; family Rhodobacteraceae; genus Salibaculum. The sequence continues at coordinate 56,930 of JAVLCA010000003.1, read as the reverse complement.
ACCAACGCCAGTGCCTTGAGGTGTTCGACGCTGGCAGATTCAGGCGCAAAGAGCGCGAAGACGAGGTCAACCGGCTGGCGGTCGACGGCGTTGAAATCCAACGGCTTCTTCAGGCGCAGGAACAGCCCGCAGACCCTCTCGAGGCCGGGCATCCGCGCGTGCGGCAGGGCGACGCCATGGCCCACGCCGGTGGGGCCAAGGCTTTCGCGGTCCAGTAGGGCATCGACGACGGAGGCGGTGTCAACCTCGAAGCAGCCCTCGGCCATCTCGGCGAGGGACCGGAACAGTTGCTTCTTGCTGCTGGCAGCCGCAATGACCCTCGTGCCCTCGGCAGGCAGAATTTCCGAGATTCGCATCTGTCGCTCGCTTTCCGTCTTCGACCGGCGCAGGGATCAGCCCGAATTGCGCGGGTCGATCCAGCCTATGTTGCCATCGTCGCGGCGGTAAACGACGTTGACCCCGCCATGTCCTTCGTTGCGGAACACCTGTACCGGCGCATCCGACAGTTCCATCTGCATGACCGCCTCTCCGACGGACAGGGCCGGGATTCGCGTCTCCATCTCGGCCACGATCATGGCGCCGACGTTGTCCGGCCCGGCATCCTCCGAGTCGCTGTTCGAGGCGAGGATATACGCACCGGCCCGCGAAAGTTCAACCGGCGTGGCGCGCTCCTTGTGATGGTCCTTCAGTCGCCGCTTGTAGCGTCTGAGTTGTTTGTCCATCTTGTCTCGGGCTGCGTCGAAGGCGGCGTAGATCTCGTGCGCCTGGCCCTTGGCCTGGGTGGTAAGACCGGTGGAAAGATGCACCACGGCCTCGCAGTTGAAGGCGCTTCCGCTTTTGGAGAAGATCACATTGGCATCGGTAGGGCGGCCGGAATACTTCTCGAACATTTCTCCCAGTTCCGTCTGAACGTGGGTTTGCAGGGCGTCGCCGATATCAATCTGTTTGCCGGTGATCTGATAGCGCATGTCTTCTCCTTCCAGGTTGCGACAGCAGGCGTGGCGCAGGCATATGCGCGGGGCCTCAGGTCATGCTGTCGTGAGGGATGACGCAGCGTGATCTCGGCCTGAGCGCACCCGTCGCCGGAACGGCGCGACAGGGGCAGGCGAGGGGAACCGTCTGTGTCATCACGTTCAGTTGGCGACAGGTGGGGCGGGCTTGTCAATGGCCCAGCACGGCCCCCGCGGCCTCCCGCCGTCAGCGCACGCGGAAGCTGTCACCGAGGTAGACACGGCGCACGTTCTCGTTCTCGATCACCTCGTCGGCGGTGCCGCTCATCAGCACTTTGCCATCGTGCAGGATGTAGGCGCGGTCGACGATCTGGAGGGTTTCGCGCACGTTGTGATCGGTGATGAGCACACCGATTCCACGGTTGCGCAGGTCCGAGACAAGGTGCCGGATCTCGCCGACCGCGATGGGGTCGACCCCCGCGAAGGGCTCGTCGAGCAGCACGTACTTCGGCCCCGCGGCCAGACAGCGGGCGATCTCGGCGCGGCGGCGCTCGCCACCCGACAGGGCCATCGCCGGGGCCTGACGCAGGTGCTCGATCGAGAACTCGCTGAGCAGTTCCTCGAGTCGTTCCCGTCGCCGCCGCCGGTCCTTCACCGCGATTTCGAGGATCGCCATGATGTTGTCCTCGACCGACAGGCCACGGAAAATCGACATTTCCTGCGGCAGGTAGCCGATCCCCAGCTTGGCCCGGCGATACATGGGCAGGGGTGTCACGTCGCGCCCGTCGATCATGACCTGCCCGCCCTCCGGGGTGATCAGCCCGGCGATGGCGTAAAAGCAGGTCGTCTTGCCCGATCCGTTGGGCCCTAGCAGCGCCACGACCTCGCCCCGGCCCAGGTCCATGCTGACATCACGGATGACAAGGCGCTTGCGGTAGGCCTTGCGCAGGTTGTGGATGCGCAGCCCGGCGCCGCCCTCGGTGACGCTCAATTCCGGCGTTTCGGTCATCTCAGCCGTCGTCCGGGTTCAGGATCGTGCGGACCTGGCCGTCCATCCGGGCGCTGCCCGTGCGCAGGTCGACGCGCATCCGCTCCGCCGAGAGCGCGCTGCCCCCCTGGGTGACCAGCACCTGGCCCTCCAGCACAAGCGTCCCGCCGGCAATGTCGTAATCGGCGCGCTGGGCTTCGGCGGCCTCTGTCGGGGTCACGAAGGTGACGCCGCCCGAGGCGCGCAGGTTGTCTATCGCGCCGGTCTGGTCGTTGTAGGTCACGTCCACCCGGGCCGCAGTCAGGCGAAGATCGCCCTGGCCGATCTCGACATTGCCCGAGAAACTGGCCTTGCCGGTGTCCTGGTCCACCTCGAGGCTGTCGGCGGTGATTTCCACCGGGGCAGTGGGGTCGGCATTGACCGCGCCCAGTGTCAGGTTGGTCTGGGCCGAAGCGCCGGTCGCCGCTGCCAGCGTGATGAACAGGGCCAGGGCCCAGGCCTTGCAGATGTGCACGTCGCTAATCCCCTTGCTGGGGCTGGTATACCAGCCGAACGCCGTCGTGGAAAAGCATCCTTTGCCCGGATGTCGTGCGGGGCGTGTCGATCAGAAGCTTTCCGGCGGTCAGGTCACCGAAGGGCGCGCGGACCTCCAACGCCCCGTCGGATTCGATCCGGCCCGCTGCGATATCGGCCGTCAGGCCCATGGTTTCCATCTTGTAACCGTTCGAGGTGGTGATCCGCGTCAGCCCGAACAGCCGCGCGCGCTGGGTTGCGGTGTCCATCTCGCCGTCACCGGCGCGCACTGCGATCTCGACCCCGCCGGCCGACGTGATATCCGCGCGCAGGGTGTCGATGTGGATGAGCGTACCGTCCGGCCGGGCCTGTTTGGCCGTGACCTCGATGACCGACCCGTCGTCGGCCATGCCGGTGATCTGCGCCCCCGAGACGCGGGGGTCGCGGGCGATTTCCTCGATCTCGGCGTAGGGGATGTCGCCGCCGGGCAGCGGCGCCCGGGCCAGCAGAAAGATGGTCGACATCAGCGCCAGCGCCGCCAGCGGCAGGCCCACCTTGAGGATGGCCACCCACCGCGAACTGAGCTGGTCGGTCCTGGCCATGTCAGACCACGCCCGCCCTCAGGCAGTCGTGGATGTGCAGGATGCCCACCACCCGTCGCGAGCCTTGGGGATCGACGACGAACAGGCAGGTGATCTGGTTGTCCTCCATCACCGCCACGGCCTCTTCGGCCAGAGAGTCGGGGCCGATGGTGCGCGGGTCGCGGGTCATGACCTCGCCCGCGGTGCGGTCCAGCAGGCCGGCCATGTTCCGCCGCAGGTCGCCGTCGGTCACCACGCCTGCGAGGCCGCCCTGGTGATCGAGCACGCCGACCACGCCGAAGCCTTTCTGGCTGATGGTCAGCAGGCTCTCGCTCATGGGTGTGTCCGCCTCCGCCAGGGGCATGCGGTCGGCCCCGTGCATCAGGTCGCGCACCCGCGACAGCCGCGAGCCAAGCTTGCCGCCCGGGTGATAGGCACGGAAATCCTCGGCGGTGAAGGCGCGGTGATCCATCAGCGATACCGCCAGCGCATCGCCCAGGGCCAGGGTCATGGTGGTGGAATTCGTCGGCACGACGCCGGTGGTGCAGGCCTCGCCGGTGCGGGGCATCGCGACAAGGATGTCCGCTTCGCGGCCCAGGGTGCTTTCGGCGCGGCTGGTCAGCCCGATCAGCGGGATGCCGAAACGGCGGGTGTAGGACAGCAGGTTGGCCAGCTCCGGCGCCTCGCCCGAGTTGGAGATCGCCAGGACCACGTCCGCGCGGGTGATCATGCCCAGGTCGCCGTGGCTGGCCTCGGCGGGGTGGACGAACTGTGCAGGCGTGCCTGTACTGGCGAAGGTCGCGGCGATCTTGCGCGCGATATGGCCGGATTTGCCGATCCCCGAGACGATCACCCGGCCCGGCGTTTCCAGGATCTTTTCGACCGCCGCCGCAAAGCCGCCGTCGAGCGTTTCGGCCAGGGTTTCCAGCGCAGCGGCCTCGGCCCGGATCACGCCGCGGGCGGTGTCGAGGAACTTGGTCGCGCGGTTGCCGTTCCTGTCCATGTCAGTGGGCGAAGATGTCGATTTCGGGCCAACCGGCCAGGTCCAGCCGCGCCCGCATCGGAAGGAAATCAAAGCAGGCGGCGGCCATCTCGGTGCGGCCTTCGCGGGCCAGACGGGCATCCAGCGCCTTTTTGAGGCGGTGCAGGTAGAGGACATCCGAGGCGGCATAGTCCAGCTGCGCTGCCGTCAGTTCGGCCGCGCCCCAGTCGCTTTGCTGCTGGTGCTTGGAAATGTCGATGTCGAGCAATTCCTGCAGGAGGTTCTTGAGCCCGTGCCTATCGGTGTAGGTGCGCGTCAGCTTGCTGGCGATCTTGGTGCAGTAGACCGGGGCCGCCAGCGCGCCGAAGGCGTGATCCAGCGCGGCGATGTCGAAGCGGCCGAAATGGAACAGCTTCAGCACCTTCGGGTCGGTCAGCAGGCGGCACAGGTTGGGGGCCTCTGTCTGGCCATGTTTGACCTGCACCAGGTGGCAATCGCCATCGCCCGCCGACATCTGCACCAGACACAGCCGATCCCGGTGCGGGTTCAGGCCCATCGTCTCGCAGTCGATCGCAACGATCGGACCAAGGCTCAGCCCATCGGGCAGGTCGCGCTCGTAAAGGTGGTTTGCCATCGTTTCCATCGTCTCCTGCTAGGGGAGGGATGGTGCCCAGAAGAGGACTCGAACCTCCACGTCCATACGGACACCAGCACCTGAAGCTGGCGCGTCTACCAATTCCGCCATCTGGGCACAGATGTCGTGGAAGCGGCCTTTACGCCCGCACGACGGCGCTGTCAACGCGTTTCCGGCTGTTTTTTCGCAGGTCCACGGACCGGTGGCGGTGTTTGCCGAGCCGCAGCCCGAAACCACCTTGTTTGTCGGCCCCCCGGGCGATAAACGCGGGGCAGCGGCAGACACGAGGGGTAGGGCCATGTCCAAGCTTGTCACCATTTTCGGCGGGTCCGGGTTTCTGGGGCGCTACATCGCCCAGCGCATGGCCAAGGCGGGCTGGCGCGTGCGCGTCGCGGTGCGCCGCCCGAACGAGGCCATGTTCGTCAAACCCTATGGTGTGGTCGGCCAGGTCGTGCCGGTGTTCTGCAACATCCGCGACGACAACAGCGTGCGCGAGGTTCTTCGCGGGGCCGATGTGGCGATCAACTGCGTGGGCACATTCGATGCCTTCGGCAAGAACAACTTCGATGCGGTGCAGGCCGAGGGGGCCGAGCGCATCGCCCGGATCTCGGCCGAGGAGGGCGTGCAGCGCATGGTGCAGATTTCGGCCATCGGCGCCGATGCCGAGGCCGACAGCGCCTATGCCCGCACCAAGGCCGCGGGCGAGGCCGGGGTGCTGGCGCATATGCCCGAGGCGGTGATCCTGCGGCCCTCGGTGCTGTTCGGCCACACCGATGCCTTCTTCAACCGTTTCGCGGCGATGACAACCTACAGCCCCGTCCTTCCGGTCGTGGGCGCCGAGACGCGCTTTCAGCCGGCCTATGTGGATGACGTGGCCGAGGCCGCGGCCCAAGGCGCGCTGGGTCGCGCTGCGCCGGGTGTCTACGAACTTGGCGGGCCGGACGTGAACACCTTCCGCGAGTTGATGCAGCAGATGCTGGGCATGATCCGGCGCCGTCGCCTGATCCTGAACATGCCGTTCTGGACGGCCGGGCTGATGGCGCGTGTCTTCGCGCTGGGCGAGCGGATGAGCTTCGGCCTGCTCAAGGGGCCGATAAGCCGCGACCAGGTGCTGCAATTGCAACGGGACAACGTCGTGTCTGAGGGCGCGCGCGGCTTTGCCGAGCTTGGCATTTCGCCCAAGTCGCTGGAGGCGATCCTGCCCGACTACCTGTGGCGTTTCCGCCCCTCGGGCCAGTATTCGGCCATGAAGGACTCGGCCCGGAACCTGAAAAGCTAGGTATAGGCGATCACCAGCAAGGTGACGCCAAGGATCACCCGGTAGATCACGTAGGGTGTGAAACTGACCGAGCTCAGCAGGCGCATCATCAATGAGAGCGCCAGTAGCGCCGCGACAAAGGCCATGGCGGCGGCCAGTGCGCCGTCACGGGCGGCCCCCGCATCTGCGGTCAGTGCCACCTCTGCCCCCAGCAGCACGCCCGACGCGAGGATGACCGGGATCGACATCAGCATGGCCAGTTTTGCGCCGTCCTCGCGGGCATAGCCAAGGTGCCGCGCGGCGGTGATGGTGATCCCGGAGCGCGAGGTGCCGGGGATCAGCGCCAGGGCCTGCCATGCCCCCATGACGACGGCATCACGCAGGGTCCAGTTGCCGGCCGTCTTGTCCACCCCGCCTGTCTGGTCGGCCCAGTAGAGCACCAGGCCGAAGATCAGCATGGTCCAGCCGATGAGCGCCACGGAGCGCATGGCGGCATCCAGCCCGGTCAGTTTCAGAACCAGCCCGAAGAGAACCGCCGGGACCGTGGCGACAATCAGCAGAAGGGCAAGCCGGGCGCCTTCGGTATCCGTGCGGCCTCTGGCCAGGCGCGGAAGCCCCAGCATGGCCCCGCGCACGTCACGCCAGAAATAAAGAACGACCGCCAGCAAGGTGCCCACGTGAACCGCCACGTCTATCACAAGGCCCTGGTCGGCCCGGCCCGTCAGCTGCGGCAGCAGGATCAGGTGCCCGGACGAGGACACGGGCAGAAACTCGGTGATGCCCTGGATCACGGAGACAAGGACGAGGGTAAAAAGGGGCATGGGTCCGCCTGATTCGTTTCCCTTCGTTTCTAAACAAAGCAGAGAATTGCGAAAGATCGGGAAATAGGTCCGGATCGAAACTAAAAATCTGTTCCAGGCCCGTTTTTGCTACGGCGCGGCAGGAGATTTCCTATAAATAGGTCAGTTATTATGACTTTTATTCTGGCTCCGATCAGTTTACATCGAAGCTTCAAAGTGACTCTGTAGGAGGACGGAACGTGTCTGGTCAGAAGATGCTCAAGTTCGTCGATGTGGAACGGGACATGCCGGACAAGCGTCCGCCCGACCTTCGACGCACGGATTTCCACGAGATCTACGCTGAATATGCCGACGAAAAGGCCAAGGAACAGGCCGCGCGGTGCAGTCAGTGTGGTGTGCCCTACTGCCAGTCGCACTGTCCGCTGCACAACAACATCCCCGACTGGCTGCGCTTGACGGCGGAAAACCGTCTCCAAGAGGCCTATGAGCTGAGCCAGGCCACCAACACCTTTCCCGAGATCTGCGGCCGCATCTGCCCGCAGGATCGTCTGTGCGAGGGCAACTGCGTGATCGAGAAGGCCGGCCACGGCACCGTCACCATCGGCCAGGTCGAAAAATACATCACCGACACCGCCTGGGACGAAGGCTGGGTCAAGCCCATCGTGCCCCACGCGGAGCGCTCCGAAAGCGTCGGCATCATCGGCGCCGGCCCCGCCGGGCTGGCCGCGGCCGACAAGCTGCGCCGCGAGGGTATCAAGGTCACGATCTATGATCGCTATGACCGCGCGGGCGGGCTGATGACCTATGGCATTCCCGGCTTCAAGCTGGAAAAGGACATTGTCATGCGCCGAAACGATCAGCTTGAACAGGGCGGGGTCGAGTTCGTGCTCAACTGTGACGTGGGCGATGACCTGTCCTTCGATGCCATCCGCGGCAAGCACGACGCGGTTCTGATCGCCACCGGCGTCTACAAGTCGCGCGAATTGCAGGCCCCGGGGTCGGGGGCCGATGGGATCGTGCGCGCCATCGATTACCTGACAGCCTCCAACCGCAAGAGTTTTGGCGACGTGGTCGAGGAGTTCGAAAACGGCGAGTTGAACGCGGCGGGCAAGAAGGTCGTCGTCATCGGCGGCGGCGACACGGCCATGGACTGCGTGCGCACCGCCACCCGGCAGGGCGCGGAAAGCGTGAAATGCCTCTATCGCCGTGATCGCGACAACATGCCCGGTTCGCAGCGCGAAGTGAAAAACGCCGAGGAAGAAGGCGTGGAATTCGTCTGGCTGACGGCGCCCAAGGGCTTTGCCGGTGATGCGGTCGAGGGGGTCATGGTCCAGCAGATGCGCCTGGGCGCCCCCGATGCCAGTGGCCGCCAGATGCCCGAGGTGATCGAGGACAGCGACTACGTGGAAGAGGCCGACCTGGTCATCAAGGCGCTGGGATTCGAACCCGAGGAGCTGCCCAAGCTCTGGGGTGTCGAGGGCCTGGAGGTAACCCGCTGGGGCACCGTCAAGGCCGAGTTCACCACCGGTCGGACCAGCCTCGATGGCGTGTTTGCCGCCGGGGACATCGTGCGCGGGGCCAGTCTCGTGGTATGGGCCATTCGCGACGGACGCGACGCCGCCGACGCGATCCTGGACTATGCGTCGCAGGGGGCCGCGATTGCGGCGGAATAGGGTGCCGCCGGAACATCGCTGCGGCCCTGGCCGCCGCCGCACCACCACGCAGGAGGGCCGGATGAAAATCGCAGGAGTCATGACCGCCGCCGTCGCGCTGGCTGCGCCCGGCCTGGCACAAGGCCAGACGTTCGACCTGCCGCCGGGCTGCGAGGCCTTCGTGACGGTCCAGGGCAAGGATTGCACGGTCAGTCACATGTTCACCTGCGAGGACGATCCCGAGGGCCACACCCGCCGCGCGGAGCTGGACGAGGAAATGATCACCTACATCGGCCGCGTCGATTCCGAGGCGCAGTGGATCGAGAGTTTCCACCTGACCACGCGCCACACCGAGCGGCTGGAAAGCAGCCCCGCCGACCGGGCCTCGCTGACCGAGCTTCTGGCCACCGACCGCGACACCTGGGATTTCGTCACGCAAAGCGCCGAGATCGGCCCGACCCGCTATACCGGCGAGGACCGTTTGACCGGCGAGAGCATGGTGATTGACGGTGTCACCCTGTTGCGCACGGAATACGAGATCACCGCCCGCGGCGCCGATGGCGAGGAGCTGTGGCGCGGGCAGGGGCGCGAATTTGTCCATCCCAACTGGCGCGTCTTCCTGTCGGGCAAAAGCGCCTACACAACCCCCGATGACAGCTACGAGATTGACGGCACGCCCGTGGAGTTCATCTTTCCCGGCGAGCCGGGCTTTCTTTCCGTCAACCCGAAATACGGCTGCGGCGTCGTGATGTCGTCGCTGGCCGCGGACTGACCGACACCCCCTTAGCGGCGCACCTCCGGGCGTGCGGCCGCGAAACGAGGAGCAAGACCATGACCAAGTTCGATTCAAGCTGGGCCGCCGCGGAACAGGCACGGCGCGACTGGGTGGCCGAGAACGGCCTGTACCGGCCCGAGGACGAGCGCGCCAACTGCGGCGTGGGCCTTGTCGTTTCGATGGACGGAAAACCGTCGCGGCAGGTGGTGCAGAACGGCATCGACGCGCTCAAGGCGGTCTGGCATCGCGGTGCGGTAGATGCCGACGGCAAGACCGGCGATGGCGCGGGCATCCACGTCCAGATCCCGGTGCCCTTCTTCTATGACCAGGTCGAACGCACGGGCCACACCCCGCGCCGCGACGAACTGCTTGCGGTGGGCCAGGTGTTCCTGCCGCGCACGGATTTCGGCGCGCAAGAGACCTGCCGGACGATCGTGGAATCCGAAGTGCTGCGGATGGGTTATTCAATCTATGGCTGGCGCCATGTGCCCGTGGCCGTTGATTGCCTCGGCGAGAAGGCCAATGCGACCCGCCCCGAGATCGAGCAGATCCTGATTTCCAACGCCAAGGGCGTGGACGAGGAAACCTTCGAGCGCGAGCTTTACGTCATTCGCCGCCGGATCGAGAAGGCTGCCATCGCGGCAGGCGTGCAGGAACTCTACCTGGCGTCCCTTTCGTGCCGCAGCATCATCTACAAGGGCATGATGCTCGCCGAGCAGGTAGCCGAGTTCTATCCCGACCTGTTGGACGAGCGCTTCGAGAGCGCCTTTGCGATCTACCACCAGCGCTATTCGACCAACACCTTCCCGCAGTGGTGGCTGGCCCAGCCTTTCCGGATGCTGGCCCACAACGGCGAGATCAACACGCTCAAGGGCAATCTGAACTGGCTGCGCAGCCACGAGATCCGCATGGCCAGCGCCGCATTCGGCGACATGGCCGAGGACATCAAGCCCATCGTGCCGGGCGGGTCGTCGGATTCGGCGGCGCTCGACGCGGTCTTCGAGGTGCTGGTGCGTTCCGGCCGGTCGGCGCCCATGGCCAAGACGCTGATGGTGCCTGAAAGCTGGTCCAAGCAGGCCACCGAACTGCCGCAAACCTGGCGCGACATGTATTCCTATTGCAACAGCGTGATGGAGCCCTGGGACGGGCCGGCAGCGCTGGCCATGACCGACGGGCGCTGGGTCTGCGCCGGGCTTGACCGCAACGGGCTGCGCCCCATGCGCTATGTCGTCACCGGCGACGGACTGGTGGTCGCGGGCTCCGAGGTTGGCATGGTGCCCACGGACGAGGCGACTGTGGTCGAGAAGGGCGCGCTTGGTCCGGGCCAGATGCTGGCCATCGACATGGCGAGTGGCACGCTGTTCCACGATACCGAGATCAAGAACAAGCTGGCCCGCGCGCTGCCCTTCGGTGACTGGGTGGGCAAGATCAACAACCTTGATGACAAGCTGGCCGGGGTCACCGAGGTGCCGCTGCATTCCGGGGCCGATTTGCGCAAGCGCCAGATCGCCGCCGGCTACAGCATCGAGGAGCTGGAGAGCATCCTGGTCCCCATGGCCGAGGATGCCAAGGAAGCCATCGCCTCGATGGGGGATGACACGCCCAGCGCGGTGCTGTCGGACAAGTATCGCCCTCTCAGCCACTTCTTCCGCCAGAACTTCAGCCAGGTCACGAACCCGCCGATCGACAGCTTGCGCGAGTTCCGGGTGATGAGCCTCAAGACCCGGTTCGGTAACCTCAAGAACGTGCTCGACGAGGACAGCAGCCAGACCGAGATCCTGGTGCTGGAAAGCCCCTTCGTGGGCAATGCCCAGTGGGATGCGCTGGTGGCTTCGTTCAACGCCCCGGCGGTCGAGATCGACTGTACTTTCCCGGCCGGTAGCGAGGCCTCGGCGCTGCGTGAGGCGCTGACCCGCATTCGTGAAGAGGCCGAGGACGCGGTGCGTTCGGGCGCGGGGCATCTGGTGCTGACCGATCAGCACCAAGACCCGGACAAGGTGCCCATGCCGATGGTACTGGCCACAAGCGCCGTGCATAGCTGGCTGACACGCAAGGGTCTGCGGACCTTCACCTCGATCAACGTGCGCTCGGCCGAGTGCATCGACCCGCAGTACTTCGCCGTGCTGGTCAGCAGCGGTGCAACGGTCGTCAATGCCTACCTGGCCGAGGACAGCCTGGCCGATCGGATCGAGCGCGGCCTTCTGGACACCACCCTGACCGAGGCCATGGCGCGGTATCGCAAGGCCATCGACCAGGGGCTTCTCAAGATCATGGCCAAGATGGGGATCTCAGTCATCTCGTCCTATCGCGGCGGGCTGAACTTCGAGGCGGTGGGCCTGTCCCGCGCCATGGTGGCCGAGTATTTCCCCGGCATGCAAAGCCGAATCTCGGGCATCGGGCTGGGCGGCCTGCAAAAGCAGGTGGAAAAGGTCCATGCGCAGGGCTGGCGCAGCAGCCAGGACATCCTGCCCATCGGGGGCTTCTACAAGGCGCGCCGCTGGGGCGAGAAGCACGCTTGGGAAGCCACCTCGATGCATCTGATGCAGGAAGCCTGCAACCGGGCCTCGCACGAGATGTGGAAGCAGTATTCGACGGCCATGCGGTCGAACCCGCCGATCCATCTGCGCGACCTTCTGGCGATCAAGCCGCTGGGCCAGTCGATCCCGATCGAAGAGGTCGAGAGCATCACCAGCATCCGCAAGCGGTTCGTCACGCCGGGGATGTCGCTGGGCGCGCTGTCGCCCGAGGCGCACAAGACGCTGAACGTTGCCATGAACCGCATCGGCGCCAAGTCCGACAGCGGCGAAGGCGGCGAGGACCCGGCGCATTTCGTGCCCGAGCCCAACGGCGACAATCCCTCGGCCAAGATCAAACAGGTGGCGTCCGGGCGCTTTGGTGTCACGGCGGAATACCTCAACCAGTGCGAGGAACTGGAGATCAAGGTCGCCCAGGGCGCCAAGCCCGGCGAGGGCGGCCAGCTTCCGGGCATGAAGGTCACCGACCTGATCGCGCGGCTGCGGTATTCGACCAAGGGCGTGACGCTGATCTCGCCCCCGCCGCACCACGACATCTACTCCATCGAGGATCTGGCGCAGCTGATCTATGACCTCAAGCAGATCAACCCGCGCTGCAAGGTGACGGTGAAACTCGTCGCGTCCAGCGGTGTCGGAACCATCGCGGCCGGTGTGGCCAAGGCCAAGGCCGACGTGATCCTGATCTCGGGGCACAACGGCGGCACGGGTGCCAGCCCGGCGACCAGCATCAAGTACGCGGGCCTGCCCTGGGAAATGGGCCTGACCGAGACGCATCAGGTGTTGTCGATGAACAACCTGCGTTCGCGCGTGACCCTGCGCACCGACGGCGGGCTGCGCACGGGCCGGGACGTCGTCATGGCCGCCATGATGGGGGCCGAGGAATACGGCATCGGCACCGCCGGCCTGATCGCGATGGGCTGTATCATGGTGCGCCAGTGCCAGTCGAACACTTGCCCGGTCGGTGTCTGCACCCAGGACGAGCGTCTGCGCGAGAAGTTCACCGGCAATGCCGACAAGGTGGTCAACCTGATCAGCTTCTACGCCTCCGAGGTGCGCGAGATTCTGGCCGAGATCGGCGCGCGGAGCCTGGACGAGGTGATCGGGCGCGCGGACCTTCTGGCGCAGGTCAGCCGCGGGTCGGCCCACCTGGACGATCTGGACCTCAACCCGCTGCTGATCACCGTCGACGGGGCCAAGGAGATCGTTCACGACCGCGACAAGCCGCGCAACGAGGTCTCGGACACCCTGGATGCGCAGATCGTCAAGGACGCCGCGCGCTTCCTCCAGGACGGCGAGAAGATGCAGCTGGAATATTCGGTGCAGAACACCCTGCGAACGATCGGCACCCGCACGTCGAGCCATATCGTGCGCAACTTTGGGATGAACAACGACCTTCAGCCCGACCACCTGACGGTCAAGCTCAAGGGCAGCGCGGGCCAGTCGTTGGGCGCTTTCGCCGCGCCGGGTCTGAAGCTCGTCGTCTCGGGAGATGCCAATGACTACGTGGGCAAGGGCCTTTCCGGAGGCACCGTCGTGGTACGGCCGCCGCAGGGCAGCCCGCTGGTGGCCAGCGAGAACACCATCATCGGTAACACGGTGTTGTACGGGGCGACGGGGGGCTACCTCTTTGCCGCGGGGCGGGCCGGGGAACGCTTCGCGGTGCGCAACTCGGGCGCGCATGTGGTCATTGAGGGCTGCGGGTCGAACGGCTGTGAGTACATGACCGGCGGGGTTGCGGTGATCCTCGGTGAAATTGGCGCCAACTTCGGGGCTGGGATGACCGGCGGCATGGCCTATCTGCACGACCCCGATGGCACGGCGCGCAACCTGATGAACATGGAAACGCTGGTGACCTGCTCGGTCACGGTGGATCACTGGGAGGTCGAGCTGAAAGGCCTGATCGAGCGCCACGCCGCCGAGACCGGCAGCCGCAAGGCCGCCGACCTGTTGCAGAACTGGCAGGTCGAGAAGCCGAACTTCGTTCAGGTCTGCCCCAGGGAGATGCTGCCGCATCTATCGGCCCCGCTGGGGCTGGAGGACAGCGCCGTCCCGGCCGAGTGAGCCTGCCGCACCATCCTCGCCCGGTCCCCCTCGGGATCGGGCGTGCAGCGGGGCTGCGTCCGCTTGACCGTCCGCGCCGGACGGTGTGAATGGGCGCATGACTAGGAAACGCGCAGTAAAAAACAAAGCGGCCCCGGGCGATCCGCCCGGCGCCGGCCCGTGGCTGGCACGCGTCCGCGCGACATTGCGGCGCTGGCTTCTTCGGGGCGCGCTTGGCATTTTCGGGGCGACTGTCCTTCTGGTCGCGCTTTTCGCCGTGCTCAACCCGCCGACAACGCCCTACATCTGGTCGGAAAGCCGCCGCCTGGATGGGGTGGCGCACGCGTGGGTGCGCATGGCCGAGATCGCACCGGTCATGGCCCGCGCCGCCGTGGCCGCCGAGGACGCCGACTATTGCCGGCACTGGGGGCTGGATCTTTCGGCGATCCGGGCGGCCATGTCCGATGGCGGGCGGCGCGGGGCCTCGACCATCAGCCAGCAGACGGTCAAGAATGTCTACCTCTGGCAAGGGCGCAGCTGGTTGCGGAAATCCATCGAGGCACTGGTCACGCCGCTGGTCGAGGCGATCTGGTCCAAGCGCCGTATCCTCGAGGTCTACCTCAACGTGGCCGAGTTCGACGCGGGCGTCTTCGGCGTCGAGGCCGCAGCGCAGCACTACTTCGGCATTCCGGCACGGGACCTGAGCCCGGTGCAGGCGGCGCGGCTGGCGGCGGTGCTGCCCGACCCCAAGGGCCGCTCGGCGGCGCGGCCCTCGGATTTTCTGCGCCGCCGGGCGGCCGGCATCCGCGACGGGGCGGCAACGATCCGCAGGGATGGCCGGGCGGCCTGTTTTGAGGCGTGACCCGGGATTGAACCCGCCCCGCGCATCGGGCATGGAAGGGATGTGCACCCGAACCGAGACAGCCCAGATGAACCGCCTTTATCACTACCCCCTCTCGCCGTTCAGCCGCAAAGTGCGCCTGAGCCTGGCCGAGAAGAAGATCGAGGTGGAACTGGTCGAGGAACGCTACTGGGAGAAGGACCCCGACTTTTTGCGGCGCAACCCGGCGGGCAAGGTGCCGGTCCTGAAGATGGGCAATCGTACCATGGCCGACAGCACCGCGATCTGCGAATATCTGGAAGAGGCCCATCCGGTTCCGGCCCTGCTGCCGACCACACCCGAGGCCCGCTACGAGGTGCGCCGCCTCGTGGCCTGGTTCGACGACAAGTTCAACAGCGAGGTCACGACCAAGCTGATGGGCGAGCGGATGTTCCGCAAGGTCATGGGCACCGGCTATCCCGACAGCACCAACGTCAAGGCCGGCGCCAAGGCGATCAAGTATCACATCGACTACATGGCCTGGCTGCTGGACCAGCGCCGCTGGCTGGCCGGCGACCAGATGAGCCTCGCCGATTTCGCCGCCGCCGCGCATCTGAGCTGTCTCGACTATATCTCGGATGTGGACTGGAACCGATCCGAGGCGGTCAAGGACTGGTATGCCAAGATCAAGTCGCGCCCGGCCTTCCGGTCGATCCTGGCCGACCAGGTGCCGGGATTCCCGCAGCCGGACCATTATGCCGATCTGGATTTCTGATCCGGTCTCGCCGCCTTCGGCGTCGATCCGGGCGAGGGGCGCTGCCCCTCGCGCTCCCCGGGATATTTCGAGCCAGAAGAAGCAGGGGGTGATTTGTCCGACCTGAAGGCACGGTTGGTGGACAAGGCCCTGGCCGAGGGCTTTGCAAGCGTGGGCGTTTGCCGCCCGGATGCGGTGCCCGAGATCGCCGAGCGGCTGGACCGTTTCGTGGCCGAGGGGCGGCACGGACAGATGGGCTGGATGGCCGAACGCATGGCCTGGCGCGGCGATCCTTCGGCGCTCTGGCCCGGGGCGCGGTCGGTGGTGATGCTGGCCGAGCCCTATACCCCCGATCATGACCCGCTGGAGGTATTGGAGCAGCGCGACCGGGCGGCGATTTCCGTCTATGCGCAGAACCGCGACTACCACGACATCGTCAAGAAGCGGCTCAAGCGGGTCGGGTGCTGGCTGGTCGAGCAGGAGGGCTGCGAGATCAAGGTCTTCGTGGACACGGCCCCGGTGATGGAAAAGCCCCTGGCACAGGCGGCGGGCCTCGGCTGGCAGGGCAAGCATTCCAACCTGCTGAGCCGCGCGCTGGGCAACTGGTTCTTTCTGGGGGCGATCTTCACGACCGCAGATCTGGAACCGGACGCGCCGGGGCAGGAAAATTGCGGGTCCTGCACCGCCTGCCTCGATATCTGTCCGACCGATGCCTTCCCCGCGCCGTTCCAGCTGGATGCGCGGCGCTGCATTTCCTACCTGACGATCGAGCACAAGGGCCCGGTGGACGCAGAATTGCGCCCGCTGATGGGCAACCGCATCTACGGCTGCGACGATTGCCTGGCGATCTGCCCTTGGAACAAGTTCGCGCAAGAGGCCACCGAGATGCGCTATGCCGGCCGCGAGGACTTGCGCGCGCCAAGTTTGGCCGAACTGGCACGATTGGACGACGCGGGATTCCGTGCCATGTTCTCGGGGAGCCCGATCAAGCGGATCGGCCGTGACCGTTTCGTGCGCAATGTGCTCTATGCGATCGGCAATTCGGGCGATGCGGCGCTGGTGCCGGTGGCGCAGGGGCTCTGTGACGATCCGGATGCGGCGGTCGCGGATGCGGCGCGCTGGGCGGCCGGGCGATTGAGGGACGGGAGGATCGAATGAAACGACTGGCCATGATCCTGGCGCTGCTGGCAACGCCCCTCGCGGCACAGGTCGAGCAGGGGCGCCCCAACGCCGATTTCGAGCCCGCCTTCCCAAGTCAGACCCGCGCGCCGGCCCTGGAGGAAACACCAGTGCAGGCAGAGTGGTTGGCGCGAGGGCTGGAACATCCTTGGGGCATCGCCGTTCTGTCTGATGGTAGGTTTCTTGTCACCGAGCGCCCTGGCCGGATGCGCCTGATCGGGCCCGGGGGGGCCTCGGGGCCGATCGAGGGCGTGCCAGAGGTCGATGCGAGGCGGCAAGGCGGCCTGCTGGATGTCACCGTGCGCGATGACTTCGACCAGACGCGGCAGGTCTGGTGGACCTATGCCAAACGCGTGACGGGCGGCACGGTGACGGCCGCTGCGACCGGCACCCTGAGCGCGGATGGCAGCCGCATGGAGGATGCACGCGACATCTTCGTGCAGGAGCCGCCCTCGCGGAACCCGATGCACTATGGCAGCCGCATCGTCTTCGGCCCGGACGGCGTGGCCCATATCACCACCGGAGAGCATTTCAGCCGCGCCGACAGGCAATTGGCGCAGGACCTCGATACCACCTACGGCAAGGTCGTCCGTGTGACGCCCGAGGGCGAGGTGCCCCCCGACAACCCCTTCGTCGGCCGCGAGGGGCTGGATACGATCTGGTCCTATGGCCATCGCAACATGCAGGGCGCGGCAATCGGGCCGCAGGGGCAGCTTTGGACAATCGAGCACGGCCCGGCGGGCGGGGATGAGCTGAACCGCCCGCTTCCGGGGCGCAACTACGGCTGGCCGGTGATCTCTTACGGTGTGAACTACAACCGGAGCAGCGTCGGCTCGGGCCAGGCCGTGCGCGAGGCGATGGAGCAGCCGGTCTACTACTGGGACCCGGTGATCGCGCCGGGCGGCATGATGTTTCACAACGGCCGAGGCGGGTTCGACTGGGCGGGCGACCTGCTGATCGGGTCGCTCAATCCCGGCGGGCTGGTGCGGCTGCGGTTTGCCCAGGGCCGCGTCGCGGGCGAGGAACGCCTGCTGCGCGACATCGGGCGGGTCCGTGATGTCGAGGTGCTGGACGATGGCACCGTGCTGCTGCTGATCGACGCCCCCGACGGGGGGGTCATGCGGGTGCGCCCGGCGGGCTGACTGGCCATTTCGTAGCGCCGGGCGTAAGCAAGGCGTATGTTCGCCGCCACGACAGCCCTCAGCCCCGTGCGGGGTATCTTCCTGATGATTTCCGCCGTGACGGTCTTTACCGTCATGTCCGCTTTCATCAAGGCGGCGCCGGGGGTGCCGGCGGGCGAGGCGATGTTCTTCCGCTCGGTTCTAGCCATGCCGATCATCCTGGTCTGGCTGATCTGGCAGGGTGACTGGCCGCAGGGCATCCGCACCAAGAGCATCCGCAATCACGCGGTGCGCGGGCTGGTCGGCTCTGCGGCCATGGGGCTTGGGTTCGCGGGCCTGAAGTATCTGCCCCTGCCCGAGGTCACGGCGATTCGCTTTGCCACGCCGGTCGTGATGGTGGTGCTGGCCGCGCTGATGCTGGGCGAGCGCTTGCGCCTGATCCGCATTACCGCAGTGGCGCTGGGCCTTGTCGGGGTGTTGATCATCATCTGGCCACGGCTGAGTTTCGGGCTGAACAATACCGAGGCGCTGGGTGCGCTGATGGTGCTGGGCTCGGCCTGTCTTGCCGCCCTGGCGCAGGTCTTCGTCAAGGGCATGAGCGGGACCGAGACGACGGCGGCCATCGTCTTCTGGTTTTCGCTGACCTCGACGGGCGCCTCGCTTCTGACCTTGCCGTTCGGCTGGGTCTGGCCCGATGCGGGCGAGGCGGCCTTTCTCGTGGGCGCGGGCCTGGTGGGTGGCATGGGGCAGATCTTGCTGACCTCTTCCTACCGGCTGGCCGATGCCGGGGTGCTTGCGCCCTTCACCTATGTCTCGATGCTTTGGTCGGTGGTGATCGGCTATGTCTGGTTTGACGAGGTGCCGACCCTGCCGATGCTGGTGGGCGCGGCGCTGGTGATCCTCGCGGGCGTCGTCATCGTGCTGCGGGAGCGGCAGCTGGGCAACAACACCACCGCCCGCCGCAAGGTCAGCGCCAAGGGGCTGCAATAGCCGCCCGGGGGTTGAACCCGTGCATTTCCGACCCCCACATGGTACGGTGAAGACAGAAGAACCCGAAAGGAGGACCAGATGACGCGCCATATCGTGGACCGCCCCAAATCCCGCGACAACCCGTCCCGGGCCAAGGCCTTCCTGAAGATTCAAAGAGATGTTCATCCCAGCGATGCCACGCGCCGCTTGCAGCGTGAGCCGCGCAGGCATGGTGTCGGGCGACTCAAGCAGTTCCTGCGGATCGAGCGGGGCCGGACGGCCTGAGCCGCAAACCCGATACCCCCGGAGCTGCCTCCGGGGGTATCGCGCGCCAAAGTGCTTGGGCCTAGCTCCGCACCAGCTTTTCGTAACCCTCGACCATGTCCTTGGCCAGCGCACCGACTTCGAAGGTATAGTCTCCGATCTGGCCCACCGGCGTGACCTCGGCGGCGGTGCCGGTTAGCCAGCACTGCTCGAAGCCTTCCAGTTCTTCGGGCATGATCACCCGTTCGTGGACCTTGACATGGCGCTCGCGCAACATGTCGATCACGGTCTGGCGGGTCAGCCCGTTGAGGAAGACATCCGCCTTGGGTGTGTGGACCTCGCCATCCTTGACGAAAAAGATGTTCGCCCCGGTGCATTCGGCCACGTAGCCGCGATAGTCCATGAATAGCGCATCCGAACAGCCCTTTGCCTCGGCCTCGTGCTTGGAGATGGTGCAGATCATGTAGAGCCCGGCCGCCTTGGCGTGAACCGGGATGGTCTCGGGGCTGGGGCGCTTCCACTTGGCGATATCCAGCTTGGCCCCCTTGAACTTGGCGTCGCCGTAATAGGCGCCCCATTCCCAGGCCGCCACGGCCAGTCGGACCGGGTTGCGGGCCGAGGCCACGCCCATGTCTTCGCCGGCGCCGCGCCAGGCCACCGCGCGCACATAGGCATCGGACAGGCCGTTGGCGGCCAGGACCTGCTGCTTGGCGGCCTCGATTTCATCAACCGTGTAGGGGAGTTCGAAATCCAGCTCGCCCGCCGAGAAATGCAGGCGTTCGGAGTGGTCGCGGCTGCGGAAGATTTTGCCACCATAGGCACGCTCGCCCTCGAAGACCGAAGAGGCATAGTGCAGCGCATGGCTCAGGACATGCACCTTGGCCTCGCGCCACTGCACAAGCTGGCCGTCCAGCCAGATCTTTCCGTCACGATCGTCATAGGCACCCGCCATCGCACCCTCCTTCAGGAATTGCATTTATTGCGCGCATTAGGTCCAATATGGACATAAAATTTCGCAAAATCTGTAATTCGATACTGATCACGCCTTGGAATGTCAACAACACTGACGTATTGTTACGTCAAGCGTGAAGAGGAGGCAGACGTGGCCGAGGGACCCGAGGGCGGACAGGCGCTTCTGTTCCTGACCGACGATCAGCTGCGCAAGGGGATCGAGGCGATGTTCTTCGCCTATCGCGGGTTCACTGCCGATCCCGACCGCATCCTGGCCGAGCTGGCCTATGGCCGCGCGCATCACAGGGCCGTTCACTTCATCGGGCGCCGACCGGGGACAACAGTGAACAACCTGTTGTCGATTCTCGGGGTCACCAAGCAATCTCTCAACCGCGTGTTGCGCACGCTGATCGAAGATGGCCTTGTCATCAGCGAGGTGGGGCGGAGCGACAAGCGCGAGCGCAATCTCTACCTGACTGATGCGGGCCGTGCGCTGGAACAGCGCCTCTCCGATGCCCAGAGGGACCGCATGCGCGCCGCCTACCGGGCCGCCGGCCCCGAGGCCGTGGCCGGGTTCCGCCAGGTGCTGGAGGCGATGATGGACGAGGACCTTCACCGCCACTACCGCGAGATGAAGGATCTGAAGGTGTGAGATGATGGCGGAGAAACCGGGGGACAGCCCGCACCTGCTGGTGGTGGACGACGACGAACGCATCCGGGCCCTGTTGCAGAAATTCCTAGCCCGGAACGGCTTTCTCGTGACGAGTGCGCGCGATGCCGACCACGCGCGGCGCATCCTGTCGGGGCTGGACTTCGACCTGATCGTTCTGGACGTGATGATGCCCGGCGATGACGGGATCACCCTGTGCGCCGAGTTGCGCGCCCGCCGCTCTACCCCGATCCTGCTGCTGACGGCCCGGGCCGAGACCGAGGACCGGATCGCGGGACTCGAGGCGGGCGCCGACGATTACCTGCCGAAGCCCTTCGAACCCAAGGAGTTGCTGCTGCGAATCAACTCGATCCTGCGGCGGATGCCCGCGGCCGAGCCTGGCGCTGGGGTGCCCAAGGTGCTGCACATGGGCCCGCTGCGCTATGATATCGAGCGCGGCGAGATGTGGCGCGGCGAGGACCTCGTGCGCTTGACCGCGACCGAGAGCCAGCTGTTGCAGATCTTCTCGGACCAGCCGGGCGAGCCCGTCAGCCGGGCCGATCTCGTGGATCGTCTGGGGCGCAGCGGGGGACAGGCGCAGGAGCGCGCGGTGGACGTCCAGATCACCCGGCTGCGCCGCAAGCTGGAGGACGATCCCAAGCAGCCGCGCTATCTGCAGACGGTGCGGGGTGCCGGTTACATGCTCGCCCCGGACTGAAGCGGGCGGCTGGAAAATCGTGACGCCTTCGGCGTCGCAGGTTTTCGGGGACATTGGCGCCGGACCGGCCAGGGGGATGGGCCGTTGTCCCGGCGGCGACTGTCGTGTCGTGAGTTTATTTGCCAAGATGAAGGGCGGCCTTGTGCCGCGCCGCCGGATGCGGTTTCTACTGGGGCATGACCACAGCCCTGATCACCCATCACGATTTCCTTGGCCATGTAACTCCGCCGGGCCACCCCGAGCAGGTAGCGCGGATGGATGCCGTGCATGGCGCGCTTGAAAACATGGACCTGACCCGCGTGGTGGCCCCGATGGCCGCCGAGGCGGATTTGTTGCGTGTGCATCCCAAGGCCCACCTCGACCGGGTCGCGGTGGCGGTACCCGAGACGGGCGCCCGGGCGCTGGACGCCGATACCCATGTCTCGGCCGGGTCGCTGGCGGCGGCCTGGAAAGCGGCGGGTGCGGTGATCCGCGGGGTCGACATGGTGATGGCGGGCGAAGTGGGAAATGCCTTTGCCGCCGTGCGCCCGCCCGGCCACCACGCCGAGACCGAGACGCCCATGGGATTCTGCCTGTTCGGCAGCGTTGCGGCTGCGGCGAAGCATGCGCTGGAGCATCACGGGCTGTCG
The DNA here is from genome assembly GCA_031581025.1 of Salibaculum sp. GTDB lineage: Bacteria > Pseudomonadota > Alphaproteobacteria > Rhodobacterales > Rhodobacteraceae > Salibaculum. The sequence continues at coordinate 35,169 of JAVLCA010000003.1, read as the reverse complement.
TGCGTGGCGGTGGTGGATTTCGACGTGCATCACGGCAACGGGACGCAGGATCTTCTTTGGGACGAGCGGCGCGTTCTGTTCGTCTCGTCGCACCAGATGCCGCTCTGGCCCGGGACCGGGCGGCGCGACGAGACCGGCGCCTTCGACAATGTGATGAACCTGCCCCTGCCGCCCGAGAGTGACGGTGCGCACATGCGGCGGGTCTACGCGGCCGAGGTCTTTCCGCGCCTGCGGGATTTCGCGCCCGAGCTGATCCTGATCTCGGCCGGGTTCGACGCGCACCGGGCCGATCCGCTGGCCCAGCTGAGCTGGGACGAGTCGGATTTCGCCTGGATCACCGAAAATCTTTGCGCGATCGCGCGCGAGACATGCGGGGGCCGTGTGGTCTCGGCGCTGGAGGGCGGGTATGATCTGGAGGCCCTGGGTGCCAGCGTGGCCACCCATGTAACTGCCCTGATGGAGAATGCCCGATGAGTGACCGCCCCGTTGCCGAGATGAGTTTCGAAGAGGCCCTGCGCGAACTGGAAGAGGTCGTGGGCAAGCTGGAACGCGGCGAGGTCCCGCTGGACGAGAGCATCAAGCTCTACGAACGGGGGGCGGAGCTGCGCACCCGCTGCGAGGCCAAGCTGAAGGAGGCCGAAGAAAAGGTCGCCAAGTTGACGCTGGATGGGGATGGCAGCCCGACCGGCACCGAGCCGCTGGACGCGGGCTGAGCCATGACGCTGCAGGCGGCGGTCGAACGCGCCCGGTTCGCGGCGGAGGCCCGGATCGGCGCCGCGCTGGGCGGCCTGGATCTGCCGGTGGCGCGGGCGATGCTTTATGCCGTGCGCGGTGGCAAGGGCCTGCGCGCCTTCCTTGTTTGCGAGGGTGCGCGGCTGCACGGAGTCGACGATGCCATTGCCCCGGCCGCGGCGATCGAATGCATCCATGGCTACTCGCTGGTTCATGACGACCTGCCCTGCATGGATGACGACGCCCTGCGGCGCGGGCAGCCCACTGTGCATGTGAAATGGGACGAGGCGACGGCGGTGCTCGTGGGCGATGCGCTGCAATCCCTGGCCTTCGACCTGGTGGCGCAGGCCAAGGGGGACGCGGGCGATGTCCTGGCCCTGAGCCGTGGTCTGGCCCAGGCTGCCGGGGTGCGCGGCATGGTTGGCGGGCAGGCCATCGACATTGCTGCGGAGAATGCCGCGCGGCCGCTGACCCTGGCCGAGGTCGAAGCGCTTCAGGCGGGCAAGACCGGGGCGCTGATCCACTGGGCGGCAACGGCGGGGCCGGTGCTGGCCGGGGGGGAGGCCGGACCCTTGGGGCGCTATGGCGCGGCGCTTGGCCGGGCCTTCCAGATCTGGGACGATGTGCTGGATGTCGAGGGCAACGCCGCGACCCTGGGCAAGGCCACGGGCAAGGACGACGGGGCCGGCAAGGCGACCTTCGTGTCGCTGCTCGGGCTGGAGGCGGCCAAGCGCCGCGCGGCCGACCTGGTGACAGAGGCTTGCGATGCCCTAGCTGTTTATGGTGAAGACGCGGAAATGATGCGGGACTTGGCCCGCTACGTGATTGCGCGGGAAAAATGATGAGCCAGTCAACCGAAACGCCCCTGTTGGACAAGGTGCGACTCCCGGCCGACCTGAAGCGGCTGTCGGACGCGCAACTGCGGCAACTGGCCGACGAGTTGCGGCGCGAGACGATTTCGGCCGTCAGCGAGACCGGCGGGCACCTGGGCGCGGGCCTTGGCGTCGTGGAGCTGACCGTGGCCCTCCATGCGGTCTTCGACACGCCGAAGGACAAGATCGTCTGGGATGTCAGCCACCAGACCTATCCGCACAAGATCCTCACCGGGCGGCGCGACCGCATCCGGACCCTGCGGCAGAAGGATGGCCTGTCGGGCTTCACCAAGCGGTCCGAAAGCCCCTATGATCCCTTCGGCGCGGCCCATTCCAGCACCTCGATCAGTGCCGCGCTGGGCTTTTCCGTGGCTCGCGACCTGGGCGGCGAGGGCGGCGATGCCGTTGCAGTGATCGGTGACGGCGCCATGAGCGCCGGCATGGCCTTCGAGGCGATGAACAACGCCGGGCACCTGGGCAAGCGGCTGATCGTGATCCTGAACGACAACGAGATGTCCATCGCGCCGCCGGTGGGGGCCATGTCGTCCTACCTGTCGCAGCTTTACGCAGGGGCCCCGTTCCAGGACCTCAAGGCGGCGGCCAAGGGGGCGGTGTCCTTCCTTCCGCCGCCCCTGCAAGAGGGCGCGCGCCGGGCCAGGGATGCGCTCAAGCACATGACGGTCGGCGGAACGTTGTTCGAGGCGCTGGGCTTTTCCTATATCGGTCCGATAGACGGGCATGACCTCGACCAGGTGCTTGCGGTGCTGCGCACGGTGCATGCGCGGGCGACGGGGCCGATCCTGATCCATGCCATCACGCAGAAGGGCAAGGGCTACGCCCCCGCCGAGCAGGCCCTGGATCGCGGCCATGCCACGGCGAAATTCGACATGGTCACGGGCGAGCAGAAGAAGGCACCGTCCAACGCGCCCAGCTACACCTCGGTCTTTGCCGAGGCGCTGACCACGCAGGCGGACGCGGACGACAGGATCGTCGCGGTGACGGCGGCGATGCCCGACGGCACCGGGCTGGCGCGCTTCATGGACCGCTATGCCAGCCGGTGTTTCGACGTGGGCATCGCCGAGCAACATGCCGTGACCTTCAGCGCCGCACTGGCAGCGGGGGGGATGAAACCCTTTTGCGCGCTCTATTCCACCTTCCTGCAGCGGGGCTATGACCAGGTGGTGCATGACGTTGCGATCCAGCGGTTGCCGGTGCGCTTTGCCATCGACCGGGCCGGGCTTGTCGGCGCCGATGGGGCGACCCATGCCGGCTCTTTCGACATCGCCTACCTGGCGAACCTGCCGGGGTTCACCGTCATGGCCGCCGCCGACGAGGCCGAGCTTGTGCGCATGGTGGCCACGGCGGCGGCGCATGACGAGGGCCCCATCGCCTTCCGCTTTCCGCGCGGTGAAGGGGTGGGCGTCGAGATCCCCGCCGAGGCGGAGGTGCTCGAGATCGGCAAGGGCCGCATCGTGCAGCAGGGCCAGGGTGTCGCCATCCTGTCCTTCGGCACGCGGCTCGCTGAGGTGGAGAAGGCCTGCGAGGCGTTGGGCGGCAAGGGCATCACCCCCACCGTGGCCGATGCCCGTTTCGCCAAGCCTTTGGACCGGGAGATGATCCTGCAACTGGCCGAGGGACACGAGGCTCTGATCACCATCGAGGAGGGTGCCATCGGTGGTTTCGGCAGCCATGTTGCGCAGCTTCTGGCCGAGGCGGGTATCTTTGACCGGGGGCTGAAATACCGCTCCATGGTGCTGCCTGACATCTTCATCGACCAGGCCAGCCCGCGCGACATGTACGCGGTGGCCGGCATGAACGCCGAGCATATCGAAGCAAAGGTTCTGGATGTGCTGGGTGTCGGGGTTCTGGGCAAGCGGGCGTGACCGAACGGTGCGGCTGCGCCGCGCAGGTTTTTCCGGGACATCTGCAGCGCAACGCACATCGGCAGCAGCGGCGCAAGCCCTGACGCCTGGGCAGAGTTTATTTGCCAAGATGAAGCGGGCGCGGTCAGCGCCTGTCGTTCAGCCGCTGTTCGATCGCGTCCAGCCGCTTGAGCACCTCGTCGCGGTAGCTGCCGGTGGCGGCGTCGGCCTCTTCGTGGTGGGCGTCCTGCATGGAGTTGACGATCAGGCCCACCAGCAGGTTCACCACGGCAAAGGTCGTCACGAGGATGAAGGGCACGAAGAAGGCCCAGGCCTGGGGGTAAACCTCCATCACCGGGCGGACGATGCCCATGGACCAGCTTTCCAGCGTCATGATCTGGAACAGTGTATAGGCCGACTGACCCAGCGTTCCGAACCACTCTGGGAAGGCATCACCGAAAAGCTTGGTCGAGATCACCGCGCCGATGTAGAACATCATGGCCATCAGCATGAAGACGCTGCCCATGCCCGGCAGGGCGGTCACGAAGCCCTCGACCACGCGGCGCAGGCTCGGGGCCGCTGAAATGACCCGCAGCACCCGCAGGATACGCAGCGCGCGCAGTACCGAGAGGGTCTGGCCCGCCGGGACTAGGGCGATGGCGACGATGGCGAAATCGAAGAGGTTCCAGCCGGAGGCGAAGAAGCGCAGCCGGTGGGCAAAAAGCTTGGCGCCGATCTCGATCACGAAGACGGCAAGGCAGGCGGTGTCGAGCGCATAGATCACCGGCCCCCACTGCGCCATCAGGGCATCCGAGGTCTCTAGCCCCAGGATGACCGCGTTGAAGACGATCACGCCGATGATGACATTCCGCACCAAGGGCCGGTCCATGAAGAGGGCGGTTCTGTGTCTGAGGGTCATGAGGCGGGGTCTGACTAAGAGGTTGCGGTCAATCGGTGGCGTCTTCGGCCAGCAGGGCGCGCAGGCCGCTCCGGTAATCGGGATGGCGCAGGGTCACGCCCAGCTCTGTCTTGATGCGCGCGTTCCTGACCTTCTTGGATTCGGCGTAAAAGCTGCGGGCCATGGGTGACATCTCGGTGGTATCGAAATCCACCGCGGGCGGCTCGGGCCGGTCGAGGAGCCTTGCGGCGAAGGACAGCACGTCCTGCGGCGGGGCCGGGTCGTCATCGCAGACGTTGTAGACCGCGCCGGGGTTCGGTCGGGCGATCGAGGCCTCAAGCACCTGGGCGATGTCCGCGACATGGATGCGCGAGAAGACCTGACCGGGCTTGATGATGCGGCGGGCGGTGCCCTGCCGGACCTTCTCGAAAGGGCCGCGTCCTGGGCCGTAGATGCCTGCCAGACGGAAGATGTGCAGCGGCAGGCCCTGGTCGGCCCAGGCGGCCTCGGCGGCGACGCGACGCGCGCCCCGCGCGGTGCCCGGGGTCAGCGGGGTGCTCTCGTCCACCCAGGCGCCGCCGTGGTCGCCGTAGACGCCCGTGGTCGAAAGATAGCCGACCCAGCTGAACTGATCGGCCCGGGCGCGCAACGCCTCGCCCATCAATGCCAGCGTCGGGTCGCCGTCCTCGGTGGGGCCGGTAGAGATCAGCAGGTGGGTCGCCCCGTCGAGCCCGGTCTCGATCGCACCGCGGTCCCAGGGCAGGGGGGTGACTCCCTCGGCGCGCAGCGCGTCGGCCTTGTCCGTGCTGCGGGTGGTGCCGGCGATATCCCAGCCGCGCGGCACCAGTCGCCGCGCCAGCGCCCGGGCCGAGTAGCCATGTCCGAAAGAGATGAGCCGCGTCATGATCCCTAGTTGGGGCAGGCGCGCCCGAGTGGCAAGAGGATTGTCCCCGCTTTGCGCGCCGGTGTGCCCGGCACCGCCCCGGGTGCTGCGCGAGAAGGCGCAACGCCCTGATCAATGGCTTGCGGCGGGCGGCAATCTGGTGTCAGTGTCGGGCAAGTTCGATCACAAGGCCGACCGGCACCGATTTCGCAGCGCGTAGGCGGTGTTTCCCGATAGCCGCCAAGGGGGAACGGCACCATGATTCCGTCCGATGCAGACCTGCCCGTCCGCACCCCCGAGGTGCCCGGCCCCGAGAGATTTTCCGATGCGGCCAGCGCCGTGGCGCGGCTGCGCGAGCTCCACGAGATCGCGGTGGATTTCCTGACTCGGTCGTTCAACGACAATGTCGTCGGTGACCGGCCCGACACGCGGTTCCGCGCCTTCTATCCCGAACTGCGTCTGACCACCACGACCTTTGCCCACAATGACACGCGCCTAAGCTTTGGCCATGTGGCCGAACCGGGCACCTATTCGACCACGATCACCCGGCCGGACCTGTTCGAGGGCTACCTGACCCAGCAGATCGACCTGTTGATTCAGAACCACGACCAGCCGGTGACCGTGGGGATTTCGACTACCGCCATGCCGGTTCATTTCGCCGTGCGTGGCGAGATCAACGTGCCCCAGGACGGGGCGATCCGCTATGCCCTGCGCGACGTTTTCGACGTGCCCGATCTGGCGCAGATGCATGACGACATCGTCAACGGGATCGGCTTTCGCTACGCTGACGGCTCGGCCCCGCTGGCGCCTTTCACCGCGCCGCGGATCGACTATTCGCTGGCCCGCCTGCAGCACTACACCGCGACCGCGCCCGAGCATTTCCAGAACCACGTGATGTTCACCAACTACCAGTTCTACGTCCAGGAATTCGAGGCCTTTGCCCGCAAGATGTTGGCCGATCCCGACAGCGGCTATACCGGCTTCGTGGCGCCGGGCTGCGACGAGATCACCGACCCCCACGCGCCGCTGTCGCTGCCCGACAAACTGCCGCAGATGCCGACCTATCATCTGAAACGGCCGGGCAATGCGGGGATCACGCTGGTCAACATCGGGGTGGGGCCATCCAACGCCAAGACGGCGACGGATCACATCGCCGTGCTGCGGCCCCACGCCTGGCTGATGGTTGGCCATTGTGCCGGGTTGCGCAATTCCCAGCGTCTGGGGGACTTTGTCCTGGCGCACGGCTACCTGCGCGAGGACAAGGTGCTGGACGACGATCTGCCGGTCTGGGTGCCGATCCCGGCGCTGGCCGAGATACAGATCGCGCTGGAAACCGCCGTGGCCGGGGAAACCGCGCTGGAGGGTTATGACCTTAAGCGGCTGATGCGGACGGGCACCGTGGCCTCGCTCGACAATCGCAACTGGGAGCTGCGCGAGCACACCGGGCCGGTCCAGCGGCTGTCGCAGTCCCGCGCCATCGCGCTGGACATGGAAAGCGCGACCATAGCCGCAAACGGGTTCCGGTTCCGGGTGCCCTATGGCACGCTGCTGTGTGTCAGCGACAAGCCGCTGCACGGTGAACTCAAGTTGCCGGGCATGGCCAGCGACTTCTACAAGACGCAGGTGGCGCGTCACCTGCGCATCGGAATCCGGGCGATGGAACATCTGCGCGAGATGCCGCTCGAGCGCATCCACAGCCGGAAATTGCGCTCTTTCGAGGAGACGGCCTTCCTCTGAGCGGCAAAAATACCAACAAAATAGGGTTTTTTTGCCCGCAAAATTACACTAACCGTTGTGGGCACACACAAGATGCCGTTTAATGACGGTAGAAAAGCCCAACACATCGGGCAGAGCGAGGAGACGACACATGGCAAAACCCCTTACCAAGACGCAGCTGGTCGCAGCACTGGCCGAGGAAATGGGCACCGACAAGAAATCCGCAGGCACGGCCCTGGACGCGATGACCGAGGTCATCAGCCGCGAGGTCTCCGGCGGCGGTGCCGTTACCCTTCCCGGTGTCGGCAAGATCTACTGCCGCGAGCGCCCGGAGCGCATGGTCCGCAACCCGGCCACCGGCGAGCAGATCAAGAAGGACGCCGACAAGGTGGTCAAGATGACCATCGCCAAGGCGCTCAAGGACAGCGTGAATTCCTGATCCTTGACAGGATTGGCTGAAAAGGGTCGCCCGGCGGGCGGCCCTTTTTCGTTCGCGGGCGGCCCTTTCCAAGACCGGCGGTTCGTGGTCAGGTCGCACCGTGACAATTGCAAGGACAGCCGGACAGAATGAAGACCGAGGTAGATATCAGGGCCATCCTTCTGGGCTTGGCCTTCGGGGTTATGTGGGCCTCGGCCTTCACGTCCGCGCGGGTGATCGTCGAGTATGCCGCGCCGCTACATGCCCTGGCGATCCGGTTCCTGATCTCGGGGATGATCGGCGTGGTCCTGGCGCGGATGTTGGGGCAGAGCTGGCGCCTGACCCGGCGCCAGTGGATGGCCACCATCGTCTTCGGAATCTGTCAGAACGCGCTTTACCTCGGGCTGAACTTCGTGGCCATGCAGACGGTCGAGGCCTCGCTGGCGGCGATCATCGCCTCGACCATGCCGCTTGTCGTGGCCATCGCCGGCTGGGCGGTCTTCCGTGAAAAGCTGCCGCCGCTTGGCATTGCCGGACTGGTTGCGGGCATCGTCGGGGTGGCGGTCATCATGGGCACAAGGGTGCAGGGCGGGGCCGACTTGTATGGAATCGCGCTCTGTGCGCTCGCCGTCCTGTCGCTGGCGGTGGCGACAATGTCCGTGCGCGGGGCCTCCTCGGGCGGGAACTTCCTGATGATCGTGGGGCTGCAGATGCTGGTGGGCAGCGCGTTGCTCTGGGTCGCGGCGCTGACGTTCGAGACCTTCCGCGTCACCTGGACATGGCAACTGGGCCTGGCCTTCGGCTATACGGTGATCGTGCCGGGGTTGATGGCGACGCTGGTCTGGTTCGTCCTTGTCAACCGTATCGGCGCGGTGCGCGCGGCGGTGTTCCACTTCCTGACGCCCTTCTTCGGGGTGCTGACCGCCTGGCTCCTGCTGGGCGAACCGCTGGGCTGGGGCGACGTGATCGGCGTGGCGATCATCACCTTCGGCATCCTCGCGGTGCAGCTGTCCAGGCAGAAACCCTCCGCGCCGGCCAAGCAGGCCGCCTAGGTGACAAGACTGCCGCGCCGATCCTGCTGCAAGCCCTCCCACCCGGCACCGTGATCGCCGACCGCGGCTATGATAGCCGGGCGTTTGTGGACCTCGTGCGCGACCCGGGAGGTGAACCCCATATCCCGACGCAGAGCCTGGTGCGCATCCAGCGCATCGCCCCCGAAAACCTTGATCGCCAACGCAACCTGGTCGAGAGGTTCTTCTGCAATCTCAAGCAGTTCCGCCGCATCCCCACGCGCTTCGAAAAGCACGCGGATACTTTCATGGCCGTCGTCGCCCTCGCTTCATCAAGAATTTGGTTGCGCGCAATTGAGTCCACGCCGTCGGGGCCTATTTCACCGCGCGCCGGTAGAGGTGCCACGTCGCGTGGCCCAGGATGGGCATGACCACAACCAGTCCGACAAGGGCCGGGATGGCGCCAAGGATCAACGAGGCGGCCACGATGAGACCCCAGGTGCAGATCACGCGCGGGTTCTTCCGGAACACGTCCAGCGACGTCATGATCGCCCGTGGTACGCTGACGTGACGATCCATCAGCAGCGGGAAAGAGATCACGCTGGTCGCCAGCACGAGCAGCGCAAAGAGGAACCCCGCGCCAGTGCCCAGCAGGATCATCGCCCAGCCCGCGCCCGTCGTGAAGGTGTCGGATAGGAACGCCGACAGCGAGGCTGGTGGCTGCGGCCCCAGTGTCAGGGCGTGAATGGCGAAGGCCGTGATCAGCCAGGTGCCGAAGATTGCCATGAGGCAAAGCCCCAGCACGACAAGCGCCACAAAGTAGGGCGCGCCGATGACCCCAAGCGCGGCGCCCCAGCTGACAGGTTCGCCCCGCTCGCGGCGTCGGCTGATCTCGTAGAGCCCCACGGCGGCCAGTGGCCCCAGCAGGGCAAAGCCTGCAACAAGCGGGAACAGCATTGGCAGCGCGGCCAGGTCCGTTGCCATGGCCAGCAACACCAGCCCGATCACCGGGTAGACCACGACAAGGAACAGGGCATCGGCCCGGGCGGCGGTAAAGTCCTGCATCCCGAGCCTCAGCGCGTCGCGCAGGTCCTGTCGGGTCAGGATCTTCACCTCGGGCGCGCGATCGGCTTTGCCGCCGATGGCCTCGACCGATTCGCCGACATGACTGGATGCCCGGCCCAGGGCTCTGGCGCCCCAGCTGAGCGGATTTCCGATCGTCTGTGTCATTTGGCCTCGCGTTTGCGGTTGACAGTCGGGCCAATGGGTCGGGGCGACGACATCTGTCCGAAACAGATTGGCCCAAGAATCAGCCTAGCAGCTTGGCCCGCCGCCCGTGGTCACGATTTCGATACGGAGGCCGCCGGTTGCGTCAGATCAAGGCCGGCCCCACCTGCTGTCTGCAGGATAAGGCCACACAAACGCAGGAGGCGCCCATGTCCGGTCATCTGGAGATTCTGCCCGGTTTTCCGCCCGATGTCCTGGCGGTTGCCGCGCACGGCCGCATCGACGGGAAAAGTTACGACGAGACCCTCGTGCCCGCGCTGGAGGCGGTCATCGAGAAAGAGGGAAAGGCCAAGCTCTTCTATCTGTTGGGCGAGGATTTCGAGCGCTTCACCGCCGGGGCCGCCTGGGACGACGCGCGTCTGGGGGTTCTCCACCTGCACGACTTCGCACGGATCGCCGTGGTGACGGATACGAGCTGGATTCGCGGGGCCGTCAGCGTCTTTGGCCCGCTGGTCCGGGCGCCTATCAAGGCTTTCCACCTTGACGAGCGCGCGACGGCGGAAAGCTGGATCGCCCGAAACGACCCGCCCGAGACCGGCTACAACGTCGATGCCACCGGCAGGGTGACGACACCCCGGTCCTAGCGCATGGGCGCGAACAGCGCATCGTCCAGCGTGCAGTCGCGCCGCACGTCCGCGCCGCAGTCCCGGAACGCCAGGTCGCGGGTCAGGCAGATGCGCGCCTCCTGGATGCTCCCAGAACGGCAGGTCACGGTGATCCCGTCCGCGGAAAGGCCGCGGTTGTCGCGCAGGAAGGCCTCTTCCACCACCGTGGCGGGCAGGCGAACGAGATCGTCCAGCTCGCGGAACACCTGCGGACGGGTGACCCTGTCGTAGGCCTCGGCAGACAGGGCGTAGTAATCCGCGGCCGACAGCCCGGAACAGACGCCGTGCTTGTCCCATTGGTGCCAGGCCGCTCCGGCCGACCCGAACAGGCCCGCCTGCGCGGCAGTATCCGCCCGCGAGGGGTTGCGGTGATCGGTGCTGCAATAGTCAGGCCAGCCGCGCTCGTATTGCGGCCAGAGACCGTGCAGCACCCAGCCGAAACCGGCCCCGGGTGCACATTGCGGCGATCCCCGCTCGGCGCCCTCGCGGGCGCACCAGTTGGGCGACCAGCTCAGCGCCATTACGTAGTAATCAAACTCGCCGGCTGTCCCCCCGGCCCGCAGCGGGCCGGCGAAAACGAGAAGAACAAGGATCAGTCGCAGCATTTCGGGGCTTTCAATGTGGTTCGGTGGCGACTATATACCGCCCGAGTTCCCCGACAAAGAGAACCTGATCCGCACCCCGGATCGCCCCCGCCGGTGCAGGGGAAAGATGTATTCGCGAAGGAGCCGAGAACATGGCTGAAAAACCGATTATGGCAAAGGCCACCGCCGTCTGGCTGGTGGACAACACGACAATCACGTTCAAGCAGATCGCCGATTTCGTGGGCCTGCACGAACTCGAGGTTCAGGGCATCGCCGATGGCGACGTCGCCGCCGGGGTCAAGGGCTTCGACCCTGTGTCGAACAACCAACTGACCCAGGACGAGATCGACCGGGCCGAGGCGAACGCGCAGCACAGGCTCACGCTCAAGCACAACCCCGCCGCCGAGGGCGAGGAAAAGCGCCGCGGCCCGCGCTATACGCCGCTGTCCAAGCGTCAGGACAGGCCCAACTCGATCCTCTGGCTGGTCAAGTTCCACCCCGAGCTGACCGACGCGCAGATTTCAAAGCTCGTAGGCACCACCAAGCCGACGATCCAGTCGATCCGCGAACGCACGCACTGGAACATCTCGAACATGGAACCCATCGACCCGGTCGCGCTGGGCCTATGTCGGCAGTCCGAGCTGGACACCGCCGTGCAGAAGGCCAACGCCAAGCGCGAGCAGGCAGGCGAGGTCATGTCGGATGACGAGCGTCGCAAGCTGGTCTCGACCGAGCAGAGCCTCGCCGCCGAGGACGAACCGCGCATGCCCACGGCCATCGAGGGTCTGGAAACCTTCTCGTTGTCAAATGACAACGTGGGCAAGGACGGGGACGACGAGAAGACGCCTGATGCCGACAGCTTTTTCAACCTGCCGGATGATGATGGGGACGAGGACGAGGATTGATCGCGCCCGACCCGTCTCGTTTCGCGCCCGGTCCGAAAGGGCCAGGCGCTTGGTTTTTCTGCCAAGGTGTCTGACAGGGTACGGCAGGCGCGGCTCAGGTCCCCTGAGCGGCGGCCCAATGGCTCACCGGGTTGGGCCGGCCCAGATGGAACCCCTGCCCGAGGCCTGCCCCTGCCTTCCGGGCGCGTTGCAGTTGCGCCGGGGTCTCGATTCCCTCGACGATACAGGTGGCGCCCGCCGCATGGGCTAGGTCGATGGTGCGTTCCAGGATCGCCGCGTCGCGCCGGGACCGCCCCGCGGCCGCGGTGAACCGCTTGTCGATCTTGACGTAATCCACGCAGGTGGTCTGAAGGCGGCTGAGCGTCGATTGCCCCACACCGAAATCGTCCAGGGCGATCTGCACGCCGAGGTCGCGCAGCATCCTCACCGTGCGCGCGATGGCGTCGTCATCGTCGCGCGTGACGATGGTGTCGACCAGTTCGAAGACCACGTTCCCATGGGGAATGTCGCCAATGATCGTGTTCACCCAATCGAGCCCGTCCGCCCCCAGATTCGCCAGAAAGGCGGTAGAGATGTTGAACGAGACGCATTTGCCCTGGGTGTTCGCGGCCCAGGCTGCGGCGGCGTGGGCCTGGGCCAGTGGTGGCTTGGTTTCGGCATCGTAGGCGGCTGTCATCGATTCGAGGAAATGCGCCGGGCCAAGGACCTGGCCATCGGCGCGGTGCCAGCGGATCAGCGCCTCGTAGCCCCAGACATCGCCGGTGGCCAGGTCCAGGATGGGCTGCAGGTGATAGCCGATCTCGTTGCGCCTGAGGCCGAGCCGGACCTCCTCGACCGAAGGCCTGACAGGCCCTGATGCGTGGCGGCGCTCACTCACCTGCGCCGCGCGATTCTTGCCATTCGCCTTGGCCACGCGCAGGCCGTCATTGGCGATCATCAGGGCATCGCGCGCGGACATGCCCTGGCGCACGCGGCAGGTTCCGATCAAGGCCCCGCGCGAGACCTCCAGGTCCCCGACCCGGCTTGTGCAGCCCCGGATCGCGGCAAGCAGATCAGTGCAGATGACCTCGACGCAGGCCGCGTGCGCCCTGTCCAGCAGCACCATGAATTCGTCCCCCGCAAGTCGGCAGACAAGACCCCGTCCGGCCACGGCGCAGCGGATCGTCCGGGCGATACCGGTCAGCAGGTCATCGCCGATGCCGAAGCCGTAGTTGTCGTTCACGCTCTTGAAGTCGTCCAGGTCGATAAAAATCAGCACGTCGCCCGCCGCCGCCCCGACCTCGAAATCCTGATAGAAGGCCTGCCGCGACAGCAGGCCGGTTAGATCATCGAAACGCAGCTGCCGTTCAAGCTGTTGCACCTTCGCGCGAAGGGCACAAATACCTTCGGCGGGATCTTCTTAAAGATGCATGATAAGCAAAAGACACAAACATAGGTTGCAATGTCAAGCGAACCGTAGCGATTGGCCCGGCCCGCCGAGCAACTGGGCCTCAAACCCCTTTGCGGGCGTTCAGGGCCGCGGTGATCGTGCCGTCGTCCAGATAGTCCAGTTCGCCGCCCACGGGCACGCCCTGGGCCAGCGAGGTGACCGAAACCCCGGCCAGTTCATCGGCGATGTAGTGGGCCGTGGTCTGGCCGTCCACGGTGGCGCCCAGGGCTAGGATCACCTCGGTGACGCCCTCCGAGGCGACGCGGGATTTCAGACGCGGGATGCGCAGGTCCTCGGGGCCGACATCATCCAGCGCCGACAGCGTGCCACCCAGCACGTGATAGCGGCCCTTGAAGACGGCGGCGCGCTCCATCGCCCATAGGTCGGCCACGTCCTCGACCACGCAGATCTGGCCGGTGGCGCGTTTCTCGGCGGCGCAGATGTCGCAGATGTCGGTGGTGCCGATATTGCCGCAGTTGAGGCACTCGCGGGCGCTGGCCCCGACCCGCGCCATGGCCTCGGCCAGCGGGGCCAGAAGCTGCCCCCGTTTCTTGACCAGGTGCAGGACCGCCCGGCGGGCCGAGCGCGGCCCCAGGCCGGGCAGGCGGGCCATCAGGTCTATCAGGTCTTCGATGTCGCTGGTGCCGTTGGTCAAGAAGGCGCTCCGATGGGCCAGGGTGCGGCCCGCAAAAGGCTGCGCCTTTCGCCCCACCGCAGCAGGTCGAACGGGCAGGCCAATGCGACCTAGAAAGGCAGTTTCATGCCGGCGGGCAGGCCCAGTTCTTCCTGGATCGTCTGCATTTCCTCGGCGGCGCGGTCGCTGGCTCTGGACTGGGCATCCTTGATGGCGGCAAGGATCAGGTCTTCGACCACTTCCTTGTCGTCGCCATTGAAGATCGAGGGGTCGATGTCCAGTCCCTTGAGCTCACCCTTGGCGCTGGCCGTGGCCTTGACCAGCCCGGCCCCGCTTTCGCCGGTGACCGTCATGGCGTGCATATCCTCCTGAAGCTGCTCCATCTTCTGCTGCAGCTCCTGGGCGGATTTCATCATCTTGGCCATGTCGCCCATCTGGCCCATTCCCTTGAACATTCCCGTCTCTCCTGTCGACTCCGGTTCCGAGTAGCAGATATGGCGCTCCGGCGGCCCGGCCACAAGGCCGGATCATTCCTCTTCGAAGGGGTCCCATTCCTCGTCCACCTCCGGCAGGGCCTCCAGCTCGGCCTCCTGCTGCAGGGCGTCCGGCGTGCGAATCCCGGCGATCCGCGCCTCCGGGAAACGGCTCAGCACGGCCTGGACCAGCGGGTGCGTGGCTGCCTGATCGCGCAGGGCTGCCTCTTCGGCGTCGCGGTCCTCGGCAAGGGTGGCGCCGCCGCCGGTGCCCACGAGCGTCACCGCCCAGCGATTGCCCGTCCAGGCCTGCAGACGGCTGCCCAGCTTCGCAGCAAGGTCGCGCGGGGCATCCTCGGTGGGTTGGAACTCGATGCGGCCCGGCTGGTAGGCGACAAGGCGGACACAGTTCTCCACGTCGACGAGGAGTTTCACGTCGCGGTGGCTGCGGATCAGCTCGATCACGTGGTCGAATGTGGGATAGCGGGCGAGCGCGGCATCCGTCGCGACGGCAGGCTCGGCGCCACCATGGCGGGCCGAAGGGCCGGATGGTCCGGGATGGGTCGGGGCCATGGCGCCGCCCTGTGCGTCGGTGCGCGCCGCCGGCCTGGCCTGCGGCGCACCCCCGCCCCCGCTTGGGCCGGGTGGCGGCGGGCCGTCCTGCAGCTTGCGCACAAGGTCCTCGGGACTGGGCAGATCGGCCACATGGGTCAGCCGGATGATGGCCATTTCGGCGGCCATCATGCCGTTGGGGGCCTGCGCCACCTCCTCGAGCCCCTTGAGCAGCATCTGCCACAACCGGGTCAGAACCCGCATCGGCAGGGCCTCGGCCATGGCCAGCCCACGGGCGCGTTCGTCCGGGCCGACGGTGGGGTCCTCGGCCGCCTCTGGGGTCACCTTGATGACGCTGACCCAATGGGCGATCTCGGCCAGGTCGCGCAGGATCGCCATGGGATCGGCCCCCTCGGCGTATTGCGCCGACAGCTCGGTCAGCGCCCCGGCGGCCTCGCCCTTCAGGATCATGTCGAACAGGTCGAGCACCCGGCCCCGGTCGGCCAGCCCCAGCATGGCGCGCACCTGGTCGGCGCCGGTCTCGCCCGCGCCATGGGAAATCGCCTGGTCCAGAAGCGAGGTCGCGTCGCGGGCCGATCCTTCGGCCGCCCGGGTGATCAGCGCCAGCGCGTCATCGGTGATCTGCGCGCCCTCGAGGTCGGCGATGCGGCGCAGCATGGCGATCTGGTCCTCGGGTTCGATCCGGCGCAGGTCGAAGCGCTGGCAGCGCGACAGCACCGTGACCGGCACCTTGCGCACCTCGGTGGTGGCGAAGATGAACTTCACGTGCGCGGGGGGTTCCTCCAGCGTCTTGAGCAGCGCGTTGAAGGCCGAGGTGGACAGCATGTGCACCTCGTCGATGATGTAGATTTTGTAGCGCGCCGAGGCCGCCCTGTAATGTACGCTCTCGATGATTTCGCGGATGTCGCCGACACCGGTGCGCGAGGCCGCGTCCATCTCCATGACATCCACATGGCGGCCCTCCATGATGGCCACGCAGTGTTCGCATTGCCCGCACGGGTCGGTCGTCGGGCCGCCCCCGCCATCCGTGCCCGTGCAGTTCATGCCCTTGGCGATGATCCGGGCCGTGGTCGTCTTGCCGGTGCCGCGGATGCCGGTCATCAGGAAGGCCTGGGCGATGCGGTCGGTGGCGAAGGCGTTCTTGAGCGTACGCACCATGGCGTCCTGCCCTACGAGATCGGCAAAGGTCTCGGGACGGTATTTGCGGGCAAGCACTTGGTAGCTGGGCTGGTCGGTCATGGTGGCCTTGGGATTCGGACGGTCATCGCAGGGTAAGCGGGGCCGGGGGCGAGGTCCACCGCGGCAATTCAGTCTTCAAACGATACCGGGTCCGGCGCGCGCTAGTCTTCCCCGCGCTTGAGACGCGCCCGTGCCTTGCCCGCGCGATGGGCCTTGGTCAGCCCGCGGGCGCGGGACTGCGCCATGGTTTCGCTGTTTTGGCGGTTTTCCGAGGCCAGTTTGCGCCAGCGGGCGAGGCGGGCAGGATCGAGCGACCCTTCGGTGACGGCCGCGCGCACGGCGCAGCCCGGTTCGTTGCCATGGGCGCAATTGCGGAACTTGCAGCCCGCCGCAAGGTCGAGGATGTCCGAGAAGACCTCTTCGATGCCCGTCTCGGCCTCCAGCAGGCGCAATTCGCGCATCCCCGGCGTGTCGATCAGCCAGCCGCCCTGCAGGGTCGGACGCAGGGCGCGGTTGGTGGTGGTATGACGCCCCCGGGCATCGTCGTCGCGAATGTCGCGGGTCGCCTCGCTGGTGCCGGTCAGGTGATTCTGGAGCGTGGTCTTGCCGACCCCCGAGGACCCGATCAATGCCAGTGTCTGCCCGTCGCAACACCAGGGGGCGAGCCGTGCAGCCGCGTCGGCGTCCCTCGCGTTCAGGGTCAGCACCGGCAAGGCGGACGAGAGCACCTGCGCCTGCCGTGCGAAGTCCTCGGAATCCTCGACCGTGTCGGCCTTGGTCAGCACCAGCAGCGGCTGACATCCGGCCATGCCCGCCAGCGCGAGATAGCGTTCCAGCCGCGCGATGTTGAAATCCGCGTTGCAGCTTGTGACGATCCCCAGGGTATCGACGTTGGCGGCGATCAGCTGCGGGCGCGCATCATGGCCAGCGGCGCGGCGCGTGATCTCGCTTGTGCGGTCCAGCGGGGCCGAGGCGGTGCCGCCCTCGGCCAGAACCCAGTCGCCGACGACGTATTCGCCGGTCCGCACGGTGGGCGTCAGCGTGACGCCGCCGTGCGGGGACAAGCCGTCAAGCCGGGTGCGGTGGACGGCACTCAGGCGCACGGGCGAGCCGGTGCTGCCTGCGGGCATTTGGTCGGTGAAATGTTGCGACCAGCCGAGGGACTTGAGGGAATGATCTGTCACGGCAAGGGCCTGCCGTGGCTCGGCCGCCGCATCGCGCCGCCTGTTGGGCGGTCGCAACGGGCACAAGACGGAAAGCTCAGGATCGCCCCGCGCAGAGGATCGGACTTGTCATCAACATCCTCCCTGGTCTTGGGCAAAAGGGACCTGTTGCTATCGGGCGGGACACCGGAGATGGCCTTGCGATCTGAGCTGCCCGATCCGCGATTTCGCGGGGGGTGAGAGGCTGGACAACGACCCAAGCGGGGCTCGTTACGGCTGCTTCCTTCCGGACCTGACCGGGTTGGCGAGGCGCTTGCCCGCGCCAACCTCTCACGGCGGGATATACGCGCCTGGTCCGGGTCTTTCAAGGGGCTGCGGCGTCCAGGTCAATCTCGCAGATCAGCCGCCCCTGCCTGTCCGGCCCGAGGGCGCGGATGCCCGCCAGGGGCAGGCTGGCCGCGGCACCGGGCGCTGTGGTGAACGTGGCGGTGGCCCCCGCGACCGGGCGAAATCCCCAGTTTTCGACAATCTCGAAATCCAGTGGGTCGTTGGCCGCAAAATAAGCGGCGATGGCCTCGCTCGCCGTGCCGGTGCTTTCGAACAGCAGCGGTGCTGTGGCAGTGACGTCGAAATGCCCGCCACCGCCCATGCGGTAGGAGCTGGTCGCCAGAACGAAACGCTGATCCTCGACCACGGGCTGGCCCCTGTGGCGCAGGTCACGCACCCGCCCGGCCCCGGGCGACAGGACCGCGCCGTGCGGGTCGAACTGCGGCGGGACGGTCAGGTCGAAGCGGTAGTTCACCCCGTCGAGCACGTCGAAGAGATAGCCGGGAGAGCGCGGGTCGAGCAGCGGCTGGCGGTCCTGCCCCGGTGATATCCGGGCAAAGGTCGCGGCAGAGCGTTCCAGCCATGCGCGTAATTGCCGCCCGGTGATCTCGATGGCGCAAATGGTGTTGGGAAAAGGATAGATATCGGTCGCATGCCGCAGGGCCAGCGGCCCCGGGGGGATGTCGACAAAATGCCCTGTTCCACTGCGCGAGCCGGATTTGAAAGGCGCCGCCGCCGAAAGCACCGGCAGCCCGGCGGCCTCGGTGCCCGCCAGCGCCGCTTCGACAAGGTGCCGTTGCGCTGCATTGACGATCTGGACGGCAGCATCGGGGCGGACCCGGCTGAAATGCGTGGTGATGGGCTGTCGGGTGTACCCGATGGGGCGGCGGGCATGGGTCAGCGTCCGGGCGTGGATCGGGCAAGCAGCGCGGTCATCTCGGGGCAGGGCGACAGGCCCTGTCGGGCCAGCGTCTCGGAAACCGGCAGCAGCCGCGTGTCGTGGCGCGCGATGGCCCAGCCATCGCCGCGCGGAGTCAGGGCCAGATCGACCAGCCCGAGGTGGGTGCCGCCGGCCCCGGGGTTGACGGCTGGCTTGCCGTGCAGGGTGCCTTCGCAAGGGTCGAGGCCCGGTCCGGACGGGTGGCGCGGGTGGGGAAAGGGCATGTGGCTGTGGCCGAGCACCAGCAGGTCTATTCCCTCGATCCCGGCTAGGGCGGCGCCCACGTTTTCCGTGGTCCGGGACGTGCCCCCGGTCTCGATCCCGGTATGGGCCAGGGCGATGACGATGTCCGCGCCGGCCGCGCGCAGGCGCGGTGCCTCGGCCGTGGCGGTCGCGACCATGTCGGTCGTGACCAGCGCCCCGCCCGGCTGTGTTGCACCCCGTTGCTGCGGCTGGGCGGGGGTTAGTCCGATCAGGCCGATGCGGAAATCCAGCGCGGTGCCACCGCGCATCTGCAATCGCCGGGTGACGATCCGCCCGCGCGCCGTAAGGGGCCAGTCGCGTCCATCGTCCGTCACCCGCCCGGCATTGGCCGCCAGCATCGGAAACCGGGCCTGGGCCCGGGCCGCCTCGATATAGGCGAGGCCACAGTCGAATTCGTGGTTGCCCAGGCTGGAGGCGTCGTAGCCCAGCGCGTTCATGGCCGCGACGATGGCATTGGGACTGTCGGCGTTGCGGTTGAAATCGGCATGCACGACCTCGGCCAGCGGCGTGCCCTGGAGGAAGTCTCCGTTGTCGACAAGCAGCGCGGGTATATCCGCGGATCGAGCCTGCCGTATCAGCGTGGCCAGGCCCGCCAGCCCTGCCTGGTCGCCCGGGCAGTCGCGGTAGTAATCGTAGGGCACCAGGTGCGCATGGATGTCACTCGTGGCCAGGATCCGGAGCCGGACCTGGTCGGCGGACAGGGGTATCGTGGCGGGCAGGTCCAAACAGTCCACTTTCCGCGGCGCACCATACAACCTTGGGGCGATCTTCGGTCAGTACAACCCCCTTGCGGGAATTGAACAATTTCGCGTGACGTGGCATCGACTCCGTATGAGACAGGCAGAAACGGTGACATTCGGAGGCTCGGGCTTGGACCGGGCGGCGCATCTGCGCGGCGATGATGCGGCGATCGAAGCGATGCGTCATGCCCCAGAGGCCCGTTTCATGCTGGCATGGCGCGGCAAGATGCTGATCGAAGGCGGTGCGCTGGCGCGGTTGGCGGCGGATCACTCCTTGCTGCGGGGGGTGGCCGGGGCGGCGCTGTTCCTCGGGCGCGATGCCGACGGTCCCGTGTTCTGTGCCGATGTTTCGGACTGGGACCCGACACGCGACGGCGAGGCGCTGCCTGACGGCAGTTTTTTCGACATGACGGTGCAGCGGCATCCGCTGATCCCCGGGGCCGAGGGCTTTGCCGACCTCAAGCTTTGCATGACACGCTTGAACGCCCGCGACGCCGAGCTTGCCGCGATGGGGCGGGGGCTGCTGTCTTGGCACCGGTCACATCGGTTCTGCGCCCGTTGCGGCGCGCCGAGCGTCGTGGCGCAGGCCGGATGGCAGCGGGTCTGCCCTGATTGCGAGGCGCCGCACTTTCCCCGGACCGACCCTGTGGTCATCATGCTGGTGACGCGGGGCAACCAGGTGCTGCTTGGCCGAGGTCTCGGTTGGCCCGAGGACATGTTTTCCTGTCTGGCCGGTTTCATGGAGCCGGGTGAGACCATCGAGGCGGCCGTGCGCCGCGAGGTTGCCGAGGAAACCGGTATCCGCGTCGGCCAAGTAGATTACCTGGCCAGCCAGCCCTGGGCCTTTCCCGGCTCGCTGATGATCGGGTGTCACGGCGTGGCCGAGAGCGACGCGATCACCCTCGACCCGACCGAGCTGGCGGCGGCCCGATGGGTCCCGCGCGAGGAGCTGGCCGCCGCCTTTGCCGGTGAGGTGCCGGGCCTGATGCCTGCCCGCAAGGGGGCCATCGCGCAGTTCCTTCTGTCCAACTGGCTTGCGGATCGCCTCGATTGAGGGACATACTGCGGAAATTGGTGACGTGTCGGTCCGGGCGGGCATGATTGCAACGGGGGTTGTCCATGGAACTGAAAGCGCGCGAGGATATCGAGGCCCCGGTCGAGCATGTTTTCGCGGAGATAACGGATTTCGCGGCCCTCGAGCGCCTCGTCATGCGGCGTGGCGGCGACGTCAGCCTGCTGGAAGGGCCGGTGCCCCCCGAGATCGGTGCCCGGTGGGAGGTGCGCTTTCGCCTGTGTGGCAAGAACCGGCGGGTCGTGTCCGAACTCGATCGCCTGGATCCCGGGCTGGGGCTGACCGTCGGGTTCACCTCGCCCAATATCAACGGCCAGTGCCGAGTCGACCTGGTTGCGCTGTCGCCGGGCCGGACCCGGCTGGCCATCACGATCGAGAGCCGGCCCATTTCGATCGCGGCCAAGCTTCTGGCGCAGTCCCTGCGCCTGGGCAGCGGCCGGATCGAGCGCCGTCTCCGGACGGCGGTCGCCACCTATGCCGAGGATGTCGCGGCGCGCCACCGCGCGCGGGTCTGATCGGGGTGGGTGCGCTCAGGCGCGTTCGTGGCGCCTCGGGGCGGCCGGGTAGACGCCCATCAGCTTGATGTGGTCGGTGAAATAGTCTAGCTCTTCCATGGCCAGTTGGACGTTTCGGTCGTCGGGGTGGCCCTCGATCTCGGCGTAGAACTGGGTGGCATGGAAATCGCCACCCACCATGTAGCTTTCCAGCTTGGTCATGTTGACGCCGTTCGTCGCGAAGCCGCCCATTGCCTTGTAGAGCGCCGCCGGGATGTTGCGGACGCGGAAGATGAAGCTGGTCATCATGCCGTGCTCGCCACGCCGCTTGAAATCCGCATCGCGAGCCATGATCACGAAGCGCGTGGTATTGCGCGCGTGGTCCTCGATATGGCGGGCCACCACGTCCAGCCCGTAGATGTCGGCCGCCAGTTCCGAGGCCAGCGCGCCAGTGCTCGGGTCCGTGCCCTGGGCCACGTCGCGCGCGGCGCGCGCGTTGTCGGGGCTGACGCGGGTCTCGATCGCGTACGCGCGCAGGAACGCCGCGCATTGCGGCAGGATGACCACGTGCCCCAGCGCGGTGCGGATGTCGGGCAGCTGCGTACCGGGCAGGCCGAGCAGATTGATGTGCACCCGGATGAAGCACTCATCCACGATGTGCAGCCCACTGCCGGGCAGAAGATGGTGCACGTCGCCGACGCGCCCGTAGATCGAGTTCTCGACGGCGATCATGCCGAGGTCGGCCTCGCCCTTGCGCACCGCCTCGATGGCCGCCTCGAAGGTGGGACAGGGGAGGGGATCAAGGTTCGGGCGGGCCTCCTTGCAGGCCTGGTGGCCGTAGGCACCGGGTTCCCCCTGAAAGGCGATACGCTGGGTCATACGCGGTCCTTTTCCCCTGTCGGATCGTGTCTTGGGCGTTTCGTCGCGCTGCTACACCTTGAATAATGCAGGTGGAAGCGGATAGATGACGTCTGAATCAGGAACCGGATGGAACGCGACATGTTCGACACAATGACGATGACCAAGATCCTGGGCGGCTTCTGCGGCACGCTCCTGGTGTTCTTGCTTGGCACTTGGGCGGCGGAAACGATCTATCATGTCGGCGGCGGACATGGCGAGCAGGCCCAGGCCTATTCGATCGAAGTTGCCGAGAGCGACAGCGCCGACGAAGAGGCGGTCGAGGAGGAAGGCCCGGACTTCTCCGAGGTTTTCGCCAGTGCCGACGCGTCGGCCGGGGAATCGCAATGGCGCGCCTGTCAGGCCTGCCACGCGCTGGAGGAGGGTCAGAACATGACCGGCCCGACGCTGTATGATGTCGTCGGCCGCGACGTGGCCTCGGTCGAGGGCTTCAACTATTCGGGCAGCCTGACCGAGCAGGCCGATGTCTGGACCCCCGAGAATCTGAACGGGTTTCTCGAGAACCCGAGCGATTGGGCACCCGGCACCGCGATGTCCTACGCCGGGATGCGTCGGATCGAGGATCGCGCGAACCTGATCGCCTATCTGGACACCATCGGCGAGTGATTGCCGACCGATCGTCAAGGGGCCGCCCGCGGGGCGGCCCATCTTGTGCGCTGCCCCCTCCGCCCGCTGCATTCCGGCGCGATCACGCATTCTCAGCTTGAAGGCTGGACCGATGTGCCTTTAGCCTTACCCTCACGCCCGAAGGATGCCGGAGGATCGACCATGCGCAGATACACCAACCACTGCCCGACCGCTCGCGCACAGGCCTGCGGTGCCCCCGTGCCAGACTGGCGAATCTGGGTGGCCGCGGGGCTCTTGGTGCTGGGCGGTGCGGTCGGGGCCCGGGCTGCGGGCCATGAAGAGGTCACGGTCAGCCACGGCTATACCAACTTCGGCGATCTCAAGTATCCCGCCGAGATGGCGCACCTGGACTATGTGAACCCGGACGCCCCAAAGGGTGGCGAGATCAGCCAGTGGCGGCAGGGCACCTTTGACAGCTTCAATCGCTACACCCGCGAGGGGGTGGCCGCTGCCCTGACCGAGGTCATGTATGAAAGCCTGCTGGTGTCCACGGCGGACGATCCCTATGGCCTCTACTGCTATCTCTGCGAAACGCTGGAATATCCCGAAAGCCGCGACTGGGTGATCTTCAACCTGCGCGACGACGTGACATTTTCCGATGGCCGCCCGCTGACGGCCGAGGACGTGGCCTTCACTTTCGAGCTGTTCATGGAACAGGGCATCGCCGAATACCGAACGGTGGTCGAGGGCTTTGTCGAGCAGGTCGAGGTGCTGGACGAGCACCGCATCCGGTTCACCTTCACCGACGACGCCCCGCGCCGTGATGTGATCGGTTTTGCCGGCGGCACGACCGTCTTCTCGAAATCCTGGTTCGAAGAGACCGGCGCGCGCATCGACGAGAGTACCGACACGCCCTTCCTGGGCACCGGGCCCTATGTTCTCGACAGCTACGAGACCAACGAGAACCTGATCTATGCCCGTAACCCCGACCACTGGGGCGCCGATCATCCGATGAACGTGGGCCAGAACAATTTCGATACCATCCGTGTCGAGTATTTCGCCGACAGCGCCACCGCCTTCGAGGCCTTCAAGGTGGGTGCGTACACCTTCCGCAACGAGAATTCCTCCAAGACCTGGGCAAGCGGCTATGGCTTCCCCGCCCTCGACAACGGCTGGATGGTCAAGAAGGAACTGCCCGATGGCAGCATCGGGGCCGCGCAGGCCTTCGTGTTCAACCTCGACCGGCCGGAATGGCAAGACGCGCGTGTGCGCGAGGCGGTGCGGCTGGCGTTCAACTTCGAATGGTCCAACGAAACCCTGTTCTACGACCTCTACGAACGGGTCGAGTCGTTCTGGCAAAACACCGAGTTGCAGGCACGCGGCACGCCCTCGGCAGCGGAGCAGGCCCTGCTGCAACCGCTGGTGGACGAGGGGCTGCTGGACCCCGCCATCCTGACCGAACCGGCACAGACCCCGCCGGAGTCCCGCCCCGAACGCTCGACCGACCGGGGCAACCTGCGCCGCGCATCCGACCTGCTGGATGCCGCCGGCTGGACCGTGGGGGGTGACGGCGTCCGCCGCAAGGATGGGCAGACGCTGTCGCTGACGATCCTCCAGTTCTCTCCGGCCTTCGACCGGATCGTGAACCCCTATGTCGAGAACCTCTCGCGGCTCGGCATCGACGCCGAGCTCGAGCGGGTTGATAACGCCCAGTACGTCGAGCGGCGGCGTTCTGGCGACTTCGATCTGGTCAATCACACGCTGACGCAGGGTTTCGAGCCGGGGACCTCCCTCAAGCAGTGGTTCCACAGTTCCACCGCTGACGACAGTTCGCGCAACCTCATGCGGTTGCGTGACCCGGCCATCGACAGGCTAGTCGACCATGTGATCGACGCCGAGACCCTGGACGAGATGACGACGGCCACCCATGCCCTGGACCGGGCGCTGCGCGCCTACGGATTCTGGGTGCCGCAGTGGTTCAAGGACGTCCATACGGTGGCCTATTACGATATGTATCGCCATCCCGAGAACATGCCGCCTTTCGCGCTGGGCGAATTGTCCCTCTGGTGGTATGACGCGGACCGGGCAGAAGACCTGCGCGAAGCGGGCGCCTTTTAGAACAAGGTAAGGGCAGGCAGGCCACATGGGCGCCTATATCCTGAGACGCTTGATGCTTGTGATTCCCACGCTGCTGGGGATCATGATCATCAATTTTTCGCTGGTGCAGTTCGTGCCGGGCGGCCCGATCGAGCAGATCATCGCCCAGATGGAAGGCTCGGGCGACGTCTTCGAGACGATCTCTGGTGGCGGAACCGAGACGACCGAGAGCGGCGACAGCAGCTATTCCGGGGCGCAGGGGCTGCCACAGGAATTCCTCGATGAGCTTCAGGTCGAGTTCAACTTTGCCCGGGTTGTTTGCGAGGACGGTTTCACCGGCGAACCCAGCCTGCGCGCCGAGGGCTGCCAGGCGGTTCCGGTGCCCACGATCGAGCGGTTCTTCCTGATGATGTGGGACTACATGCGCTTCGACTTCGGCGATAGTTACTTCCGCTCGGTAGGCGTGCTGGAACTGGTGGCCGAGAAGTTGCCGGTCTCGATCACGCTGGGACTTTGGTCCACGCTGATCGCCTACCTGGTCTCTATCCCGCTGGGCATCCGCAAGGCGGTGCGCGACGGCTCGTCCTTCGACACATGGACCAGCGCGGCGATCATCGTCGGTTATGCGATCCCGGGCTTTCTTTTCGCGATCCTTCTGATCGTGCTGTTCGCCTCGAACAACTGTTTTCAGATCCCCTGGCTGGCCGAGCGGTTTCCCGAGTTGCGCAACCTGAACCCCACCTGCCACCGGATTTTCCCGTTGCGGGGCCTGACCAGCAGCAACTTCGAAGACCTGTCCGCCACCGGCAAGGCGCTGGACTATCTGCACCACATCGTGCTGCCGGTGCTGGCGCTGACCATCGGGGCCTTTGCCACGATGACCCTGCTGACCAAGAATTCGTTCCTCGAGGAGATAAAGAAGCACTACGTCATCACCGCCAAGGCCAAGGGCGTCTCGGAGCGCCGGGTGCTTTACGGCCATGTCTTCCGCAACGCGATGCTGATCGTGATCTCGGGCTTTCCGGCGATGTTCATCGGGGTGTTCTTCGGTGGGAGCCTGATCATCGAGACGCTGTTCTCGCTCGACGGGTTGGGGCGGCTGGGCTTCGAGGCGACGCTGGCGCGCGATTACCCGGTGATGTTCGGCACGCTGTTCACCTTCTCGCTGCTGGGGCTGATCGTGGGCATCATCACCGACCTGACCTATGTCCTGATCGACCCGCGGATCGACTTCGAGAGGCGCGACTAGATGGCCGAGCCTGCCCCAGATCACAGCCCGGAGGATGCCGGGCCCGACTACCTGCGCGTGCCGCGGCGGAAGTGGTTCGAGCCCTCGCCGCTCAACAAGCGGCGCTGGCGCAATTTCACCCGCAACCGCCGGGCCTACTGGTCGTTGTGGATATTCCTGGTGCTGTTCGGGCTCAGCCTCTTTGCCGAGTTCCTGGCCAACGACAAGCCGATCGCGGTGAACTACCGCGGCGAGCTGCGCATGCCCGTTTTCACCTTTTATTCGGAACGCGACTTCGGCGGCGATTTCCCCACCGAGGCCTCCTATCGCGATGTCGAGGTCAAATGCCTGATCATCACCGGCGGGTTGGAGGATTGCTTCTACGAGCCCGAGCAGATGGTCGCCGCCGCCGAGGCGGGCACGATTGAGGACCCCGACTTCCAGAAGGGCTGGCTGCTCTGGCCGCCCATCCCCTATTCCTTTGATACCATCGTGGACGTGCCCGGCGTTGCGCCCTCGCCACCCGACAGCAACAACCTGCTGGGCACCGACGACACCAAGCGCGACGTGCTGGCGCGGGTGATCCACGGCTTTCGGCTGTCGATCCTCTTCACCCTGATCGTGACCACGCTGTCCTCGGTCATCGGGATCGTGGCGGGCGCGATCCAGGGCTTCTTCGGCGGCTGGATCGACCTGATCTTTCAGCGCATCCTGGAAATCTGGTCCTCGACGCCCTCGCTCTATGTCATCATCATCCTTTTCGCGATCCTGGGGCGAAGTTTCTGGTTGCTGGTCTTCCTGACGGTGCTCTTCGGCTGGCCCGCGCTGGTGGGTGTGGTGCGCGCGGAATTCCTGCGGGCGCGGAATTTCGAATATGTCCGTGCGGCGCGGGCGCTGGGCGTGTCCAACCGCACCATAATGTTCCGCCACATGCTGCCCAATGCCATGGTCGCCACGCTGACCCTGCTGCCGTTTATCATCACCGGCACCATCGCCACGCTGGCCTCGCTGGATTTCCTGGGCTTCGGCCTGCCGTCTTCGGCGCCCTCGCTGGGCGAGCTGACCCTGCAGGCGAAACAGAACCTGCAGGCGCCCTGGCTGGGCTTCACCGCGTTCTTCACCTTCGCGATCATGCTGTCGCTGCTGGTGTTCATCTTCGAGGGGGTGCGTGACGCCTTCGACCCCAGAAAGACCTTCTCATGAAGACGATCCTCGAGGTGCAGGACCTGTCGGTCAGCTTCCGCCAGGACGGCGCGACGACCCAAGCGGTGCGTGGCGTCAGCTTCAAGGTGGGCGACGGCGAGACCGTGGCGCTGGTGGGCGAAAGCGGCTCGGGCAAGTCTGTCACCGCGCTGTCCACGGTGCGGCTGCTGGGGGACAGCGCGCATATCGCAGGGTCTGTCCACTACGAGGGCGAGGAACTGGTCGATGCAAACGAGGCCAAGCTGCGCCGGGTGCGCGGCAACGACATCAGTTTCATCTTCCAAGAGCCGATGACCAGCCTCAACCCGCTTCACACCATCGAAAAGCAGCTGCGCGAATCGATCGAGCTGCACCAGGGCCTGCGCGGCGCGGCCCTGCGTGCGCAGATCGTCGACCTGCTGGAACGGGTTGGAATCCGTGACGCCGAGAAGCGCCTGACAGCCTATCCGCACCAGCTGTCGGGCGGCCAGCGCCAGCGCGTGATGATCGCCATGGCCCTGGCCAACGGGCCCGACCTGCTGATCGCGGACGAGCCGACGACAGCGCTGGACGTGACCATCCAGGCGCAGATCCTGGAATTGCTGGACCGGCTCAAGCAGGACATGAACATGTCGATGCTGTTCATCACCCATGACCTCGGCATCGTGCGCAAGATCGCCGACCGGGTCTGCGTGATGAAGGACGGGGCAATCGTCGAGCAGGGGGCGACCGAGACCATTTTCCAGACCCCGCAGCACCCCTATACCCGGATGCTGCTGGCCGCGGAAAGTACCGGCGACCCGACCCCGGTGCCCGCGGATGCGCCAGTGGTGGCCGAGGCCGAGAACCTCAGGATCTGGTTCCCGATCCAGGCCGGGCTGCTCAAGCGGACGGTGGGCCACGTCAAGGCGGTCAATGACGCCACCTTCACCGTGCGCGCCGGGGAAACGCTGGGCGTGGTCGGTGAAAGCGGCTCGGGCAAGACCACGCTGGCGCTGGCCATGATGAAACTGCTTGGCTCGAAGGGGCGCATCCTGTTCCAGGGCCGCGAGATCCAGCACTTCCGCGAAAAACAGATGCGCCCCCTGCGCGGCGAGATGCAGATCGTCTTTCAGGACCCCTACGGCAGCCTCTCGCCCCGTATGACCGTGGAACAGATCATCGCCGAGGGTCTGAGTATTCATGGCGTCCACAGCGAAAGCGAACAGCGGGCCATGGTGGCCGAGATCATGGCCGAGGTGGGCCTCGACCCGGCAACGATGGACCGCTATCCGCACGAGTTCTCGGGTGGCCAGCGCCAGCGCGTCGCCATCGCCCGCGCCATGATCCTGCGGCCGCGTCTACTGGTGCTGGATGAGCCCACCAGCGCGCTGGACATGACCGTGCAGGTCCAGATTGTGGACCTGCTGCGCGAGTTGCAGCGCAAGTATCAGCTCGCCTACCTGTTCATCTCGCACGACCTCAAGGTGGTGCGGGCGCTGTCACACAAGATCATGGTCATGAAGCAGGGCGATGTGGTCGAGGCCGGGCCGGTGGACCGGGTCTTTGATGCGCCAGAGACGGACTATACCCGCGAATTGATGGCCGCCGCGCTGGGCTAGGACCAAAATTCCAGAACTTTGGTCCGGCTTCAGTCCAACGTGACTGTTGTCGCCTCCAAACCGTCGATCTCCACCGTGCAGGTCTCACCGCGCGCGATGGGGCCGACCCCGGCGGGCGTTCCGGTCAGGATCAGGTCGCCGGGCTGAAGCGTCAGCAGGCGCGACAGATGGGCGATGATCTCTTCGACCGGCCAGATCATGGCGGACAGCGGGGCATCTTGCCGCAAGGCGCCATCGACGCGGCAGCGGATGAATCTGTCGCCGTCAAGTGCCGCGCCCTTGTGAACGGTGCCCAGAACGGCCGAATTGTCAAAGCCCTTGGCCATGTCCCAGGGCCTGCGCATCTGTTTCGCCTGCGCTTGCAGGTCGCGGCGGGTCAGATCGTTCGCCGCGGCCTGGCCCCAGACATGGGTCAACGCGTCATCGGGTGAGATATCCGCCCCGCCCGTGCCGATCAGCACAGCCAGTTCGGCCTCGTGGTGCAGGTCCTGCGTGGCGGGCGGATAGGGGATGGTTTTGCCCGAGGACACGACGGCGCTGGCCGGCTTGAGAAAGAAGAACGGCGGTTCGCGGTCCGGATCGTTGCCCATCTCGCGGGCATGGTCGGCATAGTTGCGGCCGACACAAAGGACGCGGTGCAGTCGGACACCCGTGCCGGGCTGGTCGGTGGCAAAGACGGGTGCGGCGGGTGGCTGGACGGCGAGCTGGGGCATGGCAGGGTTCAGGACGGCCCGATCATGAAGCACGAGGTGCCCCGCGCCTGAAGCCGGCTGCAGGCCAGTTCCGCACCGTCGCGGGTCAATCCCATGAAATTGGCGTCGAAGCCGCGCGGGCTTTGCCGTACGCGGCGCAGCGCCCCGTCGAGCGTGCTCATCTCGTTGAGCGCCACGCGCAGCAGAACCCGTTCGGCCTCGTAGCGTGTCCCGAAGCGACCGATGTTCACGCCCCAGTGTCGCCCGCCCGAGGTCGAGACGCGCGTGACGACCTCGGGGTCCGAGGGGGTGGTCAGCTCTGTTTCTACGGCGGCCAGAACCGGATCGCCCGGGCGGGCCGGGGGGGCGGGCGCGGCCGCGGGCGCGCTGCCGCTGGCGGTTTTGAGCACCTCGGCCACCGCTTGCTCGATCACAGCCGCGTCGGCCAGCAAGACCTCGGCCGGTGCGGTCTCGGGGACGGGCCGCAGGCGCGGGCGCAGCGAGCGGCTGACCAGGCCGTTGGTCCGCGTGTTGCGCATGCCGCCGCCGGCAAAGGCCGGGGCCGGGCTGGGCCGGGCGAGGCGCGCGCGGCTGGGGGCGCGGGCAAAGCCCATGTCCATGAGTTCGGCAACGCGCGCATTGCGCGCTGTCGTCGACGAGCCGCCGAACATCGTCACGATGATGCGTTCCTGCCCGCGCTCGGCCGAGGCGGTCAGGTTGAACCCGGCTGCGCGGGTATAGCCTGTCTTGATCCCGTCTGCGCCCTGGTAGGCGCGCAGGAAACGGCGGTTGGTGTGGTAGACGGTGCGCACCTGGGCATTGGCCGTGATGCGTGAGAACAGATTGTAATACTGCGGAAAGTCATAGATGACGTGCCGCCCCAGAATCGACATGTCGCGGGCCGTGGACATGTGCCCGACCTCGGTCAGCCCGTGGGCGTTGAGGAACCGGGTGCGCGTCATGCCCATCGCGCGGGCCGTGGCGTTCATGCGGCGGGCGAAGGCTGCCTCGCTCCCCTCCAGCGCGATGCCAATGGCGGTGGCCGCGTCATTGGCCGATTTAACCGCCGCCGCACGGATCAGGTAGCGGAACCGAATTTTCTGGCCCGCGCGCAGGCCCAGTTTCGAGGGCGGCTCGTGCGCGGCCGCCGGTGTGATCCCAACCAGATCGTCCAGCCCTATCTCGTCGCGCTCCACGGCCTGGAAGGCGATGTAGAGCGTCATCATCTTGGTCAGCGAGGCCGGGTGCAGCTGGGTGTCGGCATTGCGCGAATGCAGCACCTCGCCGGTGCGTGCGTCCATCACCATTGCTGCATAGGGCGCTGCACGTCCGTCGACGGGGGCCAGGGCGGCCAGCAGCATCAGCGATAGGATGAAGAGCCCCGCCACACCGGGGGTGTTCAATCGACGTTTCACGTCACTGCCCTTTGTCTGCCTCACGGGGGCGGATTTTACTACCCCTCTTTATAAGGTTACTTTAGCACGGGCCGCGGGCTCGGAAAATACCCTATTTTCAGGAACTTTTATTGTGCTCTTGATGCAGTTCGCAGCATATCTTGGGCGCGCGCGTCCCCCACCCCCCAAATCCACGCCTGCCGTCGGCATGACGCGGCGGCTGTGCCCCTTTTCACGCGATCCATGGACGTTATATTCACGGCATCGAAGGTAAGTGCGTCGCAGGATACAGGATCACCATGCTGCAAAATATCGACATGATGTCCGGCAACGATCAGGATGACGACGGTGACATCGGCGTCAAGGTTGACACGCGCCCCAAGACCGAGCGCCCGCCGCTCTACAAGGTGCTGATCCTGAACGACGATTACACGCCGATGGAATTCGTTGTGCATGTTCTGGAACGCTACTTCGGCATGACCCATGCCCAGGCGGTGGAGCTCATGCTGACCGTCCACCAGAAGGGGGTCGCCGTGGCCGGCGTCTTCAGTCATGAGATCGCCGAGACCAAGGTCGCGTTGGTCATGGACCTCGCGCAGCGCCATCAGCACCCCCTGCAATGCACCATGGAGAAGGAATAGGGCCCGGCGCCCGTTCCCTCACGGATGGCTCGCCCCCGCCTGTCCCTCGCGCTGGAAAGTGGCACGCCTGTGCTGCCGGACGGCCCGGTTCGCGTTCTGCGACCGCCGTCGGGCTACGATCTGTCGGCGCTTGATGCGGCACGCGTCGAGATCGACCACGGCTTCAAGCCTGACCACGATGCCTGGCGCAC
Organism: Salibaculum sp.; assembly: GCA_031581025.1. Lineage (GTDB taxonomy): Bacteria > Pseudomonadota > Alphaproteobacteria > Rhodobacterales > Rhodobacteraceae > Salibaculum. The sequence continues at coordinate 3,598 of JAVLCA010000003.1, read as the reverse complement.
GCAGGGGTATGCGGTGGCCGGCACCGGCGCTGTGCCCACCGTGATGGTTGTGGTGCCACGCTCCAAGGCGCTGGCGTGGCGGCTGGTGGCCCGGGCGCGGGACGAGGCGACCGATCTGGTCATCGTGGATGGCGCCCGGACAGACGGCGTCGACAGCCTGTACAAGGCCTGCCGGGGATTGGTCCCGGTGGCGGGCAGCCTGAGCAAGGCGCACGGCAGGCTGTTCTGGTTCGCGCCCGAGGGCGCCCCTGACCGGGACAGCCCCGACCAGTGGGTCGAGGGGTTCCGCACGCAGCCCGGCGTGTTCTCCGAGGGCAAGGTCGATCCCGGCTCGCGCCTGCTGGCCGAGGCAGTGCCGCCACTGACAGGGCGGGTGGCCGATCTTGGGGCGGGCTGGGGCTTTCTCTCGGCGGCGGTTCTGCGGCACCCCGGCGTGACGCAACTGGACATGGTCGAGGCCGAGGCGCTCGCGCTGGCGTGCCTGTCGGAAAATATCACAGACCCGCGCGCCACGGTCCACTGGGCCGACGCGACCCGGTTCACCATGGATACCCCCTTTGATGCGGTGGTCACGAATCCGCCCTTTCACACTGCGCGCAAGGGCGTGCCCGAGCTGGGCCGGGCGTTCCTGGACACGGCGGCGCGTCTCCTCAAGCCCGCTGGCAATCTTTACCTTGTCGCCAATCGGCACCTGCCCTACGAGGCCCGCCTGCGGGAGTTGTTCGCGCAGGTGCAGGAGATCGGCGGCGATAGCGCCTTCAAGCTGATCCAGGCTACTCGCCCGCGGCGATGAAAACCCCTAGCGTGGCACCCGCGACTCGGGGCCAGGAAGCGAGAGACCGACATGAGCTTTTCCATCGAGGGCAAGACAGCCATCGTCACCGGCGCCGCCAATGGCGTGGGCCTGGCCGTGGGCCGGCATTTCGTCGACCAGGGGGCCAATGTCGTCTTTGCCGATATGGACGAGACCCGACTGGACCAGGAACTGGGCAAGACGGACATCGACGGGGCGCGCTATCGCAGCTTCGCCTGTGACCTGCGGGAGAAACTGTCCATCGCCAACCTGCTATCAATGACCATCGACGCCTACGACCGGGTCGATATCCTGGTGAACGCCTCGCGTCAGATGATGACCTCGGACCCGCTCGACCCGGCCGCGGACAACGTCGAGGCGTTACTCCAGCAGAACCTGATGACCTCGCTGCGGCTGACGCAGGCCATCTCGAAGCGGATGATCAAGCAGGCGAAGGGGCAGGAGAGCGGCCCGGCCGGGTCGATCATCAACCTCAGTTCCATCGCATCGCGCCGTGCCAATCCCGAGCTTCTGGGCTATTCCATATCCTCGGCCGCGCTGGACCAGATGACGCGGTCCATGGCCGTGGCTCTGGCCCCGTACCGGATCCGCGTCAACGCCGTGGCCTTCGGGTCGGTCATGAGCGCCAGCCTCAAGGGCGCGCTCAAGGACAACGAGGCCTACCGTGACGAGATCGTCGGCCATACGCCGCTGGGCCGGATCGCCGGCCCGGGCGAGGTGTCGGACGCCGTGCAATACCTGGCCTCCGACGCCGCGGGCTTTGTCACCGGCGAGATCATCACCGTGGACGGCGGGCGGACGCTGATCGATCCGGTGGATGCGCCCGCGCACTGATCGGCGGGTCACTCGGGGTGACGGGCTATGCATTGGCGGATGCGTGCCTCGGCGGCCTCGGCCGCGGCGTCGCGGCGCTGCCGCAGGTCGGCCAGCTTGGCGCGCTCTTCGGCGACGCTGATGGCGACAGGTTCCTCGCGCGTGTAGGTCCGGGTCTTCTGACAGGGGAAGGTGAAGGTGCTTCCGTCCTCGTTGGTGCCGGTGCAGGTCCGGGTCACGGTGCGCAGGTCCTGGACCTCGGCCAGCGCATAGCCGCGGTCGATGTTGCCCTGGGCCGTGGCGATCTGCGCGTTGAGAAGGCGCAGCTTGCTCTGGGCCTCGTTGATGCAGGCCTCGCGCGGCGTCGCACAGGCGGCCAGGACGACAAGCGGCAGAAGGTACAGGATGGGTTTCATGTGACGATGCCTTGGTGTTGACTGACGCGCGCGGCCGCGACGTCCGGGTCTTGGCCGCCCTGCCCAAAGGATGCTAAGGGCCGCCGCTAGGCAATAACAAGGGGAAACGCCATGGCCGCTGATGACATGACCGAGCAGAAGGCGCGTGCCGCGGCCTGGTTCCGGGAGTTGCGCGACGAGATCGTCGCCGCCTTCGAGGCGCTGGAGGAGGCCCAGCAGACCGGGCCATTCGCCGGGGCGGCCCCCGGCCGCTTCGAGGTGACCGAGACCCGGCGCAAGGGCGCCGAGGGCGAGGAGGCCGGCGGCGGGCTGATGTCGGTGATGCGCGGGGGCCGCGTGTTCGAAAAGGTCGGCGTGAATGTCTCGACCGTGCATGGCACGCTGGGCGAGAAGGCGCAGGCGGCCATGATGGCGCGCAAGGGGCTGCCGGGGATGAGGGACGATCCGCGGTTCTGGGCCTCGGGCATTTCGCTGGTGGCGCATATGCAAAACCCGCACACCCCGGCGGTGCACATGAACACGCGGATGTTCTGGACACCGCATGCCTGGTGGTTCGGCGGCGGGTCGGACCTGAACCCCTGCATCGAATATGCCGAGGACACGGCGCATTTCCACGCCACGCAGCAGGCCCATCTCGATCCCCATGGCGCGGATCATTATCCCCGCCTGAAGGCCTGGGCGGATGATTATTTCTTCATACCCCACCGTGGCCGGGCGCGTGGGGTCGGCGGCATCTTCATGGATGACTACTGCACCGGGGACTGGGAGGCCGATGTCGCCCTGACGCAGGACATCGGCCGCGCCTTCCTGCCCGCCTTCCTGCCTTGCGTCGAGGCCCGGCGCGACCTGCCCTGGACCGAGGCGGACAAGGACGCCCAGCTTGTCCATCGCGGGCTCTATGCGGAATACAACCTGGTTTATGATCGGGGCACCAAGTTCGGGCTTGAAACGGGGCATGACGCCAATGCCGTGCTGATGAGCCTGCCGCCCATGGCCAAGTGGGTGTGAAGGCAGGAGAAGCTCTTCACATTTTACGCTACCATACAGCTTTGAAAAATTGACTGCGTGCTATTCGACAACTACACTCGAATGTATTTGAAATGCAGTAAAGCTCGTGGCCATAAAAGGCTTCGGCGCCCACTCGGTACCAGGCAGGTAAGTGCCGCTGGTTTCGTCGCCATGAACATGGGCGCTTTGCATGATCAGTATTTTGGTCGTGACTCTGCGAAGGCAGCTTCAGCGCGCGGTACAGAAAATGTGCGGCAGTCTCTAAACCGAGCTTGCTAAGGCACTTGATGAGGACAACTTCCATCTCGAGTTGCTGAACAGGTGACGATTACATCGAAACGGTGTTACTCCATAGAATTATATGGCATACACTTGCCGTGAAAGCTATAGCTGCAATGCCTAAGCAGATGACTGCGATGGGATAAAGCCAATCCATCATTTTCGGGTAGCCTTTCTTCGGGTCTTTAGTCCATCGGGGGACCATCGACTGAAAAAGGATAGCGCTTGACAGGGCCAGAGCCGAACTAATCCAACCAGTTAGCATAAG